>NZ_JASBQE010000014.1 GCF_029960785.1 Polyangium sp. 15x6
GCAGATCGCTAGCCCCCAAAAGGGGCTTTTTCTCGGAGTGCTTCAGCTCATGTCGTTACCTCGTGAGCCGCTCCGAGTGCTTCCGGCTGGAGCGACAGTTTGCCGGCCGGGTTTCGCACCCGGAGGAGATGTGCGCCTTGGCAAGGCGCACACAACAACCACACCGAAAGAGCCGAACGCGGCGTCGTGGTCGGGCGCAAGAATCACTACGGGTCACGGTCGAAGCGTGGGACCGAGGTGGCTGCGCTTTTTTATTCGTACGTGGAGAGCGCGGAGCTCTGCGGGATCGACCCGAAGGCGTACCTACGTAGGGCGGTCATGGCGGCGTTGCGCGGAGAGAGGATCGCGCTGCCGCATGAGGTCGCGGCTCGGGGATAGCGCGAAGCGAACGGCATGCCGCATTGTCCGGGCCGAAGGCGGCTCGACGAGGGTACGGGCCTGCTCGGAGTATTGATCGCTTGCGACGAACCGGGCGGTCCCGCCGGGAACGCGCCGGCCGGCCCTGCCACGTCCGCGGTCGTCGAGAAAGACGAGGCTAGGCGAGGAGATACTGTCAACCTGTAGGTCAACCAATACTGTCGAGCTACAGGTCGATGCAGCCGCACGGCGATGGGGCCGGCGCGAGCGCGGCTTATGCCAGCGCACGCAGAGACGGTCTGCGAGGGTCTCGAGTGCGGTCCCCGTCCGGAGTTGAGTGGTCCGATTGGGGGGCCCCTGGGCAGCTCCCTGATGGGGGAGTGCGGCATCTTCGTGATGGGTACACGGTCGGGTTTGACCGAGTCGGAAGGCACGATATGGACAGGTGGGCTGCCCAACGCAGCCTTCAGCTGGCTCGTGTGGTTCCTGCGGGTTCGCTTGGGTATGAACGGTTTGTCCTCGACCGTGCGTGGCACGGCGGTCAGGTTTGTCCCGTTCCGAAGGGGGCAGAACACAACACACCTTGGCGGGTGTTCGCCTCGAGCGGGTCGCGGTCCCTCAGTGCAACGCGACCTCGAACTTCTTCATCGAGCGAATCAGGGGATGCGGCTCGAATTCAGGCTCGCCGAGCGGCTTCATCTCGGGGAATCGCCTGAACAGGGTCCCGAGCGCTGTCACGAGCTGCATTCGCGCCAACGCGGCGCCCAGGCAGGTCTGCTGCCCCGAGCCGAAGGATATGGTCTGTCGAAGGTCGCGACGAATATCGAACCGATCAGGCTCTGGGAACACGTCTTCGTCGCGGAGCGCAGCGGCGATGAGGGGAAGCACCATTTGACCCTTTCGCAGCGACACGCCCGCAAACTCCATTGCCTCCGTGCAGTACTTCGGGAAGCCCGACTTCGCGAACATCTCGAAACGCATGGTCTCCTCGGCGGCGTTGCGCATGAGGGACGCGTCACGATGGATCTCGGCGAGAGCCGCCGGGTGCCGGAGAAGGGTGTGCACCCCCCACGCAATCGCGTTCTTCGTGCTGTCTCCACCCGCCACGAAGAAGGTGAAGACGAGCGAAAGTAGTTCCTCCTCGGATAGCTTGGCGCCGTCGTCGCGCGCAGTGATGAGCGTGCTCAGGAGGTCATCCTCGCGGGGGTTCTCGCGACGCTCCGCGATGACCCGACGCAACATGGCCACCCAGCGCGGCGTCGGCGAGATCGAGGCGATGAGCTCATCGGGAGGCAACGCAATGTTGGCGCTTTTCGCCGCGGCCAGGCCGAACGCGCAGAGATCCTCGCGCATTTCCGCCGGTATCGCGAGCAGGTCACAGATGACCCGAGCCGGCAGGGGGGCGGCGAATTTGCTGATGTCCAGACGACCACCGTCGACAGTCACGTCGAGGAGCTCGTCGACGGCTCGCTGAATTCGGCTTTGCATCCGCTCGACGCTCCGCACCGTCAAGGAGCTACTGACGAGCCTGCGCACCGGACCGTGGCGGTGATCGGGCAGGAGGCTCAAACCATTGTCGAGTAACTTCTGAAAATCGGCGAGCTCGGGAGGCCATTGCTCCGGCTGGGCGAACTCCCACGCACGGTAATTGTTGCTGAAACGCCGATCGTTGAGGATTGCCTTGACATCCCGATATCGGCTGAAGACCACCGCGTGGCGAGGTTGCCACACATACGCGGGCGCACACTCGCGCAACCACCGGTACGTGGGATGGGGATCAGCGAGGAAGCTCGGCCCATCCATGTCGAGCGCGAACTCGTCCACCGCCTTCTCTTGCACCGTGTCCGTCATCTAGTCCTCGGATCCTCGGAGGTGATGGTCACACACACTGTGTGAACAAACCGCATGATATCACCATCTTCCAGGATACACAAGCAACGCCCGTCGTGGACGGGATGTATCGATCGAGTCAAAGCCGCGGGTAACCGCATGACGACGGGTCCACGTGGCCACGCGGCTCATGTCAGCACGACATCGAACGGTCAGGAGATCCTTAAGACCGTGGCGGCTCGAATGAAGGCGCATTCTGAAACGATTTCGCACACGAATCGCCGGGCGACACTTCGACGGAGACCTTCCACGGTCGCCATGCAGGCGTCCCCCCAGCAAGATCGCAGCGGCACATGCCTTGCTTGGACCGACCACTCGGGCGGCAAACGCCGCTAGAGGAGTGGTTTCGTCACCAGCATATCGTGGAAATTACGAGGCGCCACATGACACCGAACAGAGCCGCGTTCAGATCGGAGCAGTGCTGTCGGAGGTATCTCGAGCGGTACGAGGAGCGCGCGCGGCGATGGCCCGTGCCCTATACGACGGAGATGATCGATACCCCGTTCGGGCAGACGTTCGTGCGGGTCAGCGGGCCTTCCAGTGGCTCTCCGATGGTCGTCGTCCACGGGGCGTCCGCCAACTCGCTCATCTGGTCGCATTGCGTCGCCCGGCTCTCCGAGCGGTATCGTGTATTCGCTCCGGACAACATCTTCGACTTCGGTCGCAGCGTGTGCACGCAATTTCCGGACACCATCGACGAGCTCTGCGCCTGGCTCGACGGCGTGCTCGAAGGGCTGCACCTCGCGAAGGGCGTTCACCTCGCGGGGCACTCGTATGGCGGGTGGCTCTCGAGCCGCTACGCGGCGCGGTGCCCGGATCGCTTGCAAACGCTGACGCTCATCGCGCCCGTGCACACTCTGGCGCCCTTCTCAATCCAATGGATCAGCCACGCGGCGCTCGTCAGAATTCCGCTCAAGGCCCTGCATACCCACCTCTACTTCTGGTTGCTCGAGGACTTCGCGAAGAGCAGCAGGGAGGCGCATGACGAGGTGAACGACTGGAGCGAGGACGTATGGCTCGCATCGCACACCTTCACGCCGCGGCATTACGTCCCTCCCACGCTCGTCGACGACGAGGAGCTCCGGAAGATCCGCGTCCCCACGCTGCTCGTGATGGGTGAGCACGAGAAGACGTGTGATCCGAGGAAAGTCCTTCGGCGCTGGCGCGAGGTGATGCCGTTGGCCGAAACCGAAATGATCCCCGCGGCAGGGCATGACATCATTCTCGGTCAGGCGGACGCGCTCGACGCGAGGTGGCTACGGTTCCTCGACGCGCACGACATCCGCCATTAAGAAGGGCGCACCGCGCGTTCCGCGGCACTCCTCCAGGATGTGCAGCCGCGGCGGCGCGCATTCACGAGGATGGCCATCTTGCCATTGGGATGCCGGTTGTCGCGCATGAGCTGGTGGCAGTGGCCCGTCTCGTGGAGGTCGAACACGCTCGACAAGCAGGGCGAGAGCAGCCCCTCCGCCACGAGGTTCGTGACGGCGAGGGCCTGCTCGTCGTTTGCGAAATGGGAGCCTTGGAGCCGCTTCTGGCGCATCCAGAGGTATCGCAGATCGAGCGAACCGAGGTACCCGGTCGTCCCGGCGCATATGACGACCATGCCACCCGTATCGCAGACGAACATCGACGTCGGCAGCGTGTCCTCGCCCGGATGCTCGATCACGATCGCAGGGTTTCGCCGTTTTCCGATCGCCTCCCAGAACGCCGCTCCGAACTCCCGGGCTCCCTTGAGGAACGACGCATAGGCCGCCTTGTCCTCGACCGAACCCAGAGCGCCGAAATGCGTGAATCGATTGCGATCGATGACGCCTACGGCGCCGAGCGAACGGCAATACGCGGCCTTGTCAGCGCCGCTCACCACGGCGACGGGCAACGCGCCCGCCACCTTCGCAATCTGAATCGCCATGCAGCCGAGCCCGCCGGCCGCGCCCCAGACGAGGACCGGATCCCCGGGTTTCACGTCGTTGGGCGGCCATCCATGGAGCATCCTGTAGGCGGTCGCGGCGGAGAGCATGTAGGCCGCCGAGTCCTCCCACGAGACGTGCGGCGGCTTCGGGATGCATTGGTGCGCCTGCACGCGCGTGAACTGCGCGAAGCTTCCCCAGTTCGTCTCGAACCCCCAGATGAGCTGCGAGGGGGCCATCATCGGGTCTTTGCCGGCCACGACGTGGGGATCGTCCTCGTCCCAGGTGGCACAGTGGAGCACGACCTCGTCACCGACCGATACGGTCGTGACCTCTTTCCCGACAGCCCAGACGATGCCGCTCGCGTCGGAGCCTGCGACGTGGAAATCCTCCCGCTCGCCGCGCCGACGACGCGCATCGATCACGTTCACCGGAGCGCCGAGCGCGCTCCAGACGCCATTGTAGTTCACCCCCGCAGCCATGACGTAGACGAGCACGTCGCGCGGACCGATCTCGGGGACGGGTACGATCTCCATTCGGTATGCGCTCGCGGGCTCGCCGAACCTGTTTTCCCGGATGACCTGGGCGTACATGGTTCGAGGTACCTCGCCGAGGTCCGGGATTTCACCTAGCTCATAGATCTCACGTTTCATGGGTCCCCTCACCGTAGGCCTTCGCGCCGTGAACGCCGATCACGAGCTGCTGGATCTGGGTACTCCCCTCGATGATCGAAAGCGCCCGCGCCTCGCGAAAGAGCATCTCCGCCACGCCTCCGTGCAACAGCCCATACGCGCCATGGACCTGGAGCGCGTCGGCCGTCACACGCGTCGCGACCCGCGCCGCGAACTGCTTCGCGATGGACGACTCGATCATCGCATCGGGGTCCCGTTTGTCGCGGAGCAAGCCCGCGTGCATGCAAAGCGCGCGCGCAGCGTGGACGTCCGTGACCGCGTCCGCGATCATTGCTTTCACGAGCTGGAACTCGTGGAGGCGCTGACCGAATTGCTCGCGCCGTCCGGCATACGTCGACATCGCCTCGAGCGCCCCCTGAGCCACGCCGACGGCCGCCCACGCGACGCTGTAGCGGCCGATGTCGAGGGCGGTCGAGCAGACGTACCGGAAACCCGCGCCGAGGCTCCCGACGATGTTCTCCTTGGGAATGTCGACGCCGTCGAAATGGATCTCCGCCAGGTGCGAGCCCCGGCCCGCGAGGATGTCTCGAATCGGCTTCACGTGGACATTAGGCCGATCCCGCTCGACGAGGAACGCCGTCGCCTCGTCACCGCGGCGCGCGAGCACGAGGAAGACGTCCGCCATGGCGCCGAAGGTCGTCCATCGCTTGCGACCCTCGATGCGGAAGCCTCCCTCCGATGCGTCGTAGCGCGTGCGAACGTTCGCCGCGTCGCTCCCGGTCTCGGGTTCGCTCAAGGCAAACGCGCCGACGACCTCGCCCGACGCCAGCGCGGGCAACCATGCCGCCTTCTGCGCGCGGCTCCCCCATCGAGCGAGCGTGCCCGCGACGATCGAGGCGTGTACCGTCAACAAATATCGCGTATTGCAGCAGACTTTGCCGATCTCTTCGGTCACGAGGCCCCAGGTCACCGCGTCGAGCGGGCTCCCGCCGAGATCCGCTGGGACGAGCGCGCCAAGCAGGCCTTCGCGCCCGAGCGCCAGCACGATCTCGCGTGGCACGCCCGCCTCGTCGAATTCGGCCACGCGCGGGCGCAGCCGGGAGCTCGCGAATGCCCGCGCGCGCCCGACCACGGCCTCCTGCTCCGCCGTCAATCGGAGCTTCATCGGGCGAGCGTCGTGCCGAGCTTGCGCTCGATGAACGCCACGATCCTGTTCACCGTGCTGAACGTCGACACGTCGAGATCGTCGTTGTCGACGGTCACCCCGCATTCGGTCTCGACGAAGTTGACGAGCTTGAGGGCCGTCATCGAGCTCACGAAGCCGAGCTTGAAGATGTCGTCGTCGTCGCCGAGCACGGCGTTACGATGGTTCGACACCATGTTCTCCCGGATGAAGGTACGAATGGACTCGACGGTTACCATGGTCATGTATCCTTTTCGTTCGAAGGGGCTCGAAGATCGATTCAACCAGACGCGGGTTGCGGGGTGACCACGTCGATGTACGCCGGAAAACCCTGGACCTGCTCGAGGTTCGCTTCGAGCACGCGTGCCCCCGCGTCACCGTCGCCCACGTCCCGGAAACCATTGAACTTGAACGCGACGTACATCGCCCGATTGCGGTCGGTGGGGACGAAATCCGCGAAGAGACGGACGCCTGCGCGCTTCGCCTCTTGCATCAGATAGCCGAGCAGGACCGTACCCACCCCGCGCGACATCACTCGGCAAGACATGAGAAGCAGCCGGACGAACCAAGCAGATTCAGTGCGTTCCACGAGGGAGAGGCCGATCTTGCCATACGAGCCATAGACGTCGGTCAACTCGCAGATGTAGAGCCTGTGCGAATTCGACCGACGCAAGGCGTCGAGCTCGTCGTAGCTGTAGGTCCGACCCGTCGCATTGAGCTGATGCGTACGTACGGTGAGCTCCGCCGCCCGCGCGAGATCGTCGCCTCCCGCCTCCGCGATCTTGAAGCGCATTCCGAGCCCGCTCAGGAAAGCCTCCTTCGGGCCGTCGAACGTCTCCTCCGCGCGCTTGCGTTGCTCGTCCTCGCGGTACATCTGGCGCCTGCGCGCCGAATCGGCCGTGATGAACCGAGGGATCAAGCGGCGATCGTCCAGCAGCGTGGCGTACGAATCGGCAGGCGCGACGTTGACGTCCGGGTTCGCCTTCGCGACCTCGTCACGCTCGAAAGGATCGTCGTCCACGAACAGGATCGTGTTCATCCCGATGTTCAGAGCCTTCTGGATGCGTGCAATCGACTCGGATTTGGCGCCCCAGTGGATCTCCGGGTAGAGGAAATAATCCCACAGCCCGAGCTCCCGGAGCTTCGCGGCGGCGTCGTCGAAGTTGTTCTTGCTGGCAATGGATTGAAGAATGCCGCGTTCGTCCAGCGCGCGGATGATCCGCGCGATCTCCGGCTTGGGCGTCAGCGGCCCCGACTCGACCAAGACGCCGTCCCAGAGCGTGTTGTCCAGATCCCAGACGACGCATTTGATGCCCTCTTCGTCGTGCTTGCTCATCACGGCACCTTTCCGTAGTCGAAGAAGCCCTTGCCGCTCTTCCGGCCGAGCAGCCCCGCGTCCACCATGCGGACGAGCAGCGGGCAGGGCCGGAACTTCGGATCCTTGAAGCTATCGTAGAGCACGATGAGCGACTTCAAGATGGTGTCGAGCCCGATGAGATCGCCCGTCGCCAAGGGGCCCATCTTGTGGCTGAAACCCTCGGTGAAGATCCGGTCCACCTGCGCAGGCTCTGCAATGCGATCGTGCACGACGAACGCCGCCTCGTTGATCGTCAACATCAGGATGCGGTTGGTGACGAACCCTGGGCTGTCCTGCACCACGACAGCCTCCTTGCCGAGCGAATCGAGGAGCGCCTTCGCGCGATCGATGGTCTCCACAGAGGTATGATGCCCCACAATAACCTCGACGAGCCGCTTCAGCGGGACAGGATTCAGGAAGTGCATCCCGATCGCGCGATCCGGCCGCGGCAGGAAGGAGCCGATCGTCGTGATCGATACGCAGGACGTGTTGACCCCGAAGACAGTATCTTCGCCGCAGTACCGCCCGAGCTCCGCGAAGACCTCGCGCTTCACCGCGAGGTCTTCCACGACGTTCTCGACCACGAAATGAACGTCGTCGAGGCCTTCGTAGCTCGTCGTGAAGCGAATGCGAGACATGATGGCATCGAGCTTCGCGCCGCCGAAACGCGCGCGGTCCATGAGCAAGACGAGCCGGAGGAGCTCCCCCATGCGCTTCTTCGAGCGTACGAGCGCGTCCTCGTGAATGTCCTTCAGGATGACGGAATGCCCGTGCGCGCTGAGATCGAATGCGAGATCGGCGCCCATGGTGCCAGCGCCGACGACGAGGACTTGCTTCCCTGTGCTCATTTCTCTTCCTTTGCTCGCCTGCATACGGCGCCCATCATGTCGTAGCTGTAGCCGCGGCTCGTCTCCACCCGGACCACTTCGAGGCCTTGACCGACGAGGATCTCCTTGAACTCGGCCACCGTCCAGAGCTCACGATACCCGAGGTTCAGCTCTGGATATACCTCGTAGTAGACGCGCGAAAGCGGAGTATCCATAGGCACGAGCAAGAGGAGCATTCCGCCCTCGCGCAGGTGCTTCGTGTGTGCCCGGAGGATATCCGTCTTGTCCGCGAAGTGCTCGATGACGCCGAAGCTGCACACGACGTCATGCCGCTCGGCAGACGCGTACGTGAACAGATCCGACATCACGTAGTCTATCCTATCCTTGGTGTGGTCGTCCATGGCGTCGAACGCGCGCCGCGCCTCGGTATTGTTGTCGACGAGCCTGCCCTCCATGCCGTACTCGCTGACGAGCCACCGGGTGAGGAACCCCGTGCCGGCGCCGAGCTCGAGCACCCTCTGCCCTCGGAAATCGATTCCTCGAAGCAGGCTACGCAGCATGCGCGTGACGACGAAGGTGAACTGCGGGCGGCTCTCGCCAAGCTCTGCGCGTAGATGCAACAGAACGGCGAGCGGATCCAGTCGCCCCAAGTAATCCTCGGCGCGCATGCGGGAAAAGTAACCCGACCAATCGAACTCTCCGCCAGAATCGGCCAACATGTTGCGCGTCAGGTACATTGGGGCACTCCTCGATGGGGATGACGCTCGGCGAGCGCCCTCCGCGATGTCCTTTTCATGCCGTCTGCCCCGTGAAATCGCGAGGGGCCGCCGACCCGGCGCGGCGCGAGGCCGCGAGAACTTCCCAGACCATCCCGGGCGATACGAGCCCGGCCGGTGAACGCAGGAGATGGGTGATCTCGAGGGTCGTCCTGGCAACCATCTCCGACACCTGCCCAGCCCCCATCACGCGTCGCATGTAAGCGCCCAGGAGCTTCGTGGCGAAATTCGAGCCCGAGGTGCCCTTCAGCCCCTTCGTCTGCGGGAGCGTGAGATCGCCCCCGGTGGCCATCTGCCATAACATCGCAATGGGCTTCGCCGCGCGACGGTAAAATGCCTGAACGAACGCGGCGTCGGTCGCCGGGACACGCCCGAGCGTCGCTGCGAGGGCCTCCGACTGGAGGACCGCAGACGTCATTCCCTGTCCGTAGACGGGATTCAGGCTGCAAATGGAGTCCCCGAAGAGCAGGAAGCCGTCAGGGGTGTTCTTCATCCGATCCACGCGGCGCCATTGGCTCGACGGCACCCGGTGGAAGACGATGTCGCCGAGCGACTCGGACTCCGAGATCACGTCGGCAATGACGGGCGAAGGGAGGCTGCGCGCGAAATCGAGGAACCCCTGCTCATCGGCGGGCGGATGGTCCCCGTGGTATCCGACGAGCGTCACGATCCACCGCGGTCCCTCCATCGGCGATGCGACGCCGAGGCGCTGCGGCGGATCGGTACCCACCATCGCGAGCCGAAAATCGCGGCGAGCGTCTTCCACCCTGCGGACCACACGGCTCGCATACCCCACGTCGACCGTGACCTCCTCGGCGTCCGGCGTCTCGAAGCCGAGCTCCGGCAGCCAGCGGACGGCGCGAGACGCGCGGCCCGTGGCATCGACGATCAGATCGGCCTCGACGAGGGAGCCGTCCTCGACCTTCACGCCCACGATGCGTCCGCCGCGCTTGCTCAAGCCGACAGCCGTCGTCCGCGGCCGGATGCTCACGCCCGGCAGGGAAGCGACGCGCCGGCGGACGTGATGTTCGAGCAATGCCCGCGAGCAGGTGGGTATGTCGAACGATGATTCGCAGCGAATGCGCGGGGCCCCGCCGACGAACGCATACCCGTCGCGGCCATGGTTCACGAGCACGGCGCCGTCTTCGAGCAACGCGGCGCCGAGCCCGGGGAACCATCCTTCGAGCGTGCGCTGCCCGAGGCCGAGCATGGTATGATAATGACGCGCCTGGGGGACGCCGCGTCGATCGTCGGGGGTCTCGGGGATCTCGTCGCGATCGAGCACGACGACCTCGTCGAAATGCTTCGCGAGCGCCCTCGCCGCACAGAGCCCGCCCATGCTCGCGCCGATGACGACCGCCCGCTGGCGGCCCGATGCTGCTGCATTCATCATGCTGACCTCGTGAATGACATGGTCGTCGCGATCCACTGGTCGATGACCCTCGCGGTATCGCTCACATTGTCCGAGAGCATCGTAGCATGATCACCAGGTACGACCACGACGTCATGCGGGAGCCGCCAGGTGGCGCGCCACTCCTCCTCGACCGCGGCGCTCTGCGGCGCCTTCGCGTCGAGAATCCCCGGCAAGGGCTCGGCGACGCGCACGACCAGGGTCGGCGCGGAGATCGGCGAAGGCGCCCACGCCGCGAAGAGATCGAAATACCATATCATCGTCGCGAGCTCGTTCGCGGTGCGCGGGTCGATCTCCATGCCGGCCGCCCATACGCGACCGAGCGCTCGTTTGAATCGCGGTGTCACCTCGTGGATCAGGTACGTATCCAGCAAAACGACCCCGGCAGGAGAGATGCCTCGACGCTCGAGCTCGCTGGCGACCGCGTGCGCGACCCATCCGCCGGAGGAACACGCGATCAGGACGAACGGGTGGCCATCGACGCAGCGAAGGACGTTCTCGACGTGCGCGTCGATGACGGAGGCAGCGGTGCGCGGCAGAGGTTCGCCGAGCGCGAAGCCTGGGTGCGGTAAGACCCAAATATCGCGGTCGTCGCGGAGGTGCGTCGCGAAGCGAGCATACTGGATCGGGCCCGTCGGGGCCGCGAGGGACGGGAGGCAGACGAAGACGGGCGGTTTGCCCCCGTGCCCGAGGCGCACAGGGCTCGGGGCATCGATCCGGCCACTCGACGACGGCTCGATCCTGCGGCTGATACCGAGCCGGGACGCGACATCCAAGATCTCCCACGCCCGATCGGCCTCGCCCATTGCATACGCCTGCGCGAAGAGCGAGAACAGGGAGGTCTCCAGGTCGACGCCAGTCGACACGTCGCGCCCCGCGCGTCCGTCGTCGCTCGATTGCGCGGCGCCCCGCGCCGCGTCGATCCGATCCACGAGCACCGTTGCCAGCTTGTCGACCGTGGGCGCATCGAAGAGCAGCGTGGCGGGGAGCGGGATGCCGATACGCGCGCCGAGCCGCTGCCGGATCTCGACGGCCATCAAGGAGTTGAGCCCGAGCTCGAGGAAGGGCCTTTGCAATGGGATGTCACCGGGCGATCCAAGGCCGAGCCGGTCGGCGACCTCCTCGCGCACCATTTCGACGATCGCCGCCCTGCGCTCGGCCATCGGGAGCTTTTCGAGTTTTTCCCGGAGGAGCGAAGACGTCTGGACCGAATGGCTCGCGCGCGGCCGGACGAGGCTCCGCAGGATCGCGGGGACGGGTTCCTGCGAGCGTTCGAGCGTCATGCGGAGCCGCACGGGATCGAGCGCCATCGGCACCGAGAAGACATCACCACGGGCGAGCGCGGTCTCGAGCAGGCGAATGCCCTGATCCATCGACAGCGCGCCCATACCCAGGTTTGCCATCCGCTCGACGTCTGCCCTGTCGAGGTGGGAGGTCATCCCGGTCTTCGCTCCCCAGTAACCGAACGCGAGCGACGTCGCAGGGAAACCACGCGCGCGACCGTGGTGCGCGAGCGCGTCGAGAAAGACGTTGGCTGCGGCATAGTTGCTCTGCCCCGGCCCCCCGAGTGTCCCCGCGACGGACGAAAACATCACGAAGCAGCGGAGATCGAGGCCCTGCGCGAGCCGATAGAGATTCCATGCCCCGGCGATCTTGGGGGCCATCACCCGGGCGAGGCGCTCGGGGGTCACCGTGCGCAAGACGCCATCGTCGAGCACGCCGGCGCAATGAAAGATGCCACGAAGGGGCAGCGCCGCGGGCATTGCATCGAGCAGCCTGCGGGCCGCGTCTTCGTCTGCTACGTCGCAAGCGGCGACGGTCACGGTCGCGCCGAGCGCTTCGAGCTCCGCTTTGACCTCCCGAGCAGCCTCGGTTTCCACGCCGCGGCGCGAGACCAGGACGAGGTGCGAAGCCCCCTTCTCGGCGAGCCAGCGAGCCGTCAATCGCCCGAGGCCCCCGAGGCCACCGGTGACGAGGAAGGAGCCCTCGAAGGAAAGCTCGCTACCGGGCGCCGACGAATTCGATTCCGCTCGAACGAGCCTGGGGACGAGCACGCGCCCACGACGGAGGGCCACATCCGGCTCGTCCTCCCGAAAGAGCACCTCGACGAGGGCGTCGCCGTCGACGCCCGAGGGGTCGATATCCACGATACGCAGTCCGAGCTCGGGGTGCTCGTTGCGCGCGCTGCGGGCGAGCCCCCACAAGGGCGATTGCCCTAGCGCAGGCACGTCTTCCCTGCTCTCCGTCGCAATCGCGCCTCTCGTGACCCAGACGAGGCGCGCGGGCCGACGCTCGTTCGACACGAGCGCCTGCAACTCCGTGAGCGCCTCCGTGGAGAGCGCCATGGTCCGCTCGAAGAGCCCATCCCCTTCGCTCGGCGACGAAGGCCAGACGCGGAGAATCCCATCGAAGCCGGCGAGCGCGTCGAGGCTGGCCTCCTCGACCCTCACGCCTCGACGTTCGAGCGCACGCTTCACGTCGGTCGCGAGGGCACCGCCGTCCGAAATCCATGCGAAGCGCCCGAGCGAGCCGCCCGCGCGCCGCGGCAATTCCTGCCATGTGACGGTGTAGTCGTGTCGCTCCGCCCCACTCGCGCGACGCAGCGAGGCTTCGTCGGCCCGCTTGAGGCGAAGCCCGCGGAGCTCGCCCGCGAAAATGCCTCGTTCGTCGTAGAGCGTGACATCCGCGCGGTGCACCTCGTCATTCTCCTTGACGCGCGTGACGCGGGCCCAGAGCGCCGTGTGCCCTTTTTGCCAGATCTCCATCCCCTCGATCCAGAATGGCAAGTAGAGCCCGTCCTGGACCTCGCCTTGCCAGAGCCCGAGGGCGTGGAGCACACCATCGAGCAGCGCAGGATGGATGATATGGCTCTTCGCCTCAGCGTGCCACGAAGTGTCGAGCGAGACGTTCACCCATCGCACGACGCCGTCGTCACCTCGGTCCTCGGTGAACGAGGCGCGCAGCGTCTGGAATCCAGGACCATATTCGAGTCCGTGCCGCCGCAATGCCTCGTAGTACCCGGCGAGCGGCTCTTGCACCGCGCCCTCCGGGGGGAGCTTCCACAATGCGGGCGGCGCCGCCTTCTCTTTCCCCGGCGGCTCGAACGCCGCCTCTGCATGCAAGACCCAGGAGAGCTGCTCCGCCTCGCGCCCGACGGGCGTGCTGTGGACGAGCACCCGGCGCGCGCCGCCGATGCCCGATGGGACGACGCTGACTTGCAGGCGGACTTCGCCGCGATCCGGCAAGACGAGCGGCGTATGCACGAGCCCTTCGGTGAGGCTCGGATGCCCGGCGCCGCCTATCGCCTCGATCGCCGCCTCCATGAGCTCGAACAGCGCGACCGCGGGCAGCAGCGTGCGGTCGAGCACGACGTGGTCCCGGCACCAGGCCGGATCGTGGCGCGAGAGCGTCGTGTCGAAGAGCCACGCGCCGCTGTCCGCGGCTAGCCGGCCCGCCCCGAGCAAGGGGTGCTCGCTGCGGATCCAGCCCGCCGCCGCGCGCTTCTTCGTCGGCTCAATCCAGTATCGTTCCTGCTGAAACGAATACGTGGGCAGCGGGACGCGACGGCCCTTCGGCAATACACGATCGTATTTCAGCGGCAGCCCCCGCGCGTGGAGTTCGCCCCAGGAGAGGAGCATTCGCCTCGTGCCACCCTCGCCCTTGCGGAGAGACCCGACGACCGCGCCCGGTCGCCCCGATTCCTCCACGGCGGCGTGCAAGGTCAACGTCAGCGTGGGGACGGGGCTCATCTCCACGAAGAACTGATGCCCGTCTTCGAGCAGCGCTCTCGCACCGTCGGCGAAGCGTACGGTTTGCCGTACGTTCCTGTACCAGTAGTCGGGGCCGAGCTCGGCGCCGTCGACGGGCCGACCGGCGACCGTCGAATAGAACCGCACGGTCGACGAGCGCGGCGTGATGCCCGCGAGCCGATCGACGAGCGCGCCGCGGAGAGCCTCGACCTGCGTGCCGTGCGTGGCGATGGATTCGCCCACGCGCCGCGCGAAGATATTCGCGTCGCGCAGCTCGCGCAAGAAACGGTCGAGGGCCTCGGACTTGCCGGAGACGACGGTCGATCGCGCGCTGTTGATGGCCGCGATGGCGATTTCGTCCCCGAAGCGGCGCACGCGTTCCTCGAGCTCTGCGGCGGAGAGCTCCACGGCGGC
Source organism: Polyangium sp. 15x6 (assembly GCF_029960785.1). Classification (GTDB taxonomy): domain Bacteria; phylum Myxococcota_A; class Polyangia; order Polyangiales; family Polyangiaceae; genus Polyangium. Next base: position 14,507 of record NZ_JASBQE010000014.1, read on the forward strand.
CATGGCGCCCTGCCCCGCGAGCGGCAGGAGCGCGCGGCTGCGCAGCGCGATCACCCGGGACGCGTCCTCCAGGGAGAGCGCGCCGGCGACACACGCCGCCGCAATCTCCCCCTGGCTGTGGCCAATGACCGCGTCGGGCTCGACGCCCATGGAGCGCCATACCGCCGCGAGGGCGACCATCATGGAGAACAACACCGGTTGCACCACGTCGATCCGCTGCATGGATGGCGCGCCTGCATCCCCGCGGAGGACCTCGCGCAAGGACCAATCCACGTGCCGTGACAGGGCTGCCTCGCACGCATCGATCTGCTCGCGAAAGACGGTCGAGGTGGCGAGGAGCTCCCGGGCCATCTCGGCCCACTGCGAGCCCTGACCGGGAAAAACGAACGCGACCTTCCCGGAGACGTCGGCGTCGCCCGTGACGACCTCCGGGGAATGCCTCCCTTGCGCGAGCGATTCCAGGGCCGAAAGGAGCGCTTCGCGCTCGGTCGCGACGACCACCGCGCGGCGTTCGAATTGCGTCCGCGTGGTGGCCAGCGCGTACGAGAGGTCCGGAAGGTCGATCTCCGGGTGCACGAGGAGGTGCACGCGCAGCCGGTCCGCCTGGGCGCGCAGTGCCGATTCGGTCTTCGCCGAGACGAGGAACGGTAGCCACTCCGGCCGCGGAGCGGGCGCTCCCACGGCCTCGTCGCGCGCTGCGGGCGCTGCCTCGAGGATGACGTGCGCATTCGTGCCGCTCAGGCCAAACGACGAGATGGCTGCGCGGCGGGGACGGCCCTTTTCGTGCCACGGCACCGGCGACGTGAGGAGGCGGATCGCGCCGGAGGACCAATCCACGTGGGGCGAGGGCGACGCGGCATGGAGGGTCGCCGGCAGCACACCATGTTGCATGGCAAGCACCATCTTGACGAGGCCCGCGACGCCCGCAGCGGCCTGGGTATGGCCGAAGTTCGATTTGATGCTCCCGAGCCACAAGGGGTTCTCGTGGGAATGAGCTCGACCGTAGGTGGCGAGGAGCGCCTGGGCCTCGATGGGATCCCCGAGCTTGGTCCCCGTCCCGTGCGCCTCCACGACGTCGATGTCCCCGGGAAGAAGCCCCGCATGGCCGAGCGCCTTTCGGATCACGATCTGCTGCGCGGGACCATTCGGTGCGGTGAGCCCCTGACTCCTCCCGTCCTGGTTCAGCGCCGAGCCGCGCACGATGGCGAGCACGGGGTGCCCATTGCGCCGCGCATCGGAGAGCCGTTCGAGCAGGAGCATTCCGATGCCCTCACCCCACCCGGCGCCATCGGCCGCCGACGAGAACGGCTTGCACCGGCCATCCCGCGCAAGCACGCGCTGGCGGCTGAACTCGGTGAAGCTCGTCGGCGTCGCCATGATGGTCACGCCGCCTGCGAGGGCGAGCGCGCAATCGCCATTACGAAGCGCCTGGCAGGCCACATGAACCGCCGTGAGGGACGAGCTGCACGCCGTATCGACGGTGACGGCCGGTCCCTGGAGGCCCAGGGTGTACGAAACCCGCCCCGAGGCAATGCTGCCGCCCGTCCCCGTGGCGACCTGGCCATCGAAGGCGTCGGGCGATTGCAAGAGGTTCGCCCCGTAATCCTGGAACATGATGCCGACGAAGACGCCGGTCGTGCTGCCTTGCAAGGAGGCCGGGACGATTCCGGCATGTTCGAGGGTCTCCCAGCAGACCTCGAGCAGGAGCCGCTGCTGCGGATCCGTTGCGGCAGCTTCGCGTGGACCAATGCCAAAAAACGCGGCGTCGAACCGATCCGCGTCGTGGACGAACCCCCCCTCGCGCACGTAGCTCTTTCCGCGGGCGTCGGGGTCCGGATCGTAGAGTTCCTCGACGTTCCAGCCGCGGTTCATCGGGAACGCGGAGATCGCGTCCGTCCCCGAGGCGAGCAGCCGCCAGAGGTCCTCGGGACTCCGGACGCCGCCGGGAAAACGGCAGCCCATGCCGACGATCGCGATGGGCTCGTTCGCCGCCGACGCGAGCTCTCGATTCTGCTGGCGCAGGCGCTCGACTTCCTTCAACGCCGTACGAAGCGCGTCGACGAGTTTGTCAGGGGAGGAGCTCATTCGTCGTTCGTCCCTTCATCCATGGCAGGCGCCGCGATCCCGAGCGCCAGCTCGATCAGCTCTTCGGCCGACATCCCGTCGATCGCTTCGGTCTCGGAGCGACCGGACGCTCCGGCGGCCTCGGTCGGGGGCCCGGCGGCGAGGTTCAGCAGCGCATCGAGGAGCCCTGCCTCGCGAAGTCGTTCGAGCGGAATCGAAGCGACCCGGCGGCGCACCTCTTCGTCCGCGAGCGACGGCGTCGCGACGGCGGGGGCGTCGTCGCCGAGGAGCTCGCCGCGCAAAAGCCGGACGAGAGCGGCAGGGCTCGGATGATCGAAGAGGAGCGTGGCCGGTAGCCGCAGCCCGGTCGCGGCGCCGAGGCGATTTCGCAGCTCGACCGCCATCAGAGAATCCATTCCGAGCTCCTGGAGGGGTCGATTCGGCTCGACGGCGTGGCTCGGGCTGCCGAGCACGTGTCCTGCCTCTTTGCGGACGAGGTCGAGGAGGACACGCTCGCGTTCAGCCTCCGGGAGCGGAGCGAGGCGCTGCCGGAGCGACGCGGAGACCGACGAAGCGGCCGGCGCCGGCGGGCGCGCCTCCGTACGCACGAGGCCCCGCAGGACGGCAGGGATCGCCTCGGCGCGGGCGCCGCCTGCCACCCCGATGTCGAGGCGCACCGGGACGAGCAGCGGTTCGCCACGGCCGAGGGCCGCGTCGAAGAGGGCGCATCCCTCATCGGCCGAGAGGAGCGAAAGGCCATGCCGCGAAAGACGCGCGCGATCGGCGTCGGTCATGCCCGCGGCCATGCCGCCGTCCGCCCACGGCCCCCAGGCGAGCGAGAGGGCATGTCGCCCCCGCGCCCGCCGCTGCGCCGCGAGCGCGTCGAGGAACGTATTGGCCGCGGCGTAGCTGGCCTGCCCTGCGTTGCCGAGGAGGCCGCTCAGGGACGAGAAGAGGACAAACGCCGCGAGATCATGGCCCCGCGTGCCCTCGTCGAGCGCGAGCGCGGCGTCGACCTTCGGCCAGAGCACCTCGCTCACGCGGCGAGGGTCGAGCGACGAAAAGACGCCGTCGTCGAGCACGCCAGCCGTGTGAATGACCGCGGTGAGGGGGTGCTCCTCGGGGATGCTGTCGAGGAGCACGGCGAGGGCATTCCGATCGGCGACATCACACGCTGCAACCGTGACGCTCGCGCCCGCGGCACGTAAGGCGGCGCAAAGCTCGTCGACGCCAGGCGCCTCGGGGCCGCGACGCGAGGCGAGGACGAGGTGACGAACCCCATACCGAGAGACGAGATGCCGGGCGACGAGGCCGCCGAGCGCGCCCGTACCTCCGCTGACGAGCACGGTGCCGTCCGGCGGGAAGATCACGGCTGGCGGGTCCGAAGTGGGTCGCGTTCGGGCGATACGCGGCACACGGAGGGTCCCGCCGCGAAGGGCGACCTGCGGCTCGCCGCTGGCGAGCGCGGCGGGCAGGGCGCGCCAAGAGGGCTGCTCGTCGTCGACGTCGACGAGCAGCAAAGCTCGTTCGGCGTGCTCCGTCTGTGCGACGCGGACGAGCCCCCAGAGGGGTGCGTGCACGAGATCGGCGACGTCCTCGCCGGTACGCGTTGCAATGGCGCTCCGGGTGAGGACGACGATGCGACAATCTTGCAGGCGCCGATCGGCGAGCGCCTTCTGGAGGAGCACGAGCGTCCGGTTCGTCTCTGCATGCACGAGGGACGCCGCGTCGCCGGACGTCGCCGGGAGCGTCATGGGGAGCACGAGGACGTCGGGCGCGCCGTCGCCCCGTTCGAGCGAGGCCTCCAGCGAAGCGACGTCGGCGTGCCATTGCAGCCTGTCGAAGGCGAGCGCCAGCCGGGCAGAGACGGCGTCCGCGGCGTCGCCGATCACGGCCACGGCGCCCGTGCGAGCCCCTGGGAGCGAGGCGGCATCGCCGAGCTCGCTCCACGTCACATCGTAGAGGTCTCGGCGATCGGAATCGGCGAGGAACCGCTCCGCCGGCGCGCGTCGGGTGGCGAATCCATCGACATGGGCGACGGGGCGGCCCTCTTCGTCCCAGAACGTGAGATCGGACCGCGTGATCTCCGTCGACGCGGACGGCGCCGTCCCCAGAGCGTGCTCGACCCAGGCGGCGGGCCGCTGATCACCATACCAGACGAGCCGTTCCACGGAGAATGGCAATCGTGGGACGTCTTCTTTTGCCGGTCCGTCCGAGGCCGCGCCGCCGAGGCCGCCGCTCCAGAGACCGAGGCCGAACGCATTGTCGAGCGCGCCGCCCGGCAGGGGGCTGTCGCCGAGCGCCGTGTCCTCGGGGGAGACGAGCTTGCCGAGCGCCGCCGCCTTCCGCACGGCGACGATTTTTTCGAGCCACCACCACCGCGCGCGCCATTGGAGCTGCGTGGCTCGCAGCGCGACGCCGAGCTCGGACAGCGGCCCCGGCGTCGGCCCCACGGGCGGAGGCGTGAACGGGGCCCGACGCGGCGCCTCGTGGTGGTGGAGCCCGCGGAGGAGGGCGGTCACGTGCGTCGTCCAGCCACCGTCGCTCCGGGTGGAGAGCGTGACGGAGAAACCGACCTCGCCCTCGAGCGGCGTGAGGTGAACGTGCAACGTGACGTGGTCGGTGACGTCGGCGAACGTCAAGACCTTGAGGAAATGGACGTCGCAGAGCTCGATGGGTCGGTCCGGGAAATGCGACGCGCCGATCGCGAGGAGGACGGACGGATAAAACGCGCCTGCGATGACGATGCGATCGTAGACGAGGTGTCCGTCGAGGTACGGCTGGACGCCCGGCCCGATTTCGACGGTGTGGAGAATGGATCCGTCGGGGAGATCCATCCGGGCACCGGCGAGGCGATACCGTCCAGCGGGCACACCTCCGGGCATCGCCGGTCGCTGGGGGACGTCGATCCAGTGCCGCTCTCGCTGGAAGGCATACGTGGGCAGCGCGACGCGGCGCGGACGGGCATCCGCGAAGAACGCGGACCAATCGACGCGGTGCCCCCGGGCGCAGAGCCCCGCGAGTGCCGACGTCAGGCTCTCGGGCTCGGGGACGTCCTTGCGCAGGACGGGGAAAAACGCGGCGTCACGCTCGTCGAGCAAGCACGCGGGGCCGAGGCCGCTGAGCACACCCCTCGGGCCGAGCTCGACGTACGTGGTGACGTGGTCCGCCGCGAGGGTCTGCATGCCATCACGAAAGCGCACCGCGCGTCGCGCATGCTCGACCCAGTATCGCACCGAGCAGAGCTCCTCCACGGTCGCGTGTTTGCCCGAGAGGTTCGAGACGATCGGAATGCAGGGCGCGTGGAACGTCACCCCCGAAACGACGCGGCGGAACGCGTCGAGCATCCCGTCCATGCGCGGTGAGTGGAATGCGTGCGAGACCTGAAGTTTCGTCGCCTTCCGCCCGAGCGCGCGGGCCACGTCGGCGACGGCGAGCACGGCGTCCTCGTCGCCCGCGACGACGGTGGCCTCCGGACCATTCAGGGCGGCGATCTCGGCCCGACCTTCGAGGCCGGCGAGCCACGCCTTCGCCTCCTCCTCGGTCGCGCGCAAGGAGACCATCGCGCCGCCCAGAGGCAAAGCTTGCATCAGCCTGCCGCGCGCGGCGACGACGGTACAGGCGTCTTCGAGCGACAGGACACCGGCGACGTGCGCAGCCACGAGCTCCCCGATCGAATGCCCCAAGAGCACGTCCGGCTCGACCCCGAAGGACTCGAACAGCCGGTACAACGCGACCTCCAGGGCGAAGAGCGCGGGCTGGGCATACATCGTCGCGTCGAGCAGGCGCGAGGTCGCGGAGTTTTCTTCGGCGAACAGCACCTCTCGCAGGGGAACGTCGAGCGTCCCGTCGAAATGGGCGCACGCAGCGTCGAGGGCGTCGCGATACACGGAATACGTCGCGTATAGCGTCCGCCCCATCCCCGGCTGCTGACTGCCTTGGCCCGTGAACAAGAAGGCGAGTTTGCCCCCACGGTCCTCTCCCCCGATCGTCGCGCAGGAAGGCGTCTCTCCCCGTCCCACGGCGCCGAGTGCGTCGAGGAGGACAGCACGATCCTCCGCGACGATCGCTGCGCGGTATTCGTGGAGCGTCCGCGTCGTCGCCATCGAGAAGGCCACGTCGGCGAGCTCGACCTCGGGCTTCGCTACGAGGTGCGCCAAGAGCTGCGCCGCCTGAGCGCGCAATGCGGCCGGCGTCCTGCCAGAAACGAGGAACGGCAGCCACTGCGGGGCACTCGGTCGAGGCGCGTCCGCGGCCCGCGCGTCGGCTCTGGGCGGCTCTTCCAGGATGACGTGCGCGTTCGTCCCGCTCAAGCCGAAGGCGGAGACGCCCGCACGGCGCACGTGCCCGCCGTCGGATCGAGCCCAGGGAACCGATTCGTCGACCACACGAACCGGCAGGGCGTCCCAGTCGATGTGCGGGTTGCGCGGCGTCGTGTGCAGCGTGGCCGGCAGCGCATCGTGTCCGAACGAGGCGATGATCTTCGCTACGCCCGCGAGGCCAGCGGCAGCCTCCAGGTGACCCATGCTGGTCTTGACGGCCCCGAGAAGCAACGGGCGCGCAAGCCCCCGTCCCGGACCATACACCGCGGCGAGCGCCTGCACTTCGATGGGATCGCCGAGCGAGGTACCCGTGCCGTGGCATTCGATCACGTCGACCTCGCCGGGCGAGAGGCGCGCGTCCTCCAGCGCGGCGCGCAGCACCTTCTGCTGCGAGGTCCCGTTCGGCGCGGTGATGCCGCTGCTCGCGCCGTCGTGATTGACGGCGCTGCCGCGGACGATGGCGAGGATCTCGCGACCACGCGCGAGCGCGTCGTCGAGGCGTTCGAGCGCGAGAACGACGACGCCTTCGCCCCGGCCATATCCATCCGCCTCCGCGGAGAACGTCTTCGACCGGCCGTCCTTCGCGAGCGCGCGCGTGCGCGATAGCAGGACGAACGCCTCGGGAGCCGCCATCACCTGCACGCCGCCCGCGAGCGCGAGGTCACACTCCCCTCGCCGCAACGACTGGCACGCGAGGTGAAGAGCGACGAGCGACGACGAGCAAGCCGTGTCGAGCGACAATGCGGGCCCTTGCAGCCCGAGGGTGAACGCGACCCGCCCCGCGGCAAACGAGGCGTGCGTGCCGAGGACCGCGTACGCCTCGCCCTCCTGGGCCGCGGCGTGGAGGACGTTGTAATCGCTCGGGCCGATCCCGACGAAGACCCCGGTCTGGGAGTCCTTCAACGCGGAGGGGACCGTGCCGGCGCTCTCCAGCGCCTCCCACGCGGCCTCCAAGAGCAGCCGATGCTGCGGATCGATGTTCTTTGCTTCGCGCGGGCTGATACCGAAGAAGGCCGCGTCGAAGAGGTCCACCTGGTCGAGGAACGCCGCCTCGCGGACGTAACTCTTGCCCTTCGCGTCGGGATCGGGATCGTAGAGCGCATCCATGTCCCACCGGGCCTTCGGGACGGGCCCCACGGCGTCCGCACCTCGCGAGAGGAAGCGGAAGTAGCTCGGGAGATCCACGACGCCCCCGGGCAAACGCAGCCCGATGCCGACGATCGCAATGGGCGCGCCCTCGGCAGACGTTCCCGCCTGCCCGCTGCCCGTAGGCTCGGTCGAACCGACCGGCGGCGCGAGAAGGCCGAGCAGGTAGGTCGCGACGCCTTCGGGGGATGGGTGGTCGAACGTCAACGTCGCCGGCAAACGCGCGCCGGTGGCTTGCTGGAGTCGACCGCGTAGCTCCACGCTCGTGAGCGAATCCAGCCCGAGGTCCATGAACCCCGTGCGCGCGTCGAGCCGGGATGCATCGGGATGACCCAGGACGGCCGCCGTTTCGCCGAGCACGAGGCCCACCAAGCGCGGCGCGCGGTCCTTCTCCGCGAGCGCACGGAGCTCGAGGGCAAACGCGGACGGCGAGCCGTCCGGCCGCCGGTCCGTCCGGGCGCCTTCGAGAGCCGCGCGCGCTTCTGGAAGATCGCCGAGGAGCGGGCGCGCCCTCGCCGCGGCGAACGACGGGGCAAACAGGGCCCAGTCGACGTCCGCCACGATGGCGGCGATGTCCTCCCCCACCAGCACGCGCTCCAGGGCCGAGAGGGCCCTCGCAGGCGCCATCGCGCGGAGCCCACGGCGGCGCAGGAACTCCGCGGCGCCCGGCTCGGAGGCCATGCCACTCCCGGCCCACGGGCCCCACGCCACGGACAGGCCGGGGAGGCCCTGGCCGCGGCGGTGTTCGACGAGCGCGTCGAGGAAAGCGTTCGCGGCCCCGTAAGCGCCCTGGTTCCCGCTCCCCCACACCCCGGCGATCGAGGAGAACAGCACGAAAGCATCGAGCGGCGTTCCCGAGAGCGCCTCGTGGAGATGCCACGCGCCCGCCGCCTTGCCCGAGACCACCTCCGCAAGATCCTCTGCGCTCGTCTGCATGAGCGGCTTCTGCTCGAGGACGCCCGCGGCGTGGAAGACCGCTCTGAGGGGAGGTGCCGTGGTTCGAAGACGCTCGCAGAGCGCCGCGACGGCGGCTCGATCGGACGTGTCGCACGAAAGGATCGTCACCCGCGCGCCGAACGCCGTGAGCTCCGCCTCGAGCTCCAGCGCCCCCGGCGTTTGGCTTCCTCGACGGCTCGTCAACACCAGGTGCGTGGCGCCCTTCCCCGCCAGCCAGCGTGCGACCTCGGCGCCGAGCGCGCCCGTGCCTCCGGTGATCAGGATCGTCCCCTCGGGCACGAAGGCGCGGCGGGCGGCGGCCCCATCCTCCTCCTCCACGCGCGCGAGCCGACGCACGTAAATGCCCGTCGCGCGCACCGCGAGCTCGGTCTCCGCGCCGATGCCGGAGAGCGCCAGCCCAAGGCGCTGCCGTCCCCGGTCGTCGAGCGCGAACGGCACGTCGATGAGCCCACCCCAGCGCTCCGGATGCTCCAGCGCCGCGACGCGCCCGAGACCCCACACGAGTGATGGCATCGGACGCCGCAGCGGATCCGACCGACCGATGCTCACCGAGCCGCTCGTCACCACCCAGAGCGGCGCCTCGACGCCGGCGTCCCCGAGGGCCTGCAACAAGCCGAGCATCCGCGTCGCGCCTCGCAGGAGGACAGGCTCGCCCTCCGGCGAACCCTCCTCCTCGGCGAGAAGCAAGACGACCCCTCGCGGAGATCGCGCGTCCGTCAGGGCCTCGCGGAGCTGCGCGCCGATTCGACCTCGACCCTCGTCGGTCCTCGACAAACCGAGGGAGACGACGCGCGCGCCCGTCTCCACGAGTGCGGCGCGTATCGCGGTATGCAGCGCGCTCCCGACGCCGGCGGCATCGACCACGACCAGCCACGGCCCGTCCGCGGGGCGCGCGTCATGGTGCTCGAGCGGCCGCCAGACGACGCGATAACGAAGCGCCGCGAGGCTCGATTGCTCCTGCTGCGCCTTCCGCCACCTCGCGAGCACCGGCATCGCCGCGCCGAGTGCCGCGCGATGGGGCTCGTCTGCGACGTCGAGCATGGCCGTGAGGGTGGGCAGATCCTCGCGCTCGACCGCCGCCCAGAGGCCTGCCTCGGCCGCCGACGTGGCGCTCGTGGCCGTGGCGCCATCGCCGCGGGGCTTGGCGCCATCCAGCCAGCAGCGCTCCATCTGGAAGGCGTACGTCGGCAGCGCCACGCGTCGCGGGCCGAACGGCGCGAAAAACGCGCGCCAATCGACCGCGACGCCATTCGCATGGAGACCTCCGAGCGCCGCCACGACCGCCGCTACCTCGGGGGTCTCCTTGCGCAGCACGGGGAAAAACGCCGCGCCGCCGTCCCCGGACAGGCACGCCGGTCCGAGCGCGCTCAGCGTTCCCCGGGGGCCGAGCTCGAGGTACGCCCGGACCCCGCCCTCGGCGAGGCAACGCATGCCGTCGTGCCAGCGGACGGCGCTCCGCACGTGCCGGACCCAGTACTCCGTGGACTGGATCTCCTCGGCGGTCGCGCGTTTGCCCGTGAGGTTCGAGACGATCGGGATGCGAGGCTGATCGCGCCGCACGCCCTCCACGACGCGCCGGAAGGCGTCCAGCATCCCCTCCATGCGCGGCGAGTGGAACGCATGCGAGACCGCAAGCCGCGTCGCCCTGCGCCCGTGCGTGCGTGCATGTTCGGCCACGGCGAGGACCGCATCCTCGTCCCCGGCGACGACGGTGGCCTCCGGACCGTTCAGCGCCGCGATGTCCACACGACCCGCCTGCGACGCGAGCCAGCCGCGCGCCTCTTCCTCGCTCGCCTGCAAGGCGACCATCGCGCCGCCTTCGGGCAGCTCGCCCATGAGCCTGGCCCTGGCCGCGACGACGGTGCAGGCATCCTCGAGCGTGAAGACGCCCGCGACATGGGCCGCGACGAGCTCGCCGATCGAATGACCCATGAGCACGTCCGGCGTGACGCCGAAGGACGCGACGAGCCGATACAGCGCGACTTCCAGCGCGAACAGGGCCGGCTGTGTGTAGGTCGTCCGATCGAGCAGGCTGGCCTCGGGCGTGCCCTCCTGAGCGAACAGGACATCGCGCAGCGGGCGATCGAGGAGTTTGTCGAAGTGCGCGCACGCAGCGTCGAGGGCCTCACGAAAGACGGGGTACGTTTCGTAGAGCTCGCGCCCCATTCGCGGGTGCTGGCTGCCCTGCCCCGTGAAGAGCATCGCGAGCTCGGCCCGCGCGCGCCCCTCTCCGAGCGTGACACCCGGCGGGTTTTCCCCCCGCGCCATCGCGGCCAGCGCGCCCCGCAGGCCGGCTCGATCCTCCGCGACGACGGCCGCCCGCCTGTCGAGGTGGGCCCTGCTCGTGGCCAGCGAGAAAGCGACGTCCACGAGCCCGACTTCGGGTTCTTCTTCGAGGCGCGTGGAGAGCTGCTTCGCCTGCGCACGAAGCGCGTCCGTCGTTTTTCCGGACACGACGAAGGGCAGCCACCGCGTCTCCGCGGCACGGGGCGCCGCGGAGACGCGGGGCTCCTCGGCAGGCGCCTCCTCGAGAATGACGTGCGCGTTCGTCCCGCTCAACCCGAACGCCGATACGGCGGCGCGGCGCACGTGCCCCGCCTCGGACCGCGGCCAGGGTACGAGCGTGTCGACCACGCGGACCGGGAGAGCGTCCCATTCGATGTGCGGGTTGCGCGGGTTCGTGTGCAGGGTGGGCGGCAGCGCTTCGTGCCGCAAGGAGGCGAGGATCTTCGCCACGCTCGCCAGACCCGCGGCCGATTCGAGGTGGCCGATGTTCGTCTTGACCGCGCCGACGAGGATCGGGCGCTCCGGCCCCCTGCCCTGGCCATACACCGCGGAGAGGGCCTGCACCTCGATCGGATCCCCGAGCGACGTGCCCGTGCCATGGCATTCGACGACGTCGACGTCGGTGGGGTCGACGCGGGCATCGTCGAGAGCCGCCCGCAACACCTTCTGCTGCGAGGTCCCGTTCGGCGCCGTGATCCCGCTGCTCGCCCCATCGTGGTTCACGGCGCTGCCGCGCACCACCGCGAGGATCGTGCGTCCCGCCGCCCGAGCATCGCCGAGGCGCTCGAGCGCCAGCACGACCACGCCCTCGCCGCGGCCATAACCGTCCGCTCGCGCCGAGAACGTCTTCGAGCGTCCATCCGCGGCGATCGCCCGCGTGCGAGACAGGAGCACGAACGCGTCGGGCGCGGCCATCACCTGCACGCCGCCCACGAGCGCGAGATCGCACTCTCTTCGGCGCAAGGATTGACAAGCGAGGTGGAGCGCCACCAGGGACGACGAACAGGCCGTATCCAGCGACAAAGCCGGGCCCTGCAGCCCGAGCGTGAACGCGATCCGGCCGGCGGCGAAGGACATGTGTGTCCCGGTGACGACGTGCGCGTCGGCCGATTGCTCCGAGCTACGCACGAGGTCGTAATCGCTCGGCCCGATGCCGATGAAGACGCCGGTCTTCGAATCCTCGAGCCCGTGCGGATCGATGCCGGCGTCCTCCAGCGCCTGCCACGCCGCGTGGAGCAAGAGCCGGTGCTGCGGGTCGATGTTCTTCGCCTCGCGCGGGCTGATCCCGAAGAACGCGGGGTCGAACAGGTCCACACGATCGAGGAACGCTCCCTCCCGGACGTAACTCTTGCCCGCGGCGGCCGGATCCGGGTCGTAATGTGCCTCTGCGTCCCAGCGGTCTACGGGGATCGGCCCGATGGCATCCCCGCCGGAGGACAGAAACCGAAAGAAACTCGCGAGGTCGTCGCCCCCGCCCGGGAGCTGCATTCCGATGCCGACGATGGCCAAGGGCTCGTCGAGCTCCGCCCTGGCCGCGTGCGTGCGCGGTCGATCCGCGGTCGCGTCGCTCGATCGTCCGAGCGCTGGGGCAAGGCGATCGAGCAAGAACCGCGCGACGCGCGCGGGGGTTGGATGGTCGAACGCCAGCGTCGCCGGCAGGGCGAGGCCGGTCGCGCGCTGAAGCGCCTGGCGGAGCTCGACCGCGAGGAGCGAGTCCAGGCCGATCTCCATGAAGCCCGCATGTTCGTCGATCCGTGATGTGTCCGTGTGACCGAGGACCCGCGCGGTCTCGACGACCGAGAGCCGGACGAGGCGCCGGAGCCGCTCGGGCTCGGGGAGCGGGCGGAGCTCCGGAAGAAGGCCGAGCTCGTGGCTCCCGGGCGTCGGGGCGTCGAGGGCCGCCCGCGCCTCGACCAGGTCGTCGAAGAACGGCTGCGCGCGTACCGCGGAGAAAGCGGGAAGAAGGCGAGACCAGTCGACGTCGGCGACGGTGACGGTCGCCTCCTCCCCGGAGAGCACCTGCTCGAGGGCCGCAATCGCGACGGGCGGCGCGAGCCCACGCAGCCCACGGCTGCGAAGGCGCTCCTGCTCGACGGTAGCCCCCGCCATGCCGCTCCCCGCCCAGGGTCCCCAGGCAATGGACGTTCCAGACAAACCACGGGCGCGCCGCTGCTCGATCAGCGCGTCGAGGAACGCGTTTGCCCCCGCATATGCCCCCTGGTTCCCACTCCCCCACACGCCGGCGATGGAGGAGAAGGCGATGAACGCATCGAGGGGCGCCGCGGACAGGAGCTCGGAGAGGTGCAAGGCCCCGGCCGCCTTGCTCGTGAGCACCTCGGCAAGCTCCGCGGCGCTCATGGCGTCGAGCGCCGTCTGATGAACGACGCCCGCGGCATGAAACACGGCGCGAATGGGCTGCCCCGCTGCGTCGAGCCCCTCGATCAGCGCGCGCACCGCATCGCGGTCGGCCGTGTCGCAGGCGGCGAGGGTCACACGGGCGCCGAGCGCGACGAGCGCGGATTCGAGCGCCTCCGCCCCGGGCGCCTCGCGCCCACGACGGCTGACGAGCACGAGGTGCTCGGCTCCCTTGCTGGCCAGCCACCGAGCGACGGCGCCGCCGAGCGCGCCCGTGCCCCCGGTGATCAGGATCGTCCCCTTCGGCTGGAAGGGCCCACGCGCCGCGGTCGTCGGCTCGGGGGCGCGCGCGAGGCGGCGCACGTACAGGCCGCTTTGCCGCACCGCGAGCTGGTCCTCCGCGCCGAGCCCGCCCAAAGCCGCGCGCAAATGCGCTCGCGCTCGTTCGTCGAGAGGCCCCGAAACGTCGATGAGCCCACCCCAGCGCTCGGAATGCTCGAGCGCCGCCACGCGCCCGAGGCCCCAGCAAAGCGAGAGATGCAGGCGCAGCAAAGGATCGGACGGGCCGATGCTCACGGCGCCGCTCGTCACGACCCAGAGCGGCGCGCCGAGGCCGACGTCGCCGAGCGCCTGAAGCAAGGCGAGCGTCCGCGCCGCCCCACGGATGTACGCGCCCCCGCCACTCGGCGACGGCGCGTCTTCGTCGAGGAGCAAGACGATTCCCCGCGGCGAGGCGACGTCCGCGAGGGCTTCGCGGAGCGTCGATGCGATACGTTCTCGTGCGTCCTCGTGCTCGACCAGGAGGACGGAGGCGACGTGCGCGCCCCCCTCCGTGAGCGCCGCCTCCGTCGCGGCTCCGAGGTCCGTTTGCCCGCTGCCGTGGACGAGCAGCCACGTGCCGTCGATGGAGCGGGTCTCGTGGATATCGATGGGCTTCCAGGCGACCCGATAACGGAGCGCGCCTTCCGCGCGGTGCTCTGCTGCGGGTCGAGGGGCGTCGATCCAGAAGCGCTCGCGCTGGAACGCGTACGTGGGCACGGCGGCGCTTCGCGCGCCGAGCGCCGTAAAAAAGGCCTTCCAGTCGACGGCAACGCCGCGCGCATGGAGCGCGCCGAGCGCGAGCGCGACGGCTTGCTCCTCGGGGAGGCTCTTGCGCAGCGCCGGGATGAAGGCCGCGTCGCGCCCCTCTTCCTCGGTCAGGCAGAGCGGACCGAGGCCGCTCAGCACCCCTTGCGGACCAAGCTCCAGATACGTGCCGACGCCGTCCGCCGCGAGGATCCGCACGCAATCTTGCCACCGCACCGCGCGCCGCACGTGACGAACCCAGTATTCCGCCGAGCAGAGCTCTTCCGCCGTCGCGAGCTTGCCCGTCGTGTTCGATACGATGGGGATCCGGGGCGAATGCAGGGAGACGGACGATACGACGCGCCGGAAGGCGTCCAGCATCCCGTCCATGCGCGGCGAGTGGAACGCGTGCGAGACCGAAAGCCGCGCCGTCTTGCGCCCGAGCCGCCGCGCCTCGTCGGCGACGGCGAGCACGGCGTCCTCGTCGCCCGCGATGACGGTGGCCTCGCGGCCGTTGATGGCCGCGATCTCCGCGCGCCCCGCGTGACGGGCGAGCCAGGCGCTCGCCTCCTCCTCGGTCGCCTGCAAGGAGACCATCGCTCCACCGGGAGGCAGCTCTTGCATCAGCCGTCCCCGCGCGGCCACGACCTTGCAAGCGTCTTCGAGCGACAGGACGCCGGCGATGTGCGCCGCGACGATCTCGCCGATCGAATGACCCGCGAGGACGTCGGGCGTGACCCCGAACGACTCGAACAGCCGGTAGAGCGCCACCTCCAGGGCAAACAGCGCCGGCTGGGTGTATCGCGTCTCGTGGACGAGGCTCGCCTCGGGGGCGTCCTCGCTCGCGAAGAGCACGCCCCGAAGGGATCGATCGAGCAGCGCGTCGAAGCAAGAGAGCGAAGCGTCGAGGGCGTCGCGAAAAACGGTGTACGTCTCGTAGAGCTCCCGTCCCCGCTGCGGGAGCTGGCTGCCCTGCCCCGTGAAAAGCGCCGCGAGCTTGCCCGCCCGATGACGCTGGTCGGCCGCCGAAAGCGCCGCGCGTTCGCCCTTCCCGAGCGCCGCGAGCGCGTCGAGCAGCTCGCCGTGGTGCGCGGCGACGAGGACGGTCCGGTGCTCGAAATGTTTTCGTGTCGTCGCGAGCGCGCACGCCACGTCCACGAGCTCCGCGTCCGGGCGCGCGGCGAGGTGCTGGTGGAGCCGCGTGGCTTGCGCGTGGAGCGCCGCCGGCGTTTTTCCGGACAAAACGAAGGGGAGCCATCGCGGCGCCGCGGCGGTCGACGTCTGTGCCGCGTGTGGCTCCTCGCCCGGCGCTGCCTCCAGGATCACGTGTGCGTTCGTGCCGCTGATCCCGAACGACGACACACCCGCGCGCCGGGGACGGCTCCGCGACGGCCACGGGACGGCCTCCTGGAGCAGCCGGATCCGGCCCTCGGACCAGTCCACGTACGGCGACGGCGCCTCCACGTGCAGCGTCCTCGGCAAGCGCCCGTGCTGCATCGCGAGGACCATCTTGATGACGCCGGCGACCCCCGCCGCGGCCTGCGTGTGCCCGATGTTCGACTTGATGCCCCCAAGCCAGAGTGGGTGCTCCGCCGAGCGGCCGGCGCCGTACGTCGAAAGAAGCGCTCGAGCCTCGATCGGATCGCCGAGCGCCGTCCCCGTGCCGTGCGCCTCGACCGCGTCGACGTCGTCGGCCGAGAGCCTCGCGGTCGCGAGCGCCTGCTTGATCACCCGCTCCTGCGCGGGCCCGTTCGGCGCGGTGAGCCCCTGGCTCTTGCCGTCCTGGTTCAGCGCCGACCCGCGCACGAGCCCGAGGATGTTGCGCCCATGGCGACGCGCGTCCGACAGCCGTTCGAGCAAGAGGAGCCCCGCACCCTCCGCCCACCCGACCCCGTCCGCGTTCGCCGAGAAGGCCTTGCAACGGCCGTCTTTGGCGAGGCCGCGCTGCCGGCTGAACTCGATGAAGCTCATCGGCGTCGCCATCACGGTGACGCCCCCGGCGAGGGCCAGCGTGCACTCCCCCGCCCGGAGCGCCTGGCAAGCCAGGTGGAGCGCGGCCAGCGACGAGCTGCACGCGGTGTCGATCGTGATCGCCGGGCCCTCGAGGCCGAGCGCGTACGCCACGCGGCCGGAGGCGACGCTGGGCGCGCTGCCGAGGCCGACGTGCCCTTCGAGCTCGTCGCCCGAGCGCATCAGGGCCGCGCCATAATCGCTGTACATGATGCCCACGAAGACGCCCGTGGGGCTGCCCTGGAGCGAGGCCGGATCGATACGCGCGCGCTCGATCGCCTCCCACGAAGCTTCGAGCAGCAAGCGTTGCTGCGGATCTATCGCCGCGGCCTCGCGGGGGCTCACGCCGAAGACCTCGGCGTCGAACCGATCCGCGTCGTACAAGAAGCCGCCCTCGCGCACGTAACTCTTGCCGCGCGCGTCCGGGTCCTGATCGAAGAGCGACTCGAGGTCCCACCCGCGGTTCTCCGGGAAGCCGCCGATCGCGTCCTTGCCCGCGTCGACGAGATCCCAAAGCTCCTCGGGCGAGGACACGCCGCCCGGGTAACGGCAGCTCATCCCGACGATCGCGATCGGCTCGTGCCACCGATCCTCGACCTCCGCAAGGCGCTCGCGCGTCTGCCGGAAGGCCGTGGTCAGCCGCTCGAGATAGACCCGAAGCTTCTGCTCCTCGCTCATCGACCAAACCCCATGTCTTCGAACTCGCGGTCGAGAATGCCGAAGAGCTCGTCGTTCGAGACCGCTTCGAGGTCCCTCGGCACCTCGACCGCGGACGCACCCCCGTCGAGGGCGCGCCCCTTGGAGAGAAGTGCCCTGAGCCTACGATCGACGCTCCCCCAAGTGGCGTCGTCCCCGGCCGGGATACCGGCGATCAAAGCCTCCAGCGCGTCGAGCGCCGCGCCGAGCGACGCAGGGGCTCGTTTCGCCGGGACGATCTCGCCGCGGAGCCATCGCGCAATGGCGGCTGGCGTCGGTTGATCGAAGAGCAAGGTCGCCGGCAGGCGCAACGCGGTGGCGGCGCCGAGGCGATTGCGCAGGTCGAGGGCCATCAGCGAATCGAGCCCCAGCTCTTGCAGCGGGCGATCGGGCTCGATCGCGGAGGCCTTTCGTCCCATGACCGTGGAGACCTCCTTGCGGACGAGCTCGAGGAGCGCGCGGGTTTGCTCGGCCTCGGAGAGGGACGAGAGCCGCTCTTTCAAGAGGTCGGCCGAAGCGCGCGTGGCCTCGGGTGCGCGCCGGGGTGCGACGCGGACGAGGCCTCGGAGCATGGCCGGCACAGCCTCGGGCCAGCTCGCGAGGGCGCCGAGGTCGAGCCGAACGGGGGCGACACACGCGTCCGCACCGGAGAGCGCTGCGTCGAGCACGGCGAGCCCCTCGCGGGCCGAGAACGAGAGCAGGCCGTGACGCGCGAGCCGGGCCCGATCCACATCCGAAAGACGAGCCGCCATGCCGTCCTCCGCCCAGGGGCCCCACGCGAGCGAGAGGGCTCTCTGCCCCTCGGCCTGCCTGTGGCTCGCGAGCGCGTCGAGCAGCGCGTTCGCCGCCGCATAACTCGCCTGCCCAGCGTTGCCCAGCACCCCAGCGAGCGACGAGAACAGGACGAACGTGGAGAGTTCCCTCCCGAGCGTCAACGCGTGCAACGCGAGCGCTGCGTCCACCTTGGGCCTGAAGACACGGTCGATCCGCGCAGCGTCGATCGCCGGGAAAGACGCGTCGTCGACGACGCCCGCCGCGTGAAAAACAGCGGTCAGAGGGGACGCCGCGGGGATGGTGGCGAGGACGCCTTCGAGCGCCTCGCGATCCCCCACGTCGCACGCGGCGAAGGAGACCGTCGCCCCCGCGGCGCGTAGCTCGTTCGCGAGCACCTCCGCGCCCGGCGCCGCGCCGCCCCTTCGTGAGACGAGCAGCAGATGGCGCGCGCCGTATCGGGCGACGAGGTGCCGGGCGACGTGGGCGCCGAGCGCGCCCGTGCCCCCCGTGATGAGCACGGTCTTGTCGGGATCCAGGGCGAACGTCGTCGGCGCGTTCGCAGCGGGGACACGCGCGAGGCGGGGGACGATGGCGCTGCCGCCACGGATCGCGATCTGCCCTTCGTCGCTCACGAGCGCGAGCGGCAGCGCCTTCAAGGATGCGGCCTCTCCGTCGAGGTCGACGACGCTCACGCGGCGCTCCGGGACCTCGGCCTGGAGCGAGCGCAAGAGGCCGACGATCGGGGCATGCAGGAGATCGACGGCGCCCTCGTCCGATCGCGTCGAAACGGCCCGCTGGGTGATCATCACGAGCCTCGTGGCCGAGCACCGCGCATCGCCGAGCCATGCCTGCGCGAGCGTGACGATCCGGTGCACGGCGCCCTGGATACGCGCGGCCAGATCGCCGCTCGTCCCGCGTTCGGGTCGCGGCGCCACGACGAGAACGTCGGGGACCGGGGCTCCTCCGTCGATGGCTGCCTGGAGTGCGCCCATGTCGGCGTGCGTCTCCACACGCCATCCCGCCTCGCGCAGCACGGGCTCGAGGCCGGGCTCGGCCGTCCCGAGAATGATCAGCAGCCCCGACGAAGCTCGCGCCTCCGGTGCGTCGAGCGACCTCCACTGCACGCGGTAAAGCGAGGACCGATCCAGCGCGACAGCGTCGCGGATCTGCGCCGCGGAAGCCGGCCGCGTATGCAGGCTCTCGATGGTGGCGACGGGCTCACCACGCTCGTCGGCGAGGTCGATCGACGCCGCATCGCTCCCCTCGCGGGGCGCGAGACGCACACGCAATCGCGTGGCCCCGGTCGCGTGCAGGGAAACGCCCACCCAGGAGAAGGGGAGCGGGATCCTGTCTGCATCGAAAGCTGTCTCCAGCGTCGCGACGTGCAGGGCCGCGTCGAGGAGCGCCGGATGCACCCCGAACGACCCGCCTTCCTCGCCGCTCCCTTCCGGCAACTCCACCTCGGCGAAGAGCTCCGAGCCGCGCCGGAACGCCGCGCGGAGCCCTCGGAACTCACCACGGTAGCCGAGCCCCGCGTCGGCGAGCCGTTCGTACAGGCCTCCGATGTCGATCGGCCCCGCTCCCGGGGGAGGCCATTCATGCAGGCCCGGCGGCGCCTTCGCTTCGCCCGGCGCGAGGACGCCCGTGGCATGGAGGGTCCACGGGGCATTTGCCGGCGCGCCCTCGGGCCTCGAATGGACCGTGAGGGCGCGCGTCCCCGACTCTCCCTGCGCGCCCACCACGAGCTGGATATGAACCGCCCCGGCGTCAGGAATTCCCATCGGAGCCTCGATCGTCAGCGTCTCGACCTTCGCGAGCCCCACATGCTGCGCGGCGAACAACGCGAGCTCGACGAGCGCGGCGCCCGGTAGGAGGTTCGTGCCGAAGACGACGTGCCGGGCGAGCCAGGGGTGCGCGGACAGCGAAAGCCTGCCGGTGAACACGTGATCGTCCGTCGCGGCGACGGAGACGGACGCTCGCAGGAGCGGGTGCGTTGCCTCGACGAGGCCGGCGGACGCCATGTCGACGCGCGAGCGCTGCGGGGCGTCGAGCCAGTATCGCTGGCGCGAGAACCCATAGGTCGGCAGCGGGACGCGGCGCCCGCCGAGCGGCGCGAAAAACGGGGGCCAGTCGACGGGCACACCGCGCGCGTGGAGCCGCGCGAGCGCGGTCACGATCGTCTCCACCTCGGAGGCGTTCTTGCGGAGGGCCGGCAGGAACGCGTGCTCGTTTCGGTCGTCCCCGGCGAGACAAGCGGGCCCAAGGCTCGTCAACACGCCCTGGGGCCCGAGCTCGAGGAACGTCTCCACGCCCTCCGCCGCGAGGCTCTGCATGCCGTCGCGCCACCGGACGGCGCGTCGCACCTGACGAACCCAGTACTCCGCCGTGCAGAGCTCCTCGCTCGTCACCCGTTTGCCAGTCACGGTCGAGATGATGGGAATCCGTGGAGGGGCGAGCTTCACGCCCGCGAGCACGTGACGGAACGCCTCCAGCATGCCGTCCATGCGAGGGGAGTGGAACGCGTGGGATACGACGAGCCTCGTGGCCTTGCGGCCTCTTGCCCGAATGCGCTCGGCGACGGCGAGCACGGCCTCCTCGTCGCCGGAGATGACGGTCGACTCCGGCCCATTGATCGCCGCAATGTCGATCCTCGGTCCGTGCTCTCGGAGTAGCGCGGCCACGTCCGCCTCGCTCGCCTCGACCGCCACCATGGCGCCGCCCTCCGGCAGCTCTCCCATGAGCCGGCCCCGCGCCGCGACGACGGTGCAGGCATCCTCGAGGCTCATGACGCCGCTGATGTGCGCGGCCACGAGCTCGCCGATGGAGTGACCGCAGAGCAAGTCCGACCGGACGCCGAACGACTCGACGAGCTTTGCGAGCGCGTATTCCAGGGCAAACAACGCCGGCTGCGCATATCGCGTATTCCCTAGCGAGGCCTCACCCACGCTCCCCTCGGGCGCGAACACGACATCGACGAGCCGCGATTCGAGGTGCCGCTCGAAGCCCGCGCACGCCTGCTCGAACGCCTCCCGGAAGACGGGGTAGGTTTCGTGAAGCTCCTTGCCCATCCGCGCGTGCTGGCTGCCCTGCCCCGTGAACAGGAACGCGAGCTTGCCGGTTCGTCGCTGCCGATCGACCACGACGCCTGGGCCGTGCTCGCCGCGCGCGACGGACGAGAGCCCCTCCACGAGCGCGCCCGTGTCCTTCGCGATCACCGATGCCCGATATTCGAATTGCGTTCGGTTGGTCAGGAGCGACGACGACACGTCGAGCCCCTGGAGCGATGGGTTTGACAGGACGTACCCCTGGAGCCGCTCCGCCTGCCTCCGCAAGGCGTCGGGCGTCTTGCCGGACACGACGAACGGAAGCCAGGAGAGCATCGACGACGCGGTCGACGCGGCGCCGGGCGAGGGATCGGGCGCCTCTTCGAGGATCACGTGGGCGTTCGTCCCGCTGATGCCGAACGACGAGATTCCCGCGCGCCTGGGGCCCCTTCTGCGTTCCCATGCCGCGGCGTCGCGCAACAATCGAATCGCGCCCGTCGACCAGTCCACGTGCGGCGATGGTTCGTCCACGTGGAGCGTCTTCGGCAAGAGGCCGCGCTGCATCCCGAGGACCATCTTCATGATGCCCGCCACACCCGCCGCCGCCTGCGTGTGTCCCAGATTCGATTTGATGCTGCCGAGCCAGAGGGGCGCGTCTCCGGTATGCCCGGAGCCGTACGTGGCAAGGAGCGCCTGCGCCTCGATGGGGTCGCCGAGCGTCGTACCGGTCCCGTGCGCCTCGACGGCATCGACATCCGCAAACGAGAGCCCTGCGCTCGCGAGCGCCTGCTTGATCACCCGCTCCTGCGCCGGTCCGTTCGGCGCGGTGAGCCCCTGGCTCTTGCCATCCTGGTTGAGCGCCGAGCCGCGTACCACCGCGAGGATCCGTCGACCTTTGCGACGCGCATCCGCGAGGCGTTCGAGCAAAAGAAGGCCCGCGCCCTCCGACCAGGCCGCGCCGTCCGCCCTCGCCGAAAACGATTTGCAGCGCCCGTCCCTCGCGAGCCCACGCTGCCGGGCGAACTCGATGAAGCTCGCGGGTGTGGCCATCACCGTGACGCCCCCCGCGAGCGCCAAATCGCATTCGCGGTTGCGCAAGGCCTGGCACGCGAGGTGAACTGCGACGAGCGACGAGCTGCACGCCGTGTCGACCGTGACGGCCGGGCCCTCCAGGCCGAACGTGTAGGCGATACGGCCGGAAGCGATGCTCGGCGCGCTCCCGATCGCCACGTATCCTTCGAGCGCGGCAGGCGCCTCGGGGAGGCGCGCGCCATAATCGCTGTACATCACGCCGACGAAGACGCCCGTCGCGCTCCCCTGGAGGGACGCGGGCTCGATCTCGGCCTGCTCGAACGCCTCCCAGGTCGTCTCGAGGAGCAGCCGTTGCTGCGGGTCGATGGCCAGCGCCTCGCGCGGCGTGATGCCGAAGAACTCCGCGTCGAAGTCCGCGGCTCCGCGCAAGAATCCCCCCTCGCGCACGTAGGTCTTGCCGCGCGCGTCGGGGTCCGGATCGTAAAGCGAATCGAGATCCCAGCCGCGATCCGTGGGGAAGCCGCCGATCGCGTCCGTACCGGTTTCGAGCAACGCCCAGAGCTCCTCGGGCGACTCCACACCGCCCGGGAATCGGCAGCTCATGGCCACGATCGCGATGGCGTCCGATTCGTCGGTCGCGGTGGGGGCCGGCTGCACGGGCGACGTCGCCCGCGCCACGCCCACGCGCGAAGGGATCTGGGCTTCGAGGTATCGGGTGAGCGCGATCGGCGTCGGGTGATCGAAGAGGAGCGTCGCCGGTAGGCGCAAGGCCGTCCTCTTCCCCAGGCGATTGCGCAGCTCGATGGCCAGCAGCGAATCGAGCCCGAGCTCCGAGAGCGGCCGGTCCGCTTCGAGCGCCTCGGGCTTGCCCCCGAGGACGGCCGCCGCCTCCTCGCGGACCAGATCCAGGAGCGCGTGGGCCCGCTCGGCTTCTGGCAGCGACGACAAACGCTGCAGCAGGGGAAGCGCGGCGGACGCGCTTTCGGCCGCGGCGCGTGAGGACCGAGCGCGGCCGAGCCCTTGGAGCATCACGGGCATGCCCTCTCCGCTGCGGTCGAAGGCCGCGGCGTCGACCCGCATGGGCACCACGACGGCCTCGTCGACCCCAAGCGCCGCGTCGAAGAGCGCAGTTCCCTGCCCTGCCGACAGGGGGAAGAGCCCGTGGTGGGAGAGCCGCGATCGAAGCGCTTCCGGCAGATGCGCCGCCATGCCGCCGTCCGCCCACGGCCCCCACGCGAGCGACGCGCCCGTTTGCCCCCGCGCCCGTCGTCGGCTGATGAGCGCGTCGAGGAATGTATTGGCCGCCGAATAATTGGCTTGCCCCGCATTGCCCAGGACGCCGCTCAGCGACGAGAACATGACGAATGCGGAGAGCTTGCAATGCTGGGTCAGTTCGTGGAGGGCCCACGCGCCATCGACCTTGGGTCGGAGCACACGGCGCACGCGCTCCGAGTCGAGGGTCGAGAGGACCCCGTCCTCGACCGTGCCCGCCGCATGGATCACTGCGGTGAGGGGGTGTTCGGGCGAGATCGTCCGGAGCAACGCGCCGAGCGCGACGCGATCGGCGACGTCGCACGCGGCGAGCCGGACGTCCGCGCCCGCCTCCCGGAGCTCGGAGAGGAGCGCCGACGCGGAGGGCGCGTCGCCGCCCTGCCGCGAGACGAGCAAGAGATGACGCACACCGTGCTGCGCCACGAGGTGACGCGCGAGATGCACGCCGAGCGCGCCCGTGCCGCCGGTGACGAGCACGGTCCCATTACTATCGAAGGGAGTGACCTGGGGTTTGTCCGTCGCCGAAAGCTTCGCCAGCCGGGGCACGCGCCCCGCCCCGTTCCGCAACACGAGCTGGGGTTCGTTGCTCGTCAATGCGGCGGGAAGCGCCGCAAGGGACGCGGCGTCGTCGTCGACATCGACCAGGAACATCGCTCGCTCGGGGAGCTCCGCCTGCGCCGCGCGGACGAGCCCCCAGATCGGCGCATGGGCGAGGTCCTCGACGTCCTCGCCCGTCTGCGTCGCAATGGCGCGTCGCGTGAGCACGACGAGGCGACGACTCGAGAGCCGGCCGTCGCCAAGATACGCCTCGAGCCAGGCGAGCGCCCGCTCGGTCGCGGCGTGCGCCGCGCTGGCCACGTTCACCGGATCTCCGCTCGACATGGCGGCGAGCACGAAGAGCTCGGGGACGTCATGGCCCTGATCGAGCGCCGCGCGCAACGCGTCGACGTCTGGATGATAATCCACGCGCACGCCGGCCCGCTCGAGCGTCGCCGCGATGCCGCCGCCGTCGTTCCCGAGGAGCCCCACGGCGAGCGGGCTCCGTGAAGCGCTCGGAGCAGGCTCGACCCACTTCACCGCGAAGAGGGCGGCGCTCGCCGGGGAGCCGAGGAACCGCTCCGCGGGCGCGCGGCGGGTGGTGAAACCCTCGATCTGCGCGATGGGTTGGCCCTCGGCGTCCCAGAATGCGAGATCCGACCGGCTCGTATCGCCCCGGGGATCCTCGCCCTCGCGCAAGGAATGCTCCGCGAAGGCGGCCTGGATGGGCTTTCCGGACCACACGAGCCGCTCGACGGCGAACGGCAATCGGGGGACGTCGCTGCCCTCGGGCAAACGAGGGACGTCGTCGCCTCCGGCGCCGGTATCGCCGCTCCACAGCTCGAGTCCGAAAGCATTGTCGATGAGCGCGCCCGGCACGGGAGCATCGAATCCGGCGGCACCCTCGGGGGGCGCGAATCGCCCGAGCGTGGTCCGCGCACGGCGCCGCAGGACGCCGTGGAGCCAGCACCACCGAGGGCCCCATTCGATCTGGATGGAACGGAGCACGTCGACGTGCGCCTGCCCCATCCCCGTGGCCTCGAAGGTGGGCAGTTCGACAGGCCCGACCGGCAGGAGCGCGCAGGGCGCCGCGGGGCCGAGCGTCGCCGTGGCGTGGGTCGTCCACGAATCGCCGCTCCGCGTCGCCAGGGAGGCGAAGTACCCCGCGCCGTCGCCGGATCGAGGGACGAGGTGAACGTGCAGGATCACGTGATCCTCCGCGTCGACGAACGATATCGGCGCCAAGAATTGAATCTGCCCGAGCTCGACGGGCTGCCCGGGCCAGTACGACGCGGCGACAGCGAGCAGGACCGATACGTGGACGGCGCCCGCGACGACGATACGGCCATACACGACGTGATCGGCGAGATAGGGCTGGATGCCCGGGCCGAGCTCGACCCGGTGGAGAAACGAGCCGTCCGGGAGCTCGAGCCGCTCCCCGGCGAGCGGGTATCGACCGGCAGGTGTCGCGCGGCTCGAGGGCTGGCGACGGGCGGGCTCGAGCCAGTAGCGCTCGCGCTGGAACGCATAGGTGGGGAGCGGGACGCGCCTGCCGCCGGACGTCGCGAAGAACCGCCTCCAATCGACGTTCACGCCGCGCGCGTGGAGGCCGGCGAGCGCCGTCAGGAGCGTTCGCGCGTCGGAGGCCTCCCTGCGGAGCGCCGGAAAAAACGCGACCTTGCCTTCGTTCTCCTCCGACAAACAAGCCGGGCCGGCGGCCGAGAGCACGCCCTCGGGACCGATCTCGAGGCAATGCGTGACGCCTTCGGCCTCGAGGCAGCGGATCCCGTCGAGGAAACGCACCGCGCCCCGGACCTGGCGCACCCAGTACTCCGGCGCGCGGAGCTCCTCGGCGCTCGCGCGCTTGCCGGTCACGGTGGACACGATCGGTATGCGCGGAGCCCCGAGCGCGACGCCTGCCACCACGCGGCGATAGGCCGCGAGGATCCCGTCCATGCGCGGCGAATGGAAGGCATGGGAGACGGAGAGACGCGTCGTCTTGCGCCCGCGCGTCGCGAGCTCCGCCGCCACGGCGAGGACCGCTTCCTCGTCGCCCGCGATGACCGTGGAGGTCGGGCCATTCAGCGCGGCGATGTCCACCTTGCCCTCGAACGCGGCGAGCAGGGGGCGGATCTCGTCCTCGGACGCCTGCACCGCGACCATGGCGCCGCCCTCCGGCCCCTCGCCCATCAGCTTTCCGCGGGCGGCGACGAGCCTGCAGGCATCCTCGAGGCTCAGGACCCCGGCGACGTGGGCCGCGGCGAGCTCGCCGATCGAGTGACCGAGGAGGACGTCGGGCTCGATGCCCCAGGACGAGAGCAGCCGGAAGAGAGAGACCGAGAGCGCGAAGAGCGCGGGCTGGGTGTATTGCGTTCGATCGAGGAGCGCGGACGTCTCCGGGGTCCGCTCGGCGAAGACGAGCGAGGCGAGAGGCCGATCGAGAAACCGATCGAGCTCCGCGCACGTGGTATCGAATGCTTCACGAAACACGGGGTACGTCTCGTGAAGCTTCCTCCCCATCCCGACGTACTGGCTTCCCTGCCCGGTGAAGAGCAGCGCGAGTTTTCCTCCTCGACGCCGGTGATCGATCGCCGCCGCCGGCGCGCTACGCCCGTCCGCCACCGCCGACAGCGATTCGAGCAGGCTGCCCCGCGCATCGACGAGGAGCGCCGCACGATGATCGAAATGGGTTCGGCCGGTCGCCAGGGAATGGGCCACGTCCACGAGGTCGAGATCCGGGCCCTGTTCGAGGTGCTCGCGCAGTCGCGCCGCCTGCGCGCGCAGGGCCGCCGGCGTGTCGCCGGAGATGAGAATCGGCAGCCACGATGCGCGCGCGGGCGAAGGCCGGGCGTCGGCCGGCGCCGCGGGAGGAGGCGCCTCCTCGAGAAGGACATGCGCATTCGTCCCGCTCAGGCCGAACGCCGAGACCCCCGCCCGGCGTTTGCGGCCCTCTTCGTGCCGGGGCCACGAGGTGAGGGAATCGACGACGCGGACCGGGAGGCTGGCCCAGTCGATATGAGGATTCCGCGGGGTCGTGTGGAGCGTCGGCGGGAGCGCGCCGTGCCGCAGCGACGCGATCACCTTCGCGACGCCGGCGAGACCCGAGGCCGCTTCCAGGTGACCGATCTGGGTCTTGATCGCGCCGAGCAGGAGCGGCCTCTCCGCGCTCCTTTCCGGGGCATATACGGCGGAGAGCGCGTGCACCTCGATCGGATCCCCGAGCGACGTGCCCGTGCCGTGGCATTCGACGACGTCCACGTCCGTCGGTGCGAGCGCGGCGTCCTCGAGCGCGGCGCGCAGCACCTTTTGCTGCGAGGTGCCATTGGGGGCCGTGATGCCGCTGCTCTCGCCGTCGTGGTTCACGGCGCTGCCGCGGATGACGGCGAGCACCGTCCTGCCCTGCGAAAGCGCCTCCTCCAGACGTTCGAGCACGAGGACGACAACCCCCTCGCCGCGCCCGTACCCATCGGCTGCGGCCGAAAACGTCTTCGAACGCCCATCGGGCGCGAGCGCGCGTGTGCGCGACAGGAGGACGAATGCGTCGGCCCCCACCATCACCTGCGCGCCGGCCGCGATCGCGACGTTGCATTCCCGCCGCCTCAGCGCCTGGCAGGCGAGGTGCAATGCGACGAGCGACGACGAGCACGCCGTGTCGACGGAGAGCGCCGGGCCTTGCAGGCCGAGCGTGAAGGCAATGCGCCCGGCCGCGAACGCGGGCTGGGTCCCCGTGAGCACGTGCGCACCGGCCTCCGGGCCCTCGTTCGGCAGCCGGTCGTATTCACCCGGGCCGATCCCGACGAAGACGCCCGTCCGCGTCTCCCGGAGCTCGGAGGGGACGAGCCCCGCGTCCTCCAGCGCGCTCCACGTCGCCTCGAGCAGCAGCCGATGCCGCGGATCGATGGTCCTGGCCTCGCGCGGGCTGATCCCGAAGAGGGCCGCGTCGAAGAGGTCGACGCCCTCCATGAACGCCGCGTGGCGCACGTAACTCTTGCCGTCGGCTTCGGGATCCGGGTCGTAGAAGGCATCGGCGTCCCAGCGATCCCGCGGGACGGGCGAGACCGCGTCGCCGCCCTCGCTCAGGAATCGCCAGAGCCCGTCGAGATCAACGATCCCAGAAGGCAAACGCAGCCCGAGCCCCACGACGGCGAGCGGCTCGCGCGACGCAGCTTCGAGCTTCGTGATGGCGCCGCGCAGGCGCTCCACCTCTCGGAGCGATCGGAGCAGCGTCTCCCGGAGCTTGTTTTTCTGGTCTTCCTGGCTCTCCATGTGACCCTACTACTTCTCTTCCAGGATGGAGCTCGCCGCGGCGATCAGCGCGTCGTCGTCGAATGCATCGAGGTCCGTGACCGCGACCTTCGGCGCCTCGTCGGCAGGGCCCGGCTCGGCCAGCGACAAGAGCGCGTCGAGGATGCCTTTCTTTCGCAACATCGGAATCGACACGCGGCCGAGGAGCCGTCGAATCTCCTGGTCGCTCACGTCGCTCGCGATGACACTCGACCCCTCCTTCCCTTCCTCGTGCAACGCTGGCTGGAGCGCCTGCGCGAGGAACGTCGCCGCCCGATGGGGAGTCGGGTGATCGAACGCGAGCGTCGCCGGGAGCTTGACCCCCGTCGCGCGTTCGAGCCGGCGGCGCAGCTCGAGGGCCATGAGCGAATCGAGGCCGAGGTTCGTGAAGCCCGCGCGCGCGTCGATCGCGCCGCCGTCCGCGTGCCCGAGAACGGATCCCGTCACCTCGAGCACCAGCGCGACGAGACGCTCGATCCGCTCTCGTTCGGTGAGCGGCCGGAGCTCGGCAAGGAGCTCGGCCTCGGCGCCCGCCTCCCGCCGGTCTTCCACGGGCGCTTCGAGGGCCGTCTGCGCTTCGGGGAGCTCGGCGAGCAGAGGCCGCGGGCGCGCCGCGGTGAACGACGGGACAAACCGCGCCCAGCTCACGTCCGCCACCGTGACGTTGACCTCGTCGTGCTCGATGGCCTTGAGCATCGCCTCGAGCGCCCGACCGATCGGCAGGGCGCCGATCCCCAGGCGGCGCAGCCGATCCTGCGCGGCCTCGTCCGAGCCCATGCCGCCGCCCTCCCAGAGGCCCCACGCAATGGATGTCCCCGCGAGCCCGAGCCCTCGCCGATGCTCGGCCAAGGCGTCGAGGAACGCGTTCGCCGCCGCGTAACCGCCCTGATTGGCGCTGCCCCAGACGCCGGCGATGGAGGCGAACATGACGAAGACGTCGAGCGGCCTCCCCGCGAAGACCTCGTGCACCCGGAGCGCCCCGATCGCCTTGCCGGACACCACGTCCGCGAAGGTGTCGAGGTTCGTCTCGACGAGCGGCCGCTGATGCGAGACGCCGGCCGCGTGGAAAACGGAGCGGATCGGCGTGCCCTCGGATTCGAGGCGCTCGACGAGCGCGGAGAGCGCGCTCCGATCCTGCACGTCGCAGGCGGCCATGGTCACACGCGCGCCGAGCCCTTCGAGCTCCGCAGCGAGCGACGCAGCCCCTGGAGCGTCGCCGCCGCGTCGGCTCGTGAGCACGAGATGACGGGCGCCGCGCTCGACGAGCCACCGCGAGAGCTCGCTTCCCAGCGCGCCCGTGCCTCCCGTCACGAGCACAGCGCCGGACGGCTCGAATGCACGCGTCGCAGCCACATTCCCGAGCGGCGCGCGGACCAAGCGACGAACCCGGATTCCGTCCGAACGAAGGGCGAACTGATCCTCGTCGCCGCCATGGCCGAGCATGGACACGAGCCGCGCGAGGGCGCTCCCGTCGAGCCCCCCCGCCACATCGATCTGGCCACCCCAGCGCGAGGGGTGCTCCATCGAGACGGCCCGCCCGAGCCCCCAGACGAGCGCTTGCTCGGGCGCCTTCAGCGGATCGTTCGGCCCGGTGCTCACCGCGCCGCTCGTCACGAGCCAGAGCCGAGCCCCGAGGTTCGCTTCGACGAACGCCCGGAGGAGCGTGAACGCCGACGCCGCGCAGCGCGGAAGCGCCGGCGCTGCCTCACGCGGCGCGCCCTCGTACGGCACGAGCGCCACGACGCCGCCCGGTGAAGCGCCCTGCCCCATGGCGTTCGAAAGCGTCGTGGCGAGGGATGCGACATCCATCGCGTCGTCGGTGAGCCGTACGACGATGACCTCGGCGCCGCCGTCGACGAGAGCCCGCTCGACGGCGACCTCCAGGGGAGCCATTTCGACGCCGGGCGGGACGACGAGCAGCCATCGCCCCTGAAGGCGAGCGTTCGACGCGGGAGTCCACGGCCTCCACGCGATCCTGTACCGGCAGGTGTCGAGGGCCTCCCGTTCGCGGCTCTTCTCGTGGAACGACGAGAGCGCGGGCAAGACAGCGGCGAGCGAGGCGCGCTGCGAATCACCGACGAGGCCGAGCGATCCCGCGAGCGTTTCGACGTCCGCCCTCTCGACGGCAGCCCAGAACTCTCGATCGATGGGCTTCGCCGCCGCCGCCGGCCCGCCCGCCTCGCCGCGAGCCGCGCGCGCGCTCGACCAGTATCGTTCGCGCTGGAATGCGTACGTGGGCAGCGGGACTTTGCGTGCCGGCGGCAGAACGCGGGCCCAGTTCACGAGGACGCCCTGCGCGTGGAGCTCCGCGAAGGCCGAGAGCACGCGGTCGAAGCCTCCCTCCTCGCGTTGCAACGTGCCGATCACGACCCCGACCTCCTCGGCGGCATCGAGGCTCGCCTGCAAGGCCAGGTTGAGGACGGGATGGGGGCTCACCTCGATGAAGACCCGATGTCCCGTCTCGAGCAGGCACCGCGTGGCCTCGGCGAACCGCACCGTGGAGCGCAGATTTCGGAACCAGTAGGCCGCGTCGAAGAGGCCCTCTGGAGGCGCGCCCAGGTCCACCGTCGATTGGAAGGGGATGATCGGTCGCCGAGACGACACGGGCGCGAGTGCATCGAGCAGCTCCTCGCGGAGCGAATCCATCTGAGCGCAGTGAGACGCGAAATCAACGCGCACCTTGCGAGCAAAGACGCCGTCATTCGTGAGCTCGGCGAGCAGTGCGTCGATGGCCGCCGTCTCACCGGAGACCACCGTCGAGGACGGCCCATTGATGGCGGCCACCTCGACGAGCTCGCCATGACGAGCGAGCCGCCCGCCGAGCGCGCTCGCGGAGAGCTCCACGGATGCCATGGCCCCGCGCCCCGCCACCTTCAGGAGCGCGCGGCTGCGGAGCGCCGCAACCCGCGCGGCGTCCTCGAGCGAGAGCCCTCCAGCGACGTACGCCGCCGCGATCTCGCCCTGGCTATGCCCGATGACGGCGTCCGGCTCGATGCCGAGCGAGCGCCACAAGGCGGCGAGGGATACCATCACGGCGAACAGGACGGGCTGGAGGACATCCATCCGATCCATCGATGGCGCCCCAGCCTCGCCGCGCAGGACCTGCTCGAGCGACCAATCGACATGCGGGGCGAGGGCACGCTCGCACGCCTCGATGGACGCGCGGAAGACGTCGGACGCATCGAGGAGCGGCACCGCCATCCCGGCCCATTGCGATCCTTGCCCCGGGAACACGAATACGACCCTGCCCGAGCCCCTCACGCGCCCTTGCACGATCCGGCGGTCGGGCCGTCCGGTGGCGAGCGCGGCGAGCGCTTCTCGCGCGCTCTCGCGCTCTGTCGCCACGATCACCGCGCGGTGTTCGAGGTGGGCGCGGGTCGTCGCGAGCGAAAATGCCACGTCCGCGAGGTCCAGCTCGGGATGCGACGCGAGGTGGCCGGCGAGCCTCTCCGCCTGCGTACGCAGCGCCCGCTCCGTCTTGCCCGAGAGGGGCAGGAGGAACGAGCGTGACGGCGCCGTGGCCGGAAGAGGCGCGGTCTCGTAGCCGAACGGCGCCTCTTCGATGATCACGTGCGCATTCGTGCCGCTCACGCCGAAGGAGGACACACCCGCGCGGCGAGGCCGACCATTCCGTGTCCAGGAAACTGCATCGGCGAGGACGCGCAAAGCTCCCGAGGACCAATCGATGTGCTGCGAGGGAGGATCAGTGTGCAACGTCCTCGGCAGGAGTTCGTGCTGCAAGGCGAGGATCATCTTGATGACCCCACCCACGCCCGCGGCGGCCTGGGTATGGCCGATGTTCGACTTCAGCGTGCCGAGCCAGAGGGGCGCTTCGCTCGAATGGCTCCGCCCATAGACGCCAAGCAGCGCCTCGGCCTCGATGGGATCGCCGAGGGGCGTACCCGTCCCGTGGGCCTCGATGGCGTCGATGTCCCCGGGCGAGAGCTTCGCGGCCGCGAGCGCCTGACGGATGACGCGGCGCTGGGAAGGGCCATTGGGAGCCGTGAGGCCCTGGCTGCGTCCGTCTTGATTCAATGCGGAACCGCGGACGAGCGCGAGGATGGGATGGTTGTTCCGGAGCGCGTCCGAGAGCCGCTCGAGGAGCAACATGCCCGCGCCCTCCCCCCACCCCGCGCCATTCGCGTCGGCCGAGAACGCGCGGCACCGCCCGTCCGGAGACAACGCCTTCATGCGAGCGAACACGAGCAGCGGCTCGGGCGTGGCGAACACCGTCGCGCCGCCCGCGAGGGCGAGGGAGCATTCGCCATTTCGCAGCGCCTGACAGGCGAGATGGATCGCCACGAGGGACGAGCTGCACGCCGTATCGACCGTCACCGTGGGCCC
Source organism: Polyangium sp. 15x6 (assembly GCF_029960785.1). Taxonomy (GTDB): domain Bacteria; phylum Myxococcota_A; class Polyangia; order Polyangiales; family Polyangiaceae; genus Polyangium. The sequence goes on from NZ_JASBQE010000014.1 coordinate 46,695, forward strand.
TTGCAGGCCGAACGTGTACGCGATCCGCCCCGAGGCGATCGCCGTCGACGTGCCCATCGCCGGATACGCGTCCTCGGCCTCGCGCGGGCCTGGCACGATGAGCTCGTAATCGTTGTAGCAAACGCCCACGAAGACGCCCGTCGGGCTCTCGTTCAGCGCGGTGGGGTCGATCCCGGCACGCTCGATCGCCTCCTGGCTCGTCTCGAGAAAAAGCCGCTGTTGCGGGTCCAGGTAAATGGCCTCGCGCGGGCTCAACCCGAAGAACCCGGGATCGAAGAGATCCGGTCGCGTGAGGAAGCCGCCCTCCCGCACGTAGATCTTGCCCCTCGCTTCGGGATCCGGGTCGTAGACCGCGTCGACGTCCCAGCCTCGGTCGGACGGGAACGGGCCGATGGCGTCCACGCCCTCGCGCACGAGCCGCCAGAGGTCCTCCGGGCTCTCGACGCCGCCCGGATAACGACAGCCGATCCCGATGATCGCAATGGGCTCGTTTTCAATCGTCGTCCCCGCGGTGGACGGCGCGACGACGGGGGCGACGGCCTCTTCTTCGCCCAGGATCTCCGAGCGGAGCAGCTTCGCGAGGGCCGTGGGCGTCGGGTGATCGAAGAGCAGCGTGGCCGGCAGGCGAAGCCCCGTCTCCGCGCCGAGGCGATTGCGGAGCTCGATGGCCATCAGCGAGTCGAGCCCGAGGTCTTGAAGCGGGCGCTCCGGATCGACAGCCTGGCTCTTCGCGCCGAGGACAGCCGCCGCCTCCTTCCGCACGAGCTCGACGAGGACGCGCTCGCGCTCCGGCTCCGGCAACGAAACGAGGCGCTGCTTGATCGCCGTGGGGGCTGCCGAGGTCTCGGACGCGGCATGACGACGCGGAGCCGTGCGCACGAGGCCCTTCAACATCTCCGGAACCGCGTCGGCTTGCGCGCCGCTCGTGGAGACCTCGATGTGCGCGCCGACGACGAGAGGCGCGTCCCAGTCGAGGGCCGCGTCGAACAGGGCGAGCCCCTCTTCCCTGGAGAGAAGCGAGAAGCCCCGCTTTCGCATGCGCTCGCGATCGGCCACGGAGAGCCGAGCCGCCATGCCGCCCTCCGCCCACGGTCCATATGCGAGGGAGACGGCCTTTCGCCCGGAGGCCCGCCGTCGCGCGGCGAGCGCGTCGAGGAAGGCGTTCGCCGCTGCATAACTCGCTTGCCCGGCATTCCCGAGGAGCCCGGTGAGCGACGAGAAGACGACGAACGCGGAGAGATCGAGCCCGAGCGTCAGCTCGTGCAGGGCGAGAGCGGCGTCGACCTTCGGGCGCAGGACGCGGCTCGTGCGCTCCGGCGTCAGGGAGAGAAGCACGCCGTCGTCGAGCACCCCGGCGGTATGGATGACCGCGGTGAGAGGATGCTCGTCCGGCATTCCGTCGAGGAGCGCCTTCAATGCGTCACGATCGGAGACGTCGCAAGCGACGATCGTGACGACGGCGCCGGCGGCGCGAAGGGCCTCGAGCAGCGCATCGGCGCCCGCGGCCTCCGGGCCTCGTTGCGATACGAGCAGGAGGCGGTCGACGCCGCGTTTTTCCACGAGATGACGGGCGACCTCGGCCCCGAGCGCGCCCGTGCCGCCGGTCACCAGCACCGTGCCGCCGGGCGGGAAGGTGATGGACTCGAGGTCGCGCGGGACGCTCGCGCGGGCGAGGCGCGGGACCCGTACCGTGCCATCGCGCAGGACGAACTCGACCTCGCCGGTGGAGAGCGCGGCTGGCAAGGCGAGCAGGGACGGCTCGCTCTCATCGATGTCGACGACCACGAGCTCGCGATCGGGGTGCTCGATCCGCGCGGTCCTGACGAGCCCCCAGAGCGGGGCATGCGCGAGGTCGAGCACGTCCTCGTCGGGCCGCGTGGCGACGGCGCGTTTCGTCAGGATCACGAGCGCGTGCGTCGAGAGGCGCGCGTCGGCGAGGATCGTTTGGAGCCACGCGACGGCGCGGTGGGTCGCGGCGTGGGCCTCGCCGGCGACGTCGCCGCCCGCGTCTGGCCGGGTCTCGGCGCAGAGCAGGAGGACCCTCGGTACGTCGCCTCCCTGGTCGAGGGCAGCGCCGAGCGAATCGAGGTCGGCGTAACGCGAGACGTGATCGAACGCGCGCGATAGCCGCGCCTGTTCTGCAATGCAGGCCTCGCCGAGCAGCGCGATCGAGGCCGGAGCCTGGCGCGGCGGCTGCGCCGGAGTCGGGGGCTCGACCCAGGAGACGACGAAGAGGTCTCGGTTCGTCGCTCCGGCGAGGAGACGCTCTTCTGGCGCGCGGCGATTCGTGAAGCCGTCGATGTGGGCGACGGGCTTGCCTTCGGCGTCCCAGAACGTGAGATCCGCGCGACAAACCTCCGCCTCGACGGGGTTTTCGGTGAGGATCGCGTGCTCGACCCACGCCGGCACGACGCGGCGTCCGTACCAGACGAACCGATCGACGGCGAAAGGCAACCGCGTGACGCTCCGCCCCTGGGCGACTTCTCCCGCGCTACGTGTCCCGATCCATTGCGCGAACGCGAACCCATTGTCGACGAGGCCTCCGGGCAGGGGCGCGTCGTCGCTCGGGATGCCGTCGGGGGCCTCGAACCGGCCGAGGCCGACCCGGTCGCGCGTGGTGTGGAGCTTTTGGAGCCACCACCATCGCGCGCCGAACTCGACGCCGGCCGCGCGGAGCATCGTGTCGAGCCGGGAGACCTCGTCGGGTGTGGCGTCGGCGGGCGGCGGCGACAGGTTCGCGCGCGGCGACACGGCGCTCGGGGCGACGGGGGCGAGGACGGCGGTGACGTGCGTCGTCCATTCGTCGTCCTTTCGGGTGCACACGACGACCGAGAAGCCCGGAGCGCCTCCGCCGAGACGCGTGAGCTGGACGTGCAGCGTCGCGTGCTCGCTCGCGTGTGCGAAGGCGAGGACCCTCGCGAAATGGACCTGTCGCAGCTCGATGGCCTGGTCGGGATAGTGGGCCTCCGCGATGGCCAGCAGGATGGTCAGGTAAAACGCGCCGGCGATGACGATGCGGCCATACACGACGTGATCGGCCAGGTACGGCTGCACGCCCGGCCCGACGTCGACGGTATGGAGGACGGAGCCGTCGGGGAGGTCGACGCGAGTGCCCGAGAGAGGATATCGGCCCGCGGCCGATCCGAGGCTCGTGAGCCCGCCCCGGGGCCTGTCGATCCAGTGGCGCTCGCGCTGAAACGCATACGTCGGGAGGGTGACGCGTCGCCGTGAGATTGGCGCGAAAAACGCCTCCCAGTCGACGGCGTGGCCGTGGGCGAAGAGGCCGGCGAGCGCAGCGACGAGCGAACGTGTCTCGGCGTTGTCCTTGCGGAGCGCCGGGACGAACGTGGCCCGCACGCCAGCGCCGTCGGACAGGCAATCCGGACCGAGCCCACACAGGACGCCGCGCGGGCCGAGCTCGAGGAAACTCGAGACGCCCTCGGCCTCGAGGGTTCGCATGCCGTCGAGCCATCGGACGGCATGGCGCACGTGACGAACCCAGTATTCGGGGCTCGTGAGCTCCTCCTCGGTGGCTCGTTTGCCCGTGACGTCGGAGATGATGGGGAGGTTCGGCGGCGCGAGGCGGATCCCCTCCACGACGCGCCGGAACGCGTCGAGCATGGGGGCAATCCTCGGGGAGTGGAACGCGTGGGAGACGGCGAGGCGCGTGGCCTTGCGTCCCAGGGCGGTCACCTTTGCAGCGACGGCGAGCACCGCGTCTTCGTCGCCCGCGACGACGGTGGCGAGGGGACCATTGAGCGAAGCGATGTCGACGCGCCCCGGATGCTCCGCGATCCACGGGAGGACCTCGGCCTCGGAGGCCTGCAAGGAGACCATCGCGCCGCCGGGAGGGAGCTCTTGCATGAGCCTGGCGCGGGCGGCGACGAGGGTGCAGGCGTCTCCGAGCGTCATGACGGACGCGACGTGCGCCGCGACGATCTCGCCGATGGAGTGACCAAAAAGGACGTCGGGTCGGAGGCCCCAGGAGGTGACGAGCGCGTGGAGGGCGACCTCGATGGCGAAGAGGGCCGGCTGCGTATAGAGGGTTTGATCGAGCAGCGCCGCGTCGGCGGAGCCTTCGGGGGCGAACATCACGTCGAGGAGCGGACGGTCGAGCGAGGTATCGAAATGCGCGCAGCAGGCTTCGAGCGCGTCTCGGAAAACGGGATGCACCTCGGCGAGCTGCTTGCCCATGCGGGGGTGCTGGCTGCCCTGGCCCGTGAAGAGGAACACGAGCTTGCGTGGCTTTCGATGCTCCCCGAACATCACGCCCGCCGGGCGCTCGGCGCGCGCGAGGGCTCCGAGCGACTCGACGAGGGCGCTCGGCTGGTCCGCCACGATCACAGCGCGGTGCTCGAAATGGGTGCGGCTGTTCGCGAGAGAATGGGCGACGTCGGCGAGCGCGAGCTCCGGATGGGCCTCGACGTGCTCGCGGAGCCGCGCGGCCTGCTCCAGGAGCGCCCCTGGGGTCTTGCCCGAGAGCAGGAAGGGAAGCGGCTGCGGTGCCTTCGGGGACGCGGGCGCGACCGGGAGCTCCTCGGCCGGATACTCCTCCAGGATGACGTGCGCGTTGGTGCCGCTGAGGCCGAACGCAGAGACGGCGGCCCTGCGGGGACGCCCATCGGCGCGCCGCGGCCAGGGCGTGATGGTATCCACGACGCGGACCGGGAGAGATTCCCAGTCGATATGGGGGTTTCGCGGCGTCGTGTGGAGCGTGGGCGGCAGCGCACCGTATCGAAGCGCGGCGATCATTTTCACGACGCCCGTGATGCCCGCGGCGGACTCGAGGTGGCCGACGTTCGTCTTGACGGCGCCAAGGAGGAGCGGCGCCACCTTGGGGCGACCAGCTCCATAGACGGCGGAGAGCGCCTGGACCTCGATGGGATCGCCGAGCGACGTACCGGTGCCGTGGCATTCCACGACGTCGACGTCCGTGGGTGCGAGGCGAGCGTCGTCCAGCGCGGCCCGCAGCACTTTCTGCTGCGAGGTCCCGTTCGGCGCCGTGATGCCGCTGCTCGCGCCGTCATGATTGACCGCGCTGCCGCGAAGAACGGCGAGGATGTTCCTCCCGTGCCGTCGCGCGTCCGCGAGGCGCTCGAGCGCGAGGACGACGACGCCCTCGCCGCGGCCATAACCATCCGCGGCCGCAGAGAACGTCTTCGAGCGGCCGTCGGGCGCGAGCGCGCGTGTACGGGAGAGAAGAACGAACGGCTCGGGCGCGGCGATCACCTGCACGCCGGCCGCGAGCGCGGTGTCGCATTCACCATTCCGCAGCGCTCGGCAGGCGAGGTGGAGCGCGACGAGGGAGGACGAGCACGCGGTGTCCACCGACAACGCGGGCCCCTGCAAGCCGAGGGTGAACGCGACGCGGCCGGCGGCGAAGCTCGCATGCGTCCCGAGGACGGTGTAGGCCTCCGCGTCGGAAGCGCCTGCCTGGAGCAGACCGTAATCGCCGGCTCCGATGCCGACGAAGACGCCGGTCTTCGAGTCCTTCAGATCGCCTGGCCTCCGCCCCGCGTCCTCGAGCGCCTGCCACGAGGCTTCGAGCAGGAGCCGGTGCTGCGGGTCGATGTTCTTCGCCTCGCGCGGGCTGATCCCGAAGAACGAGGCATCGAACTGGTCGACCCGGTCGAGCAGCGCGGCCTCCCGGACGTAGCTCTTCCCGCTCTGCTCCGGGTTTGGATCGTAAAACGCCGTGACGTCCCAGCGATCGGCGGGGATCTCCACGACGGCGTCGTTCCCCGCGGCGAGGAAGCGGAAAAACGTCGAGAGGTCCACGCCGCCGCCCGGCAGGCGGAGCCCGATCCCGACGACCGCAATGGGCTCGTCGCTGGCGGTCGAGGCCGTCTCTGCGGTCGCATCCACGGTGACCGGGGTCGTTCGTCCGAGCAACGCGGCGAGACCATCCAGCAGAAAGACGGCGACGTGACGGGGAGACGGATGATCGAACGTCAACGTGACGGGAAGCGGAAGGCCCGTGACCAGCCTGAGCCTGCGTCGCAGCTCGACGGCCATGAGCGAGTCGACGCCGAGGTCCATGAAGCCGGCGCGCGCATCGAGGCCCTCCGCGTCGGCGTGACCGAGGACGGCCGCCGTCTCGGCGAGCACCAGGCGGACCAGATGCTCGACGCGCTCATCCGTGGGCAGCGGACGGAGCGCCGCGCAGAGAGCTGACGACTCGTCGCTCGCGTCCCCGCGCGCAGGCTCCGTCGCGAGTGCTGCGCGCGCGTCGGGCAGATCGTCGAGCCATGCGCGCGTACGCGCGGCGGCGAGGAGCGGCGCGAACACCGGCCAGTCGATGTCGGCCACCGTGACGGTTGCGTCCTCCGAGCGGAGCGCCCGATCGAGGCAGAGGAGCGCGAGCGGCGGCGCGAGCGGCCGCACTCCGCGGCGTTCCATGAAGCTCCGCGCGGCCTCGTCGGACGCCATCCCGCCCCCGTCCCACATCCCCCAGGCGATGGACGTTCCGGCCAAACCTCGCTGGCGACGGTGCTCCATCAAGGCGTCGAGGAATGCGTTCGCCGCGGCGTACACGGCCTGATGCGCGCTCCCCCATACACCGGCGATCGAGGAGAACACGACGAAGGCATCGAGCGGCCTGTGTGAGAGGAGCTCGTGCAGGTGCCATGCGCCCGCGGCCTTGCCGGAGATGACGCTCGCGAGATCCGCTGGCTCGACGGACGAGAACGGCGAGAGCTGCACGACCCCGGCCGCGTGGAAGACGGCGCGGATCGGCGACCCCGCGGCGTCGAGCCCTTCGACGAGCTTCGCCACCGACGCACGATTGGCGACGTCGCACGCAGCCACGGTCACGCGCGCGCCGAGCGCACCGAGCTCCGCCGAAAGCTCCGCCGCTCCCGGAGCCTCTCCCCCGCGGCGGCTCGTGAGCACGATGTGCGTCGCTCCACGCTTCGCGAGCCAGCGCGCCACCTCGGCGCCGAGCGCGCCCGTGCCGCCGGTGATGAGGATCGTCCCTCGAGGCTCATACGACGGGCGGTTCGCGTCGTCCTCGCGCGACGCGCGCGTGATCCGACGCACATACCGGCCGCTCGATCGCAAGGCGATCTCCGTCTCGCCGTTCTGCGAGACAAACGCCCCCGCGAGCCGCGCGCGCCCCCTCGCGTCGAGCGGACCCACCACGTCCACGAGCCCACCCCAGCGCTCGGGATGCTCGAGACCGAAGACGCGCCCGAGCCCCCACGAGAGAGCTCCGAGCGGGCGCTCGCATCGATCCGAGCGCCCCACGCGGACCGCGCCCGAGGTGACGATCCATAGGGGCGCCTGCACGCTCACGTCGAGGAGCGCCTGCGCGAGCGCGAGCGTCCTGACAAACCCACGCGGGATCGTCGCCTGCCCATCGAGGGGCGCCTCGTCGAGGCTCGCGAGCGACACGACGCCGGCGAGCGCGACGCCCCTGGAGACCGCCTCCGTGATGCGCGCGCCGAGCGTTCGGCGATCCACGTCGCCGTCCCCGAGGACCACGCGGACCACCTCACCCCCATGCTCGCGGAGCGCGTGCTCCACCGCCTCGGCGAGGGAGGAGCGCGCGTCTTCGTCCCCCACGACCACGAGCCACGTCCCTCGTGTCTCGCTCGGGCCGCTGTCGGGCAGCGGTCGCCACGTCACGTGGTACCGAAGCGCGAGCGCCGCCTCCGTCTCCGCCTGCGTACGGCGCCATCGCCGCAGCGACGGCAACGCGGCCGCGATCGACGCCCGCTGCGTGGCCTCGTCGACCCCCAGCAAGGCCTGCACATCCTCGGCGTCCTCGCTCTCGACGGCATTCCAGAAGCGCGCCTCGACAGCGGGGCGTTCCCCGACGCCCGATGCGAGCGCGCGCGACGGTGCGGGGAGCCAGTATCGTTCATGCTGAAAGGCGTACGTCGGGAGCGCGACGCGGCGCGGCGCATGCGGCGCGAAGAAGGCCTGCCAGTCGACGGGGTTTCCGCGCGCGAAGATCCCTCCGAGCGCTGCAGCGAGCGTACGCGTCTCCGGCGTGTCCCGGCGAAGCGCCGGGAAAAACGCGGCGTGCTCGCCGTCGAGCAGGCAATCCGGACCGAGGCCGGAGAGGGTCCCTCTCGGCCCGAGCTCGAGGAAACTCGTGACGCCGGCCGCTTCGAGCAGCCGCATCCCGTCGAGCCAACGGACGACCTGGCGGACGTGACGAACCCAGTACTCGGGGTTGCAGAGCTCCTCGTCGGTCGCGAGCTTGCCCGTCACGTTGGAGACGATCGGGATGGAAGGCCGATTCGCGCGCACGCCCTGGAGAACGCGGCGAAACGCGTCCAGCATCGGGACGATGCGCGGCGAATGAAACGCGTGGGAGACGACGAGGCGCGTCGTTTTTCGCCCGAGGGCGGCCGCTCTTCCGGCGACGGCCATCACGGCGCCCTCGTCGCCTGCGATCACCGTGGAGGTCGGACCATTGAGCGCGGCGATGTCGACACGACCACCGTCCCCCTCGAGCCAGGGCACCACCTCGGCCTCGGACGCCTGCAGCGCGACCATGGCGCCGCCGGCGGGAAGCTCCTGCATGAGCCGACCCCGCGCCGCAACGATCGTGCATGCGTCCTCGAGCGAAAAAACGCCCGCGACGTGGGCGGCGGCGAGCTCGCCGATCGAATGGCCCGAAAGTACGTCCGGACGAACGCCGCACGAAGAAACGAGCCTGTAGAGCGCGACCTCGACGGCGAACAGCGCAGGCTGGGCATATGCGGTCCGATCGAGCAACGCGGCGTCCGCGGAGCCCTCCGGCGCGAAGAGCACCTCGCGCAGCGGACGGTCGAGGCCCCTGTCGAAGAAAGCCGCGCACGCGTCGAACGCGTCACGGAACACCGGGTACGCCTCATGGAGCAGCTTGCCCATGCCCGGGTGCTGGCTCCCCTGCCCCGTGAAGAGGACGGCGAGCTTCCCCGTCTTCCGGTTGTCTCCGAACGTGATGCCTGCCGGCCGCTCCCCGCGAGCGAGGGCTCCGAGCGTGCCGACGAGCGCGCCCCGGTCCTCGGCCACCACCGCGGCCCGGTACACGAAATGCGTGCGGCTGTTCGCCAGCGAATGGGCGACGTCGAGGAGCTCCTCGTCCTGTCGTGTCGCGAGGTGCTCACCGAGCCTCGCCGCCTGCGCACGCAGGGCCTCGACGCTCGCGCCGGAGATCAAGAAAGGAAGCGACGCCGGCGCCGTGACGGACGCGCGCGCGGGCGCGTCTTCGGCGGGAGGTTCTTCCAGGATGACGTGGGCGTTCGTGCCGCTAAGGCCGAACGCCGAGACGGAGGCCCTGCGAGGACCACCCTCGCTGCGCCGCGGCCACGGTGTGAGGGCATCGGTCACGCGGACGGGGAGCGCATCCCATTCGATGTGAGGGTTGCGCGGCGTCGTGTGCAACGTCGGCGGGAGGGCCTCATGGCGCAAGGCCGCGAGGACCTTCGCGACGCCCGCGAGACCTGCGGCGGATTCGAGGTGACCGATGTTCGATTTGACCGCCCCGAGGAGGAGCGGCCGTTCCTTGGGACGTCCCTGGCCATACACCGCGGAGATCGCCTGGACCTCGATCGGATCGCCGAGAGAGGTCCCCGTTCCGTGGCACTCCACGACATCGATGTCCGCGGGCGAGAGCCCGGCATCTTCGAGCGCGGCGCGGAGCACCTTCTGCTGGGAGGTGCCGTTCGGCGCGGTCAACGCGCTGCTCGCGCCGTCGTGATTCACTGCGCTCCCGCGGACGACCGCGAGGATGGTTCTGCCATGCTTGCGTGCGTCCGAGAGCCGCTCCAGGGCCAGGACCACGACGCCCTCGCCGCGCCCGTAGCCATTGGCGTTCGCGGAGAACGGCTTGCTGCGGCCGTCGGGCGCGAGCGCGCGCGTACGGGAGAGAAGAACGAACGGCTCGGGCGCCGCGATCACCTGCACGCCCGCGGCGAGCGCCACGTCGCACTCGCCGTGCCGCAGCGCACGGCACGCGAGGTGGAGGGCCACGAGCGACGACGAGCACGCCGTGTCCACCGACAACGCAGGGCCCTGAAGCCCCAGGATGAACGCGATGCGTCCCGCGGCAAACGACGCGTGCGTCCCGAGCAGGGCGTGTGCGTCGGCGCTCCGCACGCCGTCCTGGAGTCGTTCGTATTCGCTCGGCCCCATCCCGACGAAGACGCCCGTCCGCGAATTTTTGAGGTCGAACGGCTTCACGCCGGCATCCTCCAGCGCTCGCCACGTGGCCTCGAGCAGGAGCCGGTGCTGAGGATCGAGGCTCTTCGCCTCGCGCGGGCTCACGCCGAAGAACGCCGCGTCGAACCGATCGACCCGATCGACGAACGCGGCCTCCTTCACGTAGCTCTTGCCGATCGCGTCCGGATCGGGATCGTAAAATCCTTCGAGGGACCACCGGTCCGTCGGGACCGACCCGATGGTGTCCTCGGCGCGCGACAGCACTTCGAAAAGGCTCGACAGATCGGCGCAGCCGCCTGGCAGGTCGAGGCCGACACCCACGATGGCGATCGGCTCGTCGTCCGCCCTGGGCGTTGCGCGGAGCTCTGGGACACCAACGAGCGCGGGGCGCGACTCTCCGAGCGCGTGCGATAGTTGGTCCAGCAAGAACCGCGCGACGTGATCCGGCGTCGGATGGTCGAACGCCAGCGTCGCGGGCAGACTCACTCCGGTCGCGCGACGCAGCCGCTGCCGAAGGCCGACCGCCATGAGCGAGTCGAGCCCGAGGTCCATGAAGCCCGACATCGGGTCGAGCCGCTCCACGCTCTTGTGCCCGAGGACGATCGCCGTCTCCTTCAGCACCAGCGCGACGAGCCGCTCCTTGCGTTCTCGCTCTCCGACGGAGCGGAGCTCGAGCAAGAGATCACTCGCGCCGCTCGCGTTCGCGGGGGACGTCGAAGAGCGAGCCATCGCCGTCGACGCCTCGGGCATGTCCGCGAGAAGCGAGCGCGCACGCGCAGCCGCGAACCACGGAGCGAACCGCGCCCAATCGATGTCGGCGACCACGCCGGTGGACTCGCCATGCTCGAGCGCTCGTTGCAGCGCGCGTAACGCGTCGGCCGGCGCCATGGCCCGGAAGCCGCGGCGGCGGAGGTGCTCTTGCACGGATGCGTCGGCGGCCATGCCCGCGCCGCCCCACATGCCCCATGCGATCGACAGGCCAGGGAGGCCGCTCGCCACGCGGTGCTCGACGAGCGCATCGAGGAACGCGTTCGCGGCGGCATACGCGCACTGATGGCCGTTCCCCAGGACACCGGCGACCGAAGAGAACACGACGAACGCGTCGAGTGGCGTCGCTGAGAGCGCCTCGTGCAGGTGCCACGCGCCCGCGGCCTTGCCCGCGACGATCTGCCGGAGCTCCTCCGCGTTCGTCTCTGCGAACGGCGTGTCGTGCGTGACGCCGGCCGCGTGGAAGACGGCGCGTATGGGCGTCTGCCCCGCGTCGAGACGTCGGACGAGCGCGTCGACCTCGGCGCGCTCCGCGACATCACAGGCAACGAGGGTAACCTTCGCGCCGAGCGCCTCGAGCTCCGCCCCGAGCTCGCGCGCGCCCGGGGTCTCCGCCCCGCGGCGGCTCGTGAGCACGATGTGCTCTGCGCCGAGCCTCGCGAGCCACCGGCCGATCTCACCTCCGATCGCGCCGGTCCCTCCCGTGATCAGGACCGTGCCACGCGGACGGAACGCCGGCCTCTCCGCCTCGTCCTCGCGAGGCGCGCGGCGGAGCCGGCACGCATAGGTTGCGCCCGGACGCGCGGCGATCTGATCCTCGCCTCCGCTGCCGAACAACGCAGCCACGAGGCGCGCGCGCCCAGGGGCGTCGAGCGTGCCGGCGATGTCGACGAGCCCTCCCCAGCGCTCGGGATGTTCCAGGGCAAACACGCGCCCGAGCCCCCACGAGAGGGCCTGCACCGGGTGCGCCAGCCGATCCGATCGGCCAATACTCACAGCCCCGCTCGTCACCAGAAAGAGCGGCGCTTCGAGTGCGATGTCTCCGAGCGCCTGTGCGAGGGCGAGCGCACGGATCGCCCCGAGCGGCAAGGCTGCCTCGCCGAACGCAGGCCGCTCGTCGAGCGAGAGCAGAGAAAACACCGCCCTCGGCGGCGCCGCGCCGGACGCGCCCACGCGCAGGCTCGCGGCGATCCGCTCGCGATCCGCATCCGCGTCGGAGAGCACGACGCTCTCGACACGAACGCCCTGCTCCTCCAGCGCTTCACGAAGGCTCGTTTCGACGGGACACGCACGTTCGCGCTCCCCCAGGACGAGCCAGCACGTGCCGCCCGAGGCCCGCACCTCCGGGACCTCCAGGGGCTTCCATTCGATCTGATACCGGAGGGAATCGATCGCAGACCGCTCGCGGAGCTTCCGCCGCCACCTCGACAGCACGGAGACCGCCGTGCCGAGCGCCGAGCGCTCCCCGTCGTCGCCCACGCCGAGCACGGCCGAAACACGCCCGAAATCGCCCCGCTCGACCGCCTCCCAGAAGCCCGCCTCGTCGAGCGAATGCGTGCTCCCGCGCGTGGTGTCCTGCGGCTTGCCGCCCTCCAGCCAGTATCGCTCGCGCTGGAATGCGTACGTGGGCAGAGCGACGGGGCGCGCAGAGAGCGGCGCGAAAAACGCCGCCCAGTCCACGTCGACGCCCCGGGCGAAGAGCCCCGCGAGCGCCGAAAGCAAGGTCTGCACTCCATCGGCGTTCTTGCGGAGCGCAGAGAAAAACGCCGCTGCGCTCTCCTCCTCTTCCGACAAACACGCGGGGCCGAGCCCACTCAGCACGCCCTGCGGACCGAGCTCGAGGTAGGTCCCGACCCCTTCGGCCACCAGGCTTCGCATGCCGTCGTGCCACCGCACGGCGCGCCGCGCGTGCGCGACCCAGTAGTCGGCGCTGCAAAGCTCGTCGGCGGTCGCGCGTCTCCCCGTCACGTTCGAGACGAGGGGGATCTGCGGCGCCCGAAATTCGAGGCCACGCACGGCGCGACGGAATGCTTCGAGCATCTCGTCCATGCGTGGCGAATGGAAGGCGTGCGAGACGGAGAGCCGCGTCGTCTTGCGGCCCATGGCGCGCGCGAGCGCCTCGACGGCAAGCACGGCGTCCTCGTCCCCGGCGATGACGGTGGCCTCGGGGCCATTCTGCGCCGCGACGTCCACACGTCCCCGGTGCGCCGCCAGCCACGAGAGGACCTCCTGCTCGGTCGCCTGCAATGCGACCATGGCGCCCCCTTCGGGCAGCGCCCCCATGAGGCGCGCCCGCGCGGCGACCAGCGCACAGGCATCGTCGAGCGAAAACACCCCCGCGACGTGCGCCGCGACGATCTCTCCGATGGAATGCCCACCGAGCACGTCGGGCTTCACCCCCCACGACGCGAGCAGCCGGTAAAGCGAGACCTCGAGCGCGAACAGCGCCGGCTGCGTGTATTGCGTCCTCTGCAACGCGCCCCGATCCCCGAGCGCATCCTTCGCGAGGACGAGGTCCCGGAGCGGCTCGTCGAGGAGACCATCGAAGCGTGCGCACACGGCGTCGAACGCTTCGCGATACACGGGGTACGCCTCGTAGAGATCACGCCCCATGCCGGGGTACTGGCTGCCCTGCCCGGTGAACAGCAGCGCCAGCTTTCCAGCGCGACGCCTTTGATCGGTGACGACGCCCGGCGAGCGCTCGTCACGCGCGAGGGCCGAGAGCCCATCGTCGAGCGAACGCCGGTCGCCCGCAATCACGACCGCCCTGTGCTCGAAGTACGTGCGACGCATCGCGAGCGAATACGCCACGTCGGAGAGGCTCGACTCCGGCTGCGCCGCGAGGTGCTCACGGAGCCTCGCGGCTTGCGCCTGGAGCGCCGCAACGCTCCGCCCCGAAACGAGGAAGGGCAGCCGCGCGGGCTCTATCGCGCGGCCCTGGTCTGGTCTTGCGGGGGCCTCCTCGAGGATGACGTGGGCATTGGTGCCGCTCAATCCGAAGGAGGACACCCCGCCGAGCCTCCGGTTGCCTACGGGCGACCAGGGGATCGATTCAGACACGGGCGAGAGAGGCGTCCCCGCGATCCGGACACGCGGATTCAGGTGGCGCAGGTGCAAATTGGGAGGCAGTCGGCGGTGACCGAGGGCGAGCACGACCTTGATGAACCCTGCGATCCCCGCGGCCGCCTCGAGATGCCCGATGTTCGTCTTGAGCGCCCCGAGCCACAGCCGCGATCCGTCCTTGCGCTGTGCGCCGAAGACACTGCGGATCGCCTCGGTCTCGATGGGATCGCCGAGCGAAGTCCCCGTCCCGTGGCATTCGATGAAGCCCACCTCGTGAGGCTCGACGCGCGCATTACGCAACGCGTCCCCGAGCAGCGCCTCCTGCGCGAGCACGTTCGGCGCCGTGAGCCCGGTCGATCGCCCATCTTGATTCACGGCCGACCCGCGCACCAGGGCGAGGATCGTGTCGCCGTCGCGCTGCGCGTCGGAGAGGCGCTTCAGCACGACGATCCCGGCGCCCTCGCCGCGCACGAATCCATTGGCCGATGCGTCGAACGTCTTGCAGCGGCCCTCCGGTGAGAGCGCCTGCAAGAGCGCGACCGCCGCCGTCGTCCGCTCCGAGAGAATGAGGTTGACCCCGCCGGCGAGCGCGAGATCGACCTCGCCGTCCCGCAGGCTCTGGCATGCGAGATGAACGGATACGAGCGAGCTCGAGCACGCCGTATCCACCGTGACTGCGGGGCCCCGCAGGCCGAGCACATACGAAAGCCTGCCCGCGGCCGTGCTGGCGAGGTTCCCCGTGAAATCTCCGGCGTCGCGCTCCTCGAACGGCCGCAGGCGCAAACGCTGGCGATAATCAGTGAAACACAACCCCACGAACACGCCCGTCCGTGAGCCGTGCAATCGTTCGGGGACGAACCCCGCGTCCTCGAGCGCTTCCCAGCTCACCTCGAGCAGCAAGCGTTGCTGGGGGTCGAGGCTCTGCGCCTCGCGCGGCGAGATGCCGAAGAATGCAGCGTCGAATCGATCCGGCTCGTCGTCGAGGAGCCCCGCCCACCGCGGCACGCCCTCGGGCCAGGGACCGAGCAGTCGGCTCTCCGGCACCTCCCGGATCATGTCGGCGCCGGTGGCCATCGTGGCCCAGAACGTCGCTGGCGTCCGCCCGCCGGGGAACCTGCAACCGATACCCACGACGGCGATCGGCTCGTGCGCCCTTGCCTCCAGCTCTGCGATGCGGCTCTTTGCGTTCCGGAGAGCGGCGAGCACCCGCTGGGGGTCCAAGACCCCCGGACCAGCCTGATCAGCCACCAACGACCTCCTCGAGCTCCTCGAGCTCCCGCCGGAGCGCATCCTCGATGGCCCCGAGCGGGACAGGCGCTGCGGCGGGTTTGTCCGCAATCGCCTCTACGGCGGGTGTCGCCTCGCGGCGCGTCTCCGGAGCGGGGCGGAGCCGCCCGAACAGGAACTCGGTCAACGCGTTCGCCGTCGGATACGTCCACACGATCGTGGCGGGCATGGATTGGCCTGTGCTCGCCTCCAGCCGGTTTCTGAGCTCCAGACCGATGAGGCTATCGACGCCGAGCGCGCGGAAGGGCGTGCTCGGGTCTAGCTTGGCCGGGTCCATGCGGAGCACGTGCCCGACGTGCTCGAGGACGAGGGCACAGACGAGCTGGCGTGCCCGCTCGGGATCCGCGCCGCGGATCGAGCCGACGAGATCCTGATCCGAGGCGCGCGTGTCCGTGTGGGTGCTATCCGCGAAGAGGGAGGTGAGATAAGGCCACCCGACCGCGGTCGGATAGAAATCGGCCCACTGGCGCACGTCGATCGGGCACGGAGCGACGTGCGCCAGCCCGGTCGCCGCGACCCGCGCGAAGATGGCATGACCGTCGCGCGGGCCGAGGAGGCCGAGCCCGCGGCCTTCGAGCCTCGCTCCGCGGTTGTCGGACGCCGCGGCGAGCCCGATCTCCGCGAAAGGCCCCCAGGCGATGGCCGATGCCGGCAAGCCGAGGCTCCGGCGATGATACGCGAGCGCATCGAGGAACGCATTGGCGGCGGTATAATTCGCCTGCCCGGGACTGCCGAGGAGGGTCATCGCCGAGCTGTAAAGCACGAAGAAATCGAGCTTCATGTCTCGCGTGAGCGCGTCGAGGTGGACAGCGCCGGCGACCTTCGGGCCGAACACGGCGCGGGCGCGCGCGACGGATTGATCGGGAATCATTCCGTCGTCGAGCACCATGGCCGCGTGCACCACGCCCTTCAAGGGGAAGGCGGCGGGGAGCGACGCCAGGATGGCTGAGAGCGCCGCGCGGTCGACCACGTCGGCCTGCGCCACCGTCACCTCGGCCCCGAGGCGCCGCATCGCTTCGATGGCCTCGCGTTGCGTTTCATTTTGCGGGCCGCGTCGACCGACGAGCACGATATGGCCCGCCCCTCGTTCGGCCATCCACGAAGCGAGCGACATCCCGAGCCCGCCGAGGCCGCCCGTGACGAGGTAGCTGGCATCCTGCTTCAACAGCGTCGCCTGCGCGTCCCCCGTTACCTTCACGCTGGGCTTCGTGGGTTCGTCGACCCGCAGGACGAGCTTGCCCGTGTGCTTGCCGCCGCGCATCTCCCAGAATGCCTCCTGCGCGCGGGACAGCGGGAACGTGCTGCGGGGAAGCGGCCGAATCTCGCCCCTCCTCACGTGCTCGAGGATCTCCAGGAAGAGCTCGCGAACGAGCTCCGGGCGCCTGTCGATCATCGTCCCGAGATCGACGAACGAGAACGTGAGCCCCTTCAGAAACGGCCTCAAGCCAATTCGATGATTCGCCTGGTAGTCCCGCCTGCCGAGCTCGACGAAGCGGCCCCCCTCGCGCAAGAGATCGAGGCTCTTCTCCAGGAAGGGTCCACCCAGCGAATTGAGGACGACGTCGACGCCCTCGCCGCCCGTGAACCGCAGCACGTCCTCCGCGAAGCGATCCGAGCGAGAATCCGTGACGAGCTGCACTCCCTGAGATCGCAGCCACGCGCGCTTCTCTTCGGTGCCCGCCGTGGCGATGATCTGGGCGCCCACGTGACGGGCCCACGCGAGCGCCGCCATTCCGACGCCGCCCGCGGCCGAATGGATGAGCACACGCTCGCCCGCCCGGAGCTTGGCGGCGCGGCAGAGCGAATGGTAGGCCGTCAGGTGCGCGATGGGGAGCGTCACCGCGTCCTCGGAGGCGAGGTCATCGGGCAGCGGGAACGTCAATACGGCGGAGGAAAGCACGTGCGTCGCGAACCCAGAGAAGCCCACGGCGATCACGCGCTGCCCTTCGCGGAGACCCGTGACGCCCGGGCCGAGCCGCGCGACCCTCCCGACGCATTCGAGCCCCATGTTCGTCCTGCGCCCCTCCACCGCGGGGATCTCGCCGAGCACCGAGAGGACGTCACGGAAATTCATCCCCGCGACATCGACCGCGATCTCGACCTCTCCCTCCCCCGGCGTCGTACGTTCGAATGGCGCGAGGTGAATCCCATCGAGCACCCCGGGGCGGTCGTTCACGAGGCGATAGGGTCGATCCCCGGCAGGCTCCACGCGCGCCGAACTCGTCTGCGGCAGGGAGGCGCGCTCGAGCCGAGCCACGTGGCGGGCGGTGCCGCGCACTGCGACCTGATCCTCGTCCGTGTCCGAAAGCAGAAGCAAGACCAGCGATCGCGCCTCCACGAGGCTCTCCGGATCTCCGATATCCACGCGGAGGGGCCGCAGGCTCGGGTGCTCCATCCGGATCGTCCCGCCGAGCCCCCACATGAGCGCCTGCTCCGGCCGAACATGCGTGGCGTCGTGGACCGATTGCGAACGCAGCGTCACGAGGACGAGCCGGGGCGGATCCCGGAGCGGGCGCGCGCCGAGCGCCTGCGCGACGTGCAGCGCCCCGGCAAAGCCCCGCAGGCTCGCCTCGGCGAGCGGATCCGCGAGAGGCGCGTCGCTCGAGGGCGCGTCGAGGCCCCACGCGCAGATCACGCCACGGAGCGGCGAAGGGACGCGAAGCGAATCCGCGATCATTCGCTCCACGGCGTGGCGATCGAGCGGATCGATGCCGCCGGCGCGATCGTCGGAGCGGCCGAGCACGACCTGCACGTCTCCGCCTGCCGAGGCAAGCTCGGCCGCGATCTTGTCCGCGAATTCTCTCCGGTCCGAAAGCACGAGCCAGCGCCCCGGCGCGGTCTTCGCGAGAGGCCGCGGAGGCTCCTCGAAGTCCCTCCACGCGACGCCGAGGAGCCATTTCGACCATGGCTCCGCCTGCGCGGTCGCGTCGCGTCCGAGGGGCTCGAGGTGCAATCCGTCGACGCGGCCGACGAGCGCGCCGCTCTCCTCCCAGATGCAAAGATCGGCGACGAGCCCAGGCGCCCCGCGCCGCGCGGAGACCGTCGCCTCGCACCACACGAGCTTCGATGCCGCGCGAAACCCGTACACCCGATCGATCTTCACGGGCACGAGCGGGCCCGCGGGGAGGTGCGCGTCCGCTGGCTCGGCGGCGAACAGCACGTGAATGCACGCATCGAGCAGCGCGGGGTGGATCACGAAAGCGTCGGCCCCCGACGCGGCGTCGGGCAGGGCGATGAGCCCGAGCGCACGCTTGCCATCGGCGTCGCAGAAGAGCCGTCGCAAGCCGCGAAATGCCGGGCCATATCGATGACCCCTCTCCGAAAAACTCTCGTAATGTGCGTCGACCGATCGCTCGCGCGCGCAGCGCGCCCTCGCCTCGTCGAGCCGCAGCGCACCCTCGCTCCTACCCTCGTTTTCGGGCGCCGGCCCGACGCGCGCCGCGACGAGCTCTTGCCACCGCTCCGCCTCGCGCCCCGCCGAGCTTTGCCGCTCGGCGATGCTCAGTCGGAAGCTCGACGGGCCCGCTTCCTCCAGTGTGATCTGGACGAGCGTCGACGCGGTGTCGGTCAGGACGAGCGCCTGACGGAGCTCGACTTCCTCGAGCAAGACGCCCCTATCGCGGAGCACCTCCTTCGCCGCGGCGAGCCCCATCTCCACGTAACCCGCGCCGGGGAAGACGCAGCTCTCCTCCACGCAATGGTCGCGCAGCCAGGGGAGCGTGTCGAGCGACAACACTTGCTCCCAGAAGACCGCGCCCTTCGGCACGGACATTCGAAACGGCGCCCCGAGCAGCGGGTGACCCGAGGTCGCGCCCGCTCGAGGAGCCGCCGTACCCCTCGGGCTCGGCACGTCCAGCCAGTATCGCTCTCGCTGGAACGGATACGTGGGGAGCGGCGCCCGCTGCGCTCCGCGGAACATCCTGGCATGATGGATGGCGACGCCGCTCGTGTGCAGCTCGGCCCAGGACGATAGCACCCGCGCGAGCGAACCATGCTCGCGCCGCAACGTGCTCACGATCAGGCCGGACACGCCTGCGGCTTCGAGGTTCGCCTGCAACGGCATGGCGAGCAGCGGGTGGGGATTCACCTCGATGAAGACGCGGTGACCGTCCGCGATCAGCCGCTCCGTGGCGTCCGCGAACCGGACCATCTTCCGGAGGTTGTGGTACCAGTATTCCTCGTCGAGCGCAGGGCCATCCAGCCGATCGCCGGTGACGGTCGAATAGAATGGGACGCTCGGCGCCCTCGGAGCGAGCCCACCGAGGATCTGCGACAGCTCGCCCTGCATCACCTCCATCTGCGCGTAATGGGTCGCTACGTTGAAATGAAGCTTTCGTACGAAGATCTGCTCGTCCGAGAGCTCACGGACGAGCTCCTCGATGGCCTGTGGATCGCCGGATACCGAGGTCGCCTTCGGCCCATTGACGGCCGCCACCTCGATCCGACCACCGAAGCGGGCGAGCCTCTGCGAGAGCTCCTCGCGCGACAGCTCCGTCGTCGCCATCGCGCCGGTGCCGAGGAACCTCGTGAGCGCGCGGCTGCGTCGTCCGACGACCCGCGCGGCGTCCTCGAGCGACAGCGCGCCGGACACGTAAGCCGCCGCGATCTCCCCCTGGCTATGGCCCACGACGGCGTCTGGCTCGACCCCGAGCGAACGCCAAAGCGCGGCGAGCGACACCATCATCGCGAAAAGGACGGGCTGCACCACGTCCAGCCGGTCGAGCGCCGGAGCCCCTGGCTCGGACCGGAGAACCGCAAGGACCGAGAAATCCGTATGCGGCGCGAGGGCACGCTCGCACTGCTCCATCTGCGCGCGAAAGACCGCCGAGCTCTCGAGGAGCGGGAGCGCCATCCCCGCCCACTGCGACCCCTGACCCGGGAACACGAAGACGATCTTTCCGAGCGGCCTCGTTCGGCCCTCGACGACCTCCTCGACGCGCTGCCCGTTCGACAGCGCCTGGAGCGCCGCGAGCGCCGCTTCACGCTCGCGCGCGACGACCACCGCCCGGCGCTCGAAATGCGCGCGCGTCGTGGCCAGGGAGTGGGCCACGTCTCGGAGGTCGAGCTCCGGGGACGACGAGAGGTGCGCGAACAGCCGCACGGCCTGCGCGCGGAGCGCCGGCTCAGTCTTGCCCGAAAGAGCGAGGGGCACGGGCGGCGCCGCGGCCGGAGCAGGCGCCTCGAGAGCTTCATTCCGTAGGGCCCCTAGCGTCTCTGCGAGCTCCGGCCTTCGCGCGTCGAGGCCTCGCGCATGGCGGAAAACCTCGCGGAAGCGCGGATCGAAGCCTGCCTCGAACAGCGCCCCGAGGCTCTTCAACAAGCTCGCGCGCTCGTCCTCGTACCGGAAGCAGGACGGTAGCGCCGACGCGCGCGCCGCGATCGATTGAATGGTCCGTTCGATCGATTTGACGAGCACCGGGTGCGGGCCGAGCTCGAGGAAGACGGCCGGGCTTTCCGAGGCAATGGCCGCGATGGCCTTCTCGAAGAGGACCGTGCTCCTCAGGTTCTTCGCCCAGTATTCGGGCGAGCACTCGGAGCCGTCGAGCCACCCATCGAGCGCGGTCGAGCGGAACCGCACCCTCGTCGTGCGGGGCTTGATCCCGAGCAGGCTCGCGCGGAGCGGATCGAGCAGCGGGTCCATCTGCGGGCCGTGCGCCGCGAAGCCCATTTTCACGCGCTGGCACAGGATCCCTCGCGCAGAGAGGCGCGCCTCGGCGCGCTCGAGGTCCTCGATCGTCCCGGAGAGCGCGACCGCACGCGGACCATTGACGGCCGCCAGCGCGAGCCCCTCGGCGTCTCTCAGGACCGCCTCGAGCGTCTGGTCCGCCGGAAGGACGACCGAGAGCACCCCACCCCGCCCGGCAACCGTGCCGATCCATCGGCTGCGCTCGACGATCACGCGCATTGCGTCATCGAGCGAGAGCGCCCCGGCCAGGTACGCAGCCGTCACCTCGCCCATGCTGTGACCCACGACGACGTCGGGCTCGATGCCCCAGGAGCGCCACAGCGCAGCGAGCGCCGCGGACACACCGAACATCACGGCCTGGACGACCTCCGGCGCGTCGAGGCGTGAGCTCGTCTCGTTCGCGAGGAGCTCTCCAAGGATGGTGAAGCCTCGAAGCGCGGAGAGTGCTCGGTCGCAAGCCTCGATTTCGGCGCGGAACACCGGCTCCGTCGCGACGAGCGAACGGGCCATGCCCACCCATTGCCCACCGTGCCCAGGACAAACGAATACGAGCCGCGGACGCGGCGCCGCGGGCTCTCGCGCGCCGATCCCCCCGGAGAGCAGGCTCGACAAACCCGTGACGAGTTCGTCGCGCGAGCTCGCCGCGACGGCCCCGCGGTAGGCCCCGCGCGGACCACGCTCCGTCACGGTACGGCAAAGGCCCTCCGCTTCGGCGAAGCTCTCGAGCTGGCTCGCGCAATCGAGCGCGTCGAGGACGCTCCGTCGGAGTGACCGCGGATCATCGGCGGCGAGCGCGAGGAGGAGACCGTTGCTCCCGGGCGCTGCTTCGAGGATGGCGTGACAGTTCGTCCCCCCGAACCCGAACGAGCTCACGCCTGCGCGAGGATTCGCTTCGTGCCGAGGCCAGGCTTCGAGCTTGGTCTGCACTGCGACCCGGAGCGACTCGAAGGGAATGTGGGGATTCGGCCGCTCGAAGTTCAGGCTCGGCGGCAACATCCGGTTGCGCAGCGAGAGCGCCACCTTCATGAGCCCCGCGACGCCGGCGGCAGCCTCGAGATGTCCGAAGTTCGTCTTGATCGACCCGATGCGGACCGGTCGCTCGGCGGGGCGGCTCGCCCCCAGGACCGCGCCGATGGCTCCCGCCTCGATCGGATCGCCCAGGATCGTGCCCGGGCCGTGTGTCTCGATGTAATCGATCGACTCGGCGTCCACGCCCGCCTCGAGGAGCGCTCGGCGGAGCATCGCTTCCTGGGCCTTCGGGTTCGGCGCCGTGAGGCCGTTGGAGAACCCGTCGTTGTTCGTCGCGCTCCCGCGGATGACGCAATAGATCGGATCGCCGTCCGCGATGGCCTGGCGAAGCGGCTTCAAGAGGAGGAGCCCGCCGCCTTCTCCGCGAACGTAGCCGTTGGCAGCAGCGTCGAATGCACGGCATTGTCCGGCCGGGTTCATCGCGCCGAGCTTCGTCATCGCGACCGTGCTGTGCGGCGACGAGATGATGTGGACACCGCCCGCGAGGGCCATCGTCGACTCGCCCAGCCGCAGGCTCTGGCACGCGAGGTGGATCGCCATGAGCGAGGAGGAGCACGCCGTGTTCACCGTCAAGCTCGGTCCCTCGAACCCGAGGGCATAACTCACGCGAGCCGAGATGATCGACGTATCCTGCCCCGTCGCGGTGTGCTGGTCGATGACCTCCGGATCACCGTTCGTGAGCCTCGCGTAATCGCTCCACATCGCTCCGACGAACACGCCGATTGCGCGCCCGCACAAGGCGGCGGGATCCATCCGCGCGTCTTCGATGGCCTCCCAGGCCATCTCCAGCACGATGCGCTGCTGCGGATCCATGTGCTCGCCTTCGCGGCGAGAAATGCTGAAGAACGGCGCGTCGAATCGATCGACCCCGTCGACGAAGCCGCCCCAGCGCGTGCTCATCTTGCCGGGCTTCTTGAGGTCCTCGTCGAAGAACGCCTCGATATCCCACCGCTCCGGCGGGACCTCCCGGATACCGTGCCGCCCCTCCCGCAAAAGCTTCCAGAGCTCGGCCGGCGAGGACACGCCGCCGGGCAGACGGCAAGCCATACCGATGATGGCAATGGGCTCGGCGAGGTCCGACCGCGTATCCGCGGGCTGCGCCTCCAGGCGAGCGGGCTCGACGGCGACCGCCGAGGACGACGTTGCGGCATACCGCGACAGCGCCTCGATTGTCGGATATTCCCATGCTGCCGTGGGCAGGAGGGGGCGCCCAATGTGCGACGACAGGCGAGCCACGAGGGCGGTCAACGGTGCAGACTCGAGCCCGAGCTCGCGGAAGCGCCGTTCCCTTCCAATGGAGTCGGGCGACACGCCGAGCAATCGCCCCACTTCCGTCTGAAGCCACACGCACAATGATTCTTGGTTCGAGGACGCGGACACTTTCACGCTCGCACCGAGACCGGTATCCTTATCCATGATTGATGTAAGACCGGCCCACCGGCATCGGTCACTCTCACCCGCTCCGAAGCCTAATAGAGATAGAGAGCAAGGGCACCGGGCTATAGCATCTCACGCCTCTCGTGCGCAAGAGGCTTTCGACGCCCCCTCGGTGCACAGAAAGCTCGTGTTGACTGGGGGAGCCTAGTCATCCATGTCGTCCTGGCGGGTAACCGGACGAGCGCCACGCATGCCCATCACGTTCAGCTTGACATGCGTGAACACCTGTGCGTGACACGGCGGTTTTCATTGACGCACCTCGCCGCGCTCCTCCACGCGGGATGGTCAGCCGGCGGCGCGCCGGGCCCCGCGACGGCGACCTCGCGTCTCACCCCTGAGCATGAGCAGAAATTCAACCCCCACAAGCAAGAATTCAACCTCCGGATCGACTTCCTGAAGCCATCGAAATAACCAAAGCATACACCACTGCGTAACAGTACACACCAACGCGGGATTGCGCTGGACGTAACGCGCCGTTACTGGTAGGACTTGTTGTCCTGCGAGATTTTTAACAGGAAAGCATCGGTTCATCGTGCATGATAGATGCGGGGAGGGGGTCGACTCGCAAGAGCCGGCTCCGCATCACCCCGATGGGGCGAACGCCCCTCGGTGCGATTCTGCTGAAGATCATTCTAAGGCGGGCACTTCTCGTCAATCGAGAAGTACCCCTGTCGGAGGCAGCATGGAGATCAGAAGAATCAAAGGGATCAAACGAATCGTGATTCCGCAGGCCGCGCAGGCTGCGGGGGCTTCGACGGGCCCGATCGTCATCAAGGGAAAGAAGTCGAAGCGGAGGAAGCTCTCCAGGAGCTCGAGGCTCATGGAGAAGATTACCCGGCGCAGCGCGCGTGCCAATCGTGCGGTCCTCGATCAGTACCTCGCCCGGCACAATCGCTCGAACCGGAAGAAGAAGAACGGCTGGTTGAAGGACCTGTCGAAGAACATGTTCGCTGCCGGCCGGAAGGGTCGGAAGAGCTTCAAGTTGAGCTCGTTGTTCTAGTTCGAAGACGATCGGGGCGACCCGATCGAGGAAAGCGATAGATTCACCATGGCCACCGAGACAGCATCGACGAAGTCGTCCGCAGCCGCGGGAGCGGCCGCTCCCGCGGCCGCTGCGGCAGCGACGCAGGAGCCCATCATCATCGACTTGGGGAAGAAGAAGCGAAAGCTCGTTCGCAAGCTCCGCAAGGGCAAGCCGAACCGGCTGATGGATCGCATCATGGAGGTCCTCGATGACGGGAGGGCGGCCAAGGCGATCCCCTCCGATGCCCAGCCGGTCGTGATCATCGTTCGCGAGAAGAAGCGCGCGAAGATCGGCAAGATGTGGGGACTCGGTTGAACATCGATTTCACATGAGGGCCGGGGGCTGATCGATTCTCGGATCAGCTCCCGTCCGTCTCCGAGCTCGGCGACGTTCCTACTGCCATATCACCATGCTGAAGAAGAAGCTCATTCCAACTCCCCTCGTCGTACGCAAGGGTGTTACGAGGCGTCCGCTCGAGCCGGTACTTTCATGGCGCCTCGGCTTCACCATGTTGATGGTCTGGAAGGTGATCTGGCACAGGCTGATGGCGCGGCTTCGGGCTCCGCATGGCCCCGGCGGCAAGTATACGCCGCTCCGCCTCGCCGTCATGGTCCGAACGGACATGGAGCGGCTGGGCGGCCTCTGGGTCAAGGCTGCTCAGATCATGGCGATGCGCAGGGACATCTTTCCGAAGGTGTTCTGCGACGAGCTGTCCAAGCTGCATGATCGAGCGACCGGGTTTTCCGGCGCCGTCGCGCGCAAGATCATCGAAGAAGAGCTCGGGCGCCCCGTCGACGAGGTGTTCCGGGAGTTCGACGTCGTCCCCCTCGCCGCGGCTTCGATCGGCCAGGTCCACATCGCGCGCCTGCGGGAGACGAATACCAAGGTGGCGATCAAGGTCCAGCGGCCTTCCATCGCAGACTCGCTCAGGAGGGACCTCGCCATCATCGCGGGATACCTGAGCTTGCTTCGCTGGGTCCCCTCCTTGTCGTGGATGAACCTCGACGAGATGTACCAGAAGCTCGAGGGTACGCTCGCGGACGAGCTCGATTACCGCATGGAGGCCGGCGCGATGCGCCGAATGCGGCGCACCCTGCGGCAAACCAAGGTCTACGCCCCGAAGGCGTTCTCGCAATACTGCACGAAGCGCGTCCTGGTGATGGAGTTCGTCGACGGCGTGCTCATGTCCGATTACATCGAGGCTCTCGTCAACGATCCGAAGAGAGCCAAGAGGTGGCGCAAAGAAAACAACATCAATCCCAAGAAGCTGGGCGCGCGACTCTACCTCAGCTACCTGAAGCAGCTCCTCACCGACAACCTGTCCCACGGCGATCTTCATCCGGGCAACATCATGATGTTGCGGAACAACCGGATCGCGCTCATCGATTTCGGCTCCATCGCCGTCCTCGACAAGGGCTGGCTCTCGAAGTACGTGCTCTCGCTCAGGACCCTCGCCGCGCGGGATTTCTCGAAGTACGTGGACATTTATCTGACGATGCTCGCGGGCATCCCGAACATCGACATCGAGGCGATGCGCAAGGAGGTCGTGAGGGAGCTGGAGACCTGGGAGGCCATCTCGGACGTCAAAGGCATCCCCTACGAGCAGCGCTCGTTGCTGGGAGGGGTCTCGAGGTTGACCGCGATCTTCGGCAGGTATCAATTGCCGCCCATCTGGACCTCTCTGCGCGTCATGCGCAGCGGCGCCGCGCTCGATGCGTCCCTCAAGTACCTCATCCCCGACGCCGACTGGTTCAAGCTCGCGCGGAAGCATTTCGCGCGCGAGCAGCAGTACATGCTCAAATTCATGGCGTCGAATCAAAGCAGGCAAGCGCTGGCCGGGTCCATCAACGATCTGATGCGCCTCCCCGCGAACATCGGCGAAAACCTCATCTTCCAGGGCGAGCTCATCCGCAAGCGCGCGATGAGCTTTCAGGCGCAGCTCTCGAAGGCCGCCGCGGTCGGCAAGGCTCTGTTCACCACACTCTTGAACGTCGGTCTCATCGCGACGGTGTTCATCGTCGCGAAGTACGTGACGAAGCAACACGGCTTGGGCAAGAAGGCCGTCTCGGCGCTTCCGGTACGGGATGTCTTCGGATCAATGCCGCAATTCGCGCCCGGCGTGTGGATCCTCATCATCATCCTGTCGCTCTACTTGTTGCGAAGCATCGCGAAGCTCGTGAAGCTCCTCGGGGTCAAGGGGACGGGGACGAACCCGTGGGTTTGATGGGAAAGCGAGGCGTGACGTGCAGCGGCGCATGAGGTTACGTCCACCCCTCACGCGAAGAGCCTTCCTCCGCGGCGCAGCCGGTCTTGGCGGCGGCCTTCTCCTCGGCTGCGGACGCAGTGGTTGCGGTCGGTCCGCACCGCTCGAGAAGAGGACGGCGGACGTCGTCGTGGTCGGCGCCGGTTTGTCAGGGCTCGTCGCTGCGCGGGAACTGCTGAAGGCAGGCGTCGGCTCCGTCGTCGTGCTCGAAGCTCGAAATCGGGTCGGAGGTTTGACCGTCAGCCAGGAGGTCAGCGAAGGCGTGATGGTCGACGGCGGAGGGACCTGGGTCAGCCCGAAGCACACACGCATCCTGGCGCTCGCGGAGGAGCTCGGCGTCGGCACCGTGGACGCGGCGGAGTCCAAGGGAAACCCCGTGTTCCTCTTCGACGGCATCCGCGTGGCCGGGACGGGCCGGCTCTTCTCGCGCGCCGAGGCGCGCGAGCTCAGGCAGCTACGGGACAAACTCGAGGGGATGGCGGCCGAGCTCCCGGTGGGCGCGCCGTGGGACGCGCCACGCGCGGCCGAGTACGATGAAGTCTCGATGGCCCACTGGCTCACGGACAACTCGTCGACCGTCTGGGGAAGGCGCGACATCGATCTCGCCATCGACTGGACGTTCGGCTGCCAGCCACACGACATCTCGCTCTTGCGGTTCGTCGCTGCCGTCAAATCCGTCGGCGGGCTCGAACGCTTGATGGCCATCTCGGACAGCCAGGATGTCTCGTTCAGCGGCGGCTCGCAGATGCTCTCGGTGAAGATGGCGCAGGCGCTCGGAGACCGGGTGTTGCTCGCTTCCCCCGTGACGCGCATCGTGGATGATCCGGCGGGCCCGGTGCGCGTCGAAACCGAGCGCCTGTCGATCGAGTGCGGTCGCGTGATCGTGGCCATGATGCCAGCGGACGCTCGACGCATCGAGTTCGAGCCCGAGCTGCCCGAGCTCAAGGCGGGGCTCATCGCAAACTGGACGGGCTCGCCGGATTACAAGGCGCACATCGTGTACAAGACGCCATTCTGGCGCAATAGCAGGCTCAACGGCACGGCGGTCGGAGATGGCATCGTGGTGGACTTCATCTTCGACAGCACGCCAGCGGCCGGCACGCCAGGCGTCCTCGTGGCCTTCGGCGCAGGTGAGGAGCTACCCGCCACCGTGAACGACCGCAAGGAAGTCGTCACCCAGTCCCTCGTGAGTTTCTTCGGAGAAGAGGCCATCGACGCCATCAACTTCGTAGAAATGGATTGGCTCACCGAAGAATGGTCGACCGGGTGCGCGTCGCCGCTCGGGCCTGGCGTCCTCAGCAAATACGGTCCCGCCCTGCGCCAGCCCGTTGGCCGCATTCATTGGGGCGGCTCGGATACGTCCGCCGAGTTCGATGGATTCATGGAAGGCGCGGTTCGCGCCGGGGAGCGAGTCGCCTCCGAGGTAGCGGCGATCCTGCGCGAGAGCGGCGCCATCCCCGCACCCGCGAAATCGGGTTGATTCCCAGCATGAACGGGCTCGACTCCAGCCTGCGTGTGGCGCTCGCCGACAAACGCGTGAATCGGATCGACGGCCTCTACGTCGTCACGGACAGGCTGGATTATCCAGCCATCGATCAGGTCTTTCCCCTCTTCGCTGAACAGCAATTCTTCCTCGACGAGCTTGCGCATGAGCGGATTCGAGGCGCCGAGGTTCTCGAGATCGGGCTCGGCTCGGGTGTGCTCTCGATCGGGGCGGCGCGCGCAGGCGCGAGGTACGTGACGGCGCTCGAGATCAATCCGCGGGCGAAGATCTTTGCTGGTTTCAACGCGATGCTGAACGGCGTCGCGGACAGGATCTCCATCGTCGACGGCAATGCCGAGCTCTTTCTGCCCCTCGCGGGCAGGCGCTTCGATTACGTCATGTCGAACCCGCCGTTCGAGCCAACGCCGCCAGGCATGCAATACTTCCATCACTCGGCGGCGGGACCGTACGGTCTCGACTTTCTGGAGAAGCTCTTCGTGGGCCTCGACGCGCACCTCACGGACGAGGGCTATGCGCAGATCGTGACGGCGGCGCCCGGCAACGCGGAGTCGCCAACGTTCCTCATCGATCTCGTCCAGAAACACCTGCGTGGCTCGACGCGCATCGTCCAGAACCCCTTCACGATGACGTTCGACGCGATCATGGATCGCCTCGCCGGCAAGAACATGGGCACCGTCGAGCAGGTCGATGCCTTACGCGAGATGGCCCGGCGTACCGGCGCAGCGCACGTGCACCTCTGCATGATACACTACGACCTGGGTCAGAAGAGCTTGAAGGTCGAAACATCGAAAAAGACCTACGCAGATTACTGGGACCTTCCCGCTGAAGAAATCATGCTACGAGCAAGTGGACCGTGACGAAGCCCCCCGGCAGAGCCGAAGAATCCGTGAACAGAGGGCCTGGCCTGTGGAAGGAGATAGGCGGCCTCGCGCTCGCGGTATGGATTCTCGGCAGCATCGCGTATGGGTTCATACGGGACCAACGTCGAATGGTCCACGCCGAGACGGCGCTCATCGTCGACGTCAAGACCACCACGAGCACGCAAACCGATGTCTGCGGCCCACCCACGAAGGACGGGCGCCCGGTGGTCATCAGCATGCTCTACGGCGACGACAAGCGGGCGTGGGTGGAGCAGGCCGCCAATCGCTTCGCGAGGCTCTGCCCGACCATCCAGGTGAAGCTGTCGGCCATGGGCGATATCGAGTCGGCCGACGCGATCCTCGACGGAAAAGCAAGGCCGACGTTGTGGGCGCCCGCCGATGATCTCGTCTTGCGGTACCTCGATCACCGCTGGAAGACGGCACATCGGCAGCGCAAACCGCTCTTCGAGATCGAGAAGCAGATCTCGCTGGTCCAGTCGCCTCTGGTCTTGCTCGTCTGGGATGATCGTCGCCAGGTCGTGGAGGCCGCCATGGCGAATCGGTCGCGCGAGCGCGGGCAATGGGCCGAGCTCATGTGCGCTGCCGTCCCGACGCAGCCGGACCTGTCGGGGATGCCCATCGAGGACATGGTGCCAGGTTCGTGGATCGATTGGTACGGACCGCCTCTCCCGCCGAAGAAACAGCCCCCGCCCGCGCCAAGGGCCGAAACGACCCCGGACATAACGAAACCCCCGTCTGCTTCGCCCTTCCCCACCGTGGACGAGATCAAGTCCTGGGGGCGCGTCAAATTCGGTCACACGTCACCGACCCGAGCAGCGTCCGGATTCGAGACACTTTACCTGATGGCCTACGATTACGTGTTGCCCCCGAAAGTTCGGTCGAGCGACACGAACATCCCCAACAGCACACGCTCGAAGCTCACGAGAACCATTCGTTCCATATCGAACGAGGTGACCCCCGATGACTTCCTGCGCGCCTTGCGCGAGCAACGGTCGGCGTTCCGCGGTTGGCTCAGGAGGTGCGAAGGCGGACTCGACGCGCCGCCGGACTCCACGGAGCTTCTCACCAATTCGTTCTTCAACGTGGGTTCGTCGCGCTACGACGCCGTCGCGACGTACGAGCACCTCGCGTTCGACACCCTCGCTCGGATCGACGAGTTTGCCAGCGTCCTCTCGGACGCCCGGATCCTCTATCCACAGCCGACGATCATGAACCAGCATCCAGTCGTATTCCTCGACTTCGGCGACGAGATCACCGACGCGCGGAGGCTCATCGCGGGCAAGTGGATCGCCTTCCTGCGCAGCGACGAGATGCAGAAAAAGGCCATCGAACACGGCTTCCGCCCGGCGGACGCCGCGCTCTCCATCCGCGGCTACGATAGCGTGCAGAACCCTTTCCTGCGCTTCCGACGATACGGCGTGACGTTCGAGGACCCGATCATCGAACCGCCGCGCCTCGACGGCGAGGTCGTGCACGAGCTCATCCGGACCTGGGAAGACGCAACCGGTCGAAATTGATGAATGTTCGAGCCTGACCGCCGTGCGTCAGGGCTTTGGCGGCGCAGCGGTTCCCGGAGGCGCGGGAGCAGCGGGCGCGGCCGGGGCTGCGCCCATCGATGGCTCGACGTTCATGAGCAACTGCGCGCCCTGTCCTCCGCCGAGGACGACGACCTTCGAGCTCGGCGCCTTCGCCAGCTCGAGCGTCGCCTCGATGCTCCGCCAACGCAGCACGTCCGGATTCAGCTTGCTCGCAATGATGTTGTAATCCCGGATTCCGGCCGCCTCCGTACGTTTTCGCTCGGCCTCTTTCTCCTCGCGCTCGAGCTTGTAGCGGTACTCGAGCATGAGCTGCTCCTGCTTGTACTTGTCCGCGATTGCGCTCTCGACGATGGCCGGCAGCTCGATATCGACGAGCTTGAGCTCCTGAATGATGACGTACGGACGCGAGGAAAGGTCGTCGTCGCTCTCCTCGAGCCTGCCGAGGACGGGTATCTGGCCGAGCTCCTGGAGGACGTCTCTCGAGCTCGCGTAAATCTCGTACGCCGGCCTGTTACCGAATGTACGTCGTACATGGGCCTCGACCTCGGGCTTGATGAGGCGCTTGAAATAATCCGTGCCAATGTCCTGGTGCAGGAACCCGAGCATTTCCTTGTTCGGTCGATACCGTATCGAGACCTCGACCCCCAGGTCGAGCCCCTCCTCGCTGAGGACGTCGAACTTCAGCGTTTCCTGCTGCAGGCGCGTCTCGTAAATGGTCAGGGAGTCCCATGGGGGAATGACGTTCACACCTTCGCCCCAGACGCGGTTCGTCACCGTCCCGCCCGCGAAAAACCGGTACATGACCGCATGGCTCCCGGACGGAACGACGATGAAGATGCGTGGCCACAAAAAGCCGAGCGCCAGAAGCACGAAGACCAGCGTTGCGTATGCGGAGAACTGGACGTTGCGGAGCCAGACGCGGAATCGATGCCGCGCGATGGCCGTTGCCCGCTCGAGGACCTGGGGCCCCTCTGAAGTGGAATCCGCGAGTTCGAGGGGCTCTTGCGTCTGCGGCTCTTGGTCGGACATGGTCGTTTCTGGTACTGCCTACGAGGTCATCGCCAGAAGCGGAACGATCGCCTCTTCTTCGCCGCGCCTGGCGCATTCGGCATGGCCCGTGGCCCAAGATCGAGAGGAATGGGCCTGGGCCCTGAAGCCAGAGCTACGATGAAACCGCCGATCGGCGTCAAGAGCACCGAAAGAACGACTGCCCAGCGAAAGCCTATGCGGCGCGTTCCTCCGACGAGGCCCACCGCGAGCACGGTCAGCGCTGGCAGCAAGAAGCGGAAGATGGGGGTGAGATCCATGAAAGAACCGGTCGATCAGGCACGCTCGTCAGACTTCGCCTCCTCGCGCACCTCCGCCACCGTCTCCTTCGCCCTCTCGAACTCTCGCTTGAAGTACGCGCGCATCGCGACTGGATCGAAATTGAGCAGGGTGCCGCCCGACTCGAAGTGCATCATGAACACCTTGCCCGTCGCGAGCGTGAAAGCACCTGCAAAGATGGGGATGGTGACGATGCCGAGCGCCGTGCCCACGCCCGGAATGAGCTTGGCCACGCTCGAACCGATCGATGCGCCGAGGGTCAGCCCTCCCAGGCTCGAGAGCAACGACGTCACGAGCTTCTGCGCGATATCCTTGGTGAACTCGACCCCGTAGAGCTCGGAGAGCTCGGAGAGCATCTTCATCTGAACGCCCGTCACGGCGATCGCGTCGACGAGCGGAATGGGCACCGCTCCGGCGCCGAGCGACCACAGGACGTTGCGCCGGATGATCGCCTCCGCGCGCCCCACGCGCGACGGCGCCGCCGAGGGCTCCGGACGGGAGGGTGGCTCGGGCTTGGCTCCCGCTTTCGGTTCAGGCTCCACCTCGATCGTGGGCTCGTCCCTGCCCTGCTTTGCTGGCTGCCTCGGCTGCGTATTCTCAGTCGTCATGAGGTCCTGCCCAGTCTCGCATATTTATTGACGACCCGGTAGAGAAAAGCTGTGTCAGGATGGGAGTGACTGCTCCGTACTCTCGGTCCTGGGGCGAGCCGCAGCGCGGTGGCCGGGCTCGATGGATAGCAGCTTCCCGTACTCCATCGTGAAGACGCGGTCCGCACAATGGAAGTATCGGTCGTCGTGGCTGACGGCGATGACCGTCTTGCCCCGCGCCTTGAGAGCAGGAAGCAGTTCCTCGTAGAAGTACTTGCGGAACTCGGGATCCTGATCTGCGGCCCACTCGTCGAAGACGTGGATGGGTCGATCCTCGAGCAAGGAGACGACCATCGCGAGGCGTTTCCGCTGGCCCGTGGAGAGATCGCGTCGCGTGAATCGATCGACCTTGAATTCGGTCTTCCCCTCGAGCTGCATCTGGGCGAGCAGGCGGGAGACGGCTTGGCCGTCGACGTCGAGCAGGCCGTAGGCCTTCGAGAAGAGGTGAAAATCGGAGAAAATCGCAGAGATCATCTCCCGATACGCTGGCGCGTTTTGCGGTCGCACGGCCTCGCCTCCCGAAAAGAGCGTCCCCGCGGTGGCGCCGTAAAGCCCGGTCAGGACTTTGAGGAGCGTCGATTTCCCGCTGCCGTTGCCGCCGACGATGAAGATGATCTCCCCCGGGTCGATGGTGAAATTGGCAGGTCCAATGCGGAATGCCTCATCGCCATTCTTCCGCGCATATTCGTATTCGACCCCCTGCGCGACTATCACGCCGGGCTTGCCCTTCCAGGGATCGGAGAGCGCGCCTTCCGACGCCTTCGCCGCGGCGGCTGCGTCGAGCTTCCGTTCGAGCGTCTCGATCTCCCTGAGCGCCTGGTTCGAGCGGACGTATGCGGGATACCCGCTCACAGCGCCCTGCAAGGGGCCCCACAGGAACATGACACCCGAGACGAGCTTCGTCAGCGTGGCCGGTTCCATGTGCACGTGCCGCGGCAACACGAACACGAGAGCACCGAGGAGCACGAAGAGGTTGCAGCTCGCGAGGATGAAATTGTCGTCGAAGAGGTGATTGGCTTTTCGCGTGGTGTCGCGAAGGTCCGCCGAGGTCCTCATGACGTCGTCGCGGATCTGCTGGCCGCGGGTTCGGCTGAACCTGACTTCCTTGAAGCCCCGCAGGAGATCCGTGAGCACATCGAAGAACGCAACCCGGGTCTTCGCGAGGTGTTGAAGAAACCCGACCATCACCTCGCTCCGCGTCCAATATAGCGCGAGCCCGGCGGCGGTGAGGATGCCGAGCAGAACGAACGCCGAGAGCGACATCCACGCGATGTAGCCGATCGCAAACAAGAAGATGAGCAGTTGCTGCAGAACATTGGTCACGAGCCCGGCAGCTCCCGAGATCACCGTCGCATTCTCGGTGATGCGGTCATAGATCTCGGAGGTCCCGAGCCGCTCGAGTGCCGCAAAATCGGCGCGCAGGATCTTCTCCACGATCCTGCCTTTGATGCGGTGCAGGATCTCCTCGACGATATCAATCGTCCGGTGGAACAGGTACCTCGCGCCCAGGATGTACGCCAGCATCAGCACGGCGAAGAGGAAAAACGTCCGCCCATCCACGGCGTCCGGCGCCTGCGCGGCCGCGTTGATGAAGACGAGCACGAGCGTGTTGCCGACGCCCGCCGCCGTCGATGCGAGCAAGAGCCGCCATCGGTCTGGGCCGGCTTCCTTGTAGATGAGCTCTACGATGTTCATCGGCGTCTTGGTCACCTTATCAGACCCGCGGAGCAGATGCTCGGAAAGAGAGGCTCAGGGCGCTCGGAGCCGGCGTATGACCTCCGACCTCGCTCCTCGACTGCCGTGCGGCCTCGACAAGGCAATCTCCAATGGCGAGCACGTCGATGCCGGCGCTCATGAACGTCTCGATCGCGTGCTCCGGCGTGCAGACGATGGGCTCGCTGTCGTTGAACGACGTGTTGAGGACCATGGGTACACCTGTCCGAGCATGGAATGCCACGATGAGCTTATGGTACCTCGGGTTCGTCTCGGTGCGGACGGTCTGGACGCGGCTCGTCCCGTCGACATGAACGACGGCGGGAATTTGGGCCATCCGCTCAGGCCTGACGGGATATGCGAGGAGCATGAAGTCCGATGTCGTCGTGCTCTTTTCGATGACGAACCAGCGCTCCGCCTCCTCCGCGAGGACGCTCGGCGCAAAGGGGCGGAAGCTCGCGCGGTGCTTGATGCGGTCGTTCAGGAGACGCTTCATCTCCGGGGCGCGTGGATCCGCGAGCAGGCTGCGATTGCCGAGCGCGCGGGGACCGAACTCCATGGCCCCCTGGAACCAACCGACGATCTTGCCCGCAGCGAGGAGCTCGGCAACCTTCTCCTCGATGTTCGACTCGTGCTGGTATACGAGGCCAGCCTTCGAGAGAGCGTGCTCGATTGCCGAATCGTCGAAGCACGGACCCGTGTACGGATGGAGCATGGTCGAGCGCTCAGAATGGCCGACCATCTCGTGCCAGACGTGCAATGCGGCCCCGAGCGCCGTGCCCGCGTCGTGCGCAGCCGGCTGCACGAAGAGCCCCTCGAACGGGCTCGCCTCGAACACGATTCGATTGGAGACGCAATTGAGCGCGACGCCTCCTGCCATGCAAAGGTTCTTCGAGCCGGTCCGCGCAGCGAGGTGCCGAACCATGTGCAGGAGCGTGTGGTTGGTGACGTCCTGAAGCGCAGCGGCAATGTCCTTGTGCGCTGCGAGGATCGGCTCGCTTCCCTTGCGCAGGGGGACGTCGAACAGGGCCTCGAGGGGCGCGTAGTCCTCGACACGAAATCGTAAGGTATCGCCATCGAGTGCGAAGTGCCCTTCGGGCTCGAGCGAAACGAGACGCTCGAATGTCGCGCGGAATCGACGTGGATCCCCATAGGAGGCGAGCCCCATGACCTGGCACGCGTCGTACTCGGAGAAACCGAGGTACTTGGACAGTTTTTCCCACAGGAACCCAATGGACGAGGGATATCTGATTTCGTCGAAAGGCTCGACCCTCGACCCGCGTCCGGATGCAAAGAGCGTCGAGCCGACCTCGCCGATGCCGTCGACGCAGAGAATGGCCGCTTCGCCAAACGGCGAGGGGTGGAACGCCGAAGCAGCGTGCGCGAGATGGTGGGCAACCCACTTGAACTCGCCGGTCATGCCCAAGCGCCTGAGCTCCGCAGGCACGCGCAGGGCGAGGTCGAAGAAGAGCATCTCCCCCGCCGGGCTCCCCCAACCGCCGGGGACGACCCGCTCGACGATCTCCTGGTTCCGAAGCCGCTGGTGGGGTTCGAGCGAATACCCCACCCACTCCACGTCCCCGAGCGTGATGCCAGCGACGTCCAGGCAATACTGGATCGCGAGCCGCGGCAGCTCGTGGCCACGGTCGAGGTCCGCCACCTTGCCGTGTTTCCTGCGCGAGAGACGCTCCTCCTCGATGGCGGCCACAATCGTGCCATCTTTCAGCAAGCAGGCTGCCGACTCATGATATGCGGCGTTGATGCCCAACACGTACATCGATGACCTCGAATCTACGTCCCCAGGCGGACGATGTCGTGGAAGTCACGGGCGACGATGCTGAAGGCATCGATCGCGCGAACCGAGCTGCTCTCGCGAGTGTCGAGGATCTTCGCCAGGAGGTGGAACTCCGTGCACCCCGAAATGAATGTCCGCGTGCCATACTTATCGAGCAAACGTTCGACGGTAGGGATTACGGTGTGCGGATCCTTGCCCTTCTTGAGGACGTCGAAGATGATCGCCATGATGGCCTCCCGATCCGCACGGTCGGGCTCGACGACGCGATCGGCGTTCTTGCAGGCCTCCCGAAATAAGCGCTTGTCATAGGTGCCCCGCGTGGCGAGGAGCAGCGCGGGCTCGTCGCTCTTCTCGAGCTCGCGGTCGATGATATTCATGATGGGAAGCACCTTCCTTTTGGCTTCGGCGGTGATGCTCGGCAGCCAATGATGCGCCGTGCAGCAACCAATCAGGATTCGATCGCAGAGAGGATCGAGACGCCGAAGCTGCGTCTCCATGAACACGAGGAGGCGCTCTTCGTTCTTCGTGTAGATGCTCTCGTTACGATCAGGCGCCGAGGGGAGTGAGAAAAGGATGACCTGGGGAGCATCCTGCTCCGCGGGCTTCCGGTTGTATTCATAGATGGTCCTGACGAACTCGGCAGAGACGACAGGGCCCATGCCTCCGAGGATGCCGAGCGTGGGGGACGGCTGCTCTACGGCGTTCACGCTTCCTCCAAGGAATCTAGTTCGGCGAGCTGCCTTGCGATGACGCGCGCAATCGTCTGGACGTGGGGCTCTTCGAGCATGCTCATGTGCGTGCCCGGAACACGGATCGGCTCCACTGCAGTGAGCGCCGACCAGCCTTCCAACTTCCTTCGACCGAGCTCTTCTCCGTCGTCTGCCACGAAGAGCACGAACGGCGTGGGGACGAGAGCCCGCGGAACATACGGCATGCCTCGATTGGCTTGGAAAACATTCAGCATCCCGCGCACGTGCGTGAGGCTCGCTCCCGGCGCGAGGACCCCTACCTTCTCGAGGCAGCCCCGCAAGACGCCAACGCGCTCGTCCGAGGTGAGGGATTCGAGGTTGTCGACCGTGACAGAAAAGACCTCACCGAACGTCATCTCGACGCCTGAAATGAAGTCCGCGATGACTTGCTCCTCTTTCCGATCATTCTTCTTGGGCTTCACCATGTCGGGCGAGCTCGAGTCGAAGATCCAGAGGTTCACCTTCTCACCGCACCGAACGAGTTCCTGCGCCATCGCGAAGGCCACCCTTCCACCCCAGGAATGGCCACAAAGGCGATAGGGCCCCCGAGGAGAAACAGCACGAATCTCGACGATGTAGCGGTCGACCACCTGCTCGATCGTCGAGTAAGGTCTGGTGACACCGTCGAGACCAACCGTCTGGAGGCCATGGACGGGCTGATCGGGCCCCAGGTGCTTCGCCAGACCATGAAACCCGACGACGTTGCCGCCGAGGCCAGGGACGCAGAACAGCGGGCGCCGCTTGCCACGGGGCTGGATGGGCACGAGCGGAGCCCAGGCATGAGTCTCGTCGATGCTCGTGAGGAGCTGCGTCATCGCTTCCACCGTAGGGTGCTGGAAAATGGCGCCCAGGGGTAGGCGCTTGCCGAAGGCGTCCTCGACCTTCGCCATGAGCCGCACCGCGAGGAGTGAGTGACCGCCGAGCTCGAAGAAATCGTCACGAACGCCGATGGGCCCAACATCGAGGACCGAGGCCCAGATCTCGAGGAGTCTCTGCTCGTGAAAATTCCGTGGCGGGACGTACTTCTGCCGCTGCGCGGTCTCCAGGTTGGGTCGCGGCAGCGCTCGGCGATCGACCTTCCCGCTCGTGTTGAGCGGCAATACATCGAGCGCAACGAACACGGAGGGAATCATGTACTCGGGCACCCGATCCTGCATGAAATGGCGCAAGGCGGCGGCTGTGGGCGCGAGGGAAAAAGCGCGCCCTTCCTCCCGACGCCCGACGACGTATGCGACGATCTGCTTCTGCATTCCCTCGCCGAAGGTCGTGACGGCGACACGCTCAACGTCCGGGTGCTGTGAGAGCGCCACCTCGATGGCGCGGAGCTCGACGCGGACGCCGCGAATCTTGACCTGCTCGTCGCGGCGCCCGAATATCGAGATGGAGCCATCGGGCCGGTAGCGGCCCACGTCGCCGGTGAAGTAGAGCAAATCCTGGGGATCATCTCTATATGGGTTCGGCGAAAATCGCTGCCGATCCACCTCCGAGCCATTGATGTACCCATTCGTGCGGAACGGCGTCCGGATGACGATCTCGCCTGCCTCGCCGACGCCGCAGAGACGGCCGTCACGAAGTACGAGCCCCTGGGTCTCGGGCATTGGGTGACCGATCGGCTGTACGCCTGCGATGGGTGGATCGGGGACCTCGAAGCAGAACTTCGTCATGGTCGTCTCCGTGGCCCCATAGAAATTCATGATCATTGCACTGGGGAATGTCCTTCGTAGGCGGTGGATCCATACGTCGCGCAGAGGCTCGCCTGCGAGTACGACGCAGCGAAGGCTCTCGACCGCGCGCCCCTCCGCCAAGTCCGAGAGCCACGTCTCCGCCAGCGAGGGCACGGTATGGATGAGCGTAATCCGATCGCGCTCGAGCCACTCGACGAGCCGGCGCCCATCGACCAGACCGTCATCGACGTTTAGCGACAGCGAGCCTCCGCTCGTGAGCGGAAGAAAAACGTCGCGCAAAACTGCGTCAAAAGAGAGCGCGATGAGCAGCGCAACGCGATCGTCTCGACCAACGCGAAGCTGCTTCCTCTCCCATTGCAAGAAATGCGAGAGGCTCTTGTGAACGCCCAGCACGCCCTTGGGAACGCCTGTCGTACCGGAGGTGAAGAAGATGTACGCGGCCCCGTTCGGCGATATCGCGCGAGCGCCGAGGGCCGCCGGGAACGCGCTTCGGTTCACGAGACCCTGGTGGGGATCCACCCGGATCTCCCGGAGGATACGGGGCGAGAAACTGCTGATCTCGTCGCCGTCGGCAATAAGCGAAATTGCGTACTTTGCGTCCGACGCCTCCAGCATGGCGGCGAGCCTTGGTCGCGGCAAGCTCGGATCGAGAAGCAAAAACGCTCCCCCAGCGTCGAGAACGCCGAGCATGCTCGCGACGAGGCCGAAGCTCTTG
Organism: Polyangium sp. 15x6; assembly: GCF_029960785.1. Classification (GTDB taxonomy): domain Bacteria; phylum Myxococcota_A; class Polyangia; order Polyangiales; family Polyangiaceae; genus Polyangium. The sequence continues at coordinate 85,960 of NZ_JASBQE010000014.1, forward strand.
CACCCATGAATGGCAACGGTGTCGCCCGGCTGAACCCCGAGCTCCACGAGGGCATTCGAGATGGCGGCGGCACTCTGCGCGAGGTCACGGTAGGTCCAAGCCTCTTTGCCTCGCACGAGCGCGATGGCGTCGGGTGCACGCTCGGCCCATTCTGAAAACATGCTCGGGACGGACGCGTAGTGCGGCTCGAGGAGCACCGCCTGTGGATCCGGTAGGAGCGCACGCGCGCGCTCCGTGATTAACGAATACTCGTCGACCGGCCTTGTCGGATCGTCGCAGATCTGGAGGAGCAAGTGCTCGTACTGATCGAGCAGATGCTGGATGCGGTCGGCAGTAAAAAGCGCGGCATCGTACACCGCGCGGAGCTCAATTGCCCCCTCGAGGTCCACGGCATACAGCGTGAGGTCGAACTTCGCCTCCACGCTCGAGCGCGCCGTCTCCTCCACGACTCGAAGACCGGGTAGTTCGAGCGCAGCGGTATCGGCAGGCACCATATTGAACACCACCTGAAAGATGGGGTGATGGTTCACGTGGCGCGCAGGAGAGAGCGCAGCAACAAGCTTTTCGAATGGAACGTCCTGATTCGCAAGCCTATCCTGCACCACACGCCGCACGCGCCCGAGCAGCCCCACGAAGGAAGGATTGCCGGAGACGTCGATGCGCAGTGCGATCATGTTCAGGAAGAGCCCGATGAGCGGCTCCAGCTCGACATGGCTGCGGCCGGCGATGGGCGTGCCGATGACGAGCTCCTCCTCCCCGGCCCACCGCGAAAGCTCGAGCCCGAATACCGTGAGGAGTACCGTGAAGAGGGTGGTATCGTTTCGCCTCGCCAGCGCTCTGACGGAACGGGAGAGCACGGGGCTGAGCGAACGCGAGACGGACCCACCTGCAGAAGCCTTGTGTGCGGGGCGCGGGAAGTCCTGGGGCAATGAAAGCATCGGCGGCGCCCCTTCGAGCGCATGCAGCAACGACATGACTTTGCTTTGCATGGCCTCGCTCGAGAGGTGGACCCGTTGCCATGCTGCAAAATCAGCGTACTGGATCGAAAGCTCGGGCAGCGGCGAGGGTTTGCCTTCTCTGAACGCCGTATAGAGCTCCCTGAGCTCGCCGAGGAGCACGCCCGTCGACAAGCCATCCGAAGCGATATGATGTATGTCGATCGACAAGACGTGCTCCGCCTCCGAGACCCGATGGAGATGCGCCCGGAACGGCGACTCCTCGTCGAGCCGGAAAGGCCGCGCCGCCCCGTGCTCGGCGACATCGACGACCGGGAGAACGAGCGCTGTCGGGTCGATGACCTGTCGCGGCTCGCCGTCGATGATGACGAACCTCGTGCGTAGGCTCTCATGACGGCGGACGATCTCACGCAGACTTTTTCCGAGCGCTCCAGCGTCGAGTTCACCCAGGAGCCTGAGGCGCAGCGGCATGTTGTACGCCGTGCTGTCCTCCTCGAGCTTGCTCAGAAACCAGATTCGCTCCTGGGCGGGCGACAGTAGTAATGGGCCATCGCGACGCGCCTTGGAAATGGCGAGTTCGCGCATTGGCTTGTTCGCTCGTAGCTCGTCGATACGCGCCGCCTGCGCGGCGACGGTCGTGTTCTGGAGAAGGATGCGCAGGGGCGGATCGATACCGAGCGTCTTTCGTATCCGCGCTGCGACCTTCACGACGAGCAGGGAATGTCCCCCGAGACCAAAGAAATCGTCGGATACCCCCACGCGAGCGACCCCTAGCACATCACGCCAGACCTGGGCCACGACCTCCTCCGTGGACGAACGGGGAGCTGCGTCATCGTCGTGCATGTCGACGCGAGGCGCAGGATCGTCGAGGGGCAACTCGACGGCGACATATTCGCGCGCTTTCGGCAAAGACAGCTCCGAGATACGCTTCTTCGGGGATCTGATCGCATCGACGAGCATGGCGTGGAGGTCGTCCCACAACTCGATGACCGCGGCGCGATCGACGCGGGACGTGTCGAAGGCGAGGGTCACGCCGGTACGGTCAGCGACGTGATGGATCGCGACGGAGAGCGCATTCTTCGCATTCATGACGGCTTCGGGCACGTCGAGAGAGTACGGCGACCATCCACCCGGCAGGCTCTCCGCGCCCGTGACTTCGAACAAGCTCACGTCGAAAAGCGGGTATTGACCTGTGCGGCGCGCCATTCCCTGGTCGCCCACGACGACATCAAAAGGAAGTGCCTGGTGGCGGTAGGCCTCGATCGCAGTCTCCCGCGCCCGAGAGATCCAGGCTCGGACACTGGGGTCGCCGTCGAGAACCACCCGGAGCGCGACCGTGTTCGTGAAAAATCCGAGGATCCCCTCCGTGCCCGTGACCTCACGATTCGCAACGACGGTCCCGATGACGAAATCGGCTTGTCCTGAAAGTCGAGCGAGCAACGCCGAGATCACGGCATACCACACGATGAATGGCGTGCAACCGAGCGCACGAGCAAGCGCTCCGAGGGCGCGAGACGTCTCGGCTCCGAGGCGAAACGAAACGTGTGCCACGGGGCCCGGCCCGCCCTGACGCGGGGCGCGCACGATGGGCAAAACGAGCCTCGGCGCCCCGGTGAGCAGCGTCTTCCAGTATTCGCGCGATGGCTCGAAGTGTCCACCTTCGAGCGCGCCCCGTTCTGCGCGTGCATAATCGGAGAACTGGAAGCGCGGCGAGTTGATCGCGGCGCCCTCCCCCCGGCGGTACGCGTCGTAGAGCGCGGCCCACTCGCGCACCAAGATACCGGTAGACCACTCATCGGTGATGATATGGTGTTGATGGAGCAATACGAAGTGCTCCTCTGCGGAAACGCGAGCCACGAGCACGCGCGTGAGCGGTCCACGCTCGAGATCGAACGGCTTCTCGACCTCCGTCACGAAGAGAGCGCGGAGCGACGCCTCACGCGTGTCGTCGGGGAGCCGTGAGAGATCCTCGACGTGGAAGACAATGGCTGCCCGATCCCATACCACCCGGATGGGCGCGCCGGAGTCCTCACGATAACCCGTCCGCAGGATCTCGTGTCTCTCACCCAACGCGAAGAGGCTCTCGCGCAGCGCCTCTGGCTCCAATGCGCCCACGATCCTGAATGAACGTGGTACCTGGTACGCTCGAGCATCCGGATGAAGGCGCTCGAGAAACCAGATGCGACGTTCCGTGCTGGAGAGGCCGGAATACGGCGGAGCGCCATTTTCTCGCTGCCGGAGCCACACACTGGCGGCGAGCCTTGGCCTCTCCTCCGTCTCGTCGATGAGCGCCGCAATGGCCTCGATGGTCGGCCGTTGGAAGAACGTGGCCATGGAGGGCGCATACCCGAGCGCCGACTTCATAGCGGAGAGAAGCCGAACGACGAGCAGGGAATGGCCTCCGAGGGCGAAGAAATCATCGGTCGGTCCGACGCTCTTCATGCCGAGAATCTCCCGCCACAATTCCATGAGAGCGCGCTCGGTGGGCGAACGCGGGGCTCTTCGGGCAGGGCTCGGGTCGTCCACGACGGGCGCCGGGAGCGCTCTGCGATCGATCTTTCCGTTGGGGGTGCTCGGTAAAGCGTCGAGCACCACGAATGCAGACGGAACCATGTACTCGGGCAACATCGCGCGGAGGTGCTCGCGCAGCTCGCTCGGCTCGACCCCACCCTTCGATGGAGCGACGTAGGCCACGAGCCGCTTGTCGCCCGGCGCGTCCTCACGAGCGAGGACGGCGCATGCACGAACGGCGGGATGCGCAGAGAGCACCGACTCGATTTCGCCGAGCTCGACACGAAAGCCTCGGATCTTGACCTGGTCGTCGATACGCCCGATAAACTCAAGGTTGCCGTCGGCGCGCCATCGAACGAGATCGCCGGTGCGATACATTCGCGCTCCGAGCTCGGGCGAGAAGGGGTCGTGGACGAAGCGCTCCGCCGTCAGGTCGGGTCGATTCAAGTATTCTCGCGCGACGCCGGTTCCGCCGACGTAAAGCTCGCCAGGCGCCCCGATCGGCAAAGGCTCGCGTCGGGCGTCGAGCACATAGACGCGCACGTTGGCGAGCGGACGACCGAGCACCGGGACCGAGGATACGTGGATCCTCGCCGCGGTGACATCGACCGTGCACTCGGTTGGACCATAAACGTTGAATGCCTCCAGAGGCTCCGCGCGCGCGAGGCGCGACCAGGTCGTACCATCGATGGCTTCCCCTCCGACGAGAATGCAGCTCGGCGCTCCCCCGCCGTTCGTGTACAGACCCGCGTCGAGGAGCAGCGCAGCCTGCATCGGGGTGCAATCCAGCACGTCAATCGCTCGTGTCCTCAGGAACTCGACGAAACGCTCGGCGTCAAGCCGAGTCTCCTGCGGCACGAGGACGATGGTGTCGCCGAACAAGAGCCGGAGCCATTGCTTGACCGACGCGTCGAACGAGATCGACGCGCTCAGCGCGACGCGCAGCGGCGACCGGCGCCCGGCATGAACCGCGCGATCCAGGGCAAAGGCGAGGTTCAAGGCGGACGCGTGCTCGACGACGACCCCTTTGGGCCTGCCCGTGGAGCCCGACGTGTAAATCGCATAAATTGGATGGCGTGGGTGAACCCCCGTCGTCGGAGGTACATCGGGCAACGTCGACCACGAGCAAGGAACCTCGTCGACGCACACGACACGCGCCCCGGTGGCAGCCATCCGTGCCGCGAGATGGGTTTGCGTCAGGAGCACGGGCGCTCGGGTATCCTCCAGGACGAACCTCGCGCGCTCCGCCGGCCACGAGGGCTCGATGGGCACGTACGCGCCGCCGGCTTTGAGGGTCCCGAGCAGGCCCACCATCATCGCGAGCGAGCGATCCACGCACAACCCTACGAACACCTCCGGCCCTACACCGAGGGAGCGCAGGTGATGCGCCAACCGATTCGCTTGGACATCGAGCGCCCCATAACTCATCCGCTGCCCTTCGTACTCCAGCGCGATCGCATCGGGAGCTCTCCTTGCCTGCTCCTCGACATGCTCGTGAACGCATCGGTCGGACGGGTACTTCACCCGCGTATCGTTCCATTCTACGAGGAGGCGCCGCCGCTCCGAAGTCGCCAGCACCCGCAGCCGCCCTATACGTTCTTCCGGGTGGGCCGCGATCTCGGTGAGCAATTTCTCGAAATGATCGATCCAACGTCGAATGGTGGATTCATCGAACAGATCCGTGTTGTAAAGCCAGTATCCGGCAAGCCCGCCCGCGCGCTCCGTCACATGCAGCGTGGTGTCGGTCCGGGTCGTACGTATGCCGATATCAAGCGGGGAGACATGAAGGTCCGGCAGCGACGGCTCGACATCCGGCACGTTTTGCAGAGCAAACATCACCTGCACGAGCGGGCTGCGACTCGCGTGCCGCGCCGGCGAGAGTTCCTCGATCAGGCGCTCGAACGGCAGGTCCTGATGGTCGAACGCCTCCTCCGTCGTCCTCCGCACCTGCTCCAAGAGCTCGATGAACGTAAGATCCCCCGCGAGGTTCGCCCGAAGCACGAGGGTATTCACGAAGAACCCGATGAGGGGCTCGATTTCCTGATGGTTTCGGCCGGCGATGGGCGCGCCGACCACCACGTCCTCCGCACCGGAGAGACGTGAGAGGAGAACATCGAAGGCCGCGAGCAAGACCATGAAGAGGGTCGCCCCGGTCCTCCGGCCCAACTTCGAGAGTTCGGAGGTAAGCTCCGCGTCGATGCGGAACGACACCACGGCGCCCCGATGCGTTTGCACGGGTGGGCGGGGCCGATCCGTGGGGAGCTGTAGAAACTCGGGCGCACCCCAGAGTTTTTCCGTCCAGTATCCGAGCAGCGCAGAATGTCTCTCGCCTTGGAGCCGTCGGCGTTGCCACACGGCGTAGTCCGCATACTGGATCGGCAGCGCAGGTAGAACCGGCTCTTCGCCATGTACGAATGCCGTATAAAGCGCGGTGAGCTCCCGCCAGAGGACTCCGATCGACCACCCATCGGCGGCGACGTGGTGCATGTGAAGGAAAAGGACGTGCTCGTCGACCGCCAGTCGCAGCAGACGAGCACGCAGCATGGAGTCGTTCGCGAGTTCGAACGGTTTTCCGGACTCGACCTCCGCCATCCGCTCGACCTCGGTGCCGCGCGCGTCGGCGGGTATGTGTCCGATGTCCACGACCGGCAATGCGATCCCGACGTCCGGGTGGATGATCTGGCGTAGCTCGGAGCCCTCGAGCGTGAACGTCGTGCGGAGGACCTCGTGGCGGCGTACGATGTCGCCCAGCGCGCGCTCGAGGGCTCGCACATCGAGATTGCCGATCACCCGCAGCGCCCCGAAGACGTTGTACGCCACTCCGGCGCCCCATCGATCCAGAAACCAGAGTCGCTCTTGCGCGAACGACGCGGGTATCGGCCCCTGCCGCGACGTCAGCGTGATAGCGTCTCCCGATCGCTTCGTCCCCTTCCGCGCGGCAGCATCGAGGTGTTCGGCGAGCGCAGCGATCGTGGGTTTGGCGAAAAATCCCTGGAGTGGAACCTCTCGCATGAACGAGCTCCGTATGCGCGACACGACCTGCGTCGCCAGCAAGGAATGCCCGCCCAGCTCGAAGAAGCTGTCATGGATGCCAATGGGATCCAAGCGAAGGACGTCGGACCATATACGGGCGACGGCACTCTCCGTCTCGGTGCGGGGCGCCACGAAGGTCTGGCGAGAAGCAGACTGCTGTGGCAGGGGCGCGGGTAGCGCCTTCCGATCAACTTTGCCGTTCGGCAAGAGAGGCAACTCGTCCAGCGTCACCCAGGCCGCAGGGAGCATGAACTCCGGCAGCTTCGCCGACAGCGCGTCGCGAAGGAGCGGAACGAGGCGGCGGTGCTGCTTTCCAAGGAGGGGGTTGTTCGCGTATGCCCTCCAGGGCAGCGTCTGCGGCCATGGTGTCCCCGTCGTCGCGTCTCCGCGTTCCGCTTCACTCCCGCGCCTGAAGAAGGCGACATCCATCGTCCCGATGTCGCCGGTGGGAGACCAGAAGACGTCGACATCATAAGGCAACTCGTCGCTCAGCGCGAAGAGATCCTCCGGATCCACGCCTTTCGGTGCCTCCGCAATGGCCCAGCGGAGGTCGGACACGCGTTCGTCATGCGTTTGCGCGAGCCACGCGAGCGTCCGAGACTCCGCGACGAGTCGCGCATTCGGCACGTTCGCGATTCCGACATGATCGGGCCGAGCCGAGACGAGCCACTCCCGCAGGGACGCCGGGGTCCACGGCGAGCGCGTGAAATCCTCGTCGCGCCCGGGCTTCGTTCGCTCGACGCATGCCGCGCCAGCACCCGAAAGGCGCAGGACGACCTGATAACGGAACCGCGTGAGCTCGTTGTGAAAGCGGCCACGTTTCAAACGTAGCTCGACGCTATCGATCTGCGCCCAACGCGATCGCAGCGCAAGAAAGAATTCCGGATCGAGAAGCAGCTCCTCCTCGTCGCGGATCCTTTGTTCCACGAGCGCCGCGAGTTCGGGCCGCCGCATCTCCTCTGGCGCCCGATGCAGCTGCACCGATGCATGATACGCCTCGAGGAGCTTGAAGCTCCGCACATCGCCGATGTACACGGCTCCGCCTGGCGACACCGCCCGCATCGCGCCTTCGACGACGCGGAGCATATAATCGACGCTCGGGAAGTACTGAACAACCGAGTTCAGGATCACGACGTCGAAGAAACCCTCGGGGATACCGGAGAAGTCGTCCGCCATTCGCTGAAGGAGCTCGACATTCTCGAAACCATCGAGACGGCGCCTCATTCGCTCGACATACGCGAGTGCCTTGGCGGCATGGTCCGTGCCCCAGTACGTCTCGCAGTCCGGCGCGACGCGGGCCAGGAGCAAGCCCGACCCAAAGCCGATCTCCAGCACACGCCGCGGGCAAAGCGCGCGAATTTCCCGGACGGTTACTTCGACCCATTCGTCCATTTCAGCGGCAGGAATGGGTTGTCCTGTATAACTCGAGCTCCAGCCGATGGTGTTGAAGGTTACACCACCGTTGCCAGGCACTTCGGCGTAGGTCTCTTCATTGAGCCGCCGCCATTGCTCGACGCGCTCGTTTTGCATCGCGTCTTCGCCCGGTTCCGGTACGACGTACGCAACGAGCCGCGCCTCGCCCCTCGTATCCTCGCGGAGCAAGACCGCCGCCTCGCGAACGGCAGGATGCTCGGCGATGGCGGCCTCGATCTCCCCCGGCTCGACGCGATATCCCCGGACTTTGACCTGCTCATCGATGCGCCCCAGAAACTCGAAACAACCGTCCGCGCGCAGCCGCGCGAGGTCCCCCGTCCGGTAGAGCCTGCCGTCGCCAACGGGGCTCTCGACGAAGCGCGAATCTGTGAGCTCGGGCCTGTTCAAATAACCACGCGCCACACCCGCCCCGCCGATGTACAGCTCACCCGGGACACCGATGGGCGCGAGAGTGCCCTGCGGCTCGAGGACATATGCCCGCGTGTTGTCGATTGGGTACCCTATCGGCGGGGCCTCGTGTGAATCGGCGCAGCGCGTCGCCAAGGACCAGATCGTCGCCTCGGTCGGGCCATACAGATTGAAAAGCCGGCGACCGTGGCCCCAGAGCCGCACGAGCGCCGCTGGACAAACTTCACCCGCGACGTTGATCGTGTGCAGATGCGGGAGCGGCGCGGAGGAGAGAAGCGAAAGCACCGAGGGAGTGAGCGTGACGACGGTGACGCGGTGGCGTGCAAGAAATGCTTCCAGCGGTCCGCCGGGCAGCATGGCCTCGCGCACGCCCATGCAGAGCGTAGCGCCGACCGAGAGCGCCATCCATATCTCGAACGTGGCGGCGTCGAAGGATATCGAGGCGGACTGGAGCACACGGTCACTCGGCCCGAGCTCGAAGATGCGCCTCCCGGCCTCGACGACGTCGAAAAGGCCTCGGTGCTCGACAAGCACGCCCTTGGGTTTCCCGGTGGAGCCCGAGGTATAGATGACGTACGCGAGGGTCATTGGACCGGCATCGCTCGGATCAACCTCGGGGGACGACGATGCAATGGCCGCAGCATCAGCCTCTGCGTCGAGGCACAACACCGCGACGCCATGCCCGAGTCGATTTGCAGTTTCAACCGTGGTGATTACCAGCAACGGTCGCGCGTCCTCGAGCATGAGCGCGAGGCGCGCCTCGGGGTAGTCTGGATCGAGCGGCAAATAAGCCCCCCCGGCCTTGAGGATGGCGAGGAGCGCGACGATGAGCTCGATGCCACGCGGCAGGCAAATGCCGACGATCGTCTCCGGGCCGACGCCTCGTGACTGGAGGTACTTGGCGAGTCGGTTCGCTCGATCGTCGAGATCGCGATACGAGAGCGTCATCGTTTGCGCCCCATCGTCGAACATCAACGCCGCGGCATCGGGCGTCTGCTCGACCTGCGCCTCGAAGACGCGCTGGATGCCACCCTCACGCGGACATGTCGCAGTGGGCCCGCTGCTCTTCGCCAGGATGAAAGCCCGCTCGGCGGTCTCGAGCATGGGCAGAGAGCTGATCCTCGATTTCGGCTGAGCCACGACGCCAGCCAGCAGCGTCTGGTAACGGGCAATCATTCGCTCGATGGTGCTGGACTCGAAGAGCGCGGTGTCGTAGACCCAATGGCCCGCGAGCGCCCCGTCTCGTTCGGTGAGATGTACTTCGAGATCGAGCCGCACGTACTGTGCTTCGTCGGGGATTCGATCGACCACGAGCCCTGGCAGAGAGATTTCTCTTTCTGGCGTATTTTGAAACGCCAGCGCGACCTGGACCAGGGGATTGGCGCCCGAATTGCGCTCCGGTGCGAGCTCCTCGACGAGCCGCTCGAAGGGGAGATCTTGATGGGCGTACGCATCCTGCGCTGTTCTCCGGACACGCGAGAGCAGCTCGTGGAAGGTCGGGTCGTCCGAGAGATCGGCGCGGAGCGCGAGAGTATTGACGAAGAACCCGATGAGCGGCCCGAGCTCCGCCCGGCCGCGACCGGCGATCGGCGCGCCCACCAAGACATCATCTTGGCGGCAACAGCGGCCGAGGAGCACCTGGAAGGCCGCGAGCAATGTCATGAACAGGGTAGCGCCCGCGGAGAGACCCAGAGCCGCGAGGTCTCGCGTGAGCTTTGCGGGGATTCGAAACGGAATCGATGCGCCACGGAACGCCGCTGTACGCGGGCGCGGGTGGTCCGTGGGGAGCCTGAGCAAGGTTGGCGCGTCCGCCAACGCCTTCCTCCAATACGAGATCAGCTCGGTGAGAGCGTCACCCGCGAGGCTTCGCCGCTGCCATGCCGCGAAGTCGGCATATTGTATCGAGACATCAGGTAGTGGCGAGGGGCGTCCGTCGGTGAACGCGCCATAGAGGGTCTCGAGCTCGTGCACGAGCACGCCCATCGACCAGCCATCCGCGGCAATGTGATGGATCGTCACGCAGAGGACGTGATCGCGGATCTCCTCATTTTTGAGCCCACATGCGAAGATTCTCGCGCGCAGCATCGGATCCTGTGTCAAATCGAAGGGGCGCCGGGCCTCCTCGCGGGCGAGCCGTCGCAGCTCCGCCTCCTGCTCTTCCGGAGAAAAATGACGAAGGTCGACGATGGGAAGCGCGATGGGCTCGGGGGCATGGATGATCTGATAAGGCTCCCCGTCGCGCTCCGAAAGCGTCGTTCGCAGGCTCTCGTGCCGGCGTATGACTTCATAGAGGCTCCGCCGAAGCGCGTCCAGATCGAGCGAGCCGCGTAGGCGCAGCGCAATGGGCATGTTGTACGCCGCCGCGCTGCCCATCCGATCCAGAAACCAAAGACGCTGCTGCGCAAAGGAGAGAGGAAGCCCGCCGGCCCGCGGCACCGGCTCGATGGGCGACTCGCCTTCTCCCACCGCGACCTGCCGGAGGAACGCGATGATCTCGTCCCTGCGCCGCGAAATTTCCTCGCGCAGCGCGTCCGTGAGGACGCCGCGCGGCGCCTTGAAACGAAGGCGGTCCCTCTCGACCCAGAGCTTCATGCCGCGCGCGAGAGCGTCCTCGAGCAACTGTTCGATGGTCATCACAGCTCGCCCTCTTCTTCCTCCATGCCTCTTTCGTCCGACGTGGGCGCGACGCTTTGGCTGCTCGCCACGAGCTCACGCGTCAGTGTCGCGTTATCGATGAGCGAAGCGAGGGCAGCCACGGTGGGCAGCTCGAAGATGCGCTGGAGTGGTAATCGGACGGAGAAGGCACGGTTGAGCCGGGCGATCACCTGCGTCGCCATGAGAGAATGGCCACCGAGCTCGAAGAAATCGTCGTGTACGCCGACGCTTCCCCGACCGAGGATGTCCTGCCAAATGGCAGCGATCGCCGCCTCGGTCATCGTGCGGGCCGCCACCGAAGAGCCCGCGGATCGCGTCGGTGGCGGCTTCGGCAACGCGGCTCGGTCGACCTTCCCGCTCGCCGTGATACGGGGGATCTCCGGAAGGACGACGATCCGCAATGGGATCATGTGCTCCGGCAGCGTCGCCCGCAACGCGTCGAGGACCTCCTCCTCGATCCTCCCGCCGCGGCCCTCAGCGGAGACGATGTATCCCACGAGAGCTCGCTGATTGCCGACCTCCTGCACGACCACCGCCGCGTCCCGCACCGCAGAGAGCTTTCGGATGTTCGCCTCGACCTCCTCGGGCTCGACGCGATATCCACGAACCTTGACCTGGTTGTCGATCCGCCCCAGGAAATCGAGCGTTCCATCGGGCAACCACCGGACCAGATCCCCGGTCCTGTAGAGACGGCGAGGACGCGCTTCGCCGCTCGGCCCCGGCGGCGGCGGCGGTAGGGTATCGATCACGACGAACTTCTCCTGCGTGAGCGCGGGCTGCCCCAGATAGCCGCGCGCAGGGCCGATCCCGCCGATGTGGAGCTCGCCCGGGACGCCCACAGCGACCGGCTTCTGATGACGATCGAGCACGTAAGCAGTGCGATGCGCGAGCGGCTTGCCGACGGGGATGCGGGCGCGCTTGGCATCGAAGTCACGCGGCACCTCGTACACGGCGGCGGCGACCGTGGCCTCGGTCGGGCCATAACAATTGAAGAGGCGGACGTGCTCGGCGAGATGCGTTCGGCGCCATGGCTCGAGCACGTCGGCGGGCATGACGTCCCCTCCGATGATCAGGTTGCGCAAGCGATGCCCCGAGAGCAGCGCAGGGTTGTCGAGCCACTCCATCGTGAGGCCACGCCAATGCGCGCCCGAGGTGTCGAGCACGGACACGCCTAGCTCGACCAGCTTTCGTGTGAATGCACGCGGCTCGAGATCCCAGCTCGGGAGGACGGCCGTGGCACCGGAGAGAAGCGCGGGGAAGAGCTGCTCGACCGAGGCATCGAAGTGGTACGGCGCGAGGACGAGAACACGGTCGCCCGGAGACAGGGAGTAAAACCGTGTATAATGCACGCAATGCGTGACGAGCGACCGATGCTCGACTTGCACGCCCTTGGGCTGCCCGCTCGACCCGGACGTGTAAATGACGTACGCGAGGTCGGCGAGCGCAACGCCGCTCTCGGGTGCCTTCATCGGACGCGCCAAAGAAGCTGCCGCCCCGTCGCGCGGCAGGACGACGATACGCGCATCGCAGGGTAGCACCGTCGATACGAGCGCCGGCTGGGTGAGGAGTATTGACGCGCCAGTGTCCTTTAAAATGAACGCCACACGATCCCGAGGACTCTTCGGATCGATCGGTACGTAGGCGCCGCCGGCCTTCAACACGGCCAGCATTCCTACCACCATCTCGGTCGAGGTTTCGACGAGCATCGCGACGAGCGTCTCGCGGGACACGCCGAGCTCGCGGAGATCGTGCGCGAGACGATTCGAGCGCTCGTCGAGCTCGCGGTACGTTAGGCAGCGGGAAGCTGCCCCCATTTCGTCGAACACGATCGCCACGGCGTCCGGCGTTCGTGCGCATTGTTCCTCGATGAGGTGATGAATGCATCGATCGGGGGGCTGCTCGCTGACCGTGTCATTCCATTCAAACAGGATCTGTCGTCTCTCCTCGGGCGTAAACATCTCGAGGTCGCGTACGTTACGCGATGGGTCAGCGACGATGGAAGCGAGCAACGTCCTGAAATGGAAGGCCATTCGTGCGGCCATCGCCGCGTCGAGGCGCTCCTCGTCGTAAACCCATACACACGTCGGGCCGCCTTCACCCTCGATGATGTCGACCTCGAGATCCATTCGCGCTCGCGCCTGCTCGAGCGGGAACGGCGCGACCGAGATTCCCGACAGCTCGAGCGAGGCTGTCGGAGCGTTCTGTACGGTAAACAGGACCTGGACAAGCGGATTGCGACCTGGGACGCGCTCGACGGCGAGCGCTTCCACGATCTGCTCGAAAGGCAACTCTTGGCGCTCGAACGCCCAGAGCGCCTCCGCCCTCGTGCGACCGAGGAATTCCATGAACGTCGGGTTCCCCGTGAGATCGGCGCGCAGTACGACGGTGTTGACGAAGTAGCCGATCAGCGGCGCGAGGGACTCTGGTTCGCGATTGGCGACCGGCGTTCCCACGAGCAGATCGTCCACTCCCGTATGACGCGACAGAAGCACCTGGAAAGCGGCGAGCGTGACCATGAAGAGAGTGGCGCCGCTCTGCCGGCCAATGCGCCGTAGACCCTCCGCGATTTCCTGGTCGAGCCGGAGCGTCACGCTCCCGGCGCGCCTTTCGCCATGCCGTTGCGGCGCAACGGTGTCCGTCATGCTCGGCAGGTCGAGCAGCGTCGGCGCGCCCCGGAGCCTCTCGCAGACGAGACCGAGCTCACGCTCGAAGACCTCCCCCCGGAGCCCATCGCGCTGCCTGACCGCGTAATCGGCGTACTGGATCGAGAGCTCCGGCAAACACGAAGGCCTCCCGCGCGAGAATGCAGAATAGAGCTCGGATAGTTCGCGAGATAGAATGCCGATCGACCAGCCATCGAAGGCGATGTGATGCATTGTCAATAGCAGCACGAATCGCTCTTCCCCGAGCCGAAGAAGCCGGCCGCGCAGCATGGGACCTCTCTCGAGATCGATACGCTCGTCTCCGTCAGCCGCGATCCAAGACCGCACGGCGTCGTCTCTCGACCGAGGAGCGAGACCCGAGAGGTCCACGATACGGAGGGAGAACGCCGGCGGCGGTCGAATGATCTGCCAAACCTCGCCCCCCTCCTCCAGGAAGCTCGTACGCAGGGCCTCGTGGCGCCGCACGATTTCCTGGAGTGCTCGCTCGAGCGCGGGAACATCCAGCGGCCCTTCGAGGGTCACGGCGAACTGGCTGTGGTACGCGCGGCCCAGATCGAGCTGGTCGAGCAACCATAACTGCCGCTGGGCAAAGGAGGCGGGCAACGCACCGTCACGCGGAGTCTTCTGAATGCGCGCCGGAGCGGCGACGCTCTCCTCGGCGAGCCTCAACGCGTCGACGTGCTCCGCGAGCAGCTCGACGGTCGGCCGCTCGAATAGGGCACGCAACGGGACGCGCACGCCGAACGCGTCGCGCATCCTGCTGATGATCTGCGTTGCCATGAGCGAATGTCCGCCAAGCTCGAAGAAATCGTCGCGGATGCCCACCGCCTCTGTGCCGAGCGCATCTTGCCATATGTGCGCAATCGTGACCTCCGTCGGGCTCCTGGGCGAACCGCCACGGGTTCGTGGTGCGCCCCGTGCCTTGGTCGGCAGGGGCAGAGCCGCACGATCGATCTTACCGTTGGCGGTCAGAGGAATGGAGTTCAGCACGATGAACGCCGAGGGCACCATGTAGTCGGGCAGGCGCGGCGAAAGGTCTTGCCGTAGCGCGGCCGGGAGCGTGCGCCGCAACTTACCGAGCAAGGGGTCGTTGGCGTAGGCAGAAAGCGGCTTCAGCGTCTCGACGCGACGACGAATGCAAGGGGCGGGCGCGCCCTCGCGCAGGAAGGCCGCTTCGATGGTCGCGCCGGTAAGATCCTCCGCGCAGCTGAGCTCGACGCGGTAGGCGTGCTCCTGACCGAGCGCCCACAGTTCCTCGGGATCGACACCGAGCGGCTCCCCCGAGCACGCAACTCGAAGCGCGTCGACGGTCTCTTCGTGAGCGCCGCCCAACCATTGAAGCGCGCGGAGCTCGCGCCACAGGCGAGCATTCGGGATATTGTGCAGCAACAGGGCGGGCTCCTTCGAGGCTCGGAGTTGCCTGCCGAGATCGAGGAGAGTGAGCCCCTCGCGCTGGAAATCGCGCCATTCAGTTGCGCCATCGTTTCTGCCCGCGCGACCGTGACTCTCACGCGTAGGCCCTACGCAGAGGATCACATGATATCGAAACCGATTGAGCTCATTGTGGACGCGCCCCCGCAGGAGCCGTATGCGCACATCTTCGATCCCCGGCAAAGTCCGAGGTAGCGAGAGGAAAAATTCCGGGGCGAGCAGGAGCTCTTCCTCGTCCTCCGCCTGCTGCGCGAGGCGCGCGGCGAGAGCTCCGCGCACGAGATCGCCGGGAGCCGTATGGAGAGCGACCGACGCGTGAAGCGCGGGGAGAAGGGTGAGGTTCCGCAAATCTCCGAGAAAGACGTGGCCGCCTGGCCTCGTCGCGCGCAGGGCGCCTCGAAGGACGCGGAGCAAATAGTCCGTGCTCGGGAAATACTGCACCACCGAGTTCATCACGACGAGGTCGAACGAATGATTGGCGATCCCGTCGAAATCGTCGGCCATGCGTTGCAACAGGCGGACGGAGCGAAGGTCGTCGTTCTCCTGCGTCAGCCGATGCGCCCGCGCAATCGCCCGAGGAGAGCAATCCGTACCGAGGTAGGTGTCGCATCGTGAGGCGATCCGGGAGAGGACCAGTCCGGATCCGCATCCGATATCGAGCACACGCGCGGGCTGCAGGGCGTGCAACTCCGCGATCGTCCCCTCGAGCCATTCGTTCATCTCGGGCGTCGGGATGGGCTCGCCCGTGTAGCTGGAGGTCCACCCTGTAAAACCGAACGCGTCGGCGCTCGCCGTCGGCGCCCCGTAAACCTCCTCGTAAAGGCTTTGCCATTCCTTCACGTGCTGGGTTTCCCGAGACTCGCCGTCGCGGGTCGGGACGACGTAGGCGACGATTCGCTTCTCCCCCATCTCGTCCTCGAACGCACGGACGGCGGCGTCCTTCACGCAGGAGTCTTCGCGAAGGGCCGCTTCGATCTCTCCGAGCTCGATCCGGATTCCGCGCACCTTTACCTGGTGATCGATTCGCCCGAGGATCTCCAGCTTGCCATCCGCGCGAAGCCGGCCGAGATCTCCCGTCCGGTAAACACGCCCCTTGGCGAACGGGTCGTCCATGAACTTTTCATGCGTGAGCTCGGGGCGATTCAGATACCCTCGCGCCACCCCGGACCCACCGATCCAGATCTCACCCGCGACGCCGAGAGGCGAGAGGTCACCACGGCGGTCGACGACGTAGATGCGAGCGTTGGGAACCGGACGTCCCAGCGGGAGCGGCCGCGCAGGGACATCGCAAACTGCTGCTGCCGACAGCAAAGACGCCTCGGTCGCGCCGTACACATGGACGAAGCGACGCCCCCTCCCCCACTGCTCGACGAGAGCAGGCGGACACGCCTCGCCTCCGACGTGTATCATGCGCAAGTCGGGCAGGTCCGCCGGTGGTAAAATCGATAACGTCGAGGGGGTCACAGCCATTGCCGTGATACGGTGACGCAAGAGGAAATCCCGCAGCGTTTGTCCCGAGGCGAGCTCGTCCACGCCGGCCGTGTGAAGCGACGCTCCGACGCGAAGGGCCATCCAGATTTCGTACGCAGAAACGTCGAAGCTGGGGGACGCGAACTGGAGGACACGATCGTCGCTCGTCAAACCGAACGTTCGAATTTGCGCCTCGGTGGCAATGACGAGCCCTCGATGATCGAGGAGCGCCCCCTTCGGTGTACCCGTGGATCCGGATGTATAGATGAGGTACGCCAGGTTCTCCGGGCCGATGCCGCTGTCGGGATTTTCCTCGTCACGCGATGCCAACGCAACGTCATCGCCGTCCATACGGACGAGGCGCGCATCCGAGGGCGGGAGGCGCCCCACGGAACGCGCGCCCGTCACGACGACAGGCGGCCTCGCGTCCGAGAGCATGAAATCGAGGCGGGCGCTCGGGTAGCCCGGATCCAGCGGCAGATACGCGCCGCCAGCCTTGAGGATGCCGAGCATGCCGATGACCATGTTCGCCGAGCGCGGGAGGCAAAGCCCGACGACGGTCTCCGGGCCGACACCGATGCTCCGTAAATGGTGCGCCAGGCGGTTCGCCTGCGTGTTGAGCTCGTGGTACGTGAGGCGCTTCTCGGTTTGCCCGTCGTCGAAGACGAGCGCGACGTTCTCGGGGGTGCGCCGGCATTGCTCCTCGAAGAGCTGGTGAACGCAGCGGGTCTCGTGAAAATCGGCCCCCGTATCGTTCCATTCGTCGACGATCCAGCGCCGCTCCGCGGCGGTGAGCAAGGGTAACTCGGAGACTCTGACGCCGGGGCGCTCGGC
The DNA here is from genome assembly GCF_029960785.1 of Polyangium sp. 15x6. GTDB lineage: Bacteria > Myxococcota_A > Polyangia > Polyangiales > Polyangiaceae > Polyangium. The sequence goes on from NZ_JASBQE010000014.1 coordinate 103,355, forward strand.
GGCTGCGCGGAGGATCGTTTGGAAATGGCCGATCATGCGATCGATCGTGCCACGGTCGAAAAGATCGGCGTCGTAGAGCCAGTATCCCGTCACCTCGTCGCCTCGCTCGAAGAGGTGAACCTCGATGTCTGCACGAACGATGTGCACGTCGATGGCGAGCTCGCGAACGTCGAGGCCCGGCAGGACGAGGTCAGCCAACGAGGCAGGCTGCAGCGCAAAAATGACCTGGACCAGGGGGTTGTGGCTCAGGGCGCGTTCCGGGTTCAGCTCCTCGACCAGCCATTCAAATGGGAGTAACTGATTTGCATGAGCCTCCTGGCTCGTCTTCTTGGTTTGCGCCAGCAGTTCGAGGAACGTGGGGTCCCCCGTGAGGTCGACCCTGATGGGGAGCGTATTGGCGAAGAAGCCAATGAGCGGCTCGAGCTCTTGTCGAAATCTGTTCGCGATGGGCACGCCCACGCAGAGATCCTCCTGACCACTATGGCGCCCGAGGATCACCTCGAACCCCGCCAGCAGCGTCATGAAGAGGGTCGTGTCCGTCCTCCGCCCAAGGTCGCGGAGACCTCGGGTGATCTCCGCGTCGATGAGGCACGCTGCCCTGCCTCCCCGGAATCGCTGTATGGCAGGACGCGGTCGGTCGGTGGGGAGCTCGAGAAGCGGTGGCGCGTGTTCGAGCCGCGTCTTCCAGTATCGCGCCTCCGCGTCGAGGGCACAATCGCTCATCCATCGACGTTGCCATGCAGCGAAATCCGAGTATTGCACGGGCAGCGCAGGGAGAGGCGGCGGTGATTCTCTGCGGAGGAAGGACGTGTAGAGCGCGTGGACGTCATGAACCAGGACCCCATACGACCAGCCGTCCGATGCAATGTGGTGCATCGTGAGGAGCAAGACGTGGTCGAGAGGTGTGCCTTCAGCGTCGCCGAGGCGGAGCAGGCGCGCACGCAACAAGAGGTCGACGCCGAGATCGAAGGGTTGTGTGGCCTCTGCTCGAGCTCCCCTTTCTATCTCGCGCTCCTGCGCCTCAATGGGCAAGTGACGCAGATCCACGAGAGGAACCGAGACCGGAACGGGATCGTTGACGCGTTGGCACGGATGCCCATTCTCGACATGGAACGTGGTGCGCAGGCTCTCGTGGCGGCGCACAAGCTCGGAAAGCGCCGAGGACAGCGCCGCGACGTCGAGCTCCCCCGTCATTCTCACGGCCGAGAAGTTATTGTATGACGACGCGGCCCCGAGCTGATCCAGGAACCAGAGGCGCTGCTGCGCGAAGGAGAGCGGGATCAGGCTCGTTCGTTCCTGCTGCTCGAGCACGAAGTGGCCGACGTCCTTGCCCCTCCCCGTGGGGAGGCCCCGCTCCGCGGCGTGAATCGACTCAATATGTGCAGCAAGCCGTCCGGCGGTCCTGTGCTCGAACACAAGGTCGAGGTTCAGGGACGCCACAACCTCGCGCTGGAGCCTGTTGAGCACCATGACCGCACGAAGCGAATTTCCCCCGAGCACGAAGAAGTCGTCGTCGATGCCGACGCGCTCGACGCTCAGCGCGTCGGCGAAGAGCTCGAGGATGCGCCCCTCGAGCTCCGTGCGAGCGACATCGAATTGCGGCACGGGACGTGCGCCGTGATTTCGGCGGCGTATCTCCGCTAGAATATCCTCGACCGAGGAAAGGTCGCGAGCGATCCGCTCGAAGACGCGGGCGCTCGGGCTCGCACCTCTCTTCGCGACGGGTGAGGGTGCTTCATCACGTGCGGCGGGCTCTTCCTTGCCTTCGCCCGGATGAAACTCGAGCATGGCCATCGCGGAGGCATGGCAGTGCGCCGTCCACCCGCCGTCGCCGTCGTCGCGTACCTCGCCGACGAGGGCCCGCACGAAATCACATGCGGGACGGTTTCTCTTCGTTGGCCTCACGTGCACGTCGATCCACGTGATTCCGCGCTCGACCGCGATCGAGCCGAGGTGACGCATCACGCGATGCTCGACCCCACGTCCGAGCACGCGGCAGCTCAGGAGAAGTGTGTCGACGACGAGCGTATCGCTCCGCGCCTCGAAGATGAGCAAGCCGACGAACCCATAGGCCCCGAAACGATCAGAGACAGTAATGGACCTGCATTCGAGTGCACCGGAGCGGCAGAGGTCGGAGAGGTCGAGCTCGCTGCGCCTGCGTAACGTCGTATTGAACTGGTTCGTGCGCTGGGTGAGCTGCGCGGCTCGGGGCAAGCGTGCGAGGTCGAGCGGCGCGATCTCGACCTCGAGACCAATCCCGGCGATGAACTCGGCGAAATCGAGAGTTGTTCGCTGGTAGCTCGCTCGCAGCGTATTCTGCTGATAGAGCTCCGTTCGGCTCCGGTCTTCCTCCGTGACTGCGAGCTGGTCGAACGCCCATACGTGCGCGAGGAGCGATGGGATCCGGCTCGCGTCCTCGGGAAGCTCGAGGGTGAGGACCTCGGGGCAGCGGTCTCTCATCTCCGCGCATTCGATGGGGTTGTCGTCGATGAAGATGAAGCTGTCCAGGCCGAGGCCAAGCTCCCGCGCGAGGTCGCGCACATTCTCCGGCTTTGGGCGCCAGTTGATGCGGCTCGCCACGAAATGTGCACGTTCGAGGGGCATATCGCGACGCGCGTCGAGAACGGCCCAAACGTCGTCCTCCTCATTTTTGCTACAAATGCAAAGGAGCTTTCCTTTGGCCTGCTCGGCGAGGACGAGCTCCTGCAGGGCCCGACGAGGCGCGTCGATGATCACGCCCCGGGGCCCGTCCTCGGCCACGACGCCACGCCACAAAGTTTGATCACAGTCCAGCACGATCACTTTATGAGGCAGTCGGAGGAGTGCGGAGACCTTGCGTGCAATGAGGGTTCCCAGCGCACAATAGAACGGAATCGTGTAGGGTATGTGCCCACGCGACTCTCCGATCGGGTCGTACCATTCGGGGGTGTGGTACACCTTGGCGAGTGCTTCGCTGGTCACGACGTACACGCCGTCGATGACGCTGGCGGCCCGGGCGAGCTTCTGTTCCGCATCCGAGAGCGATGCGCGCCTCTCGGCGTCTGCGGAGGGATTGCCTGGGCAGATGAAAACGAGGTATGGCCGTCGACGCGGCGCTGCGCGGAGCGCGCTTACGAGGTCGTTCACGGCCCGAGCGAGCCGTTCTCCGGGGAGGCCCGGGGAGCTCCCTTCGGTGAGCCAATCCTCGAGGCGGACGAGGACCACATTCGCACCAGGACCGCTGCGGGCGAACTCGCTCGCAGGATCGAGGAGCTGCTGGAAGACCTGATTGTACGGCGCGAAAATGATCTCTGCGGAGACTGCGAGCTCGGCCATCCAGAACGCCAGGGTGTCGCTCAGGGGCTCGCTCGAGAACGTCGCGGCAATGACAACGGTGGTGCGCGCCTGCGCAAGCAGCTCGGAATCAAGCTTAACCGCAACTGTGTCTACCATGGACTCATTGCACATTCAGTAGGCTGCCAACAAGCAGGCGTGGGCTTCCCGGGTTCGCTAGCGCGACGACTCAGGCATGGATCATGCGCATACTCAAATCGTAAGCAATATCACAGCAAGAGTGGTGATAGGTAGGTCACGAACGCCAGGTGTCTCGACCAGTCTCCCAACGTGAAAGATATAGCATGGACACTTTGTGTGACCTCGGAATTTTCAGCCGAGTATCAGTCATCGGACCGTTGCTCGAAGCGCATCGCGCGTTGCTTCGTTGCGTGGCATTGATGACCGACGCCTTGGCGAAATCGTTCGCCTCCCCGCAAAGCCTTTCCCGTCAGCCTAACCGTCTGTGTCTCATGGGGTTCGATCCTGCGTAACGACGGGCCGCACATCGCCAACGCAGGGGTCTGCGTACCGAAGGGTGCTGGTCGATTCGTGCCGAGATCCCAGATAACCCAGCCGCAGCGCCTCGCGTGACGCAATGACCTGAAGCCTCGTGCCCATGGGGGCACGCGTGGCTAGAGGACGGCGAGGCCCCTGCGCCGTCTGTCAGGCAGAAGCGTGTGCCCCAAACTTGCTCTGCTACCGCACGACCACACTCAGCGGAACGACCCCCCTCAACATCGCATTGAATGGAGCTACCGGACGTGCTCGAGCGGGCGCTTGCGCTAGCAGGATGCTGAACAAAACGTCCACGCGGTCGGCGACTCCGGGCGCGGTCGATTCGACTCTAGGCGGTGCGAGAAGAGCAGCACGCTGATCACGCAGTGGGAGACGGTCTTCGGCGACGAGGTGCACGCCGCCGCACCACCGCAAGGAGGACATCCCGCTGCTGGTCGAGGCTCTCCTGGCGCAGAAGAAGCCCGCCCGGGCTCTCTCGGATCTACCGCCGCACGCGATGGATCTTCTTCTCGCGCACGAGTGGCCCAAGCACGTCGCCGAGCTCCAGCGGACACGACGGTGGGCGAATTGCCCGAGGTCGACCGCGAGCTCAAAGCGAGCACCCCAACACTGTGGGCCCTGCGCTCGATGGTGTGATCAGGCGTCCTACAGGTCGGGGCAACCTGTACCGGATGAAGTACCCGCATGACCAGGCAGGCTCGTGCGCGACTGTCAAGTGGAAACAGCTCTCCCTAGCCGTGTCCATCCGACACACAAACACACATCTACACTTGACCTACGCCCACACGCCCCGCTCCGGGTCCGCCGACCGTGCCCCAAATCGTGCCCAGACCCCACGGACACCGGCAAAATTCAGCGGACTTCGGAGGGACGGCGCCGGGGCACCCCGCAAAAACAAACCCAAATGATTACGGCCATTTCCATCAGGCTCGCCCGAGATCCTGCCAGGGTTCGATTCCCGGCGCCTCCACTCAATTTCTTCGGGAAACCTCGCTACTTTTGCTTCAACCTCCGCTCATGTGCCGTGAGCTTGCGCGGCGCCCTCGTCGGGCGTGAAGGGACCGGCGTGGCCGAGCACGCTCCTGGATCACCTCGAGGGCGATCCCCCCCCTTCATGGCGAGGTGGGTCGCGAAGGTGTGACGGAGCACGTGCCAGCCCTTCGTCAGCATGCGGCCGTCCTCGGCGCAGAAGACGAAGGGATCGTGCAGGCGACGGAATGCCTTGAGAACCCGGAGCACCTCCTCGCCGAGTGGCATTTCCCTCCCCTTCCCGTTCTTCGGGATTCCGACGATGCCATCGACGACGGAGTGCCATAACGACGCACCGTCCGGTGCTTCCCCCATTCCACGGCCAGCGCGAGCAGCCGACGCAGAACCGTGAGGTGATTGTTCACCGATTTCGGTGACAATCGCTCCGTGAGCTTTCGGGCCTTGTAGGTCTCGACCGCCTTGGGCCGTGGCTCGAGGCATGGCTCAGCCATGGACAACCATGGCTTTTAATGGCTCTGATGGGTTTGTCACCTCGAGATTGCCCCTGAATAGAAAAGCAGAGGCGAGGGCGAGGCAAAGTTTTGCAAAGCCCACGGGGTCTTCGTCGCCGCCTGCGAATGCACTCACGCCGGCAGGAAGTGAGATGGAGACCAGCGCGAGGATGCGACGAGCGAGAGCGCGACGGAAGTCACGCGAAGCGTTCATGCGTGACCTCGTTTGGCGTGAAGGTTTGGAAAAAGCGCGCACCGCCGAAGGCGCTCGCCGCGTTCTCGCCGCCGAAGACGCCCCTCTGCCCGTCCAGACCCCGCTGGAAGCGCGTCCTCTCGGACTGGATCAAGGCCGCCCGGCTCCTAGCCATGCGCCGGGACATCTTCTCGAAGGTGTTCTGTGACGAACTCTCGAAGCTCCACGACAGAGCGATCGGGTTCCCCGGTCAGATCGCGATCCAGATCCTCGAAGAGGACCTGAAGGCCCCCCTCCGCGCGTTTTTCCGAGAATTCGATGTCGTCCCCGTCGCCGCCGCATCGATCGGCCAGGTTCATCGAGCACGCCTGCTCGACGGCGGACATTGGGTGGCGATCAAGGTCCAGCGTCCTGCCATCGAGGAGGCGTTTCGGAAGGATCTCGAGATCATCGCGGCATATATCAAATTCCTGCGGCTCTTTCCTTCGGTCGCACGGATGGAGCTCCGCGATATGTACCTGAAGCTCGAGAGCACGCTCGCCGACGAGCTCGATTATCGCATGGAAGCAAGCTCGATCCGCCGGATGCGGCACACGCTGAAGAGGGAGAAGGTCTACGCGCCGAAGGTCTTCGGCGCGTTCACCACGAAACGCGTCCTCGTGATGGAATTCATCCCTGGCGTGCTCGTGTCCGATTACATCCACGCGCGGATCCACGAGCCGAAGAAGGCCAAGAAGTGGCGCAAGGAGAACAAAATCCGCCCGAAAAAGCTCGGGAATCAGCTCTACCCGAGCTACCTGCGGCAACTGCTCAGCGATAACCTCTCACACGGCGATCTTCACCCCAGCAATGTCATGATGCTGCGGAACAACTGGTTCGCGCTCATCGGATCGATCCGCGTGCTCGATGAGGATTCTTGTCGAGTATGCAGATGAACACGATGAGATCGAAGCTGGGGTGAATCCGCGGTTGCGCCCCAAAATCTTCTTGACTTCCTCGTTCGTTGCTATGCAGCACCGTCGATCGCCTTGTTTGCCAGCGTGCTTCAACTGATGGGTGAGATCAGGAGCGCCGCCTTCTCCCTGCGAGGGCGACGAGCGCAGTCAGCAGCGCAAGGCCCGCGGACGTGGAACGAGAACCTGGCGCAGCGCTGCACGAGGGCGGCGGCGGCGACGGCGGCGGCTCGATGCACCGGCCATCCAGGCTGCAGATTCTTTCGCCCACGCAATCGAGCACCGACACGCACGTCGGCTTGCATTCGGACGTGGCGGGCACGCACTTGATGGGGCCGCAGTCCTCATCCCTCCCATCTGGTTTTCGACCGCCCTCCGGGATGCGGATTGTATGGTCCCCGTCGCAACGTCCGTCGAAGGGCAGCGCCTTGCACGCGGCGTCTTCGCAGAAGAAGTCCTCGCCGCAATCAGCATCCGAGGCGCACGACGTCTTGCATGCGTCGTCCCCGCACAGGAAACCACCACAGGACGCGAGCTCTGGATTGCTTCCACCCTTGCCGTCGCAGACGTGGTTGGTCTGCTCGCAACCACTCGCGTTGCACCCGCACTCCGTGAAGTCGACAGTGTCGTCGAGGTAGGTGCACTGCGACCGATCGTCCTTGTCGCAGAAGCCTTTGCACTGGCTGCCATCCTGCCCGGCGCAGGGCTCTCGGTCTCCGACGGGCGCTGCGTTGCCCAGAAACCCCGCAGGCGTGCATGTCCCCTCGAAGCCTTGGACGTTGCACGCCTCGCACTGGCCGTCGCACGGCTTGTTGCAGCAGAAACCATCCTTGCAGCTACCACTCTGACAGTCGCGACCGCCATACGTGGGGTCGCACTTGAGGCCGTTCGGCATTCGCAGCTCGCAACGTTCCCCCGAGGGCGGGGCTGGGTCGCCCGCGTCTTCGGCGGCGGCATCCGTACAGTAGCCAGCGTCCGAGCATGGGCACTGGTCCGAGCAGCGCCCGGCATCGTGGTCGCATCCGTTGGGCCCACACGAGTTGCCGTCCTCGGGCACAGGATTGCCTTTGCCATCACACTTCAGCCTGAACTCGATAGGGATATCCTTGCCCTCGTCGACGCAGTTCCACCCGAGGAGCGTGCCCGCGTCGGCGAAGCTACAAACTCCCGTGCTCGGATCGACCTTCTCGCCGACGCGACAAGAGCGGCAGACTCCGTCGCACGCCTCGTTGCAGCAGACGCCGACGCCGGCTTGATCTCTGGTAGCGCAGTGCCCCGAAAGGCATTCGTCGTCCCGGGTGCATGGGTCCCCGAGGAGGTTGACGAGAATCTCGGCCGTATCGAGGGTGGTCCCGGGACCCGCGCCGCCGAGGACGAGGACACCTTGCCCGGCATCGACCGAGTCCCCGGCGATGAGCCTCGCGGCGACGTGATCTCCGCGGACAGCGCTCATGTCGATGTGCTTCGTGAAGGCGTTCGTCGCGGGATGGAAGAGGTAGGTCGTGGCCAGGTAGTTTGGTGTGGCCGGGTCGTCTCCGTTGAAACCACCGACGAGCAAGACCTCACCGGTCGTCAGGCGCGTGGAGGTGTGGCCCGCGCGCGCCTCGAGCATGTCGAGCGCTTGCTGTCCGAAGTCGTTCGTGGCGGCGCTGTAAATCTCCGCCGTCTGTCGGACCGTCGCAGGCTTCTTGGTGGCGTTGATGCCGCCCGCGACGAGGACGTCACCGCCTTCGAGCAGCGTCATCGTATGCCGCGCACGAGAAGCGCTCATCTGTGACGCGGTGAACTGGAACTGTTGTGTGAGCGGGTCGAAACGCTCGGCGGTGAAGAGCGCGAAGTCCGCCGTGCCGAAGCCCCCCGTCAGGAGCACTTCGCCAGAGCTGAGGCGCAAGGCCGCATGCGCCGTACGCGCGGCTTTCATCTTGCCGACGAGGAGCTCGGTCGTCGTCTCCGTGAGGGGCTCGAAGATCTCGACGCTGTTCGTCGACTGCGGCGTGATCAACACGGGATCCGTCGAAGCCGTACCGCCCGCCAGAAGGAGCCTACCATTCGCGAGCAGCGTCGCCGTGTGGCCTTCCCGATGCCAGCTCATGTGCATGGCTGGCTTGGTCGTGAACATTCCAGACTGTGGGTTGTAAATCTCCACTCCATCGAGGGGCAGCCCGAGCGTCCCCCTGCCACCGACGATCGCGACCTTGCCTGATCCATCGTCCGCGAGGTTCGTCGCCGTATGGTGGCTCCGAGCATCGTTCATGGAGGACCCGACGATCGCGAACGAACGCTCGAGGGGAAAGTAGATCTCCGCGGAGGAGAGCGGCGCGCCGGCCATACCGACGCCGCCCGTGACGAGCAGCGCGCGTGAGCCCGGCGAGGACGGAAGCTCCACCTCGGCGACGGCCGCGCGCGTGCGTGCCTGGACGAGCTTGCCTGTCGATTCCCAAGCAGGGTCGACGAGGATCGGATACTGCAAATCGTTTGAGTCCCAACCAACGGAGACGAGGCAGCGGTCTGCGCCGGGTGGGACCGCTTGTCGACCGAAGGGTACGCGGGGGTCCTGGTCGACGGCGCAGCCCTCGACGGAGAGGCTCGCGATGCGTCGCTTGCCCGTGGCATCGACGACGTAGGGAGGCGCGATGCGCAGGCGTGGGACACCACGGGCGTCGAGCATTTCGAGGGTGTTCTGTGCCAGCCGGAGGCCAGCGACGCGCACGAGATCGACTTGATAACGAAGGATCGGCTGTTCGGGCGCTTGTTCGAACAGCACGAGGTCTTCGGTGCCCTCCGGGCCCGAGCGATGGATGAGGTCTGCGCCGGCCGGCGCGGCGGCACGATAGAGGACGAGGCCACGGCCGACGGCCAAAGGCACGGGGGACGTGCCTTCGAGGGAGAACGCAATGGCGAGGCCAGAACGCACGTCGGAGAGATGAACGCGTTCGTGGGCGTGCGCGGGGAGCTCGACGCGGACCGGTGCCTGGTCGGCGGGCCAAACCCCGTTCGAGGGCGCGCGGAGGAAACGACGGTTGTCCTTGGGCGCAATGTTGGCAGGGAACAGTCGCCTGAGGGACTCGAGGCGCGCGCGAGCATCGGGGGACTCGGCGACGAGTGCAGGAGGGGTGGGGGCAGAGGGGGCGCGTGGCGATGCGGAGGGCGCGTCCTCGGAGCACCCGGAAACGGCGGCGGCGACGGTCGCGATCGCGGCCACGGAACCAAGGAGGAGGCTCGCGAGGGGGACGGGGAGGATGGAGTGGCGCACAGGGTTCTCCGCGGTGGCCAGATGAGACTGAGGTCTGGCGCGGCGAGGAGGGTAACAGAAGAAGTCTACCTCGGGAAAGAAGATAGCGAGAACCGTGTGCAGTCGCTGGCACTTGCATGACATGAAGGAGGCGTAGTACGGTGTTGGTGGGGACACGGGTACCAAGAGTGACCGCCGGTGGTGCGAGGAAGAGGATCGTATGAGGGTGCTTGGTTTGGGATTGATGTTCGCGGTCGTGGGAGCAATGGCGGGGCTCGGTGGGTGCTCGGGGAATGGCGAGGGCTCAGGAGGGGCGGGCGCGACGGGGGGTGGGGGGGCGGGGGCGGGAACCGCGACTGGAGGCGGGGAAGGTGGCAGCAACAACACCTATGGCATCTGCGTCAAGGGATGTCAGACCGTAAATGATTGCTGCGCCAGCGGGGATTGCAGTGACTTCGAATGCACCAATGGAGCGTGTATCCGACAAGCCTGCGCCATGAAAAGCGATTGCCCAGGCGCGACGGATTGCTTACACTTTCCCGATGGCAAGCGATGTGCATTGCCATGCGGAACCGACGCGGAGTGCCCGGCACCTGCGACCTGCAGCGGACTCGACCTCGACATGCGGTCATTTTGCAAAGGCCAAGGCTGCCAATCGAACGAGGGCTGTTTGGGCCTCGGGTTCTGCGTCGAGGGAGCATGCGTTTGCTCGTCGAGCACGGACTGTCAATCCCCCGACGGGAACATGTGCAAATTGTAGCGACAGTGCGATTGAATACATCAGAATCCGTATCAAGGAGCCTGTGAGCCATGCTTCGGTGCCAGCGCCCCGCACGTTTAAAATCGGTTTTACTAGCAACATTCATGATCCTCGCATGGTCGTCGCTAGTGTGGGCAGCTGATGTCGACGGCGACGGGTTCGATGACGACACGGTGGACAACTGCCCTGGCGTACCCAATCCCGATCAATTCGACACCGATGGCGACGGCGACGGCGATGCCTGCGACGACGACGACGACGGTGACGGAGTTTTCGATGTTCCGACGGGGCAACAGCTGAAGCCCGACAATTGCCCGAAGGTCCCGAACAACAACCAGACCGATGCGGACATGGACTCGATTGGGGACAAATGTGACAACTGTCCCCAGGATTCGAACACGAACCAGGCCGACGGGGATAATGACGGCGTCGGGGACAAATGCGACAACTGTCCCAACGTGCCGAACACCGATCAGGTCGACACCGACAATGACACCAAGGGCAATGCGTGCGATTCGGACGACGACGGCGACGGCAAGAACGACAACATGGACAATTGTCCACTAGTTTACAACGACACCCAGCTTGATGGCGACGCAGACGGCATAGGGAATGTCTGCGACAACTGCCCGGGCTTTGCGAGTCCGGACCAAACCGAGAGCGATGGCGACGGTCTTGGCGACGTCTGCGATAACTGCCCATCGATATTCAACCCGGATCAGACGAACAGCGACCTAAATCTGGGGGGCGGCGACCAGTTGGGTGATGTCTGCGACGATGACGATGACGCCGATGGATTCCTGGATCCACAGGACAACTGCCCGCAAAAGGCTAACCCAGACCAGAAAAACAACGACGGCGACGTTCTCGGCGACGTCTGCGATCTCGACGACGACAACGATCTGAAACCGGACGTCTCCGACAACTGCCCCCTCGTAGCCAACAACGCCCCGCCGGATGTCCAGCTCGACACCGACGGCGATGCCCTGGGGAACGCCTGCGACCTCGACGATGACAACGACCTGAAACCGGACGTCTCCGACAACTGCCCCCTCGTAGCCAACAACGCCCCGCCGGATGTCCAGCTCGACACCGACGGCGATGCCCTGGGCGACGCCTGCGACCCCGACGACGACAACGACCTGAAACCGGACGTCTCCGACAACTGCCCCCTCGTAGCCAACAACGCCCCGCCGGATGAGCAGACCAACACGGATGGCGACGCGATGGGCGACGCCTGCGATCCCGACGACGACGGCGACGGCGATCCCGACCCCCTGGACAACTGCCAATTCATCCCGAATCCAAACCAGGAAGACAACGACGGCGACGGCTTCAAGGACATCAACGGCGACGGCAAGTTCGAAGGGGGCGATGTCTGCGATTCAGACGATGACAATGATGGGTGGCTCGACGACCCCGACAACTGCAATCTCAATGCCAACAGCGATCAGCTGGACACCGACGGCGATCTAATCGGCGATGCCTGCGATCCCGATGATGACAACGACGGCCTCACCGACGCGCAGGAGGCCACCCTCGGGACCGACGCGACCAGCCCCGATACCGATAACGACACCATCCCCGATCCATGCGAGGTCGGAGCGAACCCTGTCATCCCGCTCAACTTCGACATGGATGCCCAGATCGATGCCCTGGAAGTCGACAGCGACGGAGACGGGTTGTCAGATATCCTCGAGGCCGAAGGGAAGTCGTGCGTGGACCTCCCCGATACCGATGGCGACGGGTTGCCCAACTACCGCGATCTCGACTCCGATGGCGACGGCACGCCCGACAACCTGGACCTCTGCCCGTACGCCGTGAGCAACCAGTGCACGCCCAATGACAACGATGGCGACGGCGTGCCGAATGTCGGCGACTCGTGCCCGAGTGTACCGAACTGGTTCGTCGATTCCGACAACGACGGCATCGACGACGCCTGTGATTCCGACGCCGATACGGACGGCGATGGCTTCAAGAACGCGGACGACAACTGCCCCCAGACTGCAAGCGTCGACCAGACGAACACCGACGAACAGCTCCCCGGCGGAGACCTGCTCGGTGATGCCTGCGACAAGGACGACGATGCCGACGGCATCCCGGACGAGCTCGACCCCATGACCGGGCTCGGTCCCGATAACTGCCCGCTCGTCCCGAACAACGATGCGAGCGACATGCAGCTCGATAACGAGATGGATGGCCTCGGCGACGTCTGCGATCCGGACGATGACAACGACAACATCGACGATCCCATTGACAACTGCCAGTACAACGCCAACACCGACCAGGCTGACAATGACGGCGACGGCATTGGCGATATGTGCGAGGAGGATCCCGATGCGGACATGGTCCCCACGGACGCCAATCAAAACGGGATGCAGGATCCCGAGGACGACAACTGCCCGCTCGTCCAGAACACGGACCAGACGGACACCGACGGAGACAAGCTCGGTGACGCGTGCGACGACGATGACGATGACGACGACGTCGCCGACCTATCCGACAACTGCGCATTCGTAGCCAACAGCGACCAGACGGATACCGACGGCGACAAGCTGGGCGACGCATGCGATGACGACGACGACGATGACGGCAAGCTCGACGTCGAGGACAATTGTCCGCTGGCGATCAACCCCGACCAGCTCGACACCGTCGGCGGCCCCGAGGGCGACGCTTGCGAGAACACGGACGGCGACGGGAAGCTCGACATCGAAGACAACTGCCCCGAGACTCCGAGCGACGACTTCGCCGACTGGGATGAAGATGGCAAAGGTGACCCCTGCGATCCACCGCCTCCGTCCGTCATTCCGGCGCAGGGCGGAGGCTTTACCTGCGACGTGAGCGATGGCCCCGCCGGGGATCTCGGCGTCTTCCTCTTCGTGACCTGCGCCATCACGGTGGCTTCCCGACGGCGCCGAAAGGCCGCCTGACTCCGGTCGATGCACATGCGGCGCTCGTCCCTGCTCCTCGCCACCTTCCTCGCCGCATCGGCGGCGACGGGCGACGCCCCCGCGCAAACCCCGGCGGGCAACATCGGCCTCGGGCGCTTCGAGCCGGCGCCCGCGGGCGATACCTTCTTCGGCCTCCCCTCCCCCGCGTCCCGGGGCCACCTCGTCGTCCGAGGGTTCCTCCTCTTCGATTACGCGGATCGCCCCCTCCGCGTCTTCCTGAATGACCGCGAAACCGCGCTCGTCGCGGGGCAGGGATTCCTCCGCGGCGACGTGTCCTTTGCCCTCTGGGATCGCTTCCTCGTATCGGCTCAGATCCCTGTCGCGATCGTTCAGCGCGGAGAAAGTCCCGATACCCCTGGTGTCCTCCTCTCCCCCCCTTCGTCCGCGGCTCTGGGAGACATCCGACTCGGTGCGAGGGTGCGTGTCTTTGGTGAGAGCAATGCAGTGCTCCAGCTCGGCCTGGGTGGCTATCTCTATGTTCCCACCATGTCCGATGGGGCATTCCTCAGCGACGGCACCATCCACGGAAATCTCCACGCTGCGCTCGGTGGCCGCTTCCTGGGGCGCTTGCTCTGGAATGCATCCACGGGCATCACCTTCCGGAGCTCACAGCCAAACACGTTCACCGCAGGTGCGGGCATCGCCGCATTGCTCTGGAAAGAGCGCCTCCAGGTTGGCCCCGAGCTCAACACATTCATCTCCCTCGGTGACACGCGCCTTGCAGCGGGGCCTCTGTCTACACTCGTACAGCCTCCGCGCCTCGGCGCCGAGCTCCTCGTCGGCGCCCGCGTGTGGCCTCTTGCTGGCCTCATGTTCGGGGTCGCGGGCGGCCCCGGCTTCGGGGAAGGCATTGGTACGCCAGCCTTCCGCGTCGTCGCCATGGCTGGATGGGCCCCCAAGAGTGATTCGGCCAAACCCGTGCCTTCGATTGGGGATCGCGATGGCGACGGGCTCCGCGACACTGCTGACGCCTGCCCGGACAAGCCCGGCGTGCTGGGGGGCGATCCAAGCAAGGACGGCTGTCCGATCGAGGACCGCGACGGAGACGGAATCATCGACGAGCAAGACGGCTGCCCTACGGAGCCGGGACAACCCAATGAAGAGCTCACGCGCCACGGCTGCCCGCCCGATGCCGATGGCGACGGGGTCTCCGACGCGAAGGATGCCTGCCCGAAAGAGGCAGGCAAGGCGAACCAAGATCCGTCGAAGAATGGCTGTCTGCCCGACCGTGACGACGATGGGCTCGTCGACATGCTCGACGCGTGCCCGGACCAAAAAGGCATTCGCGTAGACGATCCCAACCAGCGCGGATGTCCCGAGGATCTCGACGGCGACGGGGTGAAATGGCCGAGCGATGCGTGCCCCAATACGTATGGAACGCCCAAAGAGGACCCCGCGAAGAACGGATGCCCCATTCTCGAGATCAAGGGCGACGAGATCGTGATCGACTTCGAGATTCGTTTCCAGACGTACGGCAAGTGGCGAAGCACGACCACGACCAAAATCAGCGATGAGCAGCTCCGCGTGATCCGGGACGAGCTCGAAAGGCACCCCGAGATCGAGCAAATCGAAATCCAGGGCCACACGGACGACTCGGGGGATCCTCGTTTCAACAGGCACCTCAGCGAAGAGCGCGCGCAGGCCGTGCGGGATTGGCTGATCAGGGTCGGCGTGCCTCCCCAGAAGCTCGTCACCCGCGGCTACGGGCACGACAATCCCGTCGGTGACAACCGTATCTTCGATGGTCGCGAGCAGAATCGACGTGTCGTATTCAGGATCCTGAAGAAGCGATGACGATGCACAGCCCGCTCTCGCGCAAATTCGCTCCCGCGCTGCTCTCGTTCGGGCTCGCATTTGCCGCCACGCAACCCGCCGAGGCGCAAACGAAGAGCGGACAGCTCGCGCTGAATCTGTTCGAGCCTACGCCCACCGGTGACGCTTTTCTTGCCGTCCCGTCGCCCCGGATCGGTGGTCATCTCGTCCCGCGAGGGGCCGCCCTCTTCGATTATGCCAGCCGCCCCTTGACCATCACGGATCGGCAGGTCCCGATCGTCGCGGGCCAGGGGTTCGTCCGGGCGGACCTCTCCCTCTCTCTCTGGGATCGCGTGCTCGTCTCGGTACACATGCCTCTGGCGCTCGTGCAGTCCGGCGAGGCACCGAATGTGCCGGGGCTGGATGCGCCCGCGCCGCGCGCCCCCGTTCTCGGCGACCTCCGCGTCGGCGCGCGCGTCCGGGTGCTGGGCAAGGATGACCGTGCCCCGTTCCAGCTCGGACTCGGTGTGAATGCGTTTGCACCCACCGCGCCCGACGATACGTTCGTCGGCGAAGGAGACTGGCGGGCAGATGTACACGCGCTCGCGGGGGGACGCGTGAAATTGCGGCTTCCGCTCGTCTGGAGCGCGACGGTTGGCGCCATGCTCCGTATGTCGGACAGCCCGCACGCTCTCCGTTTCGGCGCAGGCGCCGCGGTGCTGCTCGTGGACGAACGCCTCTCGGTCGGGGCCGAGATCCACGGCACACGCGCGCTCGGAGAGACGCGACTCATCGACGCTCGGTTCACCGACATCACGGCTGCGCCGAGCCTCGGCCTCGAATTGCTCGGCGAGGCGCGTCTCCGCGTGTTCCGCGGGATGACCTTCGCGGCCGCCGCCGGGCCGGGCTTGCTTTCTGGCCTGGGCACGCCCGCATTCAGGGGTATCTTTCTCGTCGGATGGGCAGCGCCTGCTGGATCCCGTTCCCCCGTGACCACAGCGAGCCCGCCCCCGAAAGATCGGGACGGCGACGGTCTACGCGATGACGCGGATGCGTGCCCTGATGAGAAAGGCATCTTGTCCGGTGATCCCAGCAGGGACGGCTGCCCGCCTCCGGACCGCGATCGGGACGGCGTGCTCGATCTGGAAGATGCGTGCCCGCTCGTGGCGGGGGAGCAGAACACGAGCGAGCGGAAGAATGGTTGCCCCGCGGATCGTGACGAGGACGGCGTTCCGGATCGCGAGGATGTGTGCCCCGAAATCAAGGGGCTTGCCGAGACCAAGAAGCGCGGTTGTCCCGCCGATCGCGACGACGACGGTGTCTTCGATACGCTGGACGCCTGCCCCGACCAGAAAGGCGTCGCCGTGTCCGACCCGGTGCAACGCGGGTGCCCCAAAGACATGGATGGCGACGGCCTCGAGTTTCCGGAGGATCTCTGCCCGGCCGATCGCGGCGCCGCCGATGCGCCGGAGAAGGGCTGTCCTCTGTTCGTTCAGCTCAAGGGTGATGAGGTAGCGCTCTCGAGACGTATCGAGTTCGCCCCCTCGTTACGGGTGAAGGGGCTGGCGGTGACGCCCGAGAGCATTCCCGTGCTGGAGGAGATCAAAGGGCTTCTCCGCGATCACCCCGAGATCCAGAGGCTCGAGGTGCAGGGGCACACCGATGACGCCGGCGACGTCAAAAAGAAGCTCGCAACCTCTCAGGAAGAGGCAGACACCGTCGTGCGCACGCTGGTGGAGCTCGGCGTCTCCGCTGACAAGCTCGTGGCCAAGGGGTACGGACACAAGAAGCCCATTGCCGATAACCGTGTCGCGGCTGGACGGCGTGCGAATCGACGCATCGCATTCACGGTGATCGCGCGGGCCAGATAGCTCAGAAATCGTACCTGGCGCGCAACCCCGGTACGACCGAGAAGATGACCTGCCCCGTGAGCGCCTCGTTGGGAAAGGTAGCGTAGCTCCGACTCGTTCGCGCGACGCCATTGTCTTCGACAGAGAGGCTCACAGTGACCGGCTGCGTATCGTCGAATCTCGGCTGGCCGAGCGAAAACAACATGAGCAAGCTCATGTCGGCACCGATCTCGAAATGTTTGCCGAGTCGAAGCCCGGCATAGAATTCTGGTCGGAAATACGCGAAGTATGCTTTGACGAGCTCCGGTGTCATGGAAACATTCGATACATTTCCGATGCCCGCCTGTGTGCTCGTGAAGTCACGGGCATCTCGGTCGTCACGAATTTGTCCAATGAGAACACCGCCGCCGACCCGGATACCCACAGGCACACGTTCACTGCCGAAGCGATACGAGCCCGACACGCCCAGGGTGACTCCCGTGAGGCGCAGAGTGTCCTTCCCTACGCCAACTTGCGAATCGAATCCCTTGGGTAGGATGACCACCTTTCGTCCCTCGACCGATTGCCACGAGGCCAAATAACCCACCTCGGGCCCCACACCCAGCCCGAACCCCCATTCATAACTCACCATGAGCCGCGAAAGCGTACCCAGGCCCGCCGAAGGGCTGCATCCGTCGCCGCAGCTCGTCTCCAGGACATCACCCCCCAGAGAGGGCGTTGCAGCGACGAGACCGGAGTCGAATTCGAACGCCCATTTCGCCCAACGCTGGGCACCGGTATCCCGCTTCAGCACGGGGTTGACGAGAGGACGTGTACCAGGCTCGAGCGACCATTCCTTGCTATACTTGACGTACCCCTCTTGGTAGATCTCGACAAGATGGTTGCCTGATTTGAGCCGACCGAACCAGACACCAGCGCCGACTTCGACGCCGTCGATCGCGACCCTGGCATCCGGCGGCGTGGGCTCGACGCGAATCGCGGCGTCCAGATTCTCGGCTCGCAGGGAGAGGAGCTGCGTTTCCTGGGGCTTGATGACAACGGCTGCAGGTTGCGTCCCGAGCGTGCCGGCACCGCCGAGCTGCACGACGTGTCGACCGACACCGACTCGCGCTTCCCATGGCGTCTTTCCGCTCCTGGCGCCGTCTACGTAGACGTCCAGGGCACGGCCTGATAGCTCGACGACACGTATCCGTCCCGAGTCCTTCAGCGGCCGAAGCTTCGCCGTCAAGCGTCGAGTCTCGCCACCGTTGACCTCGACGCGATCTTCGAACGGCTCGAAGTCCTCCTTGTACACACGTACAACATGGCTGCCGGCTGCGGTACGGAGCGGATTGGGTGGCGGAAATTCACCCTTGACTTGCCCGTCAATCGTGATGACAGCGCCGAGCTCGGCGCCCTCGATCTCGATCGTACCCACCCGCGCACGCATTTCCGCGATGTATTGCTGAGCTTCGAGCTTGTCCGACGCAGTCAGATTGGGGAACCGCAATAACTGTTCATACGCGTCGACGGCCTCGTCGTAGCGCTGCATCTCTCGCATGCACGCTGCGATGTTCTTCGTCGCGCTCTTCCCCGCATAAAGCTCACGCGAGCGCTGAAACGCGGCCAGCGCCGGGGCATATGCCTTCTCGCCCATGAGCTCGACGCCGCGCTTGAACTGCCGGTACGCTTCTTCCTTGTCTTCCTTCGTGGGCTCGGGAACTTCGTCGAGTACGCTCGACGGCGCTGCCGGGGGCTGGCTCTGCGCGAGGACGGGAAGTGCATGAACGAGCGATGCACCCAGAAGAACCGCGACTCCAAACGTCCGTTTCATTCGAACTTATCCGTCGCGCCCTTGGGCAAAGCTGGCGTCGAGCTCTTGACCGTCGCCGCCGTGTAGAAGGGCGTGATCATCGGCAGGCTCGGGCCATCCTTGGTAATGATGACCTCTTCTTCCTTGCTGATGCCCCCCTTTTTCACGCGCACCTTGAACACGTCTCCGAGCTTGCCCTCCAGCTCTAGCATCCCGTTTTTGAGGGTCACCGGCTTGCCCTCGACTTCGACCTGCGTGTCGGGAGGAACAATGGCCACCTTGACCCGGCGATTGCTCTGGTCCTGCTCGACAGGAGGCGCAGGAGGTGGCACGGGCGCCGCGGTAACCGTCGTGACTGTCGGCGCCACGACGGTGGGCGCCGGAGGAGGGGCCGGCGCGGGTGTGCTGTTCCGCATCACCCAGAAGCCCGCCGCGCCCAAACCAACGACGGTGATGAAAAGACCTCCCATGACGAGCGGCAGGCTCGATGGGTGCTTCGGCGCTGCCGCCTGGGACTGTACCAGGATGCCCGTGGAGCCCCCCTGCGAAGACGCATTGGGGTTGGATCCGTACCCCGGATGCGCTGTCATTCCCTGGATATCGGATCCCTGTCCCGGATGGGACGCAGACCCACCGATATTTGGATTCGATCCAGCCCCCGGATGTGAAGTCCCGCCCTGGGCGACGCCCGACCCGAGCCCTGGGTGCGAGGCGGATCCGCCGGGCGCCGTGCCGGTATACGGGACAGCCGTTGGAACGGAATACATGACCGCACGTTGCGCGCGCGCAGCCTGGTCCACCGGGACGAACATGTCCTCCGTGATGCCCCACCCGTATGGCAACAGCGGTCGAATCGCTGCGAGCATCTCCTTGGCGCTCTGGAACCTCTCATCCGGATTCTGCCGAATGCAGCGATGTACGATCGCGGCAACCTCGGGGGGCACCCAGGGCGCGTACTGCTGCACGGGCGTCGGAGGGGTGGAACAAATCGCGATGATCAGCTCGCCGAGCGCGGTGACGTGCTGGTTCGGTGTGCGACCACAGAGGCACTGGTACAACGCAATGCCAAGGGACCAGAGGTCGGCGCGGTGGTCGATGTTCTTCGATCCGCGTGCCTGCTCCGGCGACATGTAGAGCGGAGACCCCATCATGCTCCCGGTGCGAGTCAGCCCGGCGCTCTCCGTCTCCTGCGCCTGCTCCATGTGCACCTTGGCGATGCCGAAGTCGAGCACCTTGACAATGATCTCGCCATCGCTGTGGGCAAGAAAAAGGTTGGCCGGCTTGATGTCACGGTGGACGACCCCGCCGTCGTGAGCCTTCTGCAGACCAAGGCAAACTTGCGCCGCGATACGCAGCGAAAGATCCGGTGAGATAGGGCCGCCGACCTTCTTCCTGAGGAGATCCTGGACGTCCATGCCAGTCAGGAACTCCATCACCATGAACGGAAGCCTGGTCTCGCGATCGATGCCAGTATCCAGGACCTGTGTGATGTGTTTCGTGTCGATGGCGCCGGCCGCGCGTGCTTCGCGCTGGAAACGGCTGATGAGGTCAGGGTTCTGCGCGAGAGCGTTCGTGATCACCTTGACCGCGACTCTACGGCCGGTTCCGGTATGCTCGGCTTCGTAGACAGCTCCCATCGCCCCAGCGCCAAGCTGGCGCTTGATCAGGTACTTGCCGTCGAGAGTGGTGCCGATCATGGTAGCTCGGCGGACTATACTAGAACTGTCATCAAGAAGGCAACCAGATGCGGGCGGTGGGCACGAACGCCGCCCTCTCCATCGGCAGGCCCCAACAGAGGACGGAGCCTCCGAGCGCCTCGACAGTCGCCTTGGGGTACGCGAACGTCTGCATCTCGCCTGTCGGGGTCTCGTGCTCGGTCGACCCCGTTTTTGCCTCGAACCACACCACGAGCAACCATTCAGGCATGACGCATCTCATCCCGGACCACGTCTCGGATTTGCCGCCTTTAGCTTCTGCAAGCGAGCATTGAATGTACGCTTGATCAACCCCACGAGCTCCGCCGAGCCCTGGCCACCTCCGCGCGCGTCGAAGGCTGCCACGAGCAAGCGACGCTCGAGCTCCTCTTGCAGTTTGTCGAGGTCGATCCCGTGCCCCTTGCGCACCCAGTCCGCAAGGCTCCCGATCGACCGATGCAGGGCCTGGAGCGGGGTGGTTTCATCTCCTCTGGGCTCTTCTTCGGCCAGCAACCCCGCGATCATCGCGGAGTCGACCTTCGGCGCCGTCCCCGTCCCCAGTGACCGCGCCACGAGCCGCCGCGCGACCCGCTGCAAATCGCGCCAGTTTCCGGGTAGCTCTTGCCGCTCGAGCGTGGTTACGACGCCCTGGTTCTGCTCATCTCGAAAACGCCCGAAAAGCGCGGCTGCGCGGCTCTCCGCGCGATCCGTGGCCGATTCCTTCACCTTCGCCACGTCGCGACAGGCATCCCGCAAAGCACAGAGCCACATGCCTTCGAGATCCTCGCGGCACGCGCGTAAATCGGGGACCTGGATCTGAAAGTCCGCGATGCGATCCCAGAAGTCGGGCAGGAGGCTGCTTCGTACCTCGGCGAGCGGGCGGTTCGTCGCACATACGAGGCGAAAGTTCGAATACTTCGGACCATCGCTCCCCACCGGTCGGAATTGCCCACCACGCTCCAGGGCGACGAGGAGCTTGGCCTGGGCATCCCGGTCCAGGTGGTGCACTTCGTCCAGAAAAACGCAATCCCCCTCGGCTTGCTCCAGCAGGCCTTTCTTGTCCCGGTCGGCGCCGGTGAACGCGCCCTTCTTGTGCCCGAAGAGCTCGCTCAGCAGGAGCTCCTTCTGAAGTGCAGCGCAATTGACCCGTAGCTCCCAGCTTCCCTTTCCCACGCGCCTTCGATGCGCGAGATACCGTGCTCGCAGGCGCTCGGCGACATGGGTCTTTCCACTTCCCCGGCTTCCATGGACCAGCACGGGGAACGGCACCAGCGCTGCCTCCTCGATCTGAGCGAGCATTTGCTTCAGCGCAGGCGAGCGCGCCGATTCGAGGTCCCAGGTGGGGCGACCCGTGTCGACCTCCGAGCGCGACTCGTCGACGTTCAATTGATCGAGCAGGTCCCAGGGGACATTCTCGAGGATCTTCGTGGGGTCGCGGCGCCTGTCGCGCAAGATGATCTGGACGGCCTCGACGTTGTCCCCGGCGCAGCGTGCCCCGAGCGCCGCCAACATCGTCGTGTGCATCTGGGCCGTCCCCGTACCTGCGTTCACGAGCAGCGCCGCCTCGGGGTTTTCGCGGCGTATCTGGCGCAGGCTGTCGGCCGTGAACTTCAGGAGCGGCCGATGGGCTGTCGGCGGCTCGATGGTATCCCAGACGAGCTTGTGCACGCCGAGGCGCGGAACGTGCTCCTTCAGTGCGCTTTCGAGCGTCGCGTAGACGTCCAGCTCACGCGGGTCGACCTCTCGCGACGTTCGCTCCTCCGCGGGGCCGCTCCGGACGAGGAAGTAAGCCTTCTTGATCCGGTCACGGTAGGGCGAGTGCTGGCTCGTCAAGAGCTCGAGCGCAGCCCCGGGGAGGAACTTGCCGCCCTCGCCCGTCGCGTACCTGCCATTGCGGTCGCGTTGATAGGGATCACTCGCGAAAGCGACCCAAGAAACGAGAATCAACGGGTCACGGCTCACCGTCGGCCTCCCTGGTTCCTGCGCTGGCGAGGCGCGCTCTCCTGCGTCCGAGGAGCAGCGCTCTCCTCGACGAGGGTGATCTCCGAGCGGCCCATGATGCCCGATACGCGCCGCTCGGGGAGAGGCGGCGACATCAGGCGCTCGGAGATGAGTTTGCGTTGTGGCTCGTCGACACGGACGATCACCTCCGCCGCGTCACCGAGGCGAATCGCGAGTTTCCCATGGGCGATCTCCGTCCAGAAGACGGCCTCGCGCTCGAACATCGCAGCCAGCGCCGTCGCGCCGGGGCGCGCGCCCGAGGGCAGGGACAATGTCCATGCTCCGGCCAGGGACCGCTCGACCGCCGCAATTTCGTGAAGTGTCGGCCGAATGATGCTCCTGTGGGTTGCTCTCCGAGCGATCTCGATCACGTGGCTCCGGGCCGCGGACACGCTCACCGGGTCCTTCATCAAAACGCCGACCTCGATCCCGGAGTCATAGCCTGCTTTGCCGTCCAGATTGCCGGTCCAGACGAGCGCTCGCTGGCCATCGGCGACGATGGCCTTCGCATGTGTGTGGTCGTGCCCGAGGACGACGAGCCGTTCGTCTGGAACGCCCGCGAAGAGGAACCCGCACGTATCGACCTGATCCCGGTGCAAATTGCGCGGGCGGAGGACGACGAGGGCCTTCACGCCGCGCTCGAGGGCCCTTCGCAATGCACGGCCGACGACGTGGTCGCGCAAGGACACGGCGCTGTAAGAGGCGATGACGAGCTCGCGGCGGGCATTCTCGATCAGATCGAGCGTGGCCTCCCGGATGGAGGCCTCGATGCCCTGCACGGTCCCGACCGGCACGAGATCGCCGGAGCCCGAGAGGGCCGGGAATGCGGGCGGGCGTCTCTCCTGGCCACCCCTTCCTTTCAGATCGAGCGCCGCGCCCGGTGGGGACTCGTCATGCGTCAGGTGGAGCCATGCGTGCGCAAAGAGGCGTCCGAGCTCACGCGCGACGGCGGGCTCACGCACGAGGACGCCGTTCTCCGGGTTGTCCTCGTATGCGTTTCTCCTGGCATTGGCGCTCGTCACGACTGCGACCTCGTCGTCGACGACGCAGAGCTTGGCATGACAATCCCGGGCGCTGCGCAGCCAGACCCCGGCCCGCGCCATGCGATCCAGGTTCTGGAGGTGACGCTCTTGCTGCTCGACCCGCCGCTGCGCCGGCATACCAGAGAACTCTTCGTCGAGCTCCCCGGTATCGATCTGCAGGCTCTTCCCGAGCGCCGTGAGCACGTACACGCCCCCCTGCAGGCGCTCTGCCGCCTCGATGAGGGCGTCGACGATCTGGGCGTCCCCGAACAGGAAGCTACAGAAAAAGACCTTCCGGCTGGCTCCGCGAATGAGGTGAAGCAGCGCGTCCCGGATCTGGTAATCGCGGGCCACTTCATCGGTGAACAAGTATGCGGCGCGGGACGAGCTGCCGCAGGCGACGGGAGCGCTCCCCCCGACCCAGGCAGGAAGCTCGATGCGCCCGGGAAGAAAATACATGCCCTCGAGGCGCTGAGCGCCCACGGCTGCGTGGATGGGCGCGCGGCTCATCGCCCACCTCCAGCGTGCGCCGCATAAGGCGTGACGAGGTCGCGTGGGAGCCGCTCGGCGCAGAGCACACCCCGCATTTCGGTCTGCTCCCAAAGCCGTCTTTTTACCCAACCGTCGTCCGGACGAACCAGGTGCGGCATGCCCCAGAAGGTGACGAGCTCGCTCCACGTCGCGTCGACCGCCGCCTCGAAGGAGTGACCCAGCGCCTTGCGGCGCCGGCCGAGGAAGGCGAGGAGCGCCTCGCGCGCCGCCTGGCTCGAGGCAGGGAGCGCCCGCACGCGGATCCACGACCTCCAGCCGTCGCTCTCCACGACGGGAAGCGCAGCCCACGTGGTCTCCGGACGATCCGAGCGCCCGAGCAACTTCGACAAGAGCGCACCCTCGGCGCGCACGGGAATGCCGTCGAGCGAGGTGGCCGGCGCGGGCTCGAGCCCGGCTTGGCTCACGAGCGCGGCCGTACCCGCCGATGCCCAATCGCCGAGCAGCTCTGCGATCCGCGTTTCGAGGTGCGCCGCGCGCTTCGTGGTGACGGTATCCCGGTATGCGCGGCGCGTTCGCAGGAATGCCTGCCACGCGATACTGCCGCCCGCAGCGCTGTCAGGGAGGCCCGCGATCACCAGGCAAACGTCGCGCATGGCGGGGGCTTCTCGCACCTCCCAGCTCGCCCCGGGCGTGCAGCGAGAGAGCCCTTCGAGGCCAGCGGGGGGAAGGTCCTCCTCACGCAATCCCATCGCTTGTGCACGCTCGTTCGGCGATAGCGCGAGCGCATCGTCGATGGAGCGGAGGGGCGCCGGGACGGAGACGGCTTCCATGGGTTTGCCGCGTTTCGCCGCCGCGTAGCCCGCTCCTTCCGCAGACGTACCCAGGAAACAGAGCGGCTCGGCGGCGAACCACAGGCGCGTCGAGCGAGAGCGCACGAATCGGCGGACGCCCGCGGCGAGCGCGGCGGCCCCCGCCTGCGTGAGGACAAATGCGGGCCACGCGGCCCTGTCGGGCGCATGCAAGCGCCGCGCAGCAATGGGCGGAGGAACCTGCTCGAGGCGATAGGTCCCGAGGCCCGGATCGTACACCCACTGCTGCTGCACGAAGCCTGCCGGCGGATACCAGCCTGCATCCTGGGCAGGGGGCGCGATCAACGATTTTGCCGCCAGCGCCTGGACGACCGACGGAGACACCTCCCAGCCGAGGCCGAGGTAGGTGCGGATGTCATCCGCGGTGGCTCGGCCCATGGCCTGGAAGAGCGCGAGGACCGCCCGATCCACGGGTGACAAGCGCTCTTCCACGATGAAATCAAGCGAAGCATCGACGTCGTAGCTCTGCAAGCGCCGCGTGAAGACCGCGATCGACTTGCTCTCCGCGTCGATGTCGCGGAGGAGAGCCCTCGGCTCCAGCGTCCCGTCCGTCATCGCGCCCCTCCTCTCCCCTTGCCCGCGATACGCTGGCCCCAGCCCTGCTTGTGCTCCGAGCTTTTGAAGAGCTCGACGAGGAGATCGCCATCGGGCCGCATCCCATTGCGCCGATGAACCAGCGTCGAGGTGTCGCCGATGAAGATCCGCTTGTAGCGTCCGCGGGTCGCCGCGACGTTCATGCGGTTGAAGTTGTTCACGTGGCCGCGAATGCCCTTGGGATTGCTCCGCGTCCCCGAGATCACCATGATGTCTTTTTCCTGGCCCTGGAACCTGTCGACCACGCTCACGTGCAGTTCGATGGGGGCGCCGCTGGCCGTGCGCCGCAGCGCCTGACCGCGCCAGCGTGGTCGGCCCGGCTCGTTCGGCGGGCGCGCGAGCAGGCGAGCGAGGGCGTCCCGAAGCTGCCGGGCCTGCTCGAAGTAAAAGGAGACCACGCCAATCTCGAGAGCCCGTGTTTGTCCGCGGTGGTCTTCACGGAAGCTGCGCTCGGCCCAGGCAATGCAATGCTCGACCGCCTCGACGGCGATGTCGACCTCGAGTGGATTGCTGTAGTTCCCCCCGACCCAATCGGTGTTGCGGGGATACTCGTAGCGATCCGCGGGAGGGCAAAACGCCGTGTCGATCCAGATCGACGGCTTTTCCAGGCTGGGGATCGGCATGACGAGGCGCCGCGTATCCGCGCCGGAGTGATAACCATCCTCATCCGTGTACACGCAGCGCCCCGAGAACGCGGCAAGCTCCGGGAACATCCGGTGCTGCCAGTTCAATCGTACGCTTCGCGAGCGCGGCAAACGTTGCAGAAACTCGAATGCGCTCGTCATCGCCACGTCCTGCATCTCGAGCAGCTCCGCGAGAAGGCGCGCGCGAGAGGCGAACAGGCCAGGCTCTTGGAGCGACATGTCGACGAGCTCGTCCGGCAGAACACCTCCTTCGGCATATTGCCTTGCCATATCCCGGAAACGATCGGCGTTCGCCGGCCCGCGAGAGAGCCCGTCGAGGACTTCATCGCTCTCGTCGAACACTCCTTCGAGCAGGTCACGAAATACCTTTTGCTTCCGTGCCTCGTCCGGATGCATCCGCTCCTCGAACTGGCGCCGCAACATGCCTGCGACGTACTTCATGCGGCCAGGTTCGAGGGCGAGTTCACTCCGCCCTTCGCCATCGGCTCGTTCGGCGCGCATGCGCGCGACGGCCGTGAGCTCGTCGATGTCGACGTAGGGCGCGAGCTGGAGGTGGTCGCCCACGAGCACCCACCGCTTCGCGCGGGTCGCCGGGACGAGCAGCTCCGTCAGCGTCGCTTTGCCCGCCTCGTCCATGATCATCACGTCGAACACCGGCTCCGGATCGCGGAACGCGCGGGTCATCGCGATCCCGATCGGCGTGGCGCAGACCAGGTTCGCGTTGAGCAAGAGCAGATCGCCGAGCCCGTTCGCCCCGGCGATCTCGTCTCGAAACGCCTGCTGCACCGTCACCACCGCGTCGCGCGGATCGGCGCCCGCGAGCGACTGATCGAGCTCGCGCGCGAGCTGCGCCCGCAGCGAGGCCTCGCGTCGATGGACGACGAACTCGAGCAAGCGATCGTCGCTCACCTTCTCCGGATCACCGAGGCGGATCGCGACGATGCCCCGCTCTTTGCCGATGCGCTCGAGGACGTTGTCGAGGGCGACGTTCGTCGGCGCTACGAGCAGGATCCGCTGCCCCTTCGCCACGAGCTGCCGCACGATCTCGCAGATTACCGTGGTCTTTCCCGTGCCCGGCGGGCCGTGCACGAGGCAGAGGTCCGTGCAGTCGAGCGCCATCGCGACGGCCTCGTGCTGCCGCATGTTCTCGGCGTTCGGTGCGCCGAGACGCGGAAAGCTCGCGCCGCTCGGCCGCAGATCGGGGAGCGCATCGGGACGGCGAAGCACGTCGAGCAAGCGCAGGTAAGCATCGTGCTGGCCCTCCGCGAGCGCCGCGAGCGCCTCCAGCATGCGTCGGATGGGGGCCATGGAGTCGGCGATCCGGGCCGTACCCTGGTCGAGGACCTCCTCCTCGGGATCCCCCTCCTCCGTACTCAGGACGGCCTGCTCGTCGTCGAGCCCGGCGACCTCGACGTAGCGGAGTTTGCCCGCGTGCGTGGGTATCTCGATGCGCGTACGCGGCCGACCGAACGCGGCGGGCCACCGCTCGCCCTCCACGACGAGACGCAAGGGAACACGCGAGACGAGCTGGTAGCGCGCCTCGGGTCGTACTTGCTGGCCGTGGTCGCGTAGCGCTTCGAGATACCGCCGATAGCGCAGGAGGAAGGTTCGATCGGCCTCGTGCTCGCGGCTGAGATCCGGCATGACGCGACGCAGCCGGAGCTGGACCGCGACCTGGCGCAGGACGGCCGCGGGATCGAACGACGGCACGGTCGCGACGCGATATCGGGCGATGAGCAAAAGCCCGTGCGTGGACGTTGCCCGTTGCGCCTGGGCGGCATGGACCACGAGAAAACATCCCTGCGCCGGCTTCAGAATGAAGAGAAAGCCGGAAGCTTCGAGGAGGAGCGCATACCCCTCGGGGACGGCGCCGGTCCCCTGCGTGACCAGCGGATCGAGCGGAGCCTGCCCGCGATGATCCCGGAGCTGCACGGCGGCGACGACATCCCCCGCATTGAGGAGCGCGTCGGCCGAGACCCCGACTTCGGCGAGGACGCTGCGAGCTCGATCGGTGAGGGCGAGCGGAATCTCGACGTCGATCCGCAACGTGCCTGCGAGGCCGACGCGGAAAGGCCCCTGGAGCGCGGGGAGCGCGAGCCCCTGCGACGCGGCGTATCGGATGATTCGGTGGGTCAACATGCCGGCGTCCCTCCCCCGGAGCTGAACACGAACGACGGGTCGCAGGGCTCATCAACCATGAGCGGCGTGCGTTCCCCCGAGAGGTTCGTCATCTTGCCACGAGCGCGGCCCGAACGGACCCAGCGAGCGAGCCGCTGCTCCCGAGTCAGGCGCAGCTTGGGCTTTCGGCGCAGCTTGCGAGTGGCGTCAAAGCGGCGATAACACGTGAGGGGCGTCCCATCGTCGGAGAGGAGGAGGATCCAGCCGCGGGCACGACGAGCGAGGTCGGTGCCTTGCAGTTCGATGGGCAGACGACGCTCGAGGACGACGAGGTGTGTCGCGCCGCGGGCTCGAAACTCGACCGCGTAGGTCAGGATGAAGTCGCGCAAGTCGGCGCGAAGGCCGCGCTCGGCACAGCGGAGCCAAAAGTGATGCCGCGCGGTCGCGATGGTCGAAGAAGCGATGGTGTCCATGGCGAACCTCCGCGCGGTCTCGGTGCATGAGACGTGCCCATGGGACAGACCTGCGGAAATCGCTATAAATCGAGGTCCCAAGGCACGAACTCCGGGCAAGACCGTGCCTGCTCGGGCGCGTTCTTGCCCGCCGCGGCTTGCGAGGGCCGGGGACGCGATGATCGCGAACACCCCGAGGGTGCGTGGTGCTGATCGAGGATCAGGCGCTTGATGCGCGTCGACGCCACCGCCGAGGCGACGCGCAGGAATGCAAACCTGCTGATAGAACGCTGAGCGCGCTCAGCGCGCGAAAAACTTCCGATAGAGCTGTTGCCACTCCTGATATAGCCTCGGCTCCTGGCGCAGGCGCTCTTTCCACGCCTCGTCGACGGCCGTCCGTTTTTCGAGCGAAGCGAGCCCGTATCGCGCGAAAATCTGCTCGGCGTCTCTGGGAAAGCGGGCGAGCTCCGCGCACAAGGATGCGTGCGCCTCGAGCGTGAGCGAATGGGCTCCCGCCACGGGAGCGAGCGTGGGGAGGCGTGCGTCATCCTCGTCCGCGGCTCCGTTTGCGTCCTGCGTCGACGCGAAGGGAAGCATGGGACCGCGAGGGACGAGGGGCGCTCCGAGCATCGTCATCCCGGCCAGGTCCGCGCCTTCGAGATCGGTTCGACGCTCCGGGGGCGATGCAGCGGCGCGGGCGAACGTCGCCTTTTCATGAAGATGGTCCTCGTCGTCGTCCCGATGCTGCTCGAATGGCAGCGCAGGCCGCGCCGGAATCAAACCTGGAGCGAGCGTGGTCGCACCCACCTCCTCCGCGCTGTCATCGTACATTGTCTCCGCGAGCCGATCCCGGACGGGCCGTGCGTTCGTCGTCGGGAACGACGGCGCGGCCGTTCGTTCGAGTGGCGCGGCGCCTGGCTGGAAAGGGAGCACCTTCGGAGGGAGGTCCTGCACGATGGGTGGCAGCGTCGCCTCGAGGTCGGTGTCCGCCGGCAAACGAGCGATCCAGGCAATACGGGAGAGATCCACGGATGCCACGGCGAGGAGGGGTTTTTCCTCGGGGGGCGTGGAAACCGGGTCAGGCACGCGCGGCAGGGTGGGAGGGACGCCGGGGCTCGCGGCAGGCGCTTCGGTCCGGTGCTTCTCGGCTCCTGCGAGGGCGCTTTGACGATCGAGGAACGCTTGCGTGTAGCGGTTCGTCAATTCGAACCGCCCGCGCTCGAGTTCTGCGCTCATTTTCTGCAGCCAGTTGCGCTGCTCGGCTGTCCAGGCGTCCATGCTGACGCCGGCGCGCGCAAGCACCTCGTCACGTAGCCTGCCGGCCTCCATCTCGGCGCGGATTTCCGCGTAGCGCTCGATGGTCAGGGACGCGCTGCTCATCGGGATCATGATACCGGGTACGCGCTGCGAAGTCAGGAGGGATCGCGGGGCTCACGCATCGCCGCGCAGGGCTGCTTGGAAGCGACGCTCCTCGGCCGGATCCTCGGTCATCCGCCGGCTCCAGTGCTCGCTACTCCGGACGTAGTCCGCGAGCGTGACACCCACCTTGGCGAGTGCGGCCTGAATGTCGCCCGTGGCCTGCAAAAGACGTGTGATCCTGGCGAATTGTTCGAGCGGGATCGGAGGCGCGAGCGCGCGCTGGGCGGCCTCGTAGGCGGCGGTGTACGCTGCAAGCAAGGCGGGGACGCCCTCCTCCTCCTCGGCCAAGGCCTCGGAGAGGCGCTCCTGCCAATGGGCGTCGATCGCTTCCCAGCGCTCCTCCGAGAGGCCACGCCGCGCGAGCACCTCGTCACGCGTGTCCACAGCCGCGGCGAGCTCGGCCATCAACGTCGCATACGCTTGGAGGTCGAGGTCCATGCAAGGATCCTACTCGTGCGCGGGAAAAAAAGCGGGTAAAACGAGCAGGCATGGCCGACAACCTCGCCGTCCTCGACGTGCAGGCGCCCTGGGTGAAACATCTGGAGCGCGCGCACAGCCTTACCCACGCGGTCGCCCATTTCATCGAGGCGGAGAGCGAGCCTTCGGCTCACCTCGCGCCCGCGGCGCGCAAGCTCGAGAGCGGCCTCTCCGCGATGTATGACGCATTCGACGGACGCGCCGACAGGATCACGGCCGTCAGCGTGGCGCATGGCAGGGTCTGGGAGGCGGCCATTCTGCTGGCGCGGGCGGGTTTGCCCCGGCAGGTCGCCTCGCTGCGAGACGCGTGCGGGGAGCTCGTCGCTGCGGAAGAGCGCTTCCCTCGCGTGCCGATCGCAGGCCGGAGCGCAGCCCCGCTCGTCGCGGGGATCGACGTTCCCCCTCTCCACTGCGTTGCGCGAGCGTCGCTTGCGCCCTCGCTCCGCGCGCCCGAGGTGCCCGCGCCCGAGCCCGATGTCCCGGAGCTCGAGTTGCCGGAGCCAAGGACATTCGAGGATCTCAAGGTCGCGGCCGAAGCGATGCGTCGCTTCGCGCAAGAGAAGGCGAAGGCGCGGCTCGGGCCATCCAAGCTGCCGGCGAAGCCCAAGGCACCCGCCCCGGTCGATGAAGACGCGCCGCCCGGATTCGCCTTCGTGCCGGAGGCGCCCATCACCGAGGAAGATTTCATTCGTCGCTGGGCGCGCACGAGCTTCGAGGAGATCGGGATGCTCGGCGTGCAGCGAGCGCCGCTCCGTGGCGATGATTGGCGCGCATGCCAGAGCCTCGAGCTGCGCATGATCGCCGCGATCGACGCGGTGGCCGCGCTCGGACCAAAAGCGATCGCGCACCTCGAGCCCTGGGCGATGGATGCGCCGACCGCCGATCCGATGCGGATCTTCGCGGCCGCGATGATCGGCGGATGCCTCGAAGGCCGCGACGCGCTCGCATGCGCGGAGCGGGTGCTTTTCCGCTTCGGCCCGGGGGATCCGGTCGTGGCCGAGGCCTTCGCGGCGGCGATGAAGCTCGCGCCAAACCCCTTCGTGCCGAATGTCCTGCGAGCGCTCTATGCCTCGCCCGAGCGAGGATGCCGGGCCATCGCGGTCGAGGTCCTCGGCTATCGCGGCTGGCTCACGGCCGATGAGCTGGACACGCTTTGCGAGGAGGAAGAGCCGCGGGTATTTGCGCTGGCCTTGCCGTGTATCGCCGCGGCCCGGCATACGGGCCTCGAGCGAGCACTCGCGCGGGCGCTCGCTCACGAGAACATGGGTGTGCAGGCAGCGGCGCTCGACGCGATGGCGATCGCGGCGCATCCGCGCGCGGCAGCGGCGGCACGCGCGGCGGCGGAAGGGACGCTCGGGGAGCGCGCGCTCGTGCGGCTCGCGCTCGTGGCGCGAGAGGGCGACGCGTCATGTTTGCTCGAAAGGATGCGGCAATCGCCGACACCATCCGCCCTCGAGGCGGTGGGGTGGGCAGGGCTCGTGGGAGCGGTTCCAGCGCTCATCGAGCGGCTCACGGACGAGGACGAGGACGTGCGATTCGCCGCAGCGGAGGCGCTCGATCGGATGCTCGGTGCAAACTTGATCGAGGAGCTCGAGCTTGCGCCGGAGGCGCTCGAGGAGGCAGAGGTTGTCAATCCAAACCCGGAGCCGGCGCGGGGGCGTGTGGCGCTTTCGGAGCTGGTGAGCGATCCGCGGGACAGGCCGCCAGCGGGATCGAAGGATACGGTGGAGGCGCCATCCACGGATCCGGAGAGATGGCGGGCCTACTGGGCCGAGCATGGAGGGCGGTTCGATCGGAAGCTCAGGTATCGGCGAGGACAAACGTATTCGCCATCGGTGTCGCTGTACGAGCTCGACAAGCTAGCGCTTTCGGCGGAGGATCGGCGGAGGCTATCGCGGGAGCTGGCGGCGCGGACGGGGCGGTGGGTGCGTTTCGATCCGCACGATTTCGTGGCGGAGCAGGTGAGGGGGTTATCGGGGTGGGAGGGGGTCGTGCGTGGATATGGGAGGTAGCAGAGGCTCGAGGTCTCGAGCAGGCTCGAGCGGTGCTCGCTAGGCTGGAGAGATGCTCGCCAGATTGCTCGCATGCTCGAGCAAGGCGCGTTCGCCGCCGAGGGCCTGCACGAAGTGAAGAACGCAGGAATGGCGGTGGTTGTCCGGGAGCATGAACTCGCAGAACCGGTCCTCGAAGAGCGCCAGGGCATGTCGGTAGGACGAGGCGGTGGCGCGAGTCTTCCAGATTCCAATGAGACGTAGCTCGGAGAGCACCTCCGCGATTGCGCAAAGCGCATCGTCCTGTCGGTCGTCGTCGGCGAGCACGTCGTCGACGGCCCGCTCGACCTTCGGCGCCAGATGGGAGCGCGCGTGTGCGGAGAGAAGCGGCCAGAGCGCGGCCCATGCATGGAGCCGATCCGAGGCGGACAGGGGCTCATCCACACACGCAGCCAGAGCCTCGGCCCAGGTGGAGTCTCTTCGCTCGGACGCCCACCGAAGGGCGGCATCCATCACGTCCCGGTAGACCGGGCGGGATAGAGAGCGATCGAGCGACGACAGCACAGCGCGCGCGTCCCCCGCCGCGATGGCTACCGCCATCCTCGCCTCCGCGCGGTCCTCGTCATCCGTGATCCGCTCGAGGATCACCGCGGCCCGATCGTGCATTCCCCGCGCCGCCCACGCCTCCGCGAGGCCCGCTTCCACGCGCCAATTCCCCTCTGGGTTGGGTTCGCCCAGCGTGCGGCAGAGGCGCTCGAGAGCGGCATCGTCGAGGTGACGCGCGATAGGACCAACGGCGGAGGCGGCTTCCCGCCACGTGACCGCATCGAGCGAAAGGAGCGACGCGATGAGCTGGGCCCGACCCGCCCACGAAAGCGCGTGGACGATCATCTTGCCCGTCACGAGGCGTGTGTACGCATCTTTCTCGAGCAGCGCAGGGAGCCCTCTTTCTTCGAGGAGACGCCTCGCTTCTTCGGGGAGGTGGGAGACCGCCACCAAGCGCACGTCGTAGGAGTCCCAGTTACGCCCCCCTGCTTGCAGCGCAGGCTCCCACTCTGTCCGGACGAGCGCTGCCCACGTGCTCGCGGCGATGGCTTCGAAAAAGGTCTCGACGTCGGACCATTGCTCCGTGCCCTCGGTGGCGATCCAGCCGAGGCCACGACGGACCCAATCAACGGCTTCCGCAGGCGTCGCTGCGCTCATCAGCGTGGTGAGGGTGGAGAGCCGCTCCTCCGTTTCGGCCTCATCGAGCCACGCCTCGATCCTGGCGAGGAGAGCGGCGCGCTCCTCCCCCTCGACCAACCCCACCACGCGCGCGAGGTCGACGGGCGCCCGCTCGTCCCCGCGCGCCTCCCGGTGTGCAATGGCCGAACGCAGCACCGTCGCTCGATGCGTCGGGCGGAGGCGTGTCGCGATCTCGAGCAATGCATCGAAGCAAAGTACTCCGCGGCGCTCACGGCGCTCGAGCACATGCCGAAGATGTCCGCGCCGCTCCTCGGCATCGAATACCTGTCGAAACCACGGCCGCGACCAGAGCTCGCGTCCGCTCGCGAGGAGGGCCCGCCGTAGATCCGCGAAGAGGGGGTTCGTGCGGTCCTGGGCGAACTCAGCGGCGTGCTGTGGCTCGAGGTCGTTCACCACGTACTCGAGCGCTCTCGGGAACGAGGATTCGAGCCATTCATCTCGCCCTTTCGCGCGACAGGCCAGGAGGATGCGCGCCAGCGTCGGCTTGCCCGGCTCCGCAGCCGGGGATGGCGTTACGCCACGCGGCGCGAGGCTGGCCTCCTGCGCAGCACGAGGCTCATGCTCCTTGGCGCGCGACATGCGCTCATTCAGCACCTCGACCAGCTCACGATCGATTTCCCAGCGCTCATCGTCCCCGAAGCCGGGTCGGCTCGCCATGTCGAGCGCCCGGCGGAGACACTCCGGGGGAAGGACCGGAGCCAGCGCGCAGAGCGCATTGTGACGCGCCGCGAAGTCAACGAGGTCGAGGCGGTCGAGTGCCTCATGAGGGGACCAGATTCCCTCCTCGACGAGCATTGCGCGCAATGGGTGCTCGATCAGGAGCTCGATCTCGGAGAGCCGGTAGACGACGCAGCGGGCCTGTAGCTGCTTGGTCATTGCAAGGCCGCGCTCGACGCACGAGCGTTCGGCGAGGAACGCCTCGTCGGCGCGGTGCCAGAAGTCGAGCGCGTCGAGGAGGGGCAAGAACACGGGCGGGCGGCGGTCGGGGTTCGAAGCGGCCACGAGATCACCAGTATCCCAGGTAGTTGCCATTTTCGTCGAAGTGCTGGGTCTTGGCCGGTGGTGCCCCAGCACCATTCTCGGGAGCCTTGTAGGACTTGCCGGACGTCGTCGACGGCTGCGTCTTGGGAGATCCCTTGCCATAGATCTCCTTCCCGTCCCACTTGTCGCCCTTGTACCGGACACCGCCCTCGGCGTCTCCTTGAGACTTTCCGGTCGGATTGGCGTTGATGTTCTCGGGGTGAATTCCGAGCTCCCGCATCACCTGGGCGCAGTATGGGCAGGGAGGAATCGATTTTCCCTTCTCATCGAAGGCTTCGATCCTCGCGCCCTTCCGGTACTCCTCGCGGAGCGCCTCGCGCACCTCCGCGTTCGTGGCGGTGGGGCCGAGCTTTTCTCGAATGGCGGCCGCCTGCTGGCTGAGGGCGTCTATCTCGGCGCACTTGCCGGCTTTGCCCTTCCAATCTCCACCCATCTTGGCCTTTGCGTTGTCGACGGCCTCCTGGACGGCAGGATCGAGCTTCTTCTCCTTCGAGGTCCCGGTCTTGTTCTCTCCGCCTTCCGGCCTGTGCGTGATCTCCGCCGTGGCGAGCCCGCTGGGGTCGACCATCCGGGTCGGCTTGTTGTCGGCGTAGGCAAAGGCATTGAAGCCCCCGATGAGCCCCACCGGATCACGGCTGATGTAGCGACCGGTCTCGGGATCGTAGTAGCGGTGGAGGTTGTACGACAGCCCGGTCTCCTCGTCGTAGTACTGGCCGAGGAAGCCGAGGGGCGTCGACGTCGCGGAGTCGGGAGCGATCTCCGGCTTGCCCCACGCGCTCCTGCGAATCTCGCACGCCACCGTGCCGTCCGGCTGAATGAGCTTCTGCGGCGTGCCGATGTTGTCGTTGAGGTAGTGAAACCAGTTGCTCGATGCCCGCTCCTCACCCGTGGAACGGGCGTCTCGATGAGCCCAGGGGAAGCCACGATCGTCGACGCAATAGGTGCGCACCTCGACGACCGGGTCGTTGCCCTGCGCCGCGTGCTCGGTGATCTCCTGGACCATGTCGTGATCGCTCCATACGAACCGCGTCGCCGCTCGCAGCTGAAGTTCCCCGTCGGACCTCCGCTGAAAGACGCGCTTCCCCACCCGTCGCGCAAAGGGATCGTACGCGAAACGAATCACCTTTCCGTCCGGTTGGCGAACCTCCGCGAGCATCCCGCGCGCGTTCCAGGTGAGCTTGGTACGCCGCTCCTCGCCGTCCTCCACGCGCGCTCGCTTCTCGACGAGGCGCCCGTCATCGTCCCATACGTACGTCGTCCCGTCCTTCTGCTCCAGCCGGTCGCCGACGCCATAACGACGACCGCCGCCGTCGCGTTCGTGGACGTTCCCATTTTTATCGTACGCAAAACGCTCGACCCCACGCGCGCCGGCCAATGCTACGAGGCGCGCATTCTCATCGTACAGGAAGCGTGTCGTGCCTTGCGTGAGATCGTTCAGCTCGAGCGGCTCCGACGTGGGCGCGTATCGATACACCTGACGCACCGTCGTCGGAACGCGACCCGGTCCCATCCACTCCGGCTCCCCGGGTCCAGCGAGCGCCGGCTTGGACGCAGTGGTCACGTGCCGTTCGATCATCCGATTCATGACGTCGTACGCCGAGTCGATCCTCCCGCCCCCCGGAAGGAGGCGCGCGACCTCGCGGCCGAGTGCGTCGTACTGCGCGTGGACCTCGTGAGCGCCGTCGAGGACCACGCGTAGCGGATTGCCGTGGAGGTCCCGAGACCATTCTTGCTCGTGTGCGCGCGATGTCGCCCGCCGGACGACGTTGCCGACCCGATCGCGCTCCACCAGGACATCGATGGCCTCTCCTTCCACGATCTGTTTCTCGTTCACCACCCATCCGAGCGCGTTGCGATTCAATTCGAATTCGCCCGCCTCTCCCGTCGCTCGTACGACCTTTCCCAGGAGGTCGTATTCGAACGTCTCGATGCTGCCGTCGTGGTATTTCACCTCGACGAGCTGACCAGCGAGATCGTGCTCGTACTCGGTCACCTGCCCGAGGCCATTCTCGGCCCGAACGAGCTGCCCCACCTCGTCATAGGCATAACGGAGGATACGGCCGTCGAAGGTCCGCTCCCGCACGACCATCCCCATCACATCGAGCTCGATCGAGTGTCTCTCGCCCTTCGCATTGATGACCTCGACGAGGCGCCCCTCGCGATCGTAGCGAAAGCGCGTGACGGCGCCGTCAGGCTCGTAGATTTCACAAAGCTTGCGATATCCCCCATAGACGAAGCGTGTCACCCGGCCGGCCCCGTCCACCGCGGTGACACGCTGCCGAAGCCCGTCGTACTCGTAGCGCAGGATGCTGCCATCCGGCTCTTGCACGGCGATCAGGTCGCCGCGCGTGTTGTATACGTAGTGCGTCGTCGCGCCGATGGGATCACGGTAGCTGCGGCACCGCCCCCACTCGTCGTACGACCATAGCGAGCGATGGCCGAGCGCGTCGATCATCTCGACCATGTTCCCCCGGGCGTCATATCGATAGGATGTGCGGCCACCGTTCGGGCCCACGGTTTCGGTCGTGAGCCCCCGGGCGTCGTTCTTCACCTCGAAGGTCGCGCCAATGGGATCGGTCCACGCCACCTTGTCGTGCGTTCGGACGACCAAGGTCTCTCCACCTGCGGGATCGATCCATCTGTGGATGTGACCGCTGGGACCACGCTCGATGATGGTCACCCTGCCCAGCGGATCGGTCACACGAAGCACACGACCCCGGCCGTCCCGCTTCCAGGTCGTGACGGCGCCCAGCGGATCGATGAACGCGACGAGGTTGCCTGCCTCGTCATACGTGCGCTCGAAGACGCCCCTGCCCACGACGGCCTTGTCGATCTTCCCGAATTCATTACCGAAGTAGCGGTGGACCGTGAGCGAATCGACGACCTCGCTGTAGCCGCCCGCGCCATACACGAACACGCAGTGGTAGAGGCCCTTGGCCTTCGTCTCACCGTCTGCGAGCAGCTTCGGCGCCGCGTCCGAGAGACTCGGGTCATGACGCTCAGGGTAATTCCCCCACGTCTCGACGCAGCGCCCTCGGCGGTCGTACCGGAAATGGAACGTGAGACCGGTGGGCCCTGTGTGGCTCTGCATCCGGTGGTCTGGATCATAGACATACGTCGTGGCGAACCCCTCCGCATCGGATGCGCGCTCGAGGTCGCCCTCAGCGCCGTATGTGAATGTCGCAAAGGGCACCCAGACACCTTGCTCTACCGCATTCTTCACTTCCCAGGCAGCGATGTGACCATCGGCCGTCGGCCGTACCCGCACGACACGGCCCGTGCTATCGATGACGCGGACGAGCTTTCCTCGCTCGTATTCGAGGGCGATCTCGTTACCCCAGCCATCCAGGATCGAGGACAGCCGAAGACGATTCCCTGCGCGCTCCTTGAAGATCAGGGACCTGCCATCCGGGAGGTCGATGACGAACCCATCGCCCACGCTGACGAGGACCCAGCCGGACGGACCGAGCACGCCGTCGCCGGCACCGGGAGCGTCGAACTCCACCTTATTGCCGCGATCGGTCCACACAGCAATGTTGCGACGACCTACCTCGATTTCCCACGACAGAGAATGGCTCCACCCGAAGCCCAATCCAGCATCACGGTCGATCGCGGAGGACCGATACGTACGCTCGATGACGAGCGGCAACGGCCCAGGTAGGGACAGATCGACGGCGGGGACCGTGAACATCTCACCGGTCACGACATCGACGGGATCCCCCTTCGACAACTTGCCACTGCCGCTCGAACCATGATGATTCGGGCATCCTCCACCATCTCCGCCGCTCCCGCCGCACCCCGCGGCGCTCTTCCCATCCCCGCCGGCCCCATCCCCATTCCCACTCCCATCCCCCCCATTCCCACTCCCACCCCCGCTCCCATCTCCATCCCCGCCCCCGCTCCCCATTCCCCCGCCCTTGACCACCACGCCAGGGCACATCCCCGGCGGGGCCGCCGCGTCCGGCACCGGTGACGTCGGCATGGCTCAACCTCCCCCCTTGTTCATGAACCCCGGGCTCCCCGTGATTCCCTGCATTCCGAGCTCCACGAACACGATGGGCGCTCCCATCACGATGAAGCACGGCCCGCCCGTATTGACGCTGACCACCTCTTTCAATGTCCCGGGCTGGTTGCCGATGCACATCTTGAAACACGCCCCCACCGTCAGGATCTTTCCCCCCTCGATCTTCGTCCGCACGGGCGCACCTTTGATGCCGGCCATCGACTGCGCCGTCACCGGATAAGGCACCGGGATCGGGCTCGGCGCGGCTGGGGTCGTGCACACGCTCACGGCGAGCGGCACCATCTGGTGCCCCGATTTCGACGTGACGCAATCCATCATGCATGCCGTGACGCTCATGCCCGTGCCTCCTGCCTCACCTCGCGCTTCGCGCTCGCCAGCACCACTGCCGCCCGCTCTCCGCCGTCGCTCCCCGCGATCGCCATGACCACCGGCGAGGGCGCATAGCCATGCTCCCAGGCCGTCGCCGCCACCACGACGAACAGCGGGATCGCCGCTGCCCCCAGATACCCGATGCGCTGCGCCGGCGAATCGATGAAATAGGGTGATTCCAGCGCGTCCTGCGCCCTGACGAACGCGGCTTGCCACTCGTCGAGCCGCCGCATCTCGCCCGTCATATCCGTCAGCATCCACCCGGCCTTCGCTCCGGTCCTGACGAGTGGCACAGCCGCTTGCTGCACGGCGGCTGTCAATCCGAACGCCTCGTAGGCCGGCGCGTCGTTATCGGGCCGCGCGCGCTCCCGCCCGCTCCCCACGCCGAGCACCCGAGCGAGGGGCGAGAGCCCCCGGCGGCGCGCGTCCGGATCACGCATCAACACGAAAAACGCCGCCGCCTCCCCTGGAATACGGGCGTCGAGGTTGTCCGGAGAGAACAGCCGACCACTCTCTTCGAGAGCGCGGATCGTTGCGACATCGTAATCGCTGTGCACGCCGCCCAGCACCACGGCGTCCGTCTCCCTCGATTCGAGCGCGCGCAGCGCCGCCGGCAAGAGCGCGCCGAGCGCCGCCTCGCCCCGAGGAACGACCTCCACCGTTGCGGCCGGCAGCGCGCGTCGCACCAGGGTTGAAAGCTCCCACGCCGCCGCCCTCGCCTCGTCGTATCCCTCATCCAACGTGAAATACACCAGCGTCTTCGTATCGCCGAGCGGCAAGGCTGCCTCCTCGAAGGCCGGCCTCGCGAGGAGCACGAGCCGCTCGGGCCCCACGATGCGCGGATCGATCGTTGGGACGAACCCCATCGTGATTGCCTCTCCCGCCGAATCCGCGAGGGGCGCCTCTGCCATGGCAGGAAACCCGGCGCGGAGCAGAAAACCCGTTTGCCGGGAATCGAGCCCGATCGGCGTCCGCGCCCCGACCTTCACGACTCCGACGGCGCTCACGCGGCCTCCTTCTCGACCACGATGATCTCCGCGTCTTTCATGCGCCGCGGCGGCCGAAACGCGGCACGCCACACGAGCTCCACGGCCACCCCCGTCGATTCGAGTGTATCGATGAGGACCGTATCGACGTACGGCACCAGCGTCTCGGGCGCACGATCCTTTGCTTTCAGGGTCACCTCGACCCGGATCCTCGGCAATCGAAAGCTCGTGGTCCCCCCGCCGGGCGTCAGATTGAGCAGGGCCACGTCCTCTCCCCCGCGCAGCGGCGGCACCGCCGTGAGCCCTGGCGACGCACAGAGATTCGAGCGATCGTCATGATCGAGCGGCAAGAGGGGCGCGCGCTGCTTGCGCCAAGCATCGTCGTAGGTCCCGAGATGGCGCCGCCGCGGCTCCCAGTGGCGGCCGATGGCGCCAAGCCCCGCCGGGGGCGGGCGCGTGCTCGCCGAACGAATCGGCTGGAGCGGATCCTCGATGAAGGGCGCGGTCTTGTGCGTCAAGGTCGCCGGATCACGCGCGACGCCGAGGCCCACCGGGTTGCGCAGCTCCTCCACCGGGCGAAGCGGGTCGCTCGTATCGAGCCCGCCCCATGCGTAATCGTATCGAAGCTCGATCCCCGTCGTGGGGCGCGGCGACGAGAGCCCGCTCCCCTTCGCCTCCCAGACCCGGAGGCCGAAGACACGGACGGTCTTCTCGAGCGGCCCCACGCGCACGCCGGCATCGAAGGAAGGGACCTCCTTTCCCTCGGGCGCGTGCGCTGCGGCCACCACGATCACATCGGTGCCAGGCTTTGCAATGCACAGATCGGATGGATACTTGATGCTGCTCTTCTCCGGATCGCCCCAGGGCACGTCCGCGCCGCGGAGGGCGCGTTGCTGCGAGCGCTCGGCGAGCTCGAGCTCTCCCTCCCCGGGCACGCGCACGAACGTGGCTTTCACGATGACGACGAGGCGCTCGCCGTCCTTGCCGATCAGAAGGAGGGGCGAGACCAGAAACTCGCTCTTGTTATTCAATCGCGGCGCGTCCATGCCCCCTCATAGCTGCGACACGTTGCCCTTTTCCTTCACGTTCGGCGCCGTGATCGTGACGAGCGGCGACTTGATGGTGATCCCTCCGCCGTCGATCACCACCTCGCTGGCGCCGCACTTGAACACGATGGACTCCGAGGCATCCACCTTGTGGAATGCTCCGACGAACATCCCCTTGCTCGTGGCCACGACGGTATGCGAGCCGCCGATCTTGTCCACCACGGCGCCGCCCACCATCGTCGTCCGGCTCCCGCCGACGGTCTCCGATTCCGGCGCGCCGCTGATGACCGCGAGGCCGAGCGCTTTTTCGGTCTTGTCGGCCAGGCACGTCTCCGCGCGCGTGCCCGCGACGAGCTCGACGCGTGCGGCGCCCACGTCCTGCGTACGCGCGCCATTCACCGTCGTATGAATGCCCGCCGCGGCGATCGTCGCTTTGAGGCCCCCGACCGTCTCATCATGGGTCGACGAACAAATGTTGATCGAATGCCCCGGCCCGGTCGCGCTGTCGGAGCCCGAATTGCCCGCCACAGCTCCATCCGGCCCCGCCATGTTCGCCCCCGAAGCGCCGCCTCCGCCGCCGCCATCGAGCCCGAGCGCCTCGCCCAGGCGCTCGGCGCCTGCGTCGATCGCGCCATTCACGAGGGTGTCGAGCCCGAGCGCACTCGACGCGTTCCCCGACGCAGCCGGCGCGACGGCCGCCATTGCGTCGCCGAGCGAAGCTCCAAATGTAGACGGCGAGGGCAAACCGGCGGCCGCCCCGAGGACGCTCGCCGTGGCGCCGAGGTTCCCGCGGCTCACGGCCTCCATCGCGCCGCCCAGGCTCTCGACCTTGCCCTGGAGCGCCTGGACCGGCCCCATGACCTGATTCACCTTCGCCGCGACGGCTTGATCCAACTGTTGTAGCGCGCGCTCTGCCTCCGCCTTCGCCGCCTCCGTCGCTGCTTTCACGGCGAGCGCGAGGAGCGCCTGGATGGGATTGCCATCCATTTCCATTTGATTGCCGCCCACGGAGGTCGCGCTGTCCCCCTTCACCGTGAGCCCGTACACGGCATTGACCTCGACGGTCCGGTTCCCCCCGACGCTCGCCGTCTGCGCGCCGTCGACCGTGTTCAGATATCCGTTGGTCACCTGAATCTTCTGCTCGGCGCCGACCGTGAGCTTGGCGTCGACCTTGACGTTTTTCGTCTCGTTGACGGCCGTGGATCGTTTCTTGTCGTTCGCCGTCGCGATCGTCGTGTTCTTCTGCGACCGGATGCTGATCTCCTCGCTCCCGGCCTTGTCCTCCAGGCGAATCTCGTTCGTACCGCCGCCCCCCGGCGACGAGCTCGTCCGCAGCGCCGTGCGCGATTTCCCCTCGGGAAGGGCATACGGAGGCATCCACTTCCCATTGAAAACGCGGCCCGTCACGAGGGGCCGATCGGGGTTTCCCTCCTGAAACTCGACGATGACCTCCCAGCCGACGCGCGGCAGGATGATCGCGCCGCTGGTCTGCGGCTGCGTGACACGAATCCAGCACGACGCCGTGTCGTCATTTTTCCCGTACCGATCCCAGTGAAACTTCACCTTGCATCGGCCGTGCTCGTCCGTATGGATCTCCTCCGCGGGCGCTCCCTCCGGAGCCACGACCACGGCCGTCTGCGGACCTTCGATGATCGGCGCGGGCGTGCGCCTCGGGCTGCGGTACTTCACGTGCTTCGGGATGGTCGTCGCACGGGCGAGGTACACACCTTCACGCAACGTGTGCACCACGCCGGTGATGAAATACGCACCGTCGAGGTCGTCCGGCGCGTCGACGAGCGAGAGCCATCGCCCGGCCGTGAGCCGCGGACAACCCGATTCGAGCTCGACCACGGCGCGCTCGCATTGCAGCGCCTCGAGCCGCACCCGGGCCAGGCGCTCGCCCTCGCCTTTGTCCTTGTAGAGCCCCGGGTAATCGTAGACCTCGAGGTCCGCGCCCGCGTCCGCCGCCGCGGTCGCCGTGAGGTCCGCTTTGGGCTTCTCGAAATCGTAATCGCGCAGGACGACCTTGCCCGTCGCGGTCCGATACCGGCGCGTGATCACGCCGATCGCGTCCTCGATCCCCGTGAGCCCGGCACCGAACCGATAGGGCACCGCCTCGTCGCCCTCGATCGGATCACTCGCCGTGCTGTCGTCCGAGAAGACGAGCGTCTCGCCGTCTTCCCCCGCCTCGGCGTGAAAGAAAATGCCCTCCTCCTCGAGGAGCCGCGAGACGAACGCGAGCGAACTCTCGTTGTATTGCACGCAATACGTACGTTTTGGATACTGGGACGCGAGGCGCCATGCCTGGTGTTTGTCCTCGACCCCCACCGCCCGCAGGACCTCGCCGACGATCTCCTTCACGTCCTTGTCCTGGAAGATGCGGCAATCGACCTCGCGCGCGAGGAGCCCCATCCACGAGATGACGCGGATGCGGT
Source organism: Polyangium sp. 15x6 (assembly GCF_029960785.1). GTDB lineage: Bacteria > Myxococcota_A > Polyangia > Polyangiales > Polyangiaceae > Polyangium. The sequence goes on from NZ_JASBQE010000014.1 coordinate 147,069, forward strand.
AGAGCATGCTCCGCTCGTCGTCGTCCTCCGGCGTGCCCTCCATCTCCACGTCCATCACGACGCCCGAGACCTCGTGCTCCGGGCCTCCTCGGCCAAAAGCGAGATACGCCGGGCGCCCGAGTAGCTCGTCCGGGTCCACGTATTCGCCATGGCGGACCTCGATTTCCGCCTCGGTCACGATGCCGAGGCGGTGCTCGACGCGAAAGCCCACGACGTCGGATGTCTCGAGGGGCTGGGCCTGGAAAAACGTGGTCAACGTACGCGTGGCCATGGCTCAATTGTCCTTGATGAGGCCAAGCTCGTCGCAATCGCCGTCGAGCGTGATCTTCGTTCCCGCAATCGATACCGAGGCCGGCGTGAGGGTCAAGGTCGAGGCGCCCATGACCACGCTGAGCACGTTCTTGGCCTCGAAGGTCACGTTCGTCGCCTTGATGATCTGCGCGCCCCCGGCGACCTCCAGGAAATCGCCTTTGCTCTGGTCTTCGCGGTCCCCGGACACCTTGTTGACGATGGCGCCAATCACCTTCTGGCTCAGCCCCGCTCCCACCTCCACCGCGCGTCCGCCGCTTGCGAGGACCACTTTGGCCAAACCCGCGGTCTCCGTCCTGCTCCCCTTCACGGTGACCGTACGATCCGAGGCCGTCATCTCGACCAGCACCGCGCCGACCTTGTCCTGCATCGTGGCCATGGTCTCCTCATCGACGGAGCCGGCCACGAGGTCGACCTGCATGCCGCCAATGGATGACGTCGAGGCGCCGGCGACCGTACGCTTGTGATCCCCACCCGCCTTCAAGTCGCGGTTTCCGCCGACGGTGAGCGCGTGGCTGCCGACCTCGTCGACCATGTAGGTCGAAACGTGGACCGTCTGATTGCCGCCCACGGACAGGTCCTGGTTTGCCCCGATATGAGCGGACATGCTGTCGGTGACCGCCAGTGAATGGTTCGAGCCGATGGAACGCGTCTCGTTGTTCCCGACGCTCTCGGTCGCGTTGTTGCCCGCGGAGACCGACCCGTCGCGGGACGCATTCATGAACATCTCTTCGTTGCCGGCGCGGTCATCCATGCGGATCTCATTGGAGGATCCGCCGCCCGGCGTCGTCGCGGTCTGCAGCGCCATCCGCGTCTTGTTCGCCGGCAAAGCATAAGGAGGCGGCGTGATCGTATTGTACAGGCGCCCGCCGATGAACGGCTGGTCCGGATCACCGTCGACGCACGCGACGCAAACCTCCCAGCCCACGCGCGGCGTCAGCATGCCCCCGCCGAGGGGGACCTGGGTCGTGCGGATCCAAAGGCTCGACGAGTCATCCGCCTTGCCCCGCCGATCCCAGGGGAACAGGACCTTCACGCGCCCGTGTTTGTCCGGGTGAATTTCCTTGCCGGGCGGCCCCGTCGTGACGGCCACCTGCGCTCCGGCGACCGACGCCGCGCGCGACACCCGCGGGGGTCTGTACCTCGTTTTTTTGGTGGGGATCGCGCGAAACGTGAACCGCTCGCCCTGCCCTTCCCCGCGCCGGTTCGTCCCTCGGCGAGCCTCCAGCTCGATATCGAGCTCGACGACGAGGTACTCCTGGTTGAGCGGCTCGTAGGGATGCTCGGAGAGCTCGAACGTCCGCCCCGGGAGCACGCGCAGCGCGTTCGTCGTGCCGGTGACCACCTCCCGTCGCGCGCGCAGCGATTCGAGGAGCACCTTCGCATAACGGTCTCCGACGGAAGGCTCGGTGAACCGGCCGGGATAGGCATACACCTCCAGCGCCTTCTCGGTGTCGTCATCGCCTTCCGCCTTGCCGTCGAGCTTCAGCCTCGGCCGCTCGAAATCGTAGTCGCGCAGGTGGACCCGCCCGGGCGCGGTCGATTTTTCATGCGAGAGCGTGGTGATCGCGTCGTCGGTCGCGGCGAGCCCCTCCGCCGGGCGGAAGACGATCTCGGGTTTGCCCTCGACGGCCTCGGGATCGCCGTCGAAAAAGACCACCACGTCGGTCCCGCTGCTCGAATCCACGAAAAAGGCGATGCCCTCCTCGGAGAGGATCCGCCGCATGAAATCGTGATCCGTCTCGCGGTATTGCGCCGTGTAGACTCGCTTCGGATAACTGCCGCCGAGCTTCCAGCGCTGCTCCTTCGCCGAAAGCCCCGCGCCCGTGAGCACCTCTTTCACGATGTCCGGGGCCGACATGTCCTGGAACGTGCGGCAATCGGCGCGCTGGGTGAGGCGGAAGAGGCGGTGGCGCGCGACGAGGCGCGTCCCCGCTTCCTCGGTGCCCCGCGTCGTCGTGCTCTCGGCCTCGACGACGTACCCGGCGAACGTTCGCTCCTCGTCGCCCCCGCGGCGTGACAACGTGAGCAGGAGCGGTTTTCCCACGAGCGTCGCCGGATCCGGCCCGCCCGCGTGATCCGTGATCTCGCACCGCAAGATGCCAATCTCGTCGAGCGCCTCGCGCGCCGACAGCGCGAGCAAGTCGAACGGAGCGCCGTCGATCGTCAGGGAATGCTCGAGCTCGACAGGGTTTGCCATGGCTCCTCACCCGATCTTCAGGCTCGCCGCCTGCTTCACGATGCCCACGGCCTTGATCGAAATCTGGGAGCCCTTCAGCGTGACGGGCCCGCCGTTCAGCTTGATCGAGCTCCCGCCGCCGTTGAATTTGCCCACGCCGCCGCCGAGGACGATCGTCGGCGCTTGCACGATGTAATCGCCCGCCACGTTGCGCAGGTGGACCCCGCCGATGAAGTTCTTCACCCCCTTGGCCTCGGTGGAGATGGCCCCGACCATGTGCAGCTCGCCGGCCAGGTTCGTGTGGTCCTTGCTCGTCGCGACACTTTCGACGCTCGTGCCGGCGACGAGATGCACGATGGCGAGGCTCGCCTTCTCGTCGTAGGTCGAGAGCATGTTGTCGTCGATCGAGGCGAGCGAGACGTTCGCCTGGATGGAACCGACCTCGCGCGTGAACGCGCCCGTGATCTGCTGGCGCACGCCGCACGAGATGGTGATCTGGTTCCCGCCCACCGTGTAATCGCGTGTCCCGTCGACCTTCTCCACGAAATCGGCCTTCGCGTGGAACTGGTCATTGCCGCCGACCGACGTGGTCTGATCCCCTTTCACCTTGATCTGGAGCGCGTTGCCCACGTCGATCGACTGATTCGCGCCCACCGAGGTCGCTTCGTTCGCGCCCACCGAGACCGCGTAATTGCTTCCGACGCTGTGCGTCTCGTCCACGCCGACGGTCTCGTTCTTGTCGTTGCCCGTCGTGACGTTGAGATCCTTCTTCGCGGCGATCGACATCCCCTGGCCGCCCGCCGTATCACCCATCTTGATCTCGTTGTGACCGGCGCCTCCCGGCGTGGACATGCTCTTGAGCGAGCTATCGGCCGCGGCGCCGGGCAGCGCATACGGCGGCGTATTCTCCGCATTGTAGGCGCGTCCGAGCACGAGCGGACGATCCGGATCCCCGTCGACGAACCCGACCGAGACCTCCCAGCCCACGCGGGGCAGGACCATCGATCCGCCGAGGCCGAGCTGCGATACACGCAGCCACACGCTCGACGTATCGTCCTGTTTGCCCGAGCGATCCCAGAGGAAACGCACCTTCACGCGGCCGTATTTGTCGACGTGCACGCCTTGCGCCTCGTTCGACGGGCCGGTCACGACCGCCGTCTGCACGCCGCGGATCCGGGGCTTCTTCGTGCGCTTCGGCGCGGCGAACGGCGCGCCCTTGGGGATCGCGGTGAACTCGTTCTCCGAGGCATCCCCGCCCTGCCGCCCGCGCGCGCGGAGCTCGGTCACGACGAACGCGCCGTTGAGGAACGGCTCGCGCGCCCCCTCGACCATCATCGGCGCGCCACACACGAGCCCCGCCGCGCGACTTTTCCCTTGGCAAACGTCGGTGTCGCCCCGGAGCGCGCTCAGCCTTCGGTTCGCCTTGCGTGATCCCTCGGCGCCCGCGACGAACCCGCCCGGATACTCGAAATGCCGGAGCGGAATCGGCCCCGGCGCCGGGACCGCCGCCGTGGGGAACACGTCCGGCTTCTCGAAGTCGTAGTCGCGCAGCTCGATCTCCGTCGGTCGCAGCGTCTTCTTGCGGTGAAGCGCGACGAGCGGCTGGGCGCCCGCGCCGAGGCCCTTGCGGCGCGAGAGCAGCACCGGCTCCGCCCCGTCCTCCCCCACGAACGCCTCCGGAGCGTCCGCGAAGACGAGCTTGTGCCCCTCGGCGCCGTGCGAGAAGAAGTAGAAGATGCCCTCCTCCTCCAGAAGGCGATGGACGAAGTCAATCTCCCTTTCGTGGTATTGACAGAGGAACTCGCGCGGCGCGTAGGTCTGCCGCAGCCGCCATTCCACGTCCTCGTCGACGCCGGCCTCGCTCAGGACGGCCTTGACGACGTCGACCGGGCTCTTGTCCTGGAAGATGCGCGATCCCTCGCGGTGCTCGAGAGCGGCCAGGGCCGGACGCAGCCGGAGATGGAAGACGAAGTCGCCGCTGCGATAGGCGAGGAGCCCGGCGCGATCGGGGAGGCCGTCGTAGTAGCGGATCCCGCCGCGCCCATCGACGACCTGGAGGAGGACCCGGCGCTGCAAACACGCGTCCACGCGAAAGGCCGGATCCCGGGTCGAAAACGCCACGTCGACGACGTAGGGCAACGAGATGGCCTCGTGCGCGTCGTAGGACTGGACCTGCACATCGCTGGGCAGATGTTCTCCTGCGAGGATGATCTGACCGAGGGCGCCCTCCCGCATGCTGGTCTCCCGGTTCGAAGTGCTGCAGGGCAGCTAACCAGAAGTGAGGCGCGCCAGCAACAACTCTTCCACGGAGCCCCGTGCTGTCTTACGCTGACGCGAACCGCAACGCAGCGGCGGAGGCACCGATGGCCGGTCGCAGGGAGACAGAAGAGGCCGCGCAGTTCGTGGAGGAAGCAGAGGCGGCGCCGGCAGGCCCGCGGATCTCGCTCGAGGAGCTTTTGCCCGACCTCCCGGTCGGCGCCCCATCGCCTGCGCAGAACACGCGCAGCCGGCTGCCGTCGTTGTGCTCGGCCCGCCTCGTCTCGCTCGAGGGGCGTCGCGCGATCATCACGTGGCGAGGAAACACGGATCCGGTCGAGGCCGAGCTCGCGCCCGAGGTCGAGGAAGAATTGCTCCTCCTCGCGCTGCGAAACCGCGACGGCGTGCTCGTGGAGATTGGCGACGAGGACAGGCCCGTCATCGTCGGCGTGCTGCAGACGCGAATTCCCCGCGAAATGCACATTGCGGCAAACAAGGTCTCGATCGACGCGGCCGAGGAGCTCGTGCTGCGCGCCGGGCGCGCGGCCCTGCGGCTACGCGAGGACGGGGACGTCGAGCTCGTGGGAAGCCGCATCAGCGCCGCGTCGCGGGGGCTATTTCGGCTCGTAGGACGGATCTTGCGGCTCAACTGACGTGCGACGCGTGCGCAAACCGCATTGCTTGCGTGATTGAGCAAGGCGCGAGCAGGGCTCGGATCAATCGCCGACGTCCTCACCCGCTGCGACGGTCTGCCCATCAGGCGTTACGAGGACCTCGAGGTCCTGCCCATTCTTGCTGATGTGCGCCTCGAAAAAAACCCGACCGCCAGGCAGGGTGTACATCTCGACCTTGTCGAGCTTGCCGCCCTGCGCCCATTGCCGGATGGTATCACGCGCCGCAGGGGAGACCGACTCGAACGTGACTTCCCACTCCTTGCCTTCGTCGAGGAAGTCCTCGAGCGACTTGCCCCCCGTCTCCACGGGCGACGGGTCCATCCTCTGCTCCTGGCTCTGCGCGGTGGCTGCGGCCGGCGCGGCGATCAGAGCAAGCGCGAACGACGTGAACAAGGGCCAGCGTTTTTGCTTCGTCATGTCTTCGTCCCTCCGCTCGTGTCGTGCTGGTCAAAACACGCACAACTCGCTCTGAATTGCATGCGAACGGAATGCCGCGCCGCCCGTCGCGTGCGTTCCGCTCCCTGGCCTGCTCGACGCGACGTCCAGCCGCAGCCGGGGGCCGACGGCCAAGGCCGCCTCAATGGCTGACCGGCGAACACGCGTGATGTTCCCTTGCAACCCGAAGAGCGCCTGGGATGCTGGAGGCTCCGCGCGATACATGAGAAACGGGGTTGGATCATGGTGCTTCGAAGGTGCGTCTGGCTCGTCTCCGTCGCGCTCGCCGGCTGCGCGAGCGCGGCGCCGCCCGTCACCTGCCCCGAGCCGAACGCGCAGGTCGCGTCGCCGCCCACGCCGCGCGTCGCGGCTGCGAACCACGAGACGCCTGTGAACGCCGAAACGGATGCGAAGACCCCCGAGGACTCTCACGGTGCACACGCTCGCCGCGCTGATGATCGCACAGAGCGACAACACCGCGACCGACGCGCTCATCCACCTGCTCGGCCGCGCCGCGATCGAGAGACACGCGCCGGGTAACACGCCGCTCCTGACGACGCGCGAGTTCTTCGTGCTCGAGACACCGCAAAACGCCGCGCTGCTCGAGCGCTTCCGCGCGGCCGATCCGGCCGGCCGGCGCGCCATGCTCGACGAGCTCCGGAAGACCCCCCTGCCATCGCTCGAGGCCTACACGCACGATGGGCCGCGAGCCCTCGATGTCGAATGGAGGTTCACGGCGCGCGACCTGTGCGCGCTGCTCGAAAAGACGAAGGACCTGCCCGTCGCGCGGCTCAACCCCGGCCTCGCTTCGCCGAAGGAATGGGACGTGATCGCCTACAAGGGCGGCTCGGAGCCGGGCATCCTGAACCTCTCCACGTGGGCGGAACGAGGCGGGCGCCGCCATTGTATCGTCGCGACGTGGAACCACACCGAGCCGCTCGACGAGGCGCGCTTCTACGAGCTTTACCGAGCGCTGCTCGCAGGCGCGCGGGCCGAACGCCGGGGGCGATGAAAAACCTCGAAGGTTCCCGGAAGCTTCAGCGCACTTCGCCGGTTTGCCTCTTGCATCCGGACGGAGGCGTCACAGGTTTACGGTGTTCGTGACTTTCGAAGTGTGGAGACAGCGAATGAAAGGAAAATTCATCAGCCGGATCGCCCTGTTCGTATTGACGAACCTGGCCGTCGTGGCCATGCTCGCCATCCTTGCCCACGTCTTCGGCCTCGAGCGCTTCCTCGTGCAGCAAGGGGTGCGGATCAACCTGCCAGGGCTCCTCGTCACGGCCGCGGTGATCGGCTTCGGCGGCGCGCTGATCTCGCTCCTCCTGTCGAAGACCATGGCCAAGTGGAGCACCGGCGCGCACGTCATCGACGTCCCTCGGACCGCCGAGGAAGCCTGGCTCGTGCAGACCGTGGAGAGGCTCGCGCGCGACGCAGGCATCGGGATGCCCGAGGTCGCCATGTACGACAGCCCGGAGATGAACGCCTTCGCGACGGGCGCGCGGCGTGACAAGGCCCTCGTGGCCGTCTCCACGGGCCTCTTGCGAGGCATGCGGCGCGACGAGGTCGAGGCCGTGCTCGGTCACGAGATCGCGCACGTCGCCAACGGAGACATGGTCACGCTCACCCTCTTGCAGGGTGTGCTGAACACGTTCGTCATCTTCCTGAGCCGCGTCGTGGGCTTCCTCATCGACCGGTTCTTGAGCCGCTCCGACGACGGCGAGGAGCGAGGCCCGGGCATCGCCTACTTCGTGAGCAGCCTGGTCCTGCAGATCGTGTTCGGCATCTTCGCGAGCTTGATCGTCGCCTGGTTCAGCCGGCGTCGCGAGTTCCGCGCGGATGACGGCGGCGCCGAGCTCGTCGGCAAGCAGCCCATGGCCCGCGCCCTGGACAGGCTCCGCATGCAGCAAGGCGAGCCGAGCCACTTGCCCGCCAGCATGCAGGCCTTCGGCATCCGCGGCGGCCGCATGATGGCCCTCTTCTCGAGCCACCCGCCCCTCGAGGACCGCATCGAGAGGCTCCTCTCCGCGGAAGGAAGCGCCCGCGGCGAGCACCAGAAGCCCTACGCCCGGCGATCCCGCGTCGTGTGAACGGGCAAAGCGGCTCCGCGCGGGCAGGTCCCTCGACCTCCGTCATCGGTCTTCGACCCGTTCAAGCAGGTCCCGGGACCTCCGGATCGACGTTGCGCTCGGTTCAAGCAGGTCCCGGGACCTCCCGGATCGAGCTTGAAACGGTTCAAGCAGGTCCCGGGACCTCCCGGATCGACGTTGCGCTCGGTTCAAGCAGGTCCCGGGACCTCCCGGATCGATGTTGCGTTCGGTTCAAGCAGGTCCCTCGACCTCCCGGATCGATGTTGCGCTCGGTTCAAGCAGGTCCCGGGACCTCCGGGTCGAGCTTGAAACCGTTCGCGCAGGTCCCTCGACCTCCGGATCGAGCTTGAAACCGTTCGCGCAGGTCCCTCGACCTCCGGATCGAGCTTGAAACCGTTCGCGCAGGTCCCTCGACCTTCCCAAGGTCACCTCGCGAACAGCTCGTTCAGCGCCGGGAAGGAGAGGGCGGCGTCGAAGAGCTTCTCGTACGAGCCGTGCTCGAAGAGGTCGACGCAGGCCCGGCGTGCCGCGCCGAGCGCCGCGAGGCCCAGCCAGGGTCCGGCGCTGAGACGCCGGACTCCGTACGCCCTGAGATCGCGCACGCTCGGCAGTCCCGGCACGGCCAAGACGTTGAGCGGCAGCGACGTGGAGCGCGCCAGGGCTTCGATCGCCGAAGGCGCCGTGACCTTCGGAACGAACAGGCCGTCCGCTCCCGCGTCCGCGTAGGTGCGCCCGCGCGCGAGCGCCTCGCCCTGCGCGCTCTCGGGCGGCGGCCCGTGGCCCATGAACACGTCGATGCGCGCGTTGATGAACACGTCCGCGATCTTTGCCTCGCGCTTGCACGCGCGGATCTTGTTCGCGAGGACGTCGGGCGGCCCAACCCGATCTTCGAGGTTCACGCCGACGGCACCCGCATCCGCGATCCGCGCCACCGCCTCGACGACAGCGGCGGGATCATCGGAATAACCACGCTCGAGATCGACCGTCACCGGCACCGACACGACCGCGACAATCTCGCGCACGGCCGCGACCAGCGCGTCGAGCGGCAGGCGTTCGCCGTCCGGGTAGCCGTGTGCCCAGGCAAGCGAGGCGCTGCTCGTCGCGATCGCCTCGGCGCCCGCGGCCTCCACGACGCGCGCCGAGGCCGCGTCCCAGACGTTCACCAGAACGAGGAGATGGCCTTCCGCGTGCAGCGCGCGGAATCGCTCGGCACTCTCGCGGAGCGTCATCGGGACCTCGTGCCCACGGTCATCCGGAAGGCGATGGCCAGGCGATTCCAGACATTGATGGCGGCCACGGCCAAGGTCAGCTCTGCGAGCTCCTCGTCCTTGAAGTGCCGGCGCGCCTCCTCGAAGACCGCATCCGGCACACCATCGCGGCCGAGCTCGGTCACGGCCTCGGCCCACGCGAGCGCGGCGCGCTCGCGATCGGAGTAAAATGGTGCCTCTCGGTACGCGGAGAGGAGATAAAGCCGCTGCTCCGCCTCCCCGGCGGCGCGCAGATCCTTGGTGTGTATATCGATGCAGAATGCGCAGCCGTTGATCTGAGAGACCCGCAGATAGACGAGCTCGACGAGGCTGCGCTCGAGGCCCGATTTTCGCACGTGCTCTTCGAGGCCGATGAGCGTGCGAAAGGCCTGAGGGGCGACGGTTTTGTAGTCGAGGCGTTGCGTCATGAGTTCCTCCTTGTGCAAGGGGATAGCGTCGCAGCGGTCCACGTGTAAGCTCCACTTTGCCCGCAACGCACTGGACCACTTCGCCCGCCATGAGCCGCCGCACGCGTGTCCCCGAGCTGCCGATCCCCCTTCACGAGCACGGCGTCCCCCTGCACCGCGCAGCCTACGACGCGCTTCGCGGCGCGATCCTCGAAGGACGCCTCCGGCCGGGCGCGCGCTTGCCCTCGACGCGTGATTTCGCAGAGCAGCTCGGGGTCGCGCGCGGCACGGTCGTCGCGGCGTTCGATCAGCTCGCGGCGGAGGGCTACATCGTCGGCCGTCGGGGCTCCGGCACCTTCGTCACGCGCGATCTGCCCGACGCGTGGCTCCAGGTCAAACCCCGGGGCACGAAGCGACGCGCTCGGCCGCGCGCGCCGCACCTGTCGCGCTGGGGTGCAGGGCTCGACGGATCGACAAACCCGTTCGCCAGCGGTTCCGGCGCGCTGCGGCCCTTCCGCACGCACCTCCCGGCCCTCGACGCCTTCCCCCACGAGGCGTGGAGCCGGATGGTGGCCCGCGCCGCGCGGCGCTCGGTGGGCACGCGCCTCGCCGACATCGACATCCGTGGCGTGCGCGCGCTGCGCGAGGCCATCGCGGAGCACCTGCGCGTCGCGCGGGGCGTCTCGTGCTCGGCCGAGCAGGTGATCGTCCTGCCCAGCGTGCAGCAGGCGCTCGACATCACCGCGCGGCTCGTCCTCGATCCAGGTGATCGCGCCTGGATGGAAGATCCGGGCTACGCGGGCGTGCGCCCCCTCCTCGAAGGCCTGGGTGCGGAGATCGTCCCGCTGCCCATCGACGGGGGCGGGCTCGACGTCGCCGCCGGTATCGAGCGTGCGCCGGATGCGCGCTTCGCTTACGTCACGCCGGCGCACCAGGCGCCGCTCGGCGTCACGCTTTCCATCGAGCGCCGCCTCGCGCTGCTCGATTGGGCCACGACGCACGGCGCGTGGATCTTCGAGGACGACTACGACAGCGAGTTCCGTTACGAGGGCCGTCCACTCGCGGCGCTTCAAGGGCTCGATGGCGCGGGCGTCGTCATTCACGCGGGGAGCTTCAGCAAAACGATGTCCCCCGCGATGCGGCTCGCCTATGTGATCGTGCCGGACGCGTTGCTCGACCGGTTCGTCACGGCGAAGAGCGTGCTCGATCGTTTCACGCCGCCGCTCGCGCAAGTGGCGCTCGCCGAGTTCATGGGCGAGGGACACTTCGTTTCCCACCTCCGGCGAATGCGCGAGCTCTATGCCGAACGGCGCTCGGCGCTGCTCGAGGCCATCGCGTCCGAGCTCGGGGGCGCCGTCGAGGTGATTGGCTCGAACGCCGGCCTCGATCTCTGCGTGTGGCTGCCTCCCGGCGTGGACGACCGCGCCGCTGCCCAGGCGCTCGCCGCCCATGCGGTGGTCGCCACGCCGCTCTCGGCGGTCGCGATACGCCCGCTCCAGCGCGGCGGGCTCCTGCTCGGTTTCGCCGCGTTCAAGCCTGTGAGGCTTCGAGCGGCTGTCGTCGCCATGGGCGCGGCTCTCGCGCCGCTCTTGCGCGATCGAGAACGAGGCTGCAGCTAGCTGTCGAGCTCGTCCTCGTCGTCCTCGTCATCATCCTCGTCGTCCTCCATGAGGGCCGCCGGCACGTCGCTCGCCGCGATCTCGCGTATCGGCTCGCTGGGCGCGAGCCCGAGGAGCGCCTCGACCCACGCGAGGTTTTCGCCGACCGGCGCGTTGCGCGACCTCGCCGGGTCGGCGAAGTGGACGGGGGCGCCGTTCGCGCGCGCGAGGATGACGCCGTGAAGCGCGTGGAGCGCCGCACGGAGCAACTCCGGCGCCGTGCGGACGATGCGGGTGGGGACGACGACGGCGAGCGACACCACGGGCTCGCCGAAGATGGACGCCAAGAGTTTGTCTTACAGCCCGCCGCGTGCGCGGCTCTCACGAAGGGCCCGATCGCCGCCGCATCCTCGGCGAGCGACTCATGACACGCGATCGCCATCCACGCGCCGTCCACGCAGCACTCCCAGCCCCGTCCCTGGACCACGACGCCGCCGCTGTGCGCGGGCAGGGTCCGAAGGTCGTCCCCGAACGCGTCGCGCAGCGCGGTGACGAGGTGCTCCCGCGGGAGGGGCGGCATCCCGCTCGGATCCTGGTGCTCGAGTGCTTCGAAAAACCGGGATGGAGCAGCCGGCGAACCAGGCCACACGACGAGGTCGAAGGACACGAAGCGCTTGTAGTTTCAGGCCCGTCCAGAGACCAGGAGTTTGTGTCTCCGACGCGGGCTGCCGGCGTCTCCGGGGCCGGGCGCTGATTTCAAAGCTCGCCGATCAGGGTGAGGCCGACGCGATCCGCGGAGGCCATGGGCACGACGGCCATCACGCGGGGGAAGAAGGGGCGCGAGGCCTTGGCAGAAGGCGCCTCGACCACCTCCGTGGAGAGCACGGCCATATCGATCGCAGGAGCGGCGAGGACGCCAATGAAGCCGCCGAGGATCATCGAGACGCCCGGAATATCGTCACGGCCCCATTGCAACCCCAGCCCAGCGCCAATCCCAGCCGTGGCGAAGGGGAGGCAGAGGTTCAGCGCGAGGCTGCCGAAGCCCTTGCCGATGTGACCGTGCGACCAGTGCACGATGGGCGGCACGAAGGCCCGCAAGCCCAAGGTGATGGGCCCGAAGAGCACGAGCTTGACCGACGACAAGGGGAAGGCCACGGCGTCGGCCGCGCCGATGCCAATCAGGGTTTGCCACCCATACCAGCGCCGGACTTGTGTCGGGGGCGGCGCGGCGTGCGCAGCAGGCGACGCCCCGGGGGCCGGAGGCGGCTCCGCGGCTCGTGCAGAGGAGATACCCGCCCCGAAGGCGAGCGCGAAAGCAAGCATGGCCAGGCGTGTCATCCGCTCGCTTATACCATTGTTTGCAGCCTGCGACGTCGGGGTTTCGACCCTCCTTCACGAACTCGTCCGGCAGGAGTGGCGCAATCGCTCGATTTTCCTCACCCGCTGGATCACGTTGACAGGGCGGAGGGACGCTCGTAGGCATGTTATATGGGGGAACTTCGGAGATCCGAAGTCGCGGCCGATCTGCCCCGACTGTCGCACCTGCGGCCAAGAGCGCTCGCGCCGCGGATGGCCGGTCCGGTCCTGCCCCAGTCCCTCGCCGCGACGACCTCGAGCGCCTCGCGGCTCGGGTCGTTCGCGAGCCTCGCCGTTCCCCTCCCTTGTCGACGCGCAGTTTCTGCTCGGATGGTTGCCTCCGAGAGCCGTGGCGGAGCTTTCCAGCGCCTGTCCGATCCGCCCCCCGAGGGTGGTGGCGCCTGCTCGACGCCAGGCATGCGGAGGACATACCCATGACACGCCTTCCGACGGAACCAGGAACGGTTCAGCTCAAAGGGTATCACGTCACCGCGAAGACCGGCGAGAGCGCGGGCTCCGCCACGTATCGAGCCTACCGCGAGGTCGACGGGGTCGAGGTGGCGATGAAGGTGCTGCACACCGATTACACGCGGATGGCCGACATCACGCGGTTCAAGCACACCTACGGCATCATCAAGCGCATCGATTCGGAGAGGGTCGTCAAGGTACACGATGTCGAGGAGCACGCGGATGGGCTGATGCTCATCACCGAGTATTTCCCGGGCACCGCGCTGTCCGCGAAGCCCCCCGGCAAGCTCGACGTCCACGCGTTCCTTGCCGCCGCCGTCTCGATGGCCGAAGCCCTGGCCGACATCCACCGGCGCGGTCTCATTCACGGCGACGTGAGGCCTCCGAACATCCTGCTCGGCGAGGGCGGTCAGGTGAAGCTCACCGGATTCGGTGTCGATTCGATCGTGACGCGTGAGAAAGAGGAGATCTACAGCTCCCGCGTCCTCTCGGAGGTGCTCCCCTACACATCGCCCGAGCAGACCGGCCGCATGAACCGCAGCGTGGACTACCGCACCGACATGTATTCGCTCGGGGTCGTATTCTACGAGATGCTCGCCGGGCGAAAGCCGTTCGAGGCGATGGACCCGCTCGAGCTGATGCACGCTCACATCGCCGTGAGGCCGGTTCCCCCTTCGGAAATCAACCCGGAGGTGCCCGACGCGCTCTCTGCCATCACGATGAAGCTCCTCAGCAAGAACGCGGAGGACCGCTACCACAGCGCCGAGGGGCTGAAGGCCGATCTGGAAGAGTGCCGGTGGCAATGGGAAGAGAGCGGCCGCATCGGGTCGCTCAGCCCCGGCCAGCACGACAGGAGAGATCTCTTCCAGATCCATCAAAAGCTCTACGGCCGCGAAGGGGACATCCGAGAGCTCATCGAGTCGTTCGACGCCGTGCTCCAGGGCAAACGCGCGATCGTCCTCGTCTCGGGTTATTCGGGCATCGGCAAATCGTCTCTCGTCCAGGAGATCCTGAAGCCGCTGGCGCGCGAGAAGGGCTATTACATCAGCGGGAAATACGACCAGCACAACCGCGACACGCCCTACCGCGCCATCGTTCAGGCGTTCGACTCGCTCATCAAGCAGCTCCTCTCCGAGAGCGAGGAGAGAATCACGAAGTGGCGCGACGCCATCCTGGACGCCCTCGGGAGCAACGGTCAGGTCATCTGCGACGTCCTCCCGTTCTTGAAGCACATCATCGGCGAGCAGCCGCCCGTCCCCGCGCTCGGCCCGGTCGAGGCCCAGAATCGATTCAACCTGTATTTCCAGAACTTCGTGTCGGTATTCGCCAGGCACGCCCACCCGCTGGCCATGTTCATCGACGACCTGCAATGGGTGGATTCGGCCAGCCTCAGCCTGATCACGACCATTCTCGCGAACGATCGCATGGAATCGCTCTTCTTTTGCGGTGCTTATCGCGACAACGAAGTGAGCCCGACGCATCCCTTCATCGTCGCGCTGGAGGAGCTTCACGAGAGCGGTCTCGAGGTGGTGAACATCGTCCTCGAACCCCTCCGGCTGGGCCACCTGATCGAGCTCATCAAGGACAGCCTGCAGACCACCGACGGAGGCGCGCTCGCGAACGCGGTTCTGAAGAAGACCGGAGGCAACCCGTTCTTCGTGAAGCAGTTCATGAGGCACCTTTACGAGACGAAGGTGCTCGTCTTCGATCCCAAGGCGGGCTGGGGCTGGGACCTGCCGCAAATCGCGAGGCTGGAGTACACCGACAACGTCCTCAGCCTCATGGCGGAGACCATTCGGCGCCTGTCGCAAGCGACGCAGGAAGTGCTGCGGCTGGCCTCGGCGATCGGCAACATGTTCGAGCTGGACGTCCTGAACACCGTCAGCGAGCGCCCTCCCGAGGAGACGTACGGGAGCCTCGACCGAGCCCTCGGTGAAGGTTTGATCGTGAGCGCCGACGAGCGGTACCGCTTCGCGCACGACAAGATCCAGGAGGCAGCATACTCGCTGATCCCGGTGAGAGATCGACCGGCGTTTCACTACCGGATCGCAAAGCTCCTGCTCGGCAAGGTGGATTCCGACGCGGGGTGCAATGTGTTCGACATCGTCAATCACTTGAACAGCGCGGGCGACCTGATCGACGCCCCGCAAGAGCGCATGCAATCGGCCCGGCTGAACCTCGAGGCTGCCGGGCGGGCAGAGGAGTCGGCGGCCTTCACCGCGGCGTTGAAGTACCTGGAGCACGGCATGGCGATGTTGCCCGAGGACGCGTGGACTTCCGATTACGAGCTGGCATTCGTCTATCACACGAAAAAGGGTTGGATGGAGTCGCTCTGCGGGCGGCACGACGACGCGCTCGCGACCCTCGCGGGCTGCTTCGATCATGCGAGGGGACGCCGCCACAGGACAGAGGTGCGGCGCATGAAAATGAACGTGCAGATCCTCAAGAACGATCTGCCCGCTGCCCTGGAAGAGGGGCTCGCGGCCCTGCGGGCATTCGACATCCACTTGCCGCCGTACCCCGATGACGGCATGCTCGCCGCCGAGTTCGATCGGACGATCGCCATGATCGGCGATCGCCCCATTGCATCTCTCGTCGACCTTCCCACTTTGAACGATCCCGAGATCGCCGTCCTGCAGGATGTCCTGCAGGAGATGTTCTCGCCCACCTATCAGCTCGGCACGAACAATTTCGGCATCACGGTGATGCGGATCCTGCAGAATACGATCGAGCATGGCGTCTCGAGGAATTCGATCTACGCGTACGTGAATTTCGGGACGCTCCTGTGCGCCAGGCTCGATATCGACAAGGGGTACGAGTTCGGGCGGGCGGCGGTCCGCCTCAACGAGATCCATCCGGACAAGAAGTCCGAGTCCATGCTGTGCAACATGTGGGGAGCGTGGGTCCAGCACTGGAAGGACACCTACGAGGACTCGAAGGCTTCCCTGCGCAAGGGCATCCACGCCGGCATCGAGACGGGGCAATACATCTGGGCTTTCTACAACACGTGCAACGTGACCCAGAACAGTCTGCTCCGCGGGGCGCACCTGCGCGAGGTCATCGAGGAGGCGAAGCTGTACCTGCCGCTCTGCAAGCTCGACAAATTCAATACGATCACGTGGTTGGTCGGGATGGTCGCGCAGGTCGCCGAGGAGCTCGCCACGCCGGCCGAGGGCGAGCGGACGCACGCGGGGGGCTGGGTGGACATCGACGCCGTCGCGGAGGAGGCACGCAGGATCAACAACCAGGCGTCCCTCTACTTCTTGAAGGTCTTCAACGTCCTCGCCGGCATCTTCCAGGGCGCGTACGAGGAGGTGGCGGAGATCTGGAGCTCGACCGACCCGAGGAGCCTGGGAATGCTGACGGCATGGCAGGTGTTTCCCTGCTATTATTTTTATGGCGGGCTTTCCTTCTCGCGTGCCGCCGAGACCGCCGCCCCAGCGCTCAGGGAGGCTTACCTCGCGAGGCTCGTGGAATGCGCGCGCAAGGTGGAGTCCTATGCGCGGTTCGGCCCGGCGAGCTTCCGCCACCGCAACCTGATTCTGCAAGCAGAGCTCGCCCGGGTCGAGAGGCGCGAAGGCGCGGGCGCCCTGTACGATAACGGGATCGCCGCCGCGCGGGAGGGGCGATTCCACCACGATGCGGCGCTGGCCAGCGAGCTCTGCGCCCGCCATTACCTCGACATCGGCCGGGAATTCCTGGCGTGCGCCTACATGACCGAGGCGCATCGCTTGTACGCTCGCTGGGGCGCCTTTCGGGTCACGGAGCGCCTGGAGAGAGACTTCCCGCACCTCGTCCAGCGCGAGGCGACGCGCCGACCGACCGCTCGCCAATCCTCCGAGCGCTGGGGCGCGGCTCTGCAGGCCGAGCAGCCGAACCAGGGCGAGACACGCAACCCGTGCCAGCAGGACCGGAGCGCGTCGGGGCCTCCCGCCTGGTTCGACGCCTCGTGCTCGGAGCTCGACTTCGCCACCGTGCTCAAGGCCTCGCAGGCCGTCTCCGGCGAGCTCGTCCTCGACCGGCTCCTCGAAACGCTGCTATCGATCGCGGTCGAGCACGCGGGGGCCGAGCGGGGCCTCTTGATCCGCCCTCGTGGCGCCGAATGCGACATCGAAGCCGAGGTCGTCACCGTGCGCGACCGGGTCGAGGTCACCCTGCGCCAGGCGCCCGTCACCCAGGACGACCTCCCCACGGCCATTCTGCATTACGTGATTCGCACGCGGGAGACCGTGATCCTCGACGACGCGGCCGCGCCCAACCTGTTCTCGGAGGACGCCTATGTGCGCGAGCGGCGCCCCCGCTCCGTGCTCTGCCTCGCCCTCGTGAAGCAAGGCACGCTGGTGGGCGTGCTTTATCTGGAGAACAACCTGACCCCGCGTGTCTTCACCGCCGATCGGATCGCCATGCTGGAGCTCTTGGCCTCCCAGTCGGCCATTTCCCTGGAAAATGCCCGCCTCTATACCCAGCTTCAGCAAGAAAACAGCGAACGCAAGCGGGCGGAGCAGGCGCTGCGGGAAAGGGAAGCGCGGATCCGGCGCCTGGTGGACGCCAATATCATCGGGATCGCGTTCTGGGATCTGGGTGGCGGGATCACGGACGCGAACGATGCATTTCTGCGCTTCGTCGGCTATAGCCGGGAGGATCTGGTCTCCGGAAAACTCCACTGGACGACGATGACGCCGCCGGAATCTCAAGCGGCCACCGAGCGGGCGCTGGAGGAGATACGCTTGACGGGCCAGTTCAAGCCTTTCGAAAAAGAGTTTTTCCGGAAGGACGGCAGCCGCGTCCCGGTGCTGCTCGGCGGTGCACGATTCGAGGGGTCGGACAGCGAGGGTGTCGCGTTTTTCCTCGACTTGACCGAGCGCAAGCAGGCGGAAGAGCGCCAGAAGATCTTGCTGAACGAGCTGAACCATCGGGTGAAGAACACGCTGGTGATCGTGCAAGCGATCGCCGGGCAGACGCTGCGCATGGCAGACTCGCCCAAGGCCTTCACGGAAGCCTTCGTGGCCCGGCTCCTGGCCCTTTCCCAGACGCACAACCTCTTGAACGAGACCTCCTGGCAGGGCGCCAGCCTCCACGACATCGTATGCGCCGAGCTTGCGCCGCACGCCCATGGCGACGCCGGCCGCTTCAGCCTGGCCGGTGAGGACGTGCGCCTCCGCCCGGAGGCGGCGGTGACGCTCGGCATGGTCTTCCACGAGCTGTCGACCAACGCGGCCAAGTACGGAGCGTTGTCACTGCCGTCCGGCCACGTGCAGGTCACGTGGAACGTGAACACCTGCGCGGCCGAAGGGCGGATCCACCTGGAATGGCAGGAGATGCACGGGCCGCCGGTGCAGGAGCCACGCCGCAAGGGATTCGGTTCGCGCCTGATCGAACGTGATCTCGGGCGCCAGCTTGCCAGCGAAGTGCACCTCGAATTCCTGCCCGAGGGCGTGCGTTGCGTGATGGACCTGCCCCTGGAGCGCGTGGCCGTATGACGAACCCGGATCCCAAGAACGCGGGTGTGCTGCAGGGACTACGTATCCTCATCGTCGAGGATGAAGCCATGATCGCCTCGTTCCTCGAAGACGCCCTGACCGACCTCGGCTGCGAGGTGATCGGCCCGGCCTTGAACATGAAGGACGCGGTTCGGTTGGCCCGCGAGGCGAGGATCGATGGGGCGGGCCTGGACGTCAACATCGCCGGCGAGAAGGTCTATGCCGTGGCCGATATCCTCGCCGAGCGGGGTCTCCCGTTCGTCTTCATGACCGGATACGGGAAAGCAGGGCTGCGCGAGTCCGATCGCGGCCGGCCCGTGCTGCAGAAGCCGTACAGTCTCGATCGACTGGTGGAAATCATGACGCAGTGGCGATAGCCGCGGGGCACGAGCCCCACGTTCCACGGCCGTAGGCAGCGCCCTGCCCAGCGCGATCCGGCGAGGCGCCGCATGGCGCAAACCCTGCCGCGCACGCGCAAACGGTGCGCCGCGCGCTCGGGCGCTGCGCCGCCTCGATGGGGTGGGACCCCGACGCACCGGCGTGCTGACGCATGGCTTGCGGGAGCGGCACCGAGATCCTGGCGCGTGAGCACGGTCCTTGCTCGGCAGGCTGCGCGATTCCATCCGGGTCGGGAGGGGAGAGGGCAGCAAGCGAGCATGGGAACAGGAAGAAGCACGAAAGGCACTCTCCGAGGGTTGTGGATCTCGCTCACGGTCGTCATCTTGGCGTCGTTCGCGGTCCTGGGATTCTTCGGCTGGCAGATTCATCAAAAGGCGCCCCCATTGCCACAACGCGTCATCACCGAGGATGGCGTCGTGCTCTTCACGCTGGACGACATCCAGGACGGCAAGAGCGTCTGGCAGTCGATGGGGGGCCAGGAAGTGGGCTCGATCTGGGGGCACGGGGGTTACGTGGCGCCCGATTGGTCCGCGGATTGGCTTCATCGCGAGGGCACCTCCCTGGCCGAGGCCATCGCCCTCGCGGAGTATGGCCAAAGCTTCGAAGCGCTCGACGTCCCGAAGCGGGCCGCCACCGAGGCGCTCGTGCAGGCCGAGATACGAAAGAACACGTATGACGCCGCGACCGGCGATCTACGCGTCTCGTCCCGCCGCGCCGCCGCCATTCGGTCCACGGCAAGCCATTACGATGGCCTGTTCGGCGACGACCCGACGCTCGGCTCTCTGCGCGAGGCCTACGCGATCCCGCCCCGCAGCGTGCCCGATCCCGAGCGCCGGCGCATGATGAACGCCTTCTTTTTCTGGGCCTCCTGGTCCTGCGTGACCGAGCGCGTCGGCGAGCCCGTCTCGTACACGAACAACTGGCCGCCGGACGAGCTCGTGGGCAACCGCGTGACCGCGCCAATCGTGGTCTGGTCGATCGTGAGCTTCGTCCTGCTCCTCGCGGGTATCGGCGGTTTGTCCTGGTACTTTGCCGCGAAGGGGCACGAGGAGGAGGCGCCGCCGTCGCTTCTCCCCCGCAAAGATCCCCTCCTCCAGCTCGAGCCGACGCCTTCCATGCGGGCCACGGTCAAGTTCTTCTGGGTCGCCGCCGCGTTGTGCATGGCGCAGGTCGGGCTCGGCGCGGTGAGCGCGCATTACGGCGTGGAGGGCTCCGGCTTTTATGGCATCCCGCTCGCCGAGATTCTGCCTTACTCCGTCACGCGGACGTGGCACGTCCAGCTCGCCATCTTCTGGATCGCCACGACCTGGCTCGCGACCGGGCTCTTCGTGGCCCCGGCCGTGGGCGGTGTGGAGCCGCGTTTCCAGCGCGCAGGCGTGAATTTCCTCTTCACCTGCCTCATCATCATCGTCGTCGGCTCGCTCTTCGGGACCTGGTATTCGACCCGGCAGCGCATGGGGCTCGACGCGAGCTTCTGGTTCGGGCACCAGGGCCTCGAATACACGGACATCGGCCGGTTCTGGCAGATCTTCCTCTTCGTGGGGCTCGTCCTCTGGCTCGTGCTCATGGTCCGCGCCCTGCGTCCGGCGCTCGCGCGGCGTGACGAACAGCGGACTTTGGTCGGGTTGTTCTTGCTCTCGTCCCTCGGCATCGCGATGTTTTATGCCGCGGGGCTCATGTGGGGGCGCCACAGCCACCTCTCGATGGTCGAATACTGGCGCTGGTGGGTGGTGCACCTCTGGGTCGAGGGCTTCTTCGAGGTCTTCGCGACCGTCATCATCGCCTTCCTCCTCGTCCGCCTCGGCCTGCTCCGGCCGGGCTCCGCGAGCCGCGCGGTGCTGTTCTCGACCATCATCTTCCTGAGCGGCGGCGTGATCGGGACCTTCCACCACCTCTATTTCACGGGCACGCCCATGCCCGTCCTCGCGCTCGGCGCCGTGTTCAGCGCGCTCGAGGTCGTGCCGCTCTCGCTCATTGGATTCGAGGCGTACGGCAATCTCCGCCTGATCGGGCTCCGTCCCTGGGTCACGAGCTACAAATGGCCCATCTACTTCTTCGTGGCCGTGGCGTTCTGGAACCTCGTCGGCGCGGGCCTCTTCGGCTTCCTGATCAACCCGCCGATCGCGCTGTATTACATGCAGGGCCTGAACACGACGCCCGTGCACGGACATACCGCGATGTTCGGGGTGTACGGCATGCTGGGATTCGGGCTCATGCTCTTCTGCCTGCGGGGCGTCTCGGCGCGATTCGCATGGAGGACGGGCGCCCTCTCCTTCGCTTTCTGGGCCATCAACATCGGGCTCGCCGCGATGGCCTTCGTGAGCCTCTTGCCCGTCGGCATCATGCAATCGATCGCCAGCGTGGAGAAGGGCATGTGGTACGCGCGATCGGCCGAGTTTCTCCAGACGCCCCTGATGGACGCCTTCCGCTGGTCGCGCGTCCTCGGGGACACGATCTTCGCCGCGGGGATCCTCGCCCTCGGGTACTTCTTGCTCGGCCTCCGGACGGGCTGGTCGCTGTCACCGCAAGAGACCACGGCCACCCCGAGCTTGCCGCCCCCCCCGGAAAACCCCGAACAGCCGTCCGGCGCGCCCGCTACCCTGCCGCCGCTCGCGGGAGGGAATTGACGATGCAATCACGAGCAAGGCGATTCGAAGGCAAACCCGTGCAAGAGCTGATGACGCGCGCGCTGCTGACGGTCCAGGATACCGAAAGCATGGCCGTGGCGGCGCAGCTCATGTACCAGGGGAGCGTTCGGCACCTGCCCGTGATGCGCGGCGCGACGCTCGTCGGCATCCTGAGCGATCGCGACATTCTCGGATTGAAGGACGGGCCCCTGCTCGACATCGTCGTGCGCGACGTGATGACCTCCCCGGTCGAGACGACGCGCCCCGAGGCGAGCGTGGAAGAGGCGAGCGCCCGCATGGTGGCGCGCCGGATCGATTGTCTGCCCGTCCTCGACGAGGGCGAACATCTCGTCGGCATTCTGACGAGCATGGACATCCTCGCCGAGCGCGGGCGCCTGGCGCACAAGGGCACGGCGGGCCCGAGCGGCATTCCGCTCGCGCGCGACATCATGCATCGCCGCGTGATGACGATACGCACGGACCTGGCGCTCCGCGAAGCAATCCAGATCCTCGTTCGATCGGAGCTGCGGTATCTGCCCGTCGTCAATGCGGCCGGGCGCGCCGTCGGAATGTTCAGCAGTCGAGAGTTACGCGCCTCGGTGGGCGATGCGGCGACGATGCTGAGCCGAGACGGCGCGAGCGATCTGGAAGAAAAAACCGTCGACGCCGTCATGCGGACCGGCGTCGTGACCGTCGCTCTCGACGCTTCGGTGCTCGAGATCGCCGACAAGATCCTCGACGAGCGACAGACGGCGATTTGCGTCCTTGATGCGTCCGAACGAATCGTCGGAATCGTCACCTACGTCGACGTCCTCGCGGTGCTCGTCGGCCGGAAGACGTAGAACATCGATCGGTTTGACAACCGTTCGATGTTCCAGGCGATCTTTCGATCGCCCTGCTTCGAGGAGCGGCGGCATCGTATCGTCTGTCCCTCCGATGAACAACCTCCTCCGCACCGGGTTCGTCTCGGCAGCGCTGGCACTTCTTCCGGCTTGCGTGGAGCAGCGGCCCTCCGTCGTCCCGGAACACGTGAACCTCTACATCCCGCCCGTTCCGATGGACGGCGTGGAGATCATGCTGCCCTCGGGTCTGCGGGTCCTCGTCGAGCGGGACACACGCGCGCCGTTCGTTGGGGTATTCACCTTCATCGGCGCAGGCGCGAGCAGCGATCCGAAGGGCAAGGAGGGTCTCGCACATTTCGTCGAGCACCTCGTCTACCGCGCCAGACCCCACGGCAAAACGACGCTCGAAGGGCTGCTCGAGCAGGCCGGCGCGGCGCACCGGAACGGGATGACCAATTTGGATGCCACCGCCTATTACGAGATGGGGCCTGCGGATGCGTTGCCCGATCTCCTCCGGCTCGCCGGGGCGAGAATGCTCGCGCCGACAGAGGGGCTCTTGCCCGACGATATCGAGGTCGAGCTCGATATCGTGCGCGCCGAGCTGCGTGACCGCAGCGAGCTAGGCCCCGCCGGCCGCATCCTCGGCGCCATGCAGGTCGCCCTCTTCCCGGCGGATCACCCCTATGCACGCCCCCCGATCGGCACCCTGGAGAGCCTCGCCTCCCTGACCCTCGACGACGTCAAAGGCTTCGTGCGCGAGCATTACCGCCCCCATGACACCACGATGGTCATCGTCGGCGACGTCGCTTTGAAGGAGGTCGAGCAGGCCGTGAATACGATATTGCCCCGCGAGCTCACGGCCGCGCCGGCTTCGGGGGCACCCTCGCGCGCGAAGGCCACGAAGCCCGCCGTGCCGCCCGCGCCGCCGCCGCGCCCCGCCGCGCTCTCGCGGATCGACGCCCCGGTCTCCATGCCCGAGCTCTGGGTCGGCTGGTCGCTACCGAGTGCCCTCTTCGCCGGGCGGCAACAGCTCCAGCTGCTCAAACGCGCGCTCGACGAGTACCTGCACCGCACCTTCAGGGAAGCGCACGAATTCGGGAACATCGGCACGCTCCTCCTCGAGGGCCGCGACGCGTCGATGTTGCTGGTCTCGGTCCCGCTTCGCGACGCGTCGGACCCGGCCGCGAGCCTCGGGCGCATTCTCGGCGAGGTGGATCAGATGATGGCCCCCCTACCCCAAACGGTGCAGGCAGCGTACTGGGAGCACGCCTTCGTCAATGAGCAAAAAAAGGCGATCCTCGGCGCGCTGCTCGACATGGAGCACCCTTCCGAGCACGCCCTCGAGATGGCGCGGAGCACGCATTTCACGGGCACCACCTCGTGGTACCTGCGCTCCATCAACGATCTCGCGGGCGCCGAGCCGTGGCAGATCGCCGGGCTCGGCGCGAAATACCTGGGGCGCAAACGCGCGCGCGCCGTCTACGTGGTGCCCGCCAAAGGCGGCGCGCCGGGGCCCGCGCCCGCCTCGCACAACGACGCGGTGGGGCGCGACGACGAGCGGCTGCCCGTGCGAGTGGACGCGGAGCAAATCCGCCGTATCGCGCGTCCGCCGGGGTTCGCAGGCTACCGACAGTATGTCTTGCCAAACGGTTTGGAGGTGATCATCGGGGTTCGTTCTTCCAAACCCGTGGTCACCGCGGGGCTGCTCCTGCGCGGCAGCGCGCGGACGTCCGCGTCGCCCGCGGAGGGGCACGTCGCCATGCAAATCGGCCAAGCCACCTCGGAGCCGTGGACCGCGTTCGGCGGGTCGTTGGGCCGCCGCCTCAACGTGGAGAGAGTCGAATACGTGCTCGACGCGGCCACGGGCAACACGGCCAGCATGCTGGAGGCCCTCGCGCAGTCCGTGCGCTCCATGCAGATGCCGCCCTCGGATTTCCTTTTGAAGGCACGCGCGATAGCCACGGACCTCGAGCATGACCGCGCCAATCCCGCCAAGCGCGGCGATCTCCTCTTCTGGCAGGGCCTGTACGGGCCTCATCCGTTCGGGCGTAGCATCCTCCCGGCCGATCTCCGGCGCGTGGAGAGCGAAGGGGCCGAGGCGTGGCTGAAGCAGCACCACGCGCCGCGCAACGCGGTGCTGGCCGTGGTGGGCGACGTCGTTCCCTCGGAGGTGGAGAAGGCCATCGAGGAGGTCTTCGGGGACTGGGAGGACGAGGCCCCGGCGCAAAAGCTGCCCGCATTGCCAAAGATTGGCGAGGCGCGCGCAAAACAGCCACAGATCTTCGTGACGAACCGGCCCGGCGCCACCCGTGCCACGCTCCATTTCGGTTGCCTCTTGCCGCCGTTGCAAGGCCGCTCGCCGGCGCGTTACGAGCTCATGGCCCAGCTCGTCGAGGCGCGGCTGCACGCGGTCTTGCGGCGCCGCCTGGGCATGACATACGTGGCGAATGGCTTCGCGGCCACGCTCTGGGGCGGCGTCGCGCACCTGTCGATTCGCGCGGATGCGGATCAAGGGCGGCTCGGCGAGGCGCTCGTGGTGCTACGCGACGTCCTGCGCGAGCTCGAAGAGGGCAAGCTCGCCCCGGGAGAGCTCGACGCGGCGCGCCTCAAGCTGGCCCGGCAGCGCGTGCTTTCACATGTGACGAACAGCGAGATTGTGGAGGCCGTGCTCGACGCGCGGCACACGGGGATTTCGCTCGGCGTGGTCGACCAATATGGAAGCGCGCTCGCGTCGGTCACGCCTGACGACGTCAAGGAAGGCTTCCGGCGCTGTGCCGCAGGGAGCCCGACCCTCTCGCTCGTGGGCGACGAAGCCCCGACACGCGCCGCCGCTGCGGGGGCTTTTCCGTAAGCGTGCGCCTTCGCGCCCGTCACGCAGGGTCCGTGAGGCCGAAGTAGTGCGCCAGAAAGTCGCCGAAGCTGTCGTATTTGAACCAGAATTCGAAACGCTTGTGGCAGCCGAGGATCGGATACTCGCCGTCGCGGTCGGCGCGGTGGAAGAGCAGGATGTGATCCTGGTCCCCCGCGGGGAGCTCGATGGCGAGCGCGTCCGCCATCGCCGGGTTCGGTAGGAGCTCGATCCACGCCTCGACCGCCTGCTCGTTGGTCATGGGATAGGGGTCTTCGTAGCCCTCGGGCATCGCGCGCGCGCTCGCGATCGCCCAGTCCATGAGGATGTCGCGCAAGGGCTTCGCGTCGAGCCGCGGCGGCGAATCTGGCGACACGCGGAACCAGGTCGCGTCGAAGGCGAGCCAGGTCGAGAGGCTCGGGGGCAGCGGACGTCCGTCGGGCAATGTGAGCGACGCCAGAGCCGAGGCGTCGAGCGGCTTCGGATCCCGAAATTCGCCAAACCAAAGCTCGGCGCGCCCGCCATTGCGGCGGAGATGCGCGACGACTTCGTCCGTCCTATCACGACTCATATCCCGTGCTCCTCTGGGCGGCCTTCCTACCCCGACGCTCCGGCAAGCGCCATCTGTAATCGTCCAGCACCACTGCCGGCTTGCGGGCTGCCATCGGCAAGGCAGTTGATCACGCTCTGGAGGAATGATAGCGGAGACGTGCCGGAGGACCGTCAAGAAGCCGACGACGGCTGCGACACACGTCATGCCCGCGCTGCCATCCAGCGAGACCGACCGATGCGCCCCGTGGTCCCTGACGAGGTAGAACGCGACCCCCGTCCCCTGACGGCGGCGAGCGTCACCGCGGACTTCGTTCGTGTCGAGAGGACCTCGCCGCCACGGCAGATTGCGACGTCCTCCGCGCCCGGCGAGCGAGACGCGCCCCGCGACGCTGCCTCTCTGCCCGAAGGCTTCCTCGAGCACTACGAGATCATCCGCAAGCTCGGCGAAGGCGGCATGGGAATCGTGCTGCTCGCGCGGGACATCAAGCTCGGGCGCCTCGTCGCCATCAAGCTCCTCCAGGACAGCGGACAGGCGACGTCACGCCTGCTCGCCGAGGCGCGAGCGACGGCGCGCTGCAGGCACGAGAACATCGTGGTGATCCACGACGTCGACGAGACCAACGGGCATCCGTACATGGTCCTCGAATACCTCGAGGGCCGCACGCTGCGGGATGTCCTGTCCTCGGGCGCCCGAGGATCGAGCCGCGTGCTCCCGAGGGGCCTCGCGCTCGACATCGTGATGTCGGTCCTCCGCGCGCTCGTCGCCGCGCACGAGCGCGACGTCGTGCATCGCGATCTCAAGCCCGAGAACATCATGATCCTCGACGCCGGGGGGGTCAAAGTGCTGGATTTCGGGCTCGCGAGGCGCGGGGACGGCCTTGCATCGAGCGACGGCGGCACGCTCGCGTACATGGCGCCCGAGCAATGGCGCGGCGAGAATGTCGATGCGCGTGCCGATCTCTGGGCGGTCGGCGTCCTCTTGTACGAGCTGCTCTCCGGCGCGCATCCGCTCGCGCCGCTCACGCGGGAGCGGCTCGAGAGCGTCGCCGACCAGAATGCGCCCATGCCCAGGCTCCGCGACGTCCTGCCCGAGCTTTCGGCGCTCTCGGACGTCGTCGACCGCTGCTTGCGCAAGCAAAAGGAGGAGCGATTCGCGTCGGCGGACGAGCTGCTCGCCGCGCTCACGCCCTTGCGTGAAGGGGGAAAGCCCCTCGCGCTCGCCGAGGGTGAGCAGCCGTTCGCGGGGCTCTCGGCGTTCCAGGAGGCGGACGCGGGCCGCTTCTTCGGGCGCGAGCGGGACATCGCGGCCCTCGTGGGGCGGCTGCGTCGTCAGCGGCTCGTCACGGTGGTAGGATCCTCCGGCGCTGGAAAGTCGTCGTTTCTGCGGGCCGGCGTGATTCCGGCCTTGAAGCACTCCGGCGAGGACTGGGACGTTCTCGTCCTGCGCCCGGGCCGCGCCCCCGTGTCGTCGATCGGCGAGACGCTCGCCGAGGTGCTCGCCGAAGGCACAACGGACGGCCCCGCGGCCTCGGGCAATCTCCGCGCCGAGCCGGGCCTGCTCGGCGCCCGCCTGCGCGCGCATTGTCGCGCGCGGGGGCCCGGGAGCCGCGCGCTCGTCTTCGTCGACCAATTCGAGGAGCTCTATACGCTCGTCTCCGATCCGGGCGAGCGATCCGCGTTCCTTCAATGCCTCCTCGGCGTAGCGGACGACGCCTCGTCGCCGCTCCGGGTCATCGTGACCATTCGCTCGGATTTCCTCGACCGCGTCGCCGAGGATCCCCATTTCCTGGCCGAGGTGACCCAGGGCCTCTTCCTCCTGCCGCCCATGGCGCGCGAGGGCCTGCGGGAGGCTTTGCGGCGCCCCGTGGAGGCGTCCGGGCATCGGTTCGAGGACGAGGCGATGATCACCGACATCCTCGCCGAGCTGTCGCGCGCCAAGACCCCGCTCCCGCTCCTGCAATTCGCGGCCGCGGAGCTCTGGGAGGCGCGTGATCGGGAAGCGAAGACCTTGACGCGCGCGAGCTACGAGCGGGAGACAAAGGCCCCGACCGACCCCAAGAGCGTCGCGCAAGCGTTCTTCGAGCCCGCGGGCGCGCGGGTCTTCGTGATAGACAACACCGGGGACGCCTATCTCTGGAACGCGCGCGAGGCAGGTGTGCCGGTCGTGCTCGGACGGCACGACGTGGGCGTGCGCCACGCGCAATGGAGCCCGGACGGCTCGCGCGTCGTCACCACGTCCGTGGATGGGATCGCGCGAATCTGGGATGTCCGCGGCGCGACGGCCCCCATCGTGCTTCGTGGTCATGAATCGGAGGCGATCTACGCCCTGTGGTCTCCCGATGGCGCGCGGGTCGTCACGACGTCCAAGGACGCGACCGCGCGCGTGTGGAACGCCGATAGCTCCGGGCAGCCGGTGATCCTCCGTGGTCATGGAGATGAGGTCTTTTGGGCGAGCCATAGCCCCGATGGCGCGCGCATCGCCACGGCGTCGGCGGACACGACGGTGCGCGTCTGGAACACAGACGGGTCCGGCCAGCCGTTCGTGCTCGCCGCCGGGCCCCTCGCCGTCACGGACGTAGCCTGGAGCCCCGATGGGAAATACATCGCGCACCACTCCGAGGAGAAGGTCGCGCGCGTGTGGCGCGCCGTACGGCCATTCTCCGGCCCCGGCGACGCCCAACTCTGGAATGCGACCTCTTATTGTATTCCCGCCGCTATCCGGATCGACCTCCTGCACGTCACCGAAGCCGATGCTCGGAGGGATCAGCAAGCGTGCGAGCGCCGCGTCGCGGAGGCTCGGGCCGCCGAGGGAAACCCAGGCCTCGCGCCGCCTCGTGATAGGGTGTCACACCCATGACGCGGAAGCCGATCTCGCTCGGTACGACCCAGGACCCCGTGCGCGAGGAGCGGAGGGCGCAGCCCCTCGCGCGTCCGTTCCTGTTCGTCGTGCTCCATTGTGACCAACCGGCGCTCGGCGGCGCGCGGTATGGCCTTTTGGAGACCGACGTCGTCGACATCGGCCGCGGCCCTGAGCGCGTCGCCTCGCGCGTCCGCGAGGGGGGCGCGAGCCGACTCGATTTGCGTTTGCCCGACGCGGCCATCTCGAAGTCCCAGGCGCGCCTCGTCAGGAGCGGCGAGGGCTGGGTCTTCGAGGACGCAGGCTCGAGGAACGGCTCTTTCGTCAATGACAAGCGCGTCCGAAAGGTCGCGCTCGAGGACGGTGATTTCATCGAGCTCGGCAACGTCATCCTGCGCTACCGCGCGGGCCTGCCGTCTTCGCCTGCCTCCGCGGCGGATCTCGACCTCCAGGGCCCGGAGGGCGGGGGGTTCTCCACGCTCGTCCCGCCGCTCGCGGACGAGCTCGACACGCTGACGCGTATCGCGCGAGCGCCCATCCCGGTGCTGCTCCTCGGCGAGTCGGGCACGGGCAAAGAAGTGCTCGCGGGAGGCGTCCACGCGCTCTCGGGGCGGACAGGGCCGCTCGTCGCCGTCAATTGCGGGGCGCTCACGGCGTCGCTGCTCGAGAGCCAGCTCTTTGGACATGTCAAGGGCGCGTTCACGGGGGCCATCCGGGACGAGCCGGGGTACGTGCGCAGGGCGAACGGCGGCACGCTCTTCCTCGACGAGGTGGGCGATCTCCCGATGCCTGCGCAAGCCGCGCTCTTGCGCGTGCTCGAGGAGAGCGAGGTCGTGCCCGTCGGCGGGACGAGCCCCATCAAGGTGGATCTGCGCGTCGTCGCGGCGACACACAAGTCGCTCGACAAGATGGCCATCCGGGGCGAGCTCCGGGTCGACTTGCTGGCGCGGCTCTCCGGGCACCGGCACACGCTCACGCCGCTGCGGGACCGGATCGAGGACATGGGCATCCTGGTCCGCGATCTGCTGCGGCGCTGCAAGGTGCCGGGCGCGCCCGAGCTCGGCTTCACCGTGGAGGCCGGCAAGCTGCTCGTGCAGCAGCGGTGGCCGCTCAACATCCGCGAGCTGTCGCAGACCCTCGGCGTCGCGGCCGCGCTCGCGGACGGTCCGCTCATCGAGAGCGCGCACCTCGAGAGCGCGCACCTCGAGAGCGCGCCCCCCGAGAGCCCGCACCTCCTCGAGAAGAGCCACGAGACCGTCGCGCCGCCCGAGCCCGAGGAGGAGAGAGGCACGGTGCCGGACGAGCTGCGCGGGCGTATCATGGCGCTCCTCGAGAAGCACAGGGGCAACGTGAGCGGGGTGGCGCGCGACATGGGCAAGTCGCGGGTCCAGATCCACCGCTGGATCCAGAGGTTCTCGATCGACATCGACGCCTATCGCTCGTGATCGTGGCCCGAGATCGGCGACCTCCGGGGGCTCGGGCCTACGCTGCAGCGCTCTCGTGGACGTGAAGCCCATTCACGGCATCGGGCACGTATCGACCATCGACGGCTCGCATGCCGCGTCCTTCTTCACCTCGAGGAGCTGCATCATGCCTTCGTCCTCGTGCTCCAGGATGTGGCAGTGCAGCACGTACTTGCCCTCGTAATGCAGGAAGCGCGACTGGAACTTGAGAGAGCCGTCGACTCCCTGCATGCCGCCCGTGGGGATGAGAATCGTATCGCGCCAGATGGGCCGTGCCGGCGTCTTCCCGTTGATGGACGTCACGAGGAACGAGTTGACGTGGATGTGGAAGGGATGGACCGACTCTCCACCCTTCATGACCCACTTGTTGTTGAGCGTCCATTCCTCCACGGCGCCCAATGCCATGCACTGGTCGATACGGGTTTCGCAGAACGTGCGGCCGTCGATGGTGAAGTGCGGCTGGTTCATGTCGTCGAGGGACACCCTGAAATCGAGCGTGCGTGTATTCTCGACCTGATTGCCAGGCTTCGCCATGTCATCGAATGACGGGTAAAGCGCGGGCGGCGTGAGCGCCTGCGGGATCGCGAGGCTCTTGTCCGGCTCCCCCGAGACGACCACGGTGGCGAGGACCTGCGGCTCCCAGCAGACGAAGTCGAGGTAGCCGAGCGCCACCATCTGGTAGGTGCCCGCTTCGAACTGGGTCAGCAGGTCCACACGGCCCCCCGGCGGGACGACGTATTCGATCTCCGAAGTGGCGTCGGCCATCGGCATCTTCAAGGGCGCAGCGTAGGTGATCCCGTCCGTCGCGACCTGGTAGTACGTGACCGACTTCGCCCGCACCTCGTCCCGCTTGAGCACGGGCGGCATCATCCCGACACTTTTGCAGTCGTAGCCGAAAGGATCATAGCCGGACTTCGGTAGCGACGTCGCGGCGTCCACCTGATCGTCCGGCACGCGAAGAAAGGCGATGTCCAGCGGAGCACGAAAGCCCGTGTGAAGGACCCGAAGACGCTGCACCTCGCTCGGGCGCATACGAAGGATCGGATTGATCTGGCCGTTGACGTGGAAGAAATCATCGACACCAGGAGGCAAGGCGCCGGCCTTGCCCATCTCATTGTACGTCGCGAGGCGAGTCTTCCCGGTGCACGCATCCTTGGCTTGGATCATCAATTCGCCAACGACGAGGAGTTGCTCCTTGCCCTGCCCCGGCGCGGGCTCGGGAGAAAACATCTTGTCGAGATCGTCTTGCCATTCGTCGCGAATGATGAGGGCCCCGACCATACCGCCTGCCACCTGGATGGCCGTCGCTCCATGGAAGTGCGGGTGGTACCAGTAGGTCCCGGCCGGATGATCGGCCATCGTCCCATCCGGCATGACGAGGCCTTTGGGGATGTCGAAGACGAAGTCGTAGCTTTGGCCAGGACCAATCTCCAAAAAGACGTCATCTCCGGGCGGCCCGGGGTCGACGTGCAGACCGTGCGTGTGGAAGTTGGTCGTGTTGTTCTGCATGCCCGGGCCGTGCCCGCCATGCCCACCGCTGGTGGTCGTCATGCCGCCGCAATCGCCGGGGTCCACGGCGCTGCCGTCGTCCGGGAGGCCGTTGATGAGCTTGAGCCTGAGCCGATCACCCGGGTGAAGCTCGATGCTCGGGCCTGGAATCGTGCCCGTATACGTGCCCTCGAAATTCGCCTCTCCTGTATTGACTTTGAGGCCGGTGTACGCGCGGGTCATGAACGTATACTGGCCGACCGTCACCTCGACTTCGGTGATGGTCATCTCGATATCGAGAAGGCCGTCCTTGGCTCGGACCGTGGCGGGATTGAAGAGCTCTCGGCTCGGAGTCGGCTTCGGCGTCTGCGACTTGTCGTCGGAGCTGCAACCGAGGCTATCGGGCAGCAAGAGGCCAGCGCCGAGCATGGCGCCCAGCCTCAAAAAGTCGCGCCGCTCGAACGTGAGCGTGGCACGAGCCCGATTTGCATAAGATGAAGGTTTGTTCTGGGACATCACGAATTCACCTGTGGGTTCGCCGTTTGCGCTCCGGATGGTCGACATGCCCCGAGGAAGCTTTGGGGGGACCATGGGTATCACGAGCGGCACCTATCTCAGATGGGGAGCCGCGGGACACCTCGAGGCTCCGTCTGGCTGCTCCGAGCGTGCGCCTTGCAACGCTCAGGCCACCTTTCCCAACGAGAACACAATCCCGTCGGTAAGCGCGCGCGCACGATAAGGCGGCCACCGGCCGAGCGCCGCCGACGGCAGCGTACTGTACCTGTAACAGGACCTGTAACACGGCCCTGTTACAGGTCCTGTTACAGCGATCGGACCAGCGTAAGTCGCATCTCTAGAAACGATGAGACGCCCAGGCCCGGTAGGCCCTGGCCACCGGACGCCGCACCCGGCAGGCACCGACTCGCGTTCTTGCCCTCGCTGCGCTGTTCGCCGCTCGAAACCCACGGCGCGCTCGATCGGGTCCCGCGACATGCGCGGGTTGATGTCTCGAGACCGTAGCCTCCTGTCAGCACATGCGGACAGAACAACGCACGCAGCAAGGCCGATCTGCGACGGAAGCAAGACGTTTCATGGGCTGGCACCTCGCTTGCTACGTCGCGGGCGTAACGTCTATCCAAAGAGAACCCAGGTAGAAACCGTGACCCTCTGACCTTGCTCGCCGACGGTACCGCACAACCGAGCGTACGGCAAGACAAACGTTCGTCGTCAGCGGCAGCGAGAACCGCCCTGTTCGGCGACGCTGGCCGCCCACCGATTCCCATGAGCGCTTCCCGAGGCGACCTTTCGACGCCGGGGCAGCAAGAGGACCCACGATGAGTGTCTTCGACGACGCAGATGCCACCTTCGAGGTGGTCGTGAACCACGAGGAGCAATACTCCATCTGGCCCGCCGGCCGGGAGATCCCTGCGGGCTGGCGCCTGGCAGGGAAGAATGGGAAACGCGCGGAGTGCCTCCAGTATATCGAGGCGGTCTGGACCGACATGCGGCCGCTCAGCCTGCGCAAGCAGATGGACGCGGCTGCGGCCGCGGCCAAGCAATAAACCTGAGTCGCCGACGATGGATCCGATCCCGGGCGCGTGGTTCTGGAGGCCCAGGCCCGTGGCGTTGCCGCGGGCGCGGCTGTTTTGCTTCCCCTACGCAGGGGCGAATGCAATGGTCTTCCGGACCTGGGTCGCGGAGCTTCCGCCCGACGTGGAGCTCGTCGCCGCGCAGCTCCCAGGCCGCGGGCCGCGAATCCGAGAGGCGCCCATGACGAGGCTAGAGCCCCTGGTAGAGGCGCTCGGGCAGGCGCTCGCCCCTGGCCGCATACCTTTCGTGATGTTCGGGCACAGCATGGGCGGGCTCGTCGCATTTGCGCTTTGCCACTGGCTACGCGCACGCGGCTTTCAGGCGCCGATGCACCTCTTCATCTCCGGCCGCCGCGCGGCGCGGTTCCCGGACTCCGACCCACCCACCGGCGAGCTGACCGACGAGTACATCCTCTCCTGCATTCGACGTCACGGCGGAACGCCCGCGAGCGTCCTGGCCGAGCCGGAGCTCATGGAGCTCGTCCTGCCCGTTTTCCGGGCGGACCTCGAACTCCTCCGGTCCTACCGCCATGTACCCACAGAGCCTCTCGATGCTCCGCTGACCGCGCTCGGGGGCATGAAGGACGACACGGTGCAGCCGGCGCAGCTCGAAGGGTGGCGCGAACACACGAAAGGTCCGTTTGCGCTCCGCATCTTCGAGGGAGACCACTTCTTCCTGCATTCCTCGGAAGCCGCTGTGCTGCGCGTGGTCGGGCAGGCATTCGAGGGGAGCTCGCGTGGAGCACATAGGACGTGACAATGGCAGGCGAGGCAACGAAGAACGAGCGAACCGAGACGTCCACCAAGCAAGAGTCCATGGCGGACGGCGTCGAAGCGAAGTCGGAAATCCCGTCGAACGACGTGCGCGCGCGCGAAAGCCGCGCGGAGGCGATCATCCGGCGAAACGTCCTCTGGGCGCTCGTGGCGGGCGTCCTCCCCGTGCCCGCCGTCGATCTCGTTGCAATCAAAGGCACTCAGCTCAAGATGCTGAAGGAGCTCGCCGACCTCTATGAGGTGAGGTTCACCCAAGACGTCGCGAAGGCGCTCCTTGGCACCCTCATCTCGAGCACCTGGAGCGTGGGGGTGGGGACCACGCTCGGATACGGGCTCGCCAAATTCGTGCCCGTGGTCGGCTCGGCACTCGGGATCATCTCCACGCCGCTCGTCGCGGGTGCGACCACCCATGCGCTCGGCAAGGTATTCATGATGCATTTCGAAACCGGCGGTACGTTTCTCGATTTCGATCCGAACGCCATGCGGTCGCATTTCAGATCGGAGCTGGAGAAGGCCAAGCGGACGGTCGCCACGATGAGGCAGGAGCCGTAGGCCTGCCTGCCGCCCCTCGGGCTCGGATGGATATCAAGAGAATCAATCTACGATGAGCATGCACGACGAGAGCAGAGACCTTCGGGGGCACGACGCAGGCAGCCACGGCGACCTCGCGGCGCGGTGGAACGAGAAGCACGCCGACCCGGCGCGCCCGCGTCGGCGCCTGCCCTCGCCCATCTCGGATGAGCTGCGTCAGCAGGCGGCGTGGAACGACACGGCGGTGGCGTACCCCGATTGCAAGTGCATTCACGAGCTCTTCGAGGAGCAGGCCGCGCGGACGCCCGACGCCGTGGCATTGGTGTTCGCCGAGCAAGAGCTCACCTACCGGGAGCTCGACCAGCGCTCCAATCAGCTGGCACACCACCTGCGCGCACTCGGCGTCGGCCTGGAGCTCCGCGTCGGGCTCTGCGTCGAGCGCTCGCTCGAGATGGTCGTCGGCCTGCTCGCCATTCTCAAGGCCGGCGGCGCCTACGTCCCGCTCGACCCAGGCTATCCGCGAGAGCGGCTCGCCTACATGCTCACGGACGCACGGCCCGCCGTGCTGCTCACACAAGAGCGCCTCGAGGACAGGCTTCCCGCTCACGAGTTTGTCACGGTATACCTCGATGCGAGCGCGCCCCCCTGGCACGAGCAGCCCCTCACGCCCCCCGACGTGCAGGTTGGTCCGGACAACGCTATTTACGTCATCTACACCTCTGGCTCGACCGGTCGCCCGAAGGGCGTGCTCAATACACATCGCGGGCTCCACAACCGCCTCCGATGGATGCAGCGCGCCTACTGCCTGAACGCCGCCGACGCCGTCTTGCAGAAGACGCCCCTGTCGTTCGACGTATCGGGCTGGGAGCTCTGGTGGCCCCTCTTGGAGGGCGCGCGCATGGTCATTGCCGCCCCCGAGGGGCACAAGGATCCGCGTTATCT
>NZ_JASBQE010000150.1 GCF_029960785.1 Polyangium sp. 15x6
GTTGGAAGATCAGCGACAGCGTTGCCGATTGAAAGGGCAGCGCGGCTGTCTTGGTTGGCAGGGGTTTTTCCTCGGCCTGTTCGATGAACTGCGCATCGCGCAGTTCATCGACCCCGGGTCCAGCGCTTGCGCTGGTCCGGGTCCAGGGGTGGACAACCCCTGGTGGGGCCTGGGGCAACGCCCCAGCGAAAACGCTTCAGCCGAGAACCCGTCCCACGAAGAACGGCCCCATCTGACTGATGAACTCGCTCGTTTGTCGCGTTTTGCGCATCGCTTGCACGATGTGCGACAACGGGTGCAGCTCCTTGCCCACGAGACCGATCACGAATTCGTTGTCTCGCGCGTCGAGCCCGTGGCATGCGAGCCGGATGTCGTGCGCAAAGTCCTTTGCCCCGTAGGCCTTCCCGATCGTCCCGTGCTCGCGCAGGATCGAGCCTTGCTCCCGCGGCTCGAGCTTTGCGAATGCCCCGCTCCGGCGCAGCGGATACCACACGGCCCACGGCCATGCCGGGTTCGCCACCGTCTCCGCTGGCCGTCGGAGCAACCAGAATTCGAGATCTTGCTCGTAGCCCGTCGAATACGTACGCCCGAGCATGGTCATGTCGGGCCGGAGCGCCACCGTCGGACCCGATTCCACGAGCGCGGGCCGCACCACCTCCACGAACACCCCGGGATCCTCGCCCCACGTGAGCAGCCCGAAGCTGTGCGGATCGTTCACGTCCTCGTACACGACGGCGCCCACGCCCTTGCTCGTGATTGCGGCGCGAAGGGCCTGCGCGTGCGTGCGCAGCTCGGACACCTTCGACAGGCCCGGCACCTGGTAGACCAGAAGCTGCATGAACAGCCGCCGATCCATCGTCTGCGGCTTCCCGTCACGCGGGGCGCCGCGCTCGCTCACATCGATGACCGGTAGTTCCTCGCCGCCCTGTCCATGGCCGTGTCCGGCCGGCCGGCCGCTCGGGTTTGCTTCGCTCATGTTGCAAGGGCTACCTGCCTCGGCAGCCGGCTGCAAGGCCGGATCGCCCGGTGTGGCGGCTGCATGCTAGAAGCCGAAGTCATGGATACGAGCGCGCTCAAGGCGGCGCTTCTCCCCGAGCGGGAGAACCTCATCGAGACCTTGATCGTCGGGATCCTCGAGCTGGCCCCGTTTTACCGCGAGTTTCCACGAAGCGCGCAGGTCGCCATGTCTGCCCGCCTGATCGACCTCTACCTCGACGCCCTCGACGAGATGAACCCCGACGCGTTGCGCACCTTCGGGATCGAGGTCTTCACGCGCAGGCAGGAGCAAGGCGCGTCGCTCATGGAAGTCCTCCACGGCATCTCCATCGGCCGCCGCGCCGTATGTCGCGGCGCCCTCCGCATCCTGCCCACGGCCGAGCTCGCCGGGCACGTCGTCGAGCGCGCCGAACAGGTCGCTGACGAGCTCGTGCGCACGGCCGTCGCCGTCTACGAAAAGCGCCGCGACACCGAGCGTCGTGCGTTCGAGGCCCTCGAAGAGCGCTACCAGGACCTCTACCAGCGCACCCCGGCCCTCATGCACTCGCTCGATCGTGAGGGCCGCCTCATGACCGTGAGTGACGCGTGGCTCGAGTTCCTCGGCTACACCCGCGACGAGGTCCTCGGTCGCCGCTCGATCGAGTTCGTCACCGAGGAGACGCGCAAGATTGCCCTCGCCGAGCACTTCCCGCGGCTCCTGCGCGAGGGGCGCGTCGACGAGGCCGACTGCCAGTTCGTCAAGAAGAACGGCGAGATCATCGACGCCCGCCTCTCGAGCGTCGTCGTGCGCGACGAGCGCGGCGAGGTCCAGCAGATCCTGGCGGTCTTCCAGGACGTCACGGCCGAGGTCCGGGCCACGCGCGCCCTGCGCGAGAGCGAGGAGCGCTGGCGTGGGCTCACCGAGCTCGCCCCGCTCCCGCTCGCCGTGCACAAGGGCGGCGTCTTCCTCTGGGTCAACGAGGCCTTGTCGCGCCTCCTCGGCGTGCCGCGCGACGAGCTCGTCGGGATGAACGTCATGCGCATCGTGCACGCCGACGATCACGAGCTCCTCCGCGCGCGCCTGCGACAGAGCCGAGAGGGTCGCGTCGCGCTCCCGCCGATCGAGGAGCGGTACCTCCACGCGGACGGCAGCATCATCTACGCGGACGTCGCCGCGCGCCCCGTCGTCTTCGAGGGGGAGGACGCCACGCAGATCGCGGTCGTCGACGTCACGGCGCGCAGACACGCCGAGGAAGTGCAGCGGCAAAACGAAGCCCAGGCGCGCCTCATCGAGGCCCAGGAAGCGACCCTCCGCGCGCTCTCCACGCCCCTCATCCCCATCGGCGAGGGCATCCTCGTCGCGCCGCTCATCGGCCGCATCACGGGCGACCGCGCCGCGGGCATCCTGGAGACCATCGCCGCGGGCGTGGTCGCCCAGGGCGCGCGTGTGGCCATCGTGGACGTCACGGGCGTCCCCGAGGCCGATACGTCCGTCGTCGAGGCGCTCGTCCGGGTCGCGCAGGCCATCCGTCTCCTCGGTGCCGAGGTCGTCATCACGGGCATCCAGCCCTCGATCGCCCGCACGCTCGTCGAGCTCGGCGCCGATCTCGGCAGCCTGACCACGCGCGGCACCCTCCGGGATGGTATCACCCATGCGCTCCGGGCCCGCCCGCAGAGACGCGCATGAACACAACCGATCTCTTCCTCTCGCTCACCCCGCACAAAGTCCTCGAGGCCGTCGAGGACGCGGGGTTTCCCGTGAATCCTCTCTGCTACCCGCTGAACTCGTTCGAGAACCGCGTCTACGAGGTCGAGCTCGAAGATCGCTCCCGGCTCGTCGCCAAGTTCTACCGCCCGGGCCGCTGGAGCCCGGAGCAGATCCTCGAAGAGCACCTCTTCCTCGCCGACCTCGCCGAGGCCGAGGTCCCGGTCTGCCTCCCTCGAACCCT
This sequence comes from Polyangium sp. 15x6, assembly GCF_029960785.1. Taxonomy (GTDB): domain Bacteria; phylum Myxococcota_A; class Polyangia; order Polyangiales; family Polyangiaceae; genus Polyangium. The sequence continues at coordinate 2,925 of NZ_JASBQE010000150.1, forward strand.
CCGCGGCGGCGGCACCCTCGGCACGATCGACGGCATCTCGTATTGCCTCTTCCCGCGCGTCGGCGGCCGCGCGCCGGACGAACCCGACGCCGACCTCCTCGAGCGCCTCGGCATGCTCGCCGCGCGTATCCACAACGTCGGCGCCGCGCGCCCCGCCGCGCACCGCGTCCGCCTCGAAGCGGACGCGTTCGTCCGGCAGAACGTCGTGTTCCTCCGCGACAAGGGAACCATTCCTGCGCGCCTTTTCCCGCGCTACGAGCGCGCCGCGCGCACGATTGCGGACTTCGTGGACGAAGGACTCGAAGGCACGCCCGTCCACCGCATCCATGGTGATCTGCACCTCGGGAACCTGCTCTTGCGGGACGGCGTGCTCTCGGTCGTCGATTTCGACGACATGGTCGTGGGCCCGGCCGTGCAGGATCTCTGGCTGCTCCTGCCGGGCGAGGGCGTCGAGGCGCGGATCGCCCTGGAGAGCTTCCTCGAAGGGTACGAGGTCCTCCGCGCCTTCGATCGAAAGAGCCTCCGCCTCGCGACGCCGCTGCGCGGCCTGCGCCGCGTCCATTATGCGGCCTGGATCGCGCGCCGCTTCCACGATCCCATCTTCCCGCGCACGTTCCCCCATTTCGGCACCGAGGCGTACTGGGAGGAGGAGACGCGGGATCTCGAGCAGATCGTCCGGATGATCGCCGAAGAGCGCGGGGGCTTCGAGGCATGACCGCATATGTCGTCTTCGATTTCGAGGCGATCCTAGACAAGGACAACCCCCTCCCCGAGGGCGCGGATCCGGACCGCGTCCCGGCCGTGCCGCACCTCGCCATCGTCTCGGGCGCGATCCTCGCGCTCGTCGTGGAGGGCGGCCACATCCGCGTGCAGCCGCCGCGTTTGCTCGGCGGCCCCGCGGGCGGCGACGAGGCGGCCATCGTGCGTGATTTCGTGGGCATGGTGGGCGAGCGCCGCCCGGTGCTCGTCTCGTGGAATGGCCGCGGCTTCGATCTGCCGCTCGTCATTGCGCGCTCGGTGCGCCACGGCATCGTGGCTCCGTGGCTCTGGGATCGTGATTTCGAGGATCGCTACCGCGGGAACAAGCACGTCGACCTGCAAGACGCCGTGAGCTTCCGCGGCGCCGGCCGCCCGGCGCGCATGGCCTCGTTCGCGTGCCTGTGCGGCTGGCCGGGCAAGCTCGGCGTCGACGGCTCCGACGTCGAGGGCCTGTGGGCGAAGGGCCCCGAGGGCCGCGACGCCGTGCGCCGCTACAACCTCGCGGACGTCGCCTCCGAGGCCGCCATTCTGCTGCGACTTCTCGTTTGCCGGGGTGATCTCACGCTCGATGAATACCGAGACGCCGCCCGCGCGCTGCTCGCGCACGTCGACGGGGACGAGCGCCTCGCCGTTTTACGTCCCGCGATCGATCGCGAGATTTTCCTGCTCGCGGATGCCGCCTCACTCACTCCAGCCCTCTCGCTCGACGCGGTCTGAGCGTGGGTGTCGTCGTGGGGCCGCCGCGCCGGGGCTCTGCCCCGGACCCCGCGGGGGCTGTCCGCCCCTCGACCCGGACCAGGGCAAGCCCTGGACTCGGGATGGAAGAACTGCGCTCCGCGCAGTTCTTCCAACGGGCCCGTGTGGCAAGACCAGAGACAACGTTGCCGAGCGAAAGGGCAGCGTGGCTGTCTTGGTTGGCAGGGCCTTGGCCTGTTCGATGAACTGCGCATCGCGCAGTTCATCGACCCTGGGTCCAGCGCTTGCGCTGGTCCGGGTCCAGGGGCGGATAGCCCCGGTGGGGCCTGGGGCAACGCCCCAGCGCGGCGGCCTCGCGTAGAGCATTATCAGAAAGCGTGAGGCTCACGCCTTCCGATAATGCTCCACGCTCTTGTACCGCGTCGCATACGCGCCGAACGCGAGCGCGAAGACGAACGCGAAGCCCGCGAAGAAGAACATCTGGAATGCGGTCGTCGATAGGCCCGTCTGCGCCGTGATGGCGCTCGTCAGCCGCTCGTTCTTCATGCCCGCGTTCACCAGCAGCACCCAGAGCCCGCCGACCGTGACCGAGAGCGACCAGAAGCTCATCAGCGTGCCCTTCATCTTCGCCGGCGCCTGGCTGTAGGCGAATTCGAGGCCCGTCGTCGAGACCAGGACCTCGCCGAGCGTGAGGATCGTATAGGGAAGGATCTGCCACAGGATCGAGACCTGCTCGCCCGCGTCGATCCAGCGCTGGATCACCCCGATCACGATCCACGACACGCCCGCGATCGCGATACCCGCCGTCATGCGCCGGAGCGGCGTCGGGTCGAGCCCCATCTTCCGGAGTGCCGGATACGTGACGGCATTGTTGAAGGGAATGAGCAGCATCACGAGCAGCGGATTGATCGACTGCATCTGCGACGCCGTCTCCAGGATGCTCCACCCGGGCAGCACCATGGCCTTGCCCTGGATGATCCACGTCGAGGCCTTCTGATCGAAGAGCGACCAGAATGGCGTGACGAGGGCGAACACCACGAGCACCTTCAGCACCGATCGCACGCCCTCGACGTCCTCGTCCGGGTGCTCGCCGCGCGCCGCTTCGAGCGAGAGCAGCACGCCCGGGCCCGCGAACACGAGGAAGGCCACGATCGCCAGGCAAAACGACGCGACGAACCCGAGCGTCGGGATCAGGAAGAATGAACCGACGAACCCGAGCGCGCCGAGGCCCGCGAGCACGAGCCCCGCCCCGCGGCCCTTTTGCAGCGCCGTCCACGCGATGCGGCCGAAGGAATGGGGATCGGCGGGGGAGGGGGGGACCACCACGTACTCCTTGCGCCCCATCCAGAAGATCAGCGTCGCGATGAACATCAAGACGCCCGGGATCCCGAACGCGATGCTCGGCCCCCAGTGCTTGAGCGCCCGCGGCATGAGCTGCGAGGCGAAAAACGAGCCGAAGTTGATCACCCAGTAGAACGCCTCGAACACCCCGCGCGCGAGGTGCTTGTTCGTCTGGTCGAACTGGTCGCCGACGAACGACGACACGCACGGCTTGATGCCGCCCGAGCCGAGCGCGATCAGGAAGAGGCCCGCGTAAAACCCGGTCTTGTTCGCCTCGAAGACGGCGAGGCAGCCGTGCCCCACGCAGTAGAGCAGAGAGAGCCAGAAGATCGTGCGATACTTGCCGAGGAAGCGATCCGAGATCCACCCGCCGAGCAGCGGGAAGAAGTAGACGCCCATCACGAAGACGTGGAAGACCTCCTTCGCGGCCCCGGCCCGGTCCTTCTCCACGAGGCCGAGCAGGAGATACCCGATCAGGAAATCCGTCAGGATGTTCCGCATCCCGTAGAAGCTGAAGCGCTCGCACGCCTCATTTCCGATGATGGACGGGATCGACTTCGGGTACCTGGCGGCTGCCTGGGCGGGGGCGGCCTTGGGGATCGCGGGCCCTTCCTCGACTTCGGTCGTCATCGTGCGCGGGGCTCATCCTTCCGGGGATCGCCCTCCGAGACAAGCACATTCGATTGCAGCGCGCGGTAGCGCTCCCAGAACACCTCGTTCGGCTCGACGCCCCGTTCGTCCCGGCTGAGGGCCGGCTGGATGCGCTCCAGGAAATACATGTCGAGCTCGCCCTTGCCCTTCACCGACACCGCCCCGCGCGCCGTGAGCTCGAAGAAGTCCTTCACCCGCTCGTACGTCATGCGCGAGACGTTGATGCGCCAGAGCTCCCCCGACGACTCCATGCGGCTCGCCGTGTTCACCGTGTCGCCCCAGACGTCGTAGGCGAATTTCTTCGAGCCGACCATGCCGGCCATGAGCGGCCCCGAGTGCACGCCGATGCGCACGCCCTGGAAGTGCGCATCGTGCGCCTCCACGTCGCGCCGGATCCAGAGCGCGAAGAGGCAAGCATCCACGGCGTGCGTCGGCTTCGGCGAAGGCAGCCCCGCCGCCACCATGTACGCGTCGCCGATGGTCTTCAGCTTCTCGACGCCCGAGCGATCCGCGATGGCGTCGAAGCGGCAAAAATAGGCGTCGAGCATGGCGACGAGCGCCTCGGGCGGCATCGTCGCGGCCTTCGCCGTGAAGCCCACGAAATCGGCGAATACGATGGTCGCCTCCTCGTGGAACACGGGCTTGACCGAGCCCTCACGCGTGAGCTCGGCGGCGATCGGCGAAGGCAGGATGTTGCAGAGGAGCGAGTCGATCTTCGCCTTGTCCCGCGCGATCTCCTCGGACTGGCGCTGGACCGTGCTCCCCTTGGCCCAGCCCTGCCGCCGGAGCCGATCGCTCAGGTGCACGAAGACGCCGGAGACGAGCGCCGCAGCGCTGAGGTCCTGGAGCGCGTAGTTGCGCTCGGGCCCCTCGAAGTCCATGCCCGCGAGCATGCCCGTCGCCCAGAAGACGAGGATCGCCGCGCCAAGCATGCCCCAAGCGTACCGCCGCCGGAGCGGCGCGAGCGGCACGAGCATGAGCACGAACAAGAAGCCGCCGAGATAGGGGCTCGTGCCGCTGGTGAGCCCCGTGATGAGCCCCGTCGCGCACTCGAGGGACCCGCAGAGCACGAACAGAGCGCTGCTCGCGTAGCGCGGCGCCGAAGGCAGGAGCGAGAAGAGGATCGCCAGCACCCCCGCCATGGAAAGGCTCAAGCGCAGGAGAAAGAGCGAAGGGATCTCGGGATGGAGCGCCGCGTCGAGCCGCAGATACGGCAGCCAAGCGAGCGCGCAGATGACCCCCGAGACGCGCAGGATCTTCCACGACTGAAAAGCGAGCTCGTCGTCGAACGTCTCCGGGTACCCACCCTGGCGCTCCCCCGCGCCGAAGAGCCACGTGAAGGCTTTCTCCGCGCCCGCCATGCCCCGACCCTAGCAAGCCGAACCCCGCCTCCGCAACGACCTTCGTCGGGAGCCGAATCTCGTTTGGCGGGACAATCCCAGCGGAGGCCGTTTCGCTGGGGCGTTGCCCCAGGCCCCACCAGGGGTTGTCCACCCCTGGACCCGGACCAGCGCAAGCGCTGGACCCGGGGTCGATGAACTGCGCGATGCGCAGTTCATCGAACAGGCCGAGTCAAGACCTGCGACGCCCCTGCCAACGTACCCGTCGCCAGTGTGGAACCCACCTTCGTGGTCTTGCCACGGCCTGTGGGAAGAACTGCGCATCGCGCAGTTCTTCCCCGATCGGTCCAGGGCTTGCCCTGGTCCGGGTCGAGGGGCGGATAGCCCCCGCGGGGCCCGGGGCGGAGCCCCGGCGAGACGCCTCCCCGATGAGACCCGTTGACACGCGCCGCTTGTCCGTCTTTTTTGGCACGCATGTCGAGAACCTCGCTCGCTGTCCTCGTTGCCGCTGTCGTCGTCTCTGCTGGGTGCGGTGCGGGTACGCCGGTGTATCCGCCTCGGCCGCCGGCCACGCCTGGCGAGCCTGTCTCTGATCCGGTCCCCTCGCGTGTCGTCGTGCATGCGACGATCACGGGCGCTGCGCTCCAGCGTGAGCTCGAGACGGCCGTCCCGCGCACGGGGGATGGCACGTTCCCCATGCTCGGCAACGAGCGCAAGTACACCTGGACGCGTGGGGCCATCACGGTCCGCTTCAACCAGGGCCGCATCGCGCTCGACCTCCACGTCGATGCGAACGCGGACATGCCCATTGGCAGCCTCGACGTCCCGCTCGAGTTCTCGATCCTCGCCGAGCCTGTCGTCACCAGCGAGTACAAGGCCAAGCTGCAATCGCTCGAGGTCAACGTGAAGAGCGACGACCGCGTCATCAAGGCTGCGGATGCGGCGGCTGACATCCTCGGCAAGGTCAAGTCGGCGGTGAAGGAGAAGCTCGAGGCCTTCGAGTACGACCTTTATCCCACGCTCGCAGAGGCCCACGGCCGCCTTGCGCGACCCATCGAGCTCCCCCTCGGCGATGCGAACGGCTGCGCCGCGCTCCAGGTCGTCTCCGTCGAGGCGGGGCCCACGGTCCTCGCGGGTGGCTTCGAGAAGGACCTCGCGCTCGTCGTCGCGCCTTCGGTCACGATCCCTTGCGCCCCTCCGAATCCTGACGCCAAGCTCCCGCCGCTCGCCAACGTCGCCACGCTCCAGCCGGGCCCGTTCTCGGTCACCGTGCCGATCGTCGCCAAGTACGACGAGCTCGCGAAGGCGATGGGCCTCGTCTTCACCGACGGCAAGTTCTTCTTCTCCAAGGAGCACCCGAAGATCTACATGGAGAAGCCCGAGATCTACGCCGCGAAGGACCAGCTCGTGCTCAAGCTCCACATCGCGGGACACGTCGACAACCCCGTCAGCCTCGACCTCGACGGCGACCTCTTCATGACCGGCCACCCGACGGTCGTGGACAACGAGCTCCGCATCCCCGACCTCGAGCCCACGATCGAGACCAAGAGCTTCCTCTTCAAGCTCAAGGCCTCCATGGATGCCGACAAGATCCGTGATCAGGCGCGGGATGCGCTCCGGCTCGACATCGGCGAGCGCCTCAAGGCGGTGCGGGACAAGCTCTCGAACGACATCTCGTTCGCGAGCGGCCAGGGCTGCATGAAGGCCCAGGTCCACAAGATCGAGGTCAGCAGCGTCCACGTGCACGGCACGTACATGCGCGTCTACGTCACCTCGAATGCGAGCGCGTCCGTGTACATGCCCTGTCCGTGACCCACCTCGCGTGCTAGGGAGGTGCATGCGCGCCTTCCTTGCTGCGACCCTCTTCCTCGCTGGTTTCTCCCTCTCCTGCGCGTCGGCGGACGACGGATCCATTCGCCCCGAGCCGCCCGCCGAGACGTCGAACGCCCTTGCCCCGCTGCCGCCGGAGTTCGCGCAGCTCGGCCAGCCTTGCCCCGCGACGGACCAGGTGGACTACGCGGGCCCGAACGCTGGATGCGGGAAGGATGGCCATGTCGGCATCGTGACCGTGGGTCGCCGCATGGACTTGCCGGAGGGCGCGCAGAAGCTCGAAGGCTCGACGGGCAAGGTGCAGGTGTTCGTCGAGTCCGAGCGCGTTTGGGTGCAGGGGACGTGCGTCTGGTGCCGGAACCTCACCGAGCAGACGAGTGTCGTGCACCTCGCGTACGCGACGGACAATCAACTCATGCAGATCCAGATGACGGCGGAGCTCACGAACCAATCGCCGCTGCGCGACGCGGAGGCGTGGCGCGCGGCGATCGCGGCGTGGCAGCCGAAGAAGTGACCGTCAGGGCCTTCCGAGGCCCCCCTTCCGCCGCGCCGGGGCGCCGCCCCGGACCCCGCGGGGGCTGTTCGCCCCTCGACCCGAACCAGCGCAAGCGCTGGACCTTTTGTGGGAGAACTGCGCTCCGCGCAGTTCTCCCAGCTGGCCGGTGGGACCGCCCCGCCCCGTCGAGACATCAGCACTGCTGTCTTGGTTGGCGAGATCGTCGCCGGTCTCGACCGGGCCTGTGCGATGAACTGCGCATCGCGCAGTTCATCGTCCTGGGTCCAGCCCCTGGCTGGTCCGGGTGCAGGGGCGGACAGCCCCTGCTGGGGCCTGGGGCAACGCCCCAGCGAAGCGCCTCCAGATGAGACCCATGCTCAGGGCCCAGGGGCCGCGTGGGCGTGCTCAGGGCTTTCCGAGCCCCTTCAGCCAGCCATCGACGTGCACGGTGATGTCCGCGCCCGTCTCGGCCTCGATCGTATCGATCATGTCCTGCATCCGGGCCGCGCGGTTCTTGTAGGTCCCGTAAAACTTCGCGAGCGCCGCGTCGAGCTTGTCCCGGCCGACCTGGGCTTCCACGGCCCGGTAGAAGAACGCGCCTTTCATGTAGGTCACGTTCGACCACAAGGCATGCGTGATGAGGTCGATCTCATTGCACGTATCCAGCATCAGCACCGTGTCCTCGTCCTGGATCACCTCGTCGAGCCTCGTCTGGTAATCGCTCCAGATCTTCTCGCCCGCGGCCGCGCCCGCCGCGGCTTCCAGCCCGCGCGCCGCGAGGTAGGAGGCCGTGCCCTCGGACAGCACGAAATCCTCCCAGCACGCGATACGCACACCATTGCCGAACCAGCCGTGCGCCGCCTCGTGCGCGTGCACCTCCGGATCGTTCATCGCGTCGCGCGCCACGTGCCAGTACGGATGGTGCTCCATGCCGCCGTATGCGCCCGGCCCCCAATTCGCCGAGACCGACCCGACCTCGCCGCCGAACGAATACGCCCCGTAGGTCTTCTCGAACCAATCGAACACGGCCGCCAGATCCTTCGTCCCTTCGGTCGCGGCCGCCTCCTCGCCGGGCAGGTGATACACGCTCACCTTCGTGCCCGCCGTGGTCGTCCCGAGCGCGACGTGCGTGTATTCGCCGAGCGCGAAGGCCGGCATGTACGTCGGCGCGTCGGCCGGGATCTCGGCGGGGAAGACGGCGTCTTTCCCCATCGGCACGCCCGAGAGCGTCATCTCGAATTTCACGCCCTCCGAGGGCACGGATTTGCACGGAAAGAGATTGCCGCAGAAGCGCGGCCACAGGAACGAGATGCCCTCGGCGAGATACCCGTCGAAGTTCTTCTGCGTGGTGAATGCATACTTGATCTGGAGCGTGGTGTTCTCCGCGCTCTCTTTCACGCCCACGTCGAGCCTTCCATCCTGGACCGCGAATTCGAGCTGCCCGTTCGTGTCCTCGACGCTCTGGACGACGAGGCCGCTCACCTCGAACGAGGCGCCCGGCTTTCCCGCGGCCGCGAGCTCGATCGTGGCTTCACCGGTCATCGCCGTGACGTCGAGGGCGAGCGCGGTCGAGAGGATGTCGCGGTCGAGGTTTTCCGTTGGCGCGACGGGGATGGGACCAGGCTCCGGCCCCCCGCCGCCGTCTCCGCAGCCGGCGAGGACGAAGAGGGGGATCGAGGCACAAGCGAGCGTGAAGAGGTGCTTCATTCGGCCAGGGTACGAGCCGGACGGCGCGAAGGTCAACGGCGCCGGCTCGGGCGCATTTCGGCGGGGAACATGGCTTCTCCGACCTGCTCGACGGACCGAGGCGCGGGGGGGCCGCTGCTCATCCGAGCTGCCCGCCGAGCCACGCGGCCCCCATCGGCTGCTCCTCGGACCTGCTCGCAACACCTGAGCCCACCCCCCTCCGAGCAGGTCGGACCTGCCCGGAACACCCGAGCCGACCCTCTCCGAGCAGGTCGGAGAAGCTCGCAACACCCGAGCCGACCCTCTCCGAGCAGGTCGGAGAAGCTCGCTCGTGCCGGGGAAGGGGTACGCCAGCAGGTCGGAGGAGCTCGGCGTAGGCACGGGGCGGCGCGGGGGAGGTGTTCAGATCAGGTCGGCGGAGGCGACGGGCGGTGCTTCGGGCAGGTCGGAGGAGCTCGGCGGGCCTGGCGGCGGGGGAGGGGAGCAGGTCCGAGGAGCTACGGGGTGGCGGGCGTCGCCTCGGGGGCGGAGGGCGGCGGAGGAATCTCGGGCGAGGCCTTGCCCTTTTGCGCCTGGGCGGCGCTCTTTTCGAGGAGGTCGAGGTAACCGAAGACACGTGCGTCGAGGTCTTTGGGCAGGCTCGGATCCTCCTGGAGCTCCAGGGCGAGGTTTTTACGCGCGCGATTCAGGAGGCCGATGGCCTCCCCGCGGAGGCGGGTCGCGTCTTTGCGGGTCTTCGTTTCGAGGTCGGCGCGGGCGCTGAGGAGGGAATCGATGGCGACGCCCGCGTTCAGGAAATTCTCGACCCAATCGCGGAGGGTGCCGCCGCCGGCGACGGGGAACAGGGCGAGCTCCGTTTGCAGGTCCGCGAGGGCCGGCTTTCGGTCCATGGCCGCCTTGGCCTCGGCGGGATAACTGGCCCCGAGGTCTTCGAGGGTGGGAATGAAAGCAGCGCGGATCTTCCGGGCGGCCGCGCGAATGTGCTCGGGGATGTCGGGGTGGCGGTCGTAGGCTTCGAGGAGGTGCCAGACAGCATACCCGAGGGCGTCATGGCGGACGTCGGCGGCGCCGAGATCGTCGACGAGGGGTCGGCCCGCGGCGACCGCAGGGAGCTTGGCGAGGGCGTCGCGCTTGACAGTGAGGAGCTTGATGCTGGCGGCGCCGGCGTCGAAGCTCTGGAGTGCGTCTTTGCGATTCGTGAGGAGATCGTTCAATCCGATGAATAGAGCGACAAGAGAGATATGGCGCATGGGGTGGGAGGTTACAGGGGCGGGTGGGGAGGGGGCAAGGGGGAAGTGACGGGCGATGTAGAATGCAGCCTGCGCGGCCGCCCGTCACTCGTCTTCGACGACGCGGATGGGGAGCCACTGGAACCCCGTCACGCCCGCGTCGCGGAAGATGCGCCAGACCTTGGGGGTGACGAGGAAATAGGGTTGCCCGAGCACGGCCGTCTTCAGATCGCCGGTCCACCGAACATCACCGAAGTGCTCCCACATCCGGTTCACGTCCTTTGCCCCGAAGAGGTCCTGGGCGCGGTAGGCGATACGCGTGGGCTGTTTGCTCGTCGTGTGGTACTTGCCGCGCCGGCACGACTTGCACACCTCATCCGATTCGATCCCGGTCGAGCGCGGGGACATCGGGGGCAGCGTGTGCGACGCCCACATCTGCCGCCAGGGCAGCTTGATCTGCCGGTTGTCCTTTTGCAGGGAGTAGACGCTTCGGAAGGAGAGCCCCGAGATCCCGGCGCCTTCGAGGATGTCGGCCAGCCTCTCGTCCACCAGGATCTCGCTGTAGCTGTCCACGGCGCGATATTCCTCTAGTCTTCCGATGAGCTCCGGGTAGATGCCAGCAAGCACATACGCCGAGGTCTGCCGCATCCCCGCGCCACACGCCGGACACGCGCTCGACAGGTCGTAATCCGTGCCGAACCTCGGGCCTCCGGCGACGAAGACATCGATGGTTTCGGTGACGAGGATCAAGCGCGCGGCCTCGTACTCCTCGTCCGTGTACTCGTCCCAGCGCCGCTCTTGCCAGTCGACTTTGTAAGACAGCAGGAGCTTTTGCAGGAGGGCCAGGCGAGGGTCCTCGACCTCGAGGGTGACGTAAACGAAGGCTTGTCGCAGGACCTCGTTGTCGCTCACCTCGGCGACATCGGGCCCGCAACCTGCGGGGTCCAGGACGGTCTGTTCTCGTCCTGGGATCTCCTTGCCGTTGAACATGACGCATGCCTTGGTTCTCATCCTCAATCCTTCACGATCCAGGAGCGTATTGCTCACTCCCCGAAGTAGTGCGCGATCGCCTTGAGCCACTCGGGGCGGGCTGCATACACCGTCTTGTAGGCTTTCCACAGGTCTCCTACCCGCGTGATGCCTGCCGTCTTCGCGGCCAGCTCCTTCGTGAACTGCTGGTGCAGCTCCTTCGAGAGAATCGTGCACGGCCCATCCAGGGGATCGAGACCAGCCTTGATCATCCTCGCCGTCTCGTAGATGTGGTGCGCTTGCCACTTCCGTTCATACCCCAACGTGAACTTCTGCATTACCCGATACGGCCCGACCACGCCCGCCTCCACGAGCGCCTGCGTCAGCTCCTCTCCATACTCCTTCGCCAGGTATTCCGCCGCCTCTTCCGATAGCTCACTCACGTCCTTGAGGACGAGCTTCTCCCCCGCCTTGCTCGCCTCGGCCGCCGCCTTCATGAACTTGTTGCCGAGCGCCATCGCCACCGGCGAGAACATCACGGCCGCGGCCGCCGCCTGGAGCCTCGGGTCGTTCGGCCCGTCGGCGTTCATCCCGCCGACGACCCCGTATTCCTTTCCGTCGGGTCGATAGAGGTCCTCGTTCATTTGCAGGTTGAAGATCGCCCCCGCGATCACCACCTGCTCCAGGATCGCCCCGGCGCGCGTCTTCTGCTTGCGCGCCGGGCAGCCTTCCTTCGTCTGCTCGCACGACGTGACGTGCAAAGGCTTCCGGTCCTCCGTGTCCACGAGCTGCGGCAGCGCGCCGCCTCGATCCACGAGCCCGTGCTCCTTGTCTTCCCACTTCGCCTCTCGCTGCGGGAGGATCGGTTCGCTCGACAAGACGCCTTGCCGCGGCAAGACCGGATCCTGCCGCTTCTCCGGGGCCGAAGCACGCGGAGGCGGCGGGCCCTCCTTCGGCTGCGGGAGGCGATGCTTCTCGACGCGCTCCTTGACGCTGCCCTCGTCGTCCGCGCCTTTGCGTTCCTCGTCGCCGCCGCGCTTGCCAGGCGCTTTGCTCGCGCTCCCGTCCTCCGCTTTCTTCTCTTCTTTCGGCGGCTCTTTCGCCGGCGCCGGTTTCGGCGGCGGCGGCGGGCATTTCAGCGCGTTGTACGGGATGGGCAAAATGCGTACGCTCTCTGGCGGGGCATGAGGGTCGTAGATAAAAGTGGCGCGCCCCTCGACCCTCCGCGCGAACTCCATCCGGCTGCGCGTGGTCCACACCGTCGCCGACCCCTGCTCATAGGCCCACTGGGTCATGCCGGGCGGGACGTCCGGCGGCTTGACGCAGACGCGGAACTCCAGCGCACGCGCGGGCGAAGCGCAGAAGAGAAGGGTCAATGCCAGCAGGGACGAGGTGAAGACGTCACGGCGCATGCGACCTCCCGCGCCGAGGATACCGGTCCTTCGAGCCCGATCAATGACCCATCTGCTTCTCACAGCCCTCGGCGCGCGCGTGCGGGACCTGCGTCTCGACCGAACGATGTCGCTGGCCGACCTGGCCGAGACGAGTGGCGTCGGAAAGGGCGCCCTGTCCAGCATCGAGAATGGGCGCGTCAACGTCACGATCGAGACATGCGTGCGGATCGCCATGGGTGTTGTCTTGGGATCGGAGTGCCTGAGATCGTCACATGGTTTGTCCCGAGCCCCTTGCCCTCATTCCCCGGACAAACTATCCTCCCGAGGATGCACCCCCGCCGCCTCCTCCTCGGCACCCTGGCAACCGCCTCCCTTTCCGCCGCGATGTTCCTCGTGCTCCCCTCGTGCACAGGTGATCCGAACGCGGAAATCAACTGCCCTCCTGGCACCTCCGAGCGCTGCTGTCCCTGCCCGTACCCCGAGTTGTGCCCGGATCCGGACTTCCCGGGGTACCTCAAGCCGAGGCCCATCCCGTGGGACTGCCCGAACGCATGCGACGGACCACCACCGCTGCCGCCTCGCTGCACAGATGGTGGTGCGGATGGTGGCGACGCGGATGGGGGGGACGAAGGCGGCATGTCCTCGCTCTGCCCCCCGGGCGCGTGTGCGCCCAAGAGCCCGCAAAGCTGGGACGGTCCCGTCGCCCTCTACTACGGCCCGGACTTCGGAGCGCCGCCGTGCCCGGAAGCAGCACCCATGTTCGTCTTCGAGGGCTGGCCCGAGCCCGCTCCGATCCCGTGCGAAACATGCTCGTGTGATCCGCCCCTCGGCACGTGCTCGCCCCCCACGACGTGGACCGTGAGTGCCGGGCCATGTTCTGACCTTGGTGTCAATACGAATTTCGACGCGCCGACAAACTGGGATGGCTCCTGCACGGCGAACACCTCGATCCAGGAAGGCAAAACGTGCGGCGGGGTCCCCTGCGTGGGATCACTCACGGTCTCCCCACCCATGATCGAGGAGCAACCCTGCACCCCTCACGGCAATGGCGATCCGATCCCCGGACCCGCGCACTTCACGGCGGGAGATGCATTCGGCCCTTTTGGTCGAGCCTGCACGGGGGCCCCGTGGCCCGCGTGCGAGCAAGAAGAGGAGAAGGTGTGCGTGCCCAAGCCCCCGAGCTTCGAGACGTGCATCATGCGAGAAGGGGATGAGCCCTGCCCCGAGGGCTGGCCGATCAAGCACCTCCTCTATGGAGAGGTGAACGATCAACGGGAGTGCACGGCGTGCACGTGCGGTGCGCCGAGTGGGGGGAGTTGCACCGTGTTTGCGGCGCTGCACGAAGATACAGCGTGTTCGACGCTGCGGGGCTCGCTCGTGATCACGACGGCAGATCCTACGCTGTGCACCGACCTGTCGCCGAGCGTCGGGCTCGCCGCCAAGTCGGCCACGCTCCTCACGTACGAGCCAGGCACGTGCGCGCCCGAGGGCGGGCAGGCCGTCGGGGATCTCGTTCTCTTGGACGCGCGGACGTTCTGCTGTCTGGACGCTCCCGCTAATTGAAGGACGCCACGACGCGTGCTCCTGCGATCATGGTCACCCACGATGTCTCCACGACGACAGGATGAATCAAGGTGTTGATCCTGGAGCGGAAGAGTGTCGCCGTGATGTCGAGATCCGCGCGGATGCTGAATGGTCCTCCAAGATGCTGCTGCATCCCCACGCGCCCACCAATGCCTGCGAAGCCGATGCCGTCGAGCTGCGGAAGCGTGCGATTTACCGCCTCAGTCAACGTCGCGCCCCCGATGACGAGCCCGCACACGGCAAATCGGCCGGGCCGATAACAGAGAGCAGCGACGCCCGAGGCCGTGAGCACCTCGAAAGCCGTGAGGCCGAGGGGCCTCGTCTCGAACCACGGGGTGACGCGAGCGTCACCCTCCAACCACCACGAACCCCACAACCGAACCGAGCCGCCGAGCTGCGCGCCGGGAACGATTTCGGGAGCCATGCCGGTCGCGAGAATGGGACCCGCGCTCAACTCGAACCGCGGGGGCACGTCGGCAGGCCCGGCTGAAGCAGGCAGCGGCGGAGCTGCGGGTGTTGCGGGAGGAGGCGGCGGCGCTTGCGAAGGTGGCGCCGGCGCGGGGCACGAGGCGGGAGGCGGCGGTGGCTCGACGCGCGCCGAATCCTTTCCCTCGTGCAGGATGTGGACGGAGGCGAGGAGCGCCGCATGGTAAAGCACCTCGAAGCAACACGTCGACGCCGGGAATTCACGGTGCACGGTGTCGAGCACGCGCCCGTCGAGCTCCTCGATCTGCATGTCGACGGCGTGGTCACCGGCCTTCGTGCGACCCATACGAACGCGGAGCGTGCGCGATGCGGGCGGTTCGAGGATCGGCTTGGAAAACTGGTCATTCAGGAGAGCGGCAAACTCCTGTCCCCGGTCGCACGCCGGGAGCTTCGGGTCGGCGCTGAACTCGACCTGGTAATGGGGTAGCTCGTCGGCCTTGGCTCGATGAGGGACGAGGACGAGGAAGAAGCCCACGAGGGCAGTGGCGTAGCCGGGGCCACGCACCACGCCTCGGAAAGCCCCTCCCTGCGTGATCCGCTTCACCGTCCTGGGCCCGCCGGAGGAATTTTTGGGGGGCATGTCGTTTTGTCACGCGCGTTTGGGTCGCTTCTGTTCCTTAGCAGATGGTGGGGTGGTCAAGACAGACGGTGGAGGCAAATTGGTGGACGCGCACAGGACGGAGCACGAGGATCTTGCTCGGCACACCGAGAAAATGCGCGCCCGTGCGCGAAAAGCGCGGATCCCGCTTATCGACGTCGACGATGTCGTCGGCGAAGCGCTGCTCGTCGCCTGCAAAGAAGACGAACCGAGACCTCCTCCCGAATGCGAAGAGCGTGTCGTTGGCTGGCTGCTGGAGCTCGTCGACTGGCAGGTCATGGCCTACTGGACGAGGCGAGCGCGTCGCTCCCGGGAGATCCTTTGGCCCGACCCCGAGGCGGAGGAGCTCGTCGCCGACAGCCGCGACCACGGCAGTGTCATCGAGGCACGTCAGCAGATCGAGCTCGCGTTGAAGGAGGTGCCCGCCCACCTCGCCGAGGTCGTCGTTGCGCGAGGGGCGTACGGGATGCGGCTCAGCGAGTTTGCTTGCGAAACCGGGATCAGCAAGAACACCGTGAGCTCGTGGTTCCAGCGCGGAGAGCAAGCTTTTCGTGACGTGCTCGTATCGCTCGACAAGCCGAGGCGTCGTCGCGGGGTGGTGCCGCTATTCCTGCCCTTCGGCGGTTGCCTACAATCGTGGCTCCGAGGGTTGGGACGCGCGATCGAAAGCATGTTTTCCAAGCTGGTTCCTGGTCTCGTCGCTGGAGCGGCGGTGGTCGCGTTCACCCCGTCGAGCCTGGATGCGACGGCGGGGGAACTTGGGCAGGCCGACATGTCGCTTGCGCAGCGTGAACCGCACCGAGTCGAGGCGCGGTGGTTTCACCAGAGGCCCGGGACCGCCGATGTCATCCCCAAGGCGGCCGACGTCTCGATGCGGTCGAGCCCCCGGCGGCCGACCCCGAAGCAGGGCGAGCGCGCTACGAAGGGGGCGCGACCGAGTCCGGATCCTGGCCTTCTCATCCTCCTGGCGGCGAAGTCTGCGCTTCAGCAAGGGACCCCGGGAAAGGCCCAAGCCTTGCTCGAAGCGGACGCCGCGAAACACCCCGATTCTGCCAATCAGCGCGAACGCGACATGCTGCGTGCGCTCGCACAGCCGTAGCGTCGCTCGTTGCGTAACTGCCCAAGGTCACGAAACCCACGTCATGATGGAGGGACGGCCATGCCACGTCGACAAACGACCCATCCGCTTCTCACAGCATTCGGCGCGCGCGTGCGGGATCTGCGCCTCGACCGAAAGATGTCGCTGGCCGACCTGGCCGAGACGAGCGGCGTCAGAAAGGGCGCCCTATCCAGCATCGAGAATGGGCGCGTCAACGTCACGATCGAGACATGCGTGCGGATTGCCATGGGTCTTGGGATCGGGGTCGAGGACATGATCCCGAAGGGGTCGAGCATCCCGAATCGGAGATAAGCGCGCCGTCCCTGCGCTGATGGGTGGGGAGGAGGCGAGGGATCAAGGCTTCGGCGCGAAGTCCGCGTGTGAGAGCTCGGCGTAGATGGTGGCGACGGAGAGGGCGCGCGGCGAGGGAGCGCGTCCGAAGGGGCTCCTGCGTAGGCAGCGCCGTTGACGGAGGCCTCCTCGCCGGCAGGCGAGGGAACACACGCGCAATTCAGGGAACGCCGATGAAGCGCAGCGCCTCGCGCGCGGCCGCGTCCACACACCCATCGGGTGGGAAACAAGCGGGCTTCGCCGCGAGCTTTCGCAGCCGCGGTACGGCGGTCCGGGCCGCGGGGCCGAACGCGCCCAGGGCAAACGCCGCATCGATTTGCACGGAGGGATTCGTGTCGGAGAGCGCCCGGATGAGGTGCGGGATGGCCTCTGGAAAGCGATTCCCCAGCGAGTCGCGCAGCACGAAGGCCGCTGTCTCTCGGATGCGCGGGTTCTTGTGCTCGAGGCGCTCGAGCAGCAATGGCAGGAGCGCGGCCTGGTCCTCGTCGCGACTGCTCACGCCCCCGAGCGCAAGGAGCGCATTGACGTGGACTTCGACGTCTGCATCCTCCGCCAGCACGCGTAGGCGCGGCAATGCGGCGCGGGCGCCGGGTCCCAGGTGGCGCAGGGTCAGGGCCGCCATCGCCCGTCTGCGCGCGTCTTGGTCCTCCAGCGCGGCCATCAGCGGCCCCAGGGCAGACGTGCCGAAATCCGCGATGAGGTTCGAGCTCGCCTGGGTGTTCACGTTGTGCTCCGGGTCGGCCAGGGCGCGGATGAGCACGGGAATGGCGCTCGGAAAACCCGTGCGACCCAGGAGAGACACGGCCCTCTCGCGGACCTCCCCTTCGGGGCTCGCGAGCTTCCGGCTGAGATGGTCCACCGTGGCCGCCTCCGCGGAGCGGATGCGTGCCAGGGTGTCCGCGGCCTCGATGGCCTGCTCAGGCTCAGGGGAGTCCAGTTGGACGAGCAAGCGCTCGAGGCGTGAGGCATCGAGATGCTCTTCCTCAGGCGGGTCGGGCTGGGCAGGCGAGGCCGCGTGGACGGCTCTCTCGGCACCCTCGGTCGGAGCCACGGGGGTCGTCGGGCGGTCGGTGCCCGCTGGCGGTCGTGCGCAAGCCGTGAACAGGACGGGTCCCAGGAGAAGGCACAGGCGGAGATGGGTCATGCGCGGGTTGCTACGGAACGACTCTCTAGATGAACTCATGGTACCAGAGATTTCATCCGGAGGTCGGTCACCAACCGACCACGGCAGAATGCGAACATCTGCGCCCAACACCCGGCGGCAGGACCACGTCTGCCTATCGAGTCGAGAGGGCAGAACGCGAACAGCGCCGTACACGCGCGGGTCTTGCGTGGCACATCTGCAAAGGGCCCCTTGAATGGGCGTGGACGAAAATCCAGGATTGTTCGGCCCATGCACTCCCCGCGTGTCCTCGTGGTCCGCTCCCTCGTCGTCGCCGTCCTGCTCATGGCCGGCTGCCATTCCGCAAGCCATACGAACCCGTCATCGTCATCGCCGGCCGCGGCGCCAGCCGTCGCGGCTGCCCCCTCCCGGCCCCGTGAGATCGTCGTGGAGCGGGGTACCGTCAAAAGTGAGACCGGCACCGATGTGCCTTACGAGCTCGGCACATTGTATGTGCCCGAAAACAGGCGAAACCCCAAAAGCCGCCTGATCGGCGTCGGCTTTGCCCGCATCAAGGCGCCTCGACCCACCGACGCGCCGCCCGTGTTCTGGTTGCCAGGTGGTCCCGGTCTGAGTGTGCTTGGTGCATTCACCGACGACGACGCGGCTGCCAAGAGCCGGCTGCGGTCCTGGCTGACCTATGGTGCCGTGGGCGACCTGGTCGTGATCGAACAGCGCGGCTATACGCGCCGCGGCGAAATGCTCGAAGCGATCAGCGAGGCTTTGCCCTTGGATCAGCCTGGTTCGGTCCGCGTGGAGGCCGAGGCCATGCGTGCACTCGCCAGGGCGGCCATTGCGGCGAACCCCGACAAGGACCTCTCGGGCTACGACATCGGGGAGCTCGCCGCGGACGTGGACGACCTTCGCCGGGCGCTCGGCTACGACAAGATCAGCCTGTTCGGTGGGAGCTTCGGCTCCCAGTGGAGCTTTGCGGTGATGAGGCTCCATCCCGAGATCGTCGCGCGCGCGGTGCTGTCGGGCGTGGAGCCGTTGAACAATGGCTATGACATGCCCTCGCACGTGCTCGCGGCGCTACAGCGTATCGCGCAAGACGCCGATCGGGATCCCAGGCTCGCGCCTTATCTGCCCGCGGGCGGACTGATGGAAGCCGTGCGCGCCCTGCGCCTCCGTTTCGCCGAGAAGCCGGTGCGCGTGCAGGTCGACGACGATGCCGGAGGAAAGCGCACGGTGGTTCTAGATGGCTGGTGTTTTTCTCTACCAAACCATCGCGCGATGGTGTAAGGCGGGGGGCATGTCCCGTGGACAAACCCCGAAGCAGGGCGAGATGTGGAGGTCGACGTCGGCGTACTGCGGAGCGAA
>NZ_JASBQE010000151.1 GCF_029960785.1 Polyangium sp. 15x6
GTTTCACCCCGGACCCCACGAGGGGCTCTCCGCCCCTCGACCCGGACCAGGGCAAGCCCTGGACGCGGGGCGACAGCGCGCGATGCGCGCTGTCGACAGGGAAAACGTCGCTACCAGATACGACAGCGCCGCCGTCTCGGCTGGCAACGTGGCTCGTGGTCTTGCCACGGACCCGTCGGAGAAACCGCGCACAGCGCGGTTTCTCCGTTTTCGGTCCAGGCCGTGCCTGGTCCGGGTGCAGGGGCGGACAGCCCCTGCTCGGGTCCGGGGTGAAACCCCGGCGCCACGCCCCCTAGCGAGCCCCGCTGCGCTCCACACGCCGGGCCGTGCGCAGGCGGGCCACGGGGAACCGGCCGACCACGTTGCGCAGCCTTTGCGCTGTGGTCTCGTCGATCCCTTTTTCGGTGCGCACCACGACACGTCCGCCCTGGAGCCTGAGCACGATCGTCCCCGTCGCGCGGGATCGACCGAGGACGTCCTCGATGTCGGCGGCGAGCTCCGCCGGTGCCCGGCCCGAGAGCCGCGCGACCCTTCCACCTTCTGCTTCGACGACGAGCAGCCGGCGCGTCCGCTCCACCGAGACGATCACGACCACGACGAACGCGACGAGCCCGAGGGCGACGAGCCAACCCACGCCGCAGCATAGCAAGCTTCGACGCGCGTCGCCGCCCCCGGCTCGGGGGACGCCGTGGCCCGCCGTGGCTTCGCGCGCAGCAGGGCAAACGCCACGACGGCGCCTACCAGAACGAGCACGAGAACCACGTAGATCCACGCCCGGGAAGGACCTGCGTCCCGCGCCTTTTCGGGCGCTTTGTTCCGATCGACTGGTTTCCCCGGCTCTTCCTTCACGTTGGGGATCGTGGCCTCCTCGGGATCGGGCCCCGCGGCCGCCTTCTTCTGCGCCGCTGCGGCCGAGGCATTGAGATCGGCCGTCGCCTTGGCGATGTCCGCTGCGAGCTCGGATTGATCCCCGAAATCGGCCGAGTCGAAGATCGACGCCAGACGTTGCCCCCGCGACTCGGGCCCGACGAGCCCGCTCACGCTGCGCTTCAGCGTCACGGACGTCGGCGCCTCGACGATCGTCGCCTCGCTGTCCGGCGAGACGAGCTTCGGGCTCAGCGCCGTCGTCGAGGGGAGACGCCGCGCGAGTGCGAGTTGCGGCATCCGTGAGAGCACTGCCGTGGGCTCGTCGTCGTTCCCGGTCTGCGTCTCCTCGTCGTCGAGCGAAGGCACACGGGCGGCCTCGTGGGGCGCCGTCGTGGCGAGGCCGCCGGAGAGCTCGTGGTAGACCTCACGCACGGCGGCCTGCATCTCGCGCGCGGTCTGGAAGCGATCCTTTCGCTCGAAGGCGAGCGCGCGGGCGAGGAGCTCGACGAGGGCGCGAGGCGCGCCGGGCGAGATCGTCGCGAGGGAGGGCGCGGGCGTCGTCACGGCGGCGACGAGCGTTTCTTGCGGCGTGAGGTTGCCGTGCACGAACTGGCCCGTGAGCAAGGTGAACAGCGTCGCGCCGACCGAGTAGAGATCGGAGCGCTCGTCGACGAACTGCCACTGCCCGCGGGCCTGCTCGGGCGGCATGAACGCGGGCGTGCCGATCACGATGCCGTTCACCGTGAGCGCCTTGCCGCGGGGCGCCTCGCGGAGCTTGGCCACGCCGAAATCGAGCAGCTTGATCTGGCCGGTGCGGAGGAGGAAGACGTTCTCGGGCTTGAGATCGCGGTGCACGACGCCCTTCTCGTGGGCCGCGGCGAGAACGTCGAGGATCGGATCGGCCATGGAGAGGACGTCCTCGAAGTCGAGGCTGCCGCCGCTGCGGAGCCTCCGCGCTTCGAGCGTCTCGCCGTCGAGCAGCTCCATCACGAGGAAGACGCAGCCGTCCTCGTCGACGTCGTCGTCGAGGATGGAGACCATGCCCGGGTGGCTCACGGCGTTGACGGCGTAGGCCTCGCGCAGGAAGCGGTCGCGGGCGTCGGCGATCGCGTTGAGCTCGGGGTGGATGATCTTGATGGCGACGCGCTTGCCGGTGCGGTGCGTCGCGGCGTACACCGCGCCGAACCCGCCCGTGCCGAGCACGCTTTCGAGGCGCCACTTGTCGCGGAGCACGCGCCCCACGCGCTGTCGCGCGATCTGGGTCGCGAGGCTCAGGGGGGCGCTGTCCATGTGGGCGCGGAGGGTACCAGAAGTCCTGCGCTCGGGGGAACGTCCTCGGCAGTGAGATCGGTCGCCGGCCGAGGGCGCGCATCACGAGCGGTCCGGAAGAACCCCCGGCGCCGCCGTTCGCCCGTTCACCCCCGGGAGCCGCGCTGTTCTTCGCGCCAAACATGTGGCACATGCGCCAGGTTTTTCCGCGGAACTGCAAAATCGATCGAACCCGTTCGAAAAAGAATCACGAAAGTACGCAACTGGGGTAAAGCTCCGGTCGATGGACGGGCACGAGCCTCGGCGTCGCCGCGCGTCGCCATCCGAGGTCCGTTCCAGTAAAACCCGATCCCGGTAGACGAGCACCATGAAACCTCCCCGTCCCCCCCGTCGTCCCCCGTCGCAAATCCCCTCCCCCCGGGGTTCGTCTGGACGCCCGGCCCCCCCCGAAGACCCCTTCGAAGAGGAGATGCGCGCCCTCGTGTCGAACGTGAAGGACAAACTCGTCCACACGGACGACTTCGGGCACGTGATGGACGCGTTCTTCGAGCAGCTCGGCACGAATCTCGACTTCCTCACGAAGGGCGTCCGCATCGACGAGCGGCCGCTCCTCGGCGCGCTCGTGCCCATGGCCGAGCAGATGGCGCGCAGGCCGCTCCGCCTCAAGGAGATGAAGCTGCTCTGGCTGCGCGAGCACCGCCTGGCGCACGGAATGCTCTACTTCGCGGGCTGGCTCGGCGTCGTCCTCCTTTTCGAGGACATCGGCATGGGCATCCTCGCCCTGAGCGAGTCGGACCTGCAGGGGCCGACGCTTTATGGACGGTTCAAGTTCATGACGACGGAGCGGCCCGCGAGGCCGCTGAATTAGCCGCGCTCGAAGGCGGTTTTTCCCAGGGAAAGCGGGGCCTCCGCCCGCCGGAGCGAGAGCGCGATCCAGGCGACGAGCCCCGCCCCCGCCGCCATGGCCCCGATCGCCTGGAGCGAGAAGGAGGCCTGGTACAGGAACGCCGCGAGGAGCGCGCCCACCACCATCGTCGTGGTGGTCGTGAGGTCGTCGATGCTCGACAGGCGGCCGATCATCGCGTCCGGCGCGAGGCGCTGGAGGGACGCGCTCGTGAGCACCCAGTTGCTCCCGCCGCCCATCCCCCAGACGAGCACGGCGACGAGCAGGAGCGCAGGCCAGGGCTGCACCAGGGTAAAAGCCACGATGCCCGCGAACGTGGTGAGCGCCGCCGCGTGCTCGAGTCCTCGCCCCGGCTCGTTGCCCCGCGTGAGGAGCGAGATCCCGAGCGGGCCGAGCCCCGTCCCCGCCCCACGCACGGATTGCAAGATGCCGAGCGAAATGGCCGCCGCGCCAAAGGGCGCCGCCTGATCCGCGACGAGGTTCAGCGTGACCCAGCCCATGCCGCCCGCGAGCGCCGCGGGCACCTTCGCGAAGACGGCCCGGAAAAGCGCCGGCTGCGCGCGCGCATGCCCGAGCGCCGACCAGAGATCCCGCGGCACGGCACGCACGAGGCCCCAGACGCCGGCGCCCTGCGGCAGCCCGGCGCCCTCGGGCTTCATGGAGGGCAGCCCCGCGGCGAGCCCCGCGGCGAGGAAGAAGGAGACGGAGTCGGCGAGGATCGCGGGCACGGGACCGAGCGCGGCGAGCAGCCCGCCGAGCGCCATGCCCGCGACGAACGTGACGCTCCAGGTCCCGGAGACGATGGCGTTCGCCCGCAGGAGCTCCGGCGGCTCGACCGTGTGGCGCAGCGCCGCCGTCTCGGCGGGGACCATGAAGGCCGTGAACGCGGAGCGCACGAGCACGAGCGCCTGCAGCGCCACGAGCTCGCCCCACGCGGCCGCGAGCACCATGGCGAGCGTGAAGGCCGCCTGGACGAGCGGGATGCCGACGAGCAAGCGCCGCCTGTCGAACCTGTCGGCGACGAACCCCGCGATGGGCGACAGGCACGCGTGCGGGAGGGAGTGCGCCGCGAAGACGCCCACGAGCGCGAGCACGCCCCCGCCATGGTCGAGCGCCAGCCGGCTCACGGCGACGAACGCGAGCCAGTCGCCGACGAGCGAGATGGTACCAGCCGCCCAGAGGCGCCGGAACGCGGGGCGGCGGCGGAGGAGGTCGAGCATGCGGCAATCATGGCAGCTTTCTCCGCATCCGCGCCCAAACGGGCCAGCGGATTGGCAGATGCTCAATCGACCGGCACGGCCCGCCTTCCGTCCCTTCCCCTTCGTGCTAGCTTGCCGGCCGTCCTCGCGGCCCCTACCGAGGGCGAGCCTTGCTGCGGGTGCCCCGGGCGGGCACGGGAGTTCTGGTGGTTTTGTCACGACGGTATCGGCCTTTCCTGCTCCTCCTCGCGCTCGCGGCGCCCGGGGCGCTCGCCGCGTGCAAGTCGAAGCCTGCTCCGCCGCGCGAGGTGGCCGGCGGGGACGCGGAGCGCGGGCGCGAGGCGATCAAAAAGTACGCGTGCGGCGCCTGTCACCTCATCCCGGGCGTCGAGGGAGCGATCGGCAAGGAGTCGCATCCGCTGTGGGGATTCGCGAACCGGGGCGACATCGCGCACGTCGCGCCGAACACGCCGGACAACCTCATCAAGTGGATCCGCCGACCGACCGATCTCGATCCTCGCACGAAGATGCCGACGCTCGGCGTGAGCGAGCAGGAAGCAAAGGACATCGCGGCTTATCTCTACAAGCTGAACGGCGAGTGATCGGGTATCCTCGGCCGGCCGCATGAGAAAGGCTCGTGCCCTCGTCGCCGCCACGCTCGCGCTCGTCGTCGTCGCCGAGCGTGCGGCCGAGGCAAACCCGCGCCGTCGCGTGGGATATCCCTGCCCCGGGTGCATCTTCGATCCGCCGCCCGAGGGAGCGACGAAGGCGCCGCTGCTCGTGGTGCTTCATGGTGACGCGCCCGGCGGCAAGACGCCGCTCGTGGAGAGGGATTCCTCGCCGTTCGTCGCGGCCGCCGCCGCGCGAGGCGTGGCGATGTTCGCGCCGATGTGCCCGAAAGCGGAGGGATGCCGGGTCGGGAGCTTCTGGCAATGGTCGGAAGGCAATCCGGCGGGATGGATCGAGGCGCAGATCGACGAGATTGGCCGGGACTACGGGCTCGACGCCGATCGGGTCTGGATCGCGGGTTGGTCGGGGGGCGCGTCGTTCCTCGGGTGGAACTGGGCTCGGCTCGGGGCGCGGTACGCGGCGGTGGTGTTCGTGGGCGGGGGCATGCCGCCGCGGGATGACGCCTGCGCGCCGGAGCCGAACCCGACGTGCGCGCCGCCGGCCTATTTCCTGGTCGGCGACCGGAACCCGCTCCACCACCTCGCCCGGGGGCTCTACGAGCGCGTGGCCGCCTGCACGCGCGACGTGACGTGGGACCTTTTGCCCGGCAAGGATCACGCGGGCGAGTGGCGGGCGCTCGGCGCGAAAGGGAAAGCCGACAGCCTGCTCGATTGGCTCGCCGCGCGACCGCGGTCCTGCAAAACCGAGCCCGTCGCCCCGGATCCGCCGCCGCCGCCCCCACCACCGCCGCCCCCTCCTACGCCTCCGCCCATGACGCCGCCGCCGGCTGCGCTTTGCGGATGTCGAATGGGCGAGCGGGGCGCGGCCCATGAATGGGTCGCTCTTTCGTCGGTCCTGGCGATCCTGCTCGATCGACGGAGGCGCCGTTCTACTCGGGCAAACGGCGGATCGAATCGAACGGGAATGGATCCCAGAATGGGGTCGTGAGCGCGCCCGACGCCTCGTCGATCACGAACCACGCGCTCGCGGGCTCAGGGCGAATCACGTGCACGTTCTGGGCCGGGACGAAGCTCTGGCCGAGCAGGACCGCGCGGCGCCCGGCCGCGTCCTTCGCCATGTCGAGGACCAGGACCGTGTGGCCGAACGGCACGCCGGTCAGCACGAAAAAATCCCCGGGCCGCAGGGCCCCGAGGGCCACACGCTCGCCGTCCCGCGCGAGGGCGCCGGTGTTGGTCCAGCCAAACACGTCGTCGAGCCAGGTCCGGAAGAGCGCGTGCGTCGGCTCGGCGCGCTTCGCCGACGGGACGAGCTCGAGCCGATTGCCGTCCACGCGCACCCGCTGGCCCGAGGCGTATCGCTGGAATTCGAGCTTCGTGCCGCTCGCCGTGCGGTAGGCCTGGTCGCGGTGCCCCTGCGACCAGCGCCACTCCGCGTGCAGCCGGATGATCGCATCGGCACATTGCTGCAGATCCGCCTTGCCGATGTCGATGGCCACGACGGCGGCGACGTTCGGGTGGCCGTCCGCGCGAATCTCGTCGCCGCGGTAGGATTTCACCGGCGTGCCCTTCGCGGCGAGCGGCAAGGTGCGCAGGAACGCGCCGAAGGCGCCCGGATCGAGGGGCACGCGGGTGAAGCCGGGCGGAGGGGAGAATCGCCGCTCGAGCGTGTCGACCGGCGCCGGCATGCCCGTGGCTCCCCCTTCGAGCCAGGGGTATTGTCCGAATGCAGGCGGGCTCACGGGGGACGGGCGAGCCGGTCCGCTGGCCTGGGCGCTCGTCGAGGGAAGCGGGCGAGCCGGCTCGGGATGCACGGCGGTCTCGTCCGCGTCGCGCCGAGGTTCCGCGCCCGTCGACCCGAGCGCCGTGCATGCCGAAAGCGAGCCGAGAAGCGCGAGAGTCCACCGCATGGTCATCTCCTTCCGAGCCGATCCCGCACGTATCGAACGGGCGCCCGGAAGTGTGACCAGCTCTCGCTTCGCCAAGGCTCACGCGCTCGGTGGCGAGGTGACAAAAAAGCGAGCGCCTACTCTACGGCGGGGGGGGGCGGCCGGAGCAGGCGCTCTGCCCGTAGAGATTGCACGGACCGGGCCAACACGTTTCCAGCGTCGATCCGGGCATTTGGCGAGAGGTTCTTCCGGACCGACTTTCAATCGTGCAACGCCGCGCGTCGCGATCGTGCAACGCGTCGCGGCGTCGTTGCCGGTGTCACGGAACGGTGAGAGGCTCCGCGACCCTCATGGTCTCCTTCACCCCGTTCCCGACCCTCGAAACGCCCCGCCTCGTCCTGCGTGAGCTCGTCCCGGCCGACGCGGAGACGATCTTCCGCATCCAGTCGAACCCCGAGGTGGTCCGGTACTTCGGCCGTCCGGCGCACGCGACGATCGCCGACACCGAGAAGCTGCTCGGGATCGTGTTCGACGCGCAACGCGACGTCACGGCCATTCGCTGGGGCCTGTCGCTCAAGGACAGCGGCGAGCTCGCCGGGACGTGCGGGCTCTGGCGCTGGAACAAGCCGCACCGCTACGCCGAGGTCGGCTACGAGCTCGCGCCCACGTTCTGGGGCAAGGGCCTGATGGTCGAGGCGCTCCGGCCCATCCTCCGCTACGGCTTCACGCAAATGGATCTGCACCGGGTCGAGGCGACCATCGACCCGGACAACCACGCCTCGCAGCGCGTCCTCGAGAAGCTCGGCTTCAAGCGCGACGCGCTCATGCGCGAGAACTGGTTCTACAACGGCAAGTTCACGGACTCGGCGATCTACGGCCTGCTGGAGCAGGAATTCCTGAACGAGGCGCGGTAAGGCTACGCCTCGTCCTCATCGTCCTCGTCGTCCTCGTCTTCATCCTCGTCGTCGAGCTCATCGTCCTGGGCGCCTTGCCGCCGCGCGTAGGCGCGCTCGTCCCGCTCGTCGAGCGCGGTGAGCAGCGCACGCGCGATCTTGGCTTGCGGGCCCCGCTGGTTCGCCTCGATCTCGGCGCGGATCTCCGGCCGCTCGAAGAGGGCCTGCGAGATCGCCGCGCGCGCCTCGGGGCGATCGGCGTAGAGCGCGAGCGCCATCCCGACCACCCGCGCCGAGGCGAGACGCGCGAGCTGGCTGCCAACCCACGCCGCATCCGCGACCTTGGGGATCCGCGCCTCGTACTTGCCGAGCATCTCCTCGCCCGCGAGCGACACGAGGAACACGTCGGGCGCGGACGCCGGCGTCTTGCGATCGAGCAGTTTGTCCCGGACCCACGTCGGATCGCTCCCGGCGTGCGCGAGATCGAGCTCGCACCGCGCGCTCCGCTCGGCTCCGGCGCGGCCGTGCAGCACGAGGTCGAGCATGCGCGGCGCCTCGCCTGTTTGTCCGGGCCGCCACGACGCCGCGAGCCGCTCGCGCAGCGGGCCCCGCGTCCCCTCCACGCGACGTAGGACGAAGCCGAGCTCGAAGATCGCGCTCGCGAGCGCCGCCCTGTCCGACGCCCACGCCTCCGGCGAGAGTTTTCCGAGCGCCGCGACGAACGCATCGATCGTCTCGCGCCCGCCGACGAGCGCCTCCAGCAAGAGCACGAACTCCATGCCCACGTGCGCAGGTACGCTCCACGGTCTGAGGACGAAGCTCTCCACGAGCTTGCGCGCTTCGGCCGCGTAGAGCATGCGATCGTTCTTCGAGGCCGCGAGCACGCCGCGATCCCCGGTCACCCACTTGCGCTCGGCCAGGCCCGCGACGCGCGCCCACATGCACGCCGTCCGGCGCGGCCAGAACAGGCGCACGACGGGCGACGACGCGTTCGTGAGGTGCAGGATCGCCTGCTCCGCCTGGCCCTTCTTGTTCTGCGCCGCGCCGTGCAGGAGCCACACCCCGTGCGGAAAACCGCGCGCGATCGTGAGGCTCCAGTACGGCGTCACGCCGACCCCCGCAGCCGGCGTCTCCGGCTCGATCGGGTCGTCGCCCTCGGCCCAGGCGTCGCCGCCCGCGTAGCTGCGGAGCTCGGCCGCGCCGGGGATCCAGCACTCGGGCCGCGCGTTCGGCCTGCCCGGGAGGCGCGTGATCTTCCGACGCGCGCGCAGCGCCTCGACCATCGCCAAGAGGTCCATCGATCGCGACGCCGGCTCGCCCGCGGCGACGTACTCGAAATCGTCGAACGAGAAGAGCCGCGTCGCGCCCTGCGGGATCGCCGCGGCAACGCGCAGATCACGATCGGCCGCGAAGATCATGTCGCGATGCCGGCGGCACAGATCCACGATGAGCGCCTCGGCCGGCGTCACGAGCCTGAGGTTTTCGCGCGAGGCCTCGGGCAGCGCCGCGAACGAGCGCGGCAGGCGGTAACTCGCGCGCAGCGGATCGCCGTTCTGCCGCACGGCCGCGCGCTTGACGTGCACGATCATGTCGTCCGACGGGAGCGGCAGCGGCACGATGCGCGGGCCGTCGGAGCCCGCCGTGGGCCGACCCTTCTCGTCACGGTCGCCGAGCAGGACGATCTGGTTCGTGATGCCGTCGACGTAGTCGTCCGCGTCGATCTCCACGCTCTGGAGCTCGTCGCGCGCGGCGTCGACGATGAGCTCGTCGTCGCGCCCCGAACGTTTGCCCGCGCCGGGCCCGTACGCCGAGAGCTCCCAGCACGCGAGCACGCCCGATCCCGGGTGGTGCAGGATCTGCTCGATGACGAGCACGTCGCCCTTCTGCGACGCGTACCCCGTGATCCGCATCGCGCCGGTCGTGTAGTTCGCGTTGTCCCAGATGGGCAGATCGAACTTGCGCGCCGCCTCGTCGAGCTCCGCGATGCTCCAGAGCGGACCCCGCGGTTCGTCGATCGCCTCGGACTCGGCGAGCAGCCGCTCCACCTCCTCGGGCAAACGCGTCCGCGGCAAATCGAACTGCTCGGCGATCCGCCTGGCCGCCTCCTCGCCGAGTGCCGCCTCGATCGCCTCGCGCACCACGCCGCCGAGCGCCGCGGCGCGATCCCGGAGCAGCTCCGCCGCGCGCGTGTTCCCCTCGTCCGCGAGCGTCGCGAGCGCCCCGTACGCATCCGGGTGACGCGTCATCCATCGCCGCGCTACGTCGAGCCCGTCGTCCTGCGTGGACGCGTCGGCACGCGCGCGCTCGTCGTCCTCGTCCTCGTCCGCGCCCGGATCGTCGTCGTCGTCGTCCTCGTCCTCGTCGTCCTCGTCGTCGCTCTCGTCACCGTCGTCCTCGTCCGACGTGGACGCGTCCTCCGCGAGATCACTCTCATCCGCCTCGATCTCGCTCCCCGTGCTCGGGAGCTCCACGATCGATTGGACGCGCAGCGCGACGTCGAGCGCCTCGCGCGTCCCGATCGCGAGCAGGCACGGCACCACGCACCACGGCACGTTCGCGAGCGCGCCTTCGGCTTCGATGCGGCTCTCGATCCAGGGCAGGATCCCGTCTCCGTATCGATCGTAGAGCGCGGTGTTGTCACGGCCGCGCACCTGGAACTCCCACCGGATGCGCCGCCCGTGTTTCACGAACTCGGCCGCGTCCTCGAGCGACAAGAGCGCCGCCCACACGCGGTCGCTCTCGAACACCATCGTTCCTCCGGCCGAACGACCCTCGCCCTTGCGGAAGGCCTCGGCCGACTCGACGAGGCGGCGCGCCTCGCTGAGCGACATGAGCCCGCGCCCGTCGCGGCGGGACACACGCGCGTCCCGCATGGCGATGCTCACCGGCGAGGATGGATCGAACCACCGGGGCGCGGTCTTCGTGACGTGTTCCTTCTTCATCAACTTGCTCTGCGCCGGCCGATGCTAGCGAGCGCCCAAGCGTCTGGCTACCCTCGCCAAACGAGCGGAGGCGAGAGCGGCTGCGGAAGCGGGAGCGCCGGTGGTCTCGGCGCTGCGCCTCACCCTGGCATCGCGTGCGCCAGGAGCCTGGCGCCGTCCTTGAAAAGGACCTCGATCTTTCCGCCATCCGCGCGGCGCACGAGGCCACGTCCGAACTTCGTGTGCTCCACCAGGTCGCCCAGGGCAAACCTCGCGGTCGTGCGGTACGGCTTCGCCGCCTCCTCCATGCGCCCGGCGAGCGCCTCTTTCCAGACACGCTCCTTCCGCTCGGCCTCGCTCTCCACGGGCTTCGGCGGCGCGGGGTCGCGGAACGGATCCCAGCCATGGGCGTAGCGCAACATCGACGCGGCGAGCGCCGGATGCGCCGCCGCCCAGCGATCGTCGAACAGGATCCACTGCTCGTGGCCGAACGCGCTCGACGTGTGCGGGCAAAACAGCGCCACGTGCTTGCCCACCTGCACGATCGCCTTCGTGGGATCCCCGTCCAGCTTGAACGCCGTGCCCACCTTGTAAAACTCACCCTCCGCGTGCTGATGCGCGCCCACGCCGAGCAGGGTGTGGTTCGTCTGGACGACGACCTCACGCAGCGGATACGCCGCGCATTTCGCGAGCGCCGGCGCGATCGAGATCTGGCCCGGCTCGATCATCGCTCGCAGGAGCCGGAGCTCCACCGGCCACGTGTCGAGCCACTCCTTCGACCACGACTCCGGCTTCTTCGTCGGCACCACGGTGCGCAGGTGCGACGCGAGATCGGGCAGCCGCACGCCGGGGATCGCCACGGCTTGGCCCGGGATCGATTCGCCGTCGTAGGACGTGAGCAGACAGGCGTACGTCGTCCCCTCGCCTTCGCCGCGCGGCAGGACCAGCTTCGGTGCGAAGGGCGGCGTGAACGGGCCGTCCGCGTCGCCCTCCGGCAGCTTCGGCTCCTCGTGCAGCAGCCATGACACGCGCTCCGGCTGCTTGCGCGCGACCTCGTCGTCGAAGAAGAAGTACGCGAGCATGACCTCGTCGTCGTCGGTCAGCACGCGGAGCGAGTGCTCGTCGACGCGCGTGTTGCCCGGACCTCCCTCGACGTAGAGGAACTCCCGGAGGATCTGCTCGAGCTGGGCCGTCGACTTCGGCGCCATGAGCCCGTGCTCCTTGACCGCCTCGAAGACCGAGCTGAACCCGTACACGTAGCCGCCGAGCTCCTCCTCGTAGAGGCTGCCCGGCTCCTCGGCTTTCTTGGCCTCGGCCATCTTCCCGGAGAACCACGCGAGGATCGACGGCGCATCGAGGCGCCGCACCCGACGCGAGAGCGGCCCTTCGTAGTGCGATCGATACACGAACCAGATCCCGGGTGCCTCGCTCACGACCACCGACCCTTCATCCTTCCTCGGTTCCACAGCGGCCGCGCAGTTTGCCCCGGCGCGGGGCGAACGTGAAGGGGCAAGCCTCGCGTCTCCGCGGGCATGCGGGCGCCGCCGCGCCTGCTTGCGATCATGGGCGCGGAGCCCCACGTGTCGATGGATCCATGGCCGAGCCTCGTGCAGGTGCTGCCCCCGCGGAGGGCCGATGTCGACGCATCCTCGACAGCCTGCCCGGGCTCGTCTGGGCGTGCCGGGCAGACGGCGCATGCGACTTCGTCAGCGCCTCGTGGGTCGCGTACACGGGCCTCCCCGCGCCGGAGCACCACGGCCTTGGCTGGCAGCGCGTGCTGCACCCCGACGACCAGGCGCGCGCCGCTCGGGCGTGGGCCTCGGCGCTCGCCTCGGCCGGATGCTTCGAGATCGAGGCCCGCCTCCGCCGGCACGACGGCGTCTACCGCTGGTTCTCGCTCCGCAGCGCGCCGAGCCGCGACGATCACGGCGCCGTCGTCGCTTGGTCCGGCATCGCCGTCGACGTCCACGAGCAGCACGAGCATGCGCGGCACGAGGCCGCGGATCTCGCGCGCGCCTTCGACGTGCTCGATCGCGGCGAGCCCTGCTACGTGCTCGATCACGACTTCCGCTACGTCTTCGTGAACCCGGCCCAGGAGCGCCTGAGCCTGAAGATGCGGGGCGAGACGCTCGGGCGGTGCATCTGGGAGGTCTTTCCTTCGGTCGCGGGCCCGCACTCGCGCTACTTCCGCGAGTACCACCGGGTCATGCGCGAGCGCGTGCCCGTCGAGTTCGACGAGTACTACGCGCCGCTCGATCTCTGGACGCACGTGAACGTGTACCCGACGAAGGAGGGCGGCATCGCCGTGTTCTTCCGCGACGTCACGGCGCGCAAGCGTGCCGAAGAGGAGCGCGGGCGGCTCGTCGTGGCGCTCCGCGAGACCGCCGCCCGCGCGAACCAAAGCCGCGCGCAGCTCGAAGCCGTCTTCCAGGCGATCCCGGACGGCATCGTCGTCTTCGACATGAACGGCCACGTGATCCTCGTGAACGACGCGGAGGCGGCGCTGCACGACTTCAAGAGCTCGAAGCAGATGCGCCTCGAGTACTTCACCTCGTTCTTCGAGCTCACCGATCTCGACGGCCGCGTGCTCTCCGTCGACGCGTGGCCGGTCTCTCGCGCCCTTCGCGGCGAGTCCTTCGCAGGCTGGCAGCTCCACGCCCGGCGCCGCGACACGGGGCGGGAGTGGTTCCTCAGCTTCAGCGGCGAGCCCGTGCGGGACGAGGAGGGCAAGCAGATCCTCGCGATCGTGGTCACGCGTGACGTCACCGAGTTCAAGCGCGCCGAGGAGGCGCTCCGGCAGAGCGAGGCGCAGTATCGCGCTTTCTTCGAGATGGCGATCGTCGGCATGGGCCAGCTCGATCCCGCGACGGGCCGGATCCTGTGCGTGAACGATCGGTACTGCGACATCACGGGCTACAGCCGCGAAGAGCTGCTCTCGGGCTCGGTGCGCGACTTGACGCACCCCGACGATCGCCACGAGGACTGGGAGAGGTATAGCCGCATGATCCGCGGCGAGGTCGACGAGTACTGCGCGGAGAAGCGGTACATCCGCAAGGACGGGCGGATCATCTGGGTGCACGTCGCGGCGCGGCTGATCCGCGACGCCGCGGGCAAGCCGATCCGGAGCGTGGGCATCCTGGAGGACATCACGCAACGAAAGAAGGCCGAGCAAGCGCTGCGCGAGAGCGAGGCCGCGCTGCGCGCGGCGGATCGGCACAAGGACGAGTTCCTGGCGATGCTCTCGCACGAGCTCAGGAACCCGCTCGCGCCGATCCGCAACGGCCTCTACATCCTGGAGCACGCCGCGCCGGGAGGGCCGCAGGCGCTTCGGGCGCACGCGGCGATCGTGCGGCAGGTCACGCACATGACGCGGCTCATCGACGACCTGCTCGATGTGACGCGGATCTCGCGTGGCAAGATCCAGCTCCAGCGCGAGCGGGTCGAGCTCGGCGAGCTCGTGCGTCGCCTCGCCGAGGATCTCGGGCCGACGTTCGAGCAAGCGGGCGTGGAGCTCGAGGTCGAGGTGGAGCCGGCCTCTCTCGACGTCGACGGTGATCCCACGCGACTCGCGCAGGTCGTGGGCAACCTGCTGACGAACGCGGTGAAGTTCACGCCGCGCGCGGGTCACGCGTTCCTGTCGGCGAAGCGCGAGGGGAACCAGGCCGTGGTGCGTGTGCGGGACGACGGCGCGGGCATCGCGCCCGAGACGCTGCCGCACGTGTTCGAGCCCTTCGTGCAGGCGGATCGGACGCTCGATCGGAGCCGCGGCGGGCTCGGGCTCGGGCTCTCTCTGGTGAAAGGGCTCTGCGAGATGCACGGCGGGACGGTGACGGCCGAGAGCGCGGGGCTCGGGCGAGGCGCCGTGTTCACGGTGCGGCTGCCGCTCGCGCCGGAGATCGCGCGGAGCCTCGCGGCGGCGCCGGCGGCGGCGACGCGGAAGCCGGCGCGGCGGGTGCTCGTCATCGAGGACAACGTGGACGCGGCGGAGACGCTCCGCGATGCGCTCGGGATGGGCGACCACGTGGTGGAGGTGGCGTTCGCGGGGCCCGAGGGAATCGAGAAGGCGCGGCGCTTCAAGCCGGACGTGGTGCTCTGCGACATCGGCTTGCCGGGGATGGACGGATATGGCGTGGCGCGGACGATGCGCGCCGATCCGAAATTGCGGTCGGTCTACCTGGTGGCGCTGAGCGGCTATGCGTTGCAGGAGGACGTCGAGCGATCGAGGCAAGCGGGCTTCGACCGGCACATGGCGAAGCCGCCGAACCTGACGGCGCTGGAGAAGATGCTCTCCGAGGTCGGACGCTCGAAGCTCGAGGAGGCGGCGGGGACGGGATAGACGCTCCGTCAGCGGCCGAGCCCGAGCCCCGCGAGGTGCTCGAGCGACGCTTGCAGCACGGCGGCGGCGACGTGATGCTTGCGCGCGATCTCGGCCGGGCTCTCGCCCGATACGAGCAGATCCGCGAGGAAGGGCGTGATGGGCCCGAGGATGAGCCTCCCGCGCGCCGCGGCGTACAGCGTGGGCTCGGCCTGCCGGCTCACCGCGACGAACCCTTCCGGAATGGTACGAATCTCCGCCGGCACGGTGAAATCCGGGCGCGGGCTCATGACGAGCGCCTTCATCATCGCCGTGAGAAACTCTGCTTCCAGGATCGCGCCGTCGCCGATCCCGCGTGCCTCACAGAACCGAAAGAATGCCTCTTCGAGGCAAACCCCGGGACCTGCGTGGGAATGCTCGCGATACGCATCGAACGCCGGTGACTCCAGGAACGACGACAGCAATTCCTCGAGCTCGTGATCCTCGGAATGGCTGGCCCTCCACGCGTCCACGGTGCGCGCATACATCGACAGGAGCCCACCGCTCCCCCGGTATGTGCGCTGGACGAGCGCCTCGCGCACCCGCTCGGCTGCCTTTTGGAGCTGCTCGGGGTCGATGGAACGGAGCGCGCGCAGATCATCGGCCGACACGTCGAGCTCGTCCACGCGCCCCGCGAGGAAGGCCGCGAGGTACGAGCGATGATGCAAGAGCCTGTCGAGCGCCTGATCGAGCGAGATCATGACGACCAGACGTCCACGGCGTCCCGCAGGCGCTCGAAGCTCGTGACGGTCTCGGGGGCGAGCTGTCCTTCTGCGTCGAGCCGCGGATCTTCGTAGGTGATGGCGGACAGGTTCGGGCAAAGCGGGAGGAGACGGCGGAGGAGCTCCAGTTGCTCGTCGAGCAGCACGCCGTGATGGCGATCCATGAACGAATCCTCTTCGATCTCGCATCCCGAGAGGTGAATCTCGAAGCAATGATCGAGCGGGAGCCGTTCCAGATCGCCAAACAGCACCTCGCCCCGTTTTCCGAGCAGCCATTGATAGGACAGGAGGTGCCCCACGTCGAGGGTGGCCGGCGACCTCGTCTCCTCCACGACCGCCCGGAAAAAATCGTAGGCGTGCATCTGGCCAATGAAAAAGCTCGTTCCGTCCGAGAATCCGGGGAACTCCACGAGGAGCGGCGCCAGGAGCTTCTCTTGCACCTCGGCCGTGTTCCGGATGGCGGCGTCGAGGCCCGCGGGCGTGAGGTAGGGCGGGAGCGGATAGGGCAAGGGCCGGCCGTGGATCGACCAGAGCCCGAGGTCCTCGTTCACCCACGCAAACTGGTACCGGTCGACGAGCGCGTTTGTAAAATCGATGATCCGGCTGCGATCGTAGGCCTCGAGCGCGCCCAGGTTGAAGGCCGTCTGATGGAGCGCGCGCACGAAAAACGCCGGAATGCGGGCGAACAGATCGTCGTAGGCGTCGAAGTAATCGCGTGGATCGAGGCGATTTCTGCTCCGGAGCTGGAACGACGTGAACAGGTACCGAAAGGCCCCGGCGTGGGACGATAAAAACTGCACGACCCGATCCGTCACGTGCTCCCCGCGCCCGGGATCGTGGGTGAACCCGACCGGGGCGCCCCACGGGAGGTCCATTCCGACCCCCAGGCCGAGGCGCCCTTTCACGTCGGGAAAACGGGCCCTCACAGGTCCTTGGTCGCGTTCACGATGCTCGCGAGCTTCCCGGCGCGCTCGCAC
The DNA here is from genome assembly GCF_029960785.1 of Polyangium sp. 15x6. Taxonomy (GTDB): domain Bacteria; phylum Myxococcota_A; class Polyangia; order Polyangiales; family Polyangiaceae; genus Polyangium. The sequence goes on from NZ_JASBQE010000151.1 coordinate 16,622, forward strand.
GTGACGGCCTTGGCGGCCTGGAGATCGGCCTCGCAGGGCCGATTGTAACAGCTCGCGTTGTTCTTGGGGACTTCCTTGATCAGCCCCCCGACTTGCACGATATGGAGCGCATTCAGCGCGGCGACGTTCTTGTCGATGGTCGCGTCGTCGCAGGCGTTCGGTACGGGAGACTTCACCGCGGCTTCGGCGACGTCGACCAGTTTGTCCAGGCGTATCATGGCGTTCCGTTCGTGCTTGCAGCTCGAATAACAACTGGGCGTATGCCCAGGCATATCCTGGGCGAGGGAACGCACGTCGACCACCTCGAGCGCGCGCAGCCGGGCGAAGTTCTCATTCGAGGCCAGGAAGGCGGCTTTGGCCGCCTCCGGGTCGGGCTCTGCTTCGGTGTCCGCCTGGCTGGGAGGCGACCCGGCCGCGGCACCGGCACAACCGGCCAGCGTGCCGACCGCTCCGGCGACGAGGGCAACTCTCAACTCCACGGAAGCTCCTTGCGAAGGGGCGCGACGCGCCGTCCTGAAATCTCAGCATAGAGGGGCTCGTGGTCGAAGTCACGTTGCTCGCGCACATCCGACTGCCTTTTCCGCTCCACGTCCGCTATTCTCGGCCCATCGACATGCGCCGCTCCACGCTCCACTTGCCCTCGCTTTTTGCACTGCTGCTGTCGAGCTGCGCCGCGCCGCCGCCGCCCGCCCCTGTCGACGTGGTCGTCCTGGCCTCGCGGCACGCGCAAGCCGCCCCGGAGGTGGAGGATTCGCCGCGACAGCCGGCGCCGCTTCCCCCTGCGCGTTTCATCCCGAGCTCCGATGTGCCCGACACGCCGGAAAATGCGGCTGTGATCGCCTTTTGCGAGCGCTACCGCAAGGCCGTCGAGGAGAAAAACGTCGATCTCCTTCTCTCCATGGCCGCGCCCGATTACTACGAGGATGGCGGGAACGTCGACCCGAGCGACGACGTCGACGCCCAGGGTCTCGTGAGTTACTTGCGAACGTCGTTCGGAAATGCCCAGGAGATCCGGTACGAGATTCACTACCTCCGCATCGTGCGCAAGAAAGACGTCATCCACGTCGATTACTCTTATACCGCGACGTATCGCTTCGCCGGGGCCCAGCCGAAGACCATCTCCGACGACAACCAGATGGTGCTGGTCCTCGCCGGGGACAACTTCCTGATTCAGAGCGGGATGTGAGGGAGCGCGACGCCACGGCCTTCCCCGACCGGCCGTCGTCGGGTAATCTCCCGCGCCCCGATGGAGGATTTCCGATGAGCCACGCACGTGGGCGGCGCCGCGCGGCGCTCGTCTCGACCGTCCTGGTTTTGCTCGCTGCTTGCGCGCCACCGCCTTCCGTGCAGCCCGCGACGGCGAACCAGGACAAACCGGAGCGCGGCGCCCTCGCCGTGCCCGCCCCCGAGACGGCCGACGAAGGCGAGGGCGCGGCCGAGGGCGCGGCGGCGTTCCCCGACCCCGGGACCTTCATCCCCGTCGGGCCCAAGGATCCCATCTGGGGAAACGTGCTCGCCCCGGTCACGATGGTCATCTGGGGCGATTTCGAATGCCCCTTCACGTCCCGGCTCATGGCCACGCTCGCCCTCCTGCAGGAGCAATACGGGCCGGACAAGCTGCGCGTCGTCTGGCGACACAACCCGCTCCCCTTCCATAAAAATGCCCGCCCCGCGCACCTCGCGGCCGAGACCGTGCTGCGGCTCGGGGGCGCGGGCGCATTCTGGAAGTTTCACGCGCTCGCCTTCCGCAACCAACGCTACCTCGAACCGCAATCGTTCACCGCGTGGGCTGCGGAGAGCGGCGTGGATCCTTCGGCCTTCCAGACCGCCTTCGATCAGCAGCGTTTCGCCGCGAACGTGGACGCCGATCTCGCCTTCGGCAAGAAGGTCGGCGTCACCGGGACCCCGGCCACGTTCGTCAATGGCATTTTCCTCTCCGGCGCCCAGCCCATCACGAGGTTCCAGGAGCTCATCGACGCCGAGCTCAAAGAGGCCGCCGCGCTCCGGCGCTCGGGCATCGACCCCGAGCACGTATATGCCGAGCTCTCGGAGCGGAACCGTGAGAAAACGCCGCCGCCGCCGCCGTCCTCCCCGCCGCCGGACACGACCACGGCCTGGAAGGTGCCCCTCGCCGGCTCCCCGGCGCGCGGCAAATCGTCCGCGCTCGTGACGATCGTGATGTTCGGCGATTTTCAGTGCCCCTTCACCAAGCGATCCCTCACGACGATCGCCGAGCTCGAGGCCAAATACGGCGACAAACTGCGCCTGGTCTTCAAGCACAACCCCCTGCCCTTCCATCCGCGCGCCGAGCCGGCCGCGGAGTTCGCGATCGAGGCCGGCGCGCAAAAAGGAGAGGCTGCGTTCTGGAAGGCGTTCCAGGCGCTCTTCGATACCCAGGAGCGTCTCGCGGATGCCGATCTCGAAAACCTCGCAATCGCGCTCGGCCTCGACGTCAAGCGCGTGAAGAAGGCGATCGCATCACACGCGCATGTCGCGCGTATCGAGGGAGATCAAGATCTGGCCGAGGACCTCAAGGCGTCGGGCACGCCTCATTTCTTCGTCAACGGCCGGCGGCTCATCGGAGCCCAGCCCCGCGAGCAGTTCGAGGCCATCATCGACGAAGAGATCACGAAGGCGGAAAAACTCGTCGCCGGCGGGACGCCGGCCGCGCAGATCTACGATGCCCTCCAGAAGGACGCGAAGGCCCCCGCCCCCCTGGAGAGGCTCCTCGCCCCCGCGCCCACGAAGGACAACCCGGGCAAAGGTGCGCCGGCGGGCGCAGCGGTGACCATTCAAATGTTCGCCGATTTCCAGTGCCCCTTCAGCAAACGCGTGCAGGCGGATGTCGAGCAGCTCCTCGCCGCCTATCCGGGCAAGGTCCGCGTCGTATGGCGGCATTTGCCGCTCCCCTTCCACAGGCAGGCGCAGCTCGCCGCCGAAGCCTCCGTCGAGGCCTTCCGGCAAAAAGGCGAGGCCGGCTTCTGGGCGTTCGCAGCGCGCCTCTGGGAGGATCAATCCGAGCAGGGCTTGAGCCGCCCCTCGATCGAGCGCAAAGCCGCCGAGGCGGGGCTCGACGTGGCGAAGCTCTCGGCGGCGCTCGACGCGCGCACGCATTGGAAGGTGGTCCAGGCCGATCGGGAGCTCGCCGAGCGCCTGAAGATCTTTGGCACGCCGGCCTTCGTGATCAACGATTACTTCATGAGCGGCGCGCAACCCCTCCGCACCCAAAAGCGGTACGTCGCCAAGGCACTGAGGCGCGAACCGATCGCCCCCGACACCTTGAAGGCCGACGCCCGCAAGCCCGCGCCCCTCGTGGCGACGACCCCGCCGCCCCTGAGCCCGCCGCCGTCCCCGGCGCCGCCTGCGCCCGCGTCCACGGCCTCGGCGGCGACCGCCGCGGGGCGCATGGGTGCGAAGCACCTCGTCGTCATGTATGCGGGCTCGAAGCGCGCGCCCGCGCACGTCACGCGCACGCGGGCCGAGGCCCTTGCGCGCGCGGAGGAGGCGCGCAAGGGATTGGCCGCAGGGGCGAGCTTCGAGGACATCGTCGCGCAATACAGCGACGAGCCGGGCGCCGCGCAGCGCGGGGGTGATCTGGGCACGTTCCCGCGAGGCGCGATGGTCCGCGAATTCGAGGAGGCCGTGGAACGACTCTCGGTGGGACAAACGAGCGGCGTCGTGGAGACGCCGTTCGGATTCCACCTCATCCTGCGGACGCAGTAGCGGCGCCTCCGGCCGTCAATCGATGCAGACGAACCCCGTGAACCGGTAGACCTGCTCCCGGTCCGCGACCCTCACGCGCCCGCTATTCGGCACGAAGTAATCCACCGCCGACGTCGGGTGCAGCCCGCATCCGCAGAGCTCCATGTCGAACAGCCGCACCCGGAATCCTCCGCGGACGCGCCGGACGTTCGTCGTCTCGATTCGATCCACGAGGAAATCGCGCCCGTCGTCGATGTCGATCGAGTACGCCGGGTCCGCCGTCGTCAGCGCGACCGCGAAGCCGAGCGCCTCCACCTGCGAGGTCACCGGGGCGAACCGGTCGATGAATTTCGCCGCCGTGTCGATGAGCTCGAAGTTCCCGCCGCCCGTCGCCAGGAGGTATCGCCGCTTTTGCGGCAGCATGCAGCCGAGGTTGACGATCCCCACCGGCGACCCCTCGCGCGCGTCCGCGTTGCACTCCGCGATGGCCACGCGCGACGCGAGGCCGCCGAGCGCCTCGTCGATGCGGAGGGTATTTCCGAAACACCCGAATTGCTGAATCGTCGAGGATGCCGAGCAATCCAGCGAGTCGTCACTGCGGACGCACCCGGCGTCGAGGAACGGCGCCACGTTAACCGCGGGCACCCGGGGCGGAGGATGCTGGATGATGATCGGATCCCGGGCCGAGGCCTCCGCCGCGTAGCCCGTCACGAGACCGAGACCAAGCGCGAGAATCGGAAACAGGTTCTTCTTCATGGTTATGCCCTCCAGGCGTACCTAAACCGGTCCGCTTGGGTGGCAAGCGCCTGCTCCCGAGGCTGTCTCCGTCAAAATCGCAAAATCCCGTTCTCCAGCACGACGCCCGTGCTCCCCTTTTGCGCCTTGACGAGCTCGACCCGCGTGCGGCCCTCCGACAGGAGCATGATCCCCCCGATGAGCCCCGCCGCGCCAATGCCCAGCGTGACGAGGCCCATGGTGCGGACCGTGTTGATCTGCCTCTCCGGATCCGGGACTTCGGGCGTCGGGGTCCTGTCGATGGTGTAACTCATGCCGGTGACCCCGGCGCCGGCGAGCGTGAAAAAGCCGCCCATCACGGTCAGCAGAAAGCCCCCCGTGAACCGGGCCATGCTGACGCCTTTGACGCGCGCGGTCACGTGGCCATCCAGGCCCTCGAGACGGAAGGACTCGGTCGGGACCATGCCGGGACCGCTGATGAAAAACCGATGGCCGTCCCGTCCGTCCACGAGCTTGTCGCACGGCGCGCGACACATGTACTTCGTGATCGTATTAGGTCCAACGAACTGTGGCTGGTGGTGCCCTCCCCCCACGTCGCCCTCGATCCGCGTGAGCTCCAGGTCGGGCCAGTTCGATTCGATGTGGACGACCGGCATGCCCTCCGTCGGCGCGAGCGGCGCAGGCGCGGGCGCGGGCGCAGGCGCAGGCGTCGGCGCGGGCGCGGGCGCGGCGGAGCCCTGCGCGCCGCCGGC
>NZ_JASBQE010000152.1 GCF_029960785.1 Polyangium sp. 15x6
TCTTGCCACCGGCCGTGGGAAGAACTGCGCATCGCGCAGTTCTTCCCCCTGAGGTCCAGGGCTTGCCCTGGTTCGGGTCGAGGGGCGAACAGCCCCCGCGGGGTCCGGGGCGGCGCCCCGGCGCAACGGCCCCAATCAGGCCAGCGGGATCCGACAGACGAAACGCGCGCCGCCGATGTCGGCGCGCTCCAGGGTGAGTGCGCCGCCGTGGCGCCGGGCGATGTCGCTCGAGATTGACAGGCCGAGGCCGGTGCCCTGGCCACGAGGTTTCGTGGTGAAGAAGGGCTCGAAGATGTGGCAGGCGATGTCGTCGGGGACGCCTGGGCCGTTGTCGCTGACGGCGACGAGGGCTGCGCCTCCGTCGCGACGGGCTTCGATGACGATGCGGGGAGACGGTTTGCCGGGGCGCCCGTCGCTTTCGACGGACTGGATGGCGTTGACGAGCAGGTTCATGCAGACCTGGCTCATCTCGCCCGAGCGACAGAGGACTTCGGGCACGTCGCCGTAACGTTTCTCGACCTCGATGCCGGCGTCGCGCAGACGACGGCCGAGCAGGACGAGCGTCTCCTCGATGCCGGCGACGAGGTCCGTGGGCACGACCTCGCCGGGCGACCGGGAAAAACTCTTCAGGTTTCCGACGATGCGGACCGCTCGATCGCTGGCGCGGCGGAGCAGGTGCGAGATGCCGACGAGGTCTTCCAGGGCGGCGTCGACGTCGAGCTCCTTCATGGTGCGTTCGAGCTCGTTTCGCCGCGCCGCTGAGAGCTCGGGCAGGGCCGCGCGAAAGGCGGCGAGGGTCTGGCCGAGCTCGGAGGAGAGGCGCTCGAGCGGGGCGGCGGCGCCGGCGATGGCCGTGAGCGGGTTGTAGATCTCGTGCGCGACCCCGGCGAAGAGCTCGCCGATCGAGGCGAGGCGCTCGCCCTGGACGAGCGCGGCCTGCGCGCGACGGAGCTCGTCCAGGGTCTTCGTGAGCTCGGCCGTGCGGGCCGCGACGTTCTCTTCGAGTCCGGCGCGCTCGCGTTCGAGCTCGGCGATCGTACCGGCGAGGCGGACACGCATGCGCTCGATGCTCTCGCCGAGGCCGACGACCTCCACGGGCCCGGTGACGGGCGGCGCCGCGGCGTCGAGAGCGCCGCCGGCCACGAGATCGGCCGCGCCGGCAAGCACGGCGAGGGGGCGGCTGAGCTCACGCGCGGCGCGGGCGACGACGCCGAACGCGGCGACGACCATGGTGACGAAGGCGGCGATGAGGGCGGCGATGGCGTCGATGTCCTGGCGGAGGTCGCTGCCGACGGAGAGGGCGCGGTAGAGGCCGACGGAGGAGAAGAGGGAGAGCGTGGTGGTGAAGAGCAGCGGCAGGCCGAAATCGCGCAGCATGCGGCGGCGGAGGGTGATGGGCTCGGCGTGCATGGCCGCGCCCCGGCCGGTCCAGGTCCGCAGCCGCTCGAGGATGGGCGCGACGGTGTCGAGGTCCCAGGCGCGCTGGTAGAAGGAGACGCCGAAGGCGAAGAGGATGCCGAGGCAGATCTCCATGACGGCGTCGGCGAGGGACCAGGCGGCGCGGCCAGGTCGAGCGTAGAAGACGCCGATCGTGATGAAGGCCGACCAGACGGTGAAGTTCAGGTAGGAGAGGGTGTTCGGCAGGGCCTCGGCCTGGGCGATGGCGCGCTCGTGGATGCCGCGGTCGCCGTTCGGGCCGGCGGCGAGGGCGCGGGCGACGTGGCGCGTGGCGGGGCGGACGGCGAGCGTGAAGCCGATGGTGCCGACGAGGGCGAGGGCCGGGACGATTTCGAGCCAGGCCTTGAACAGGACGGGGCTCTGCGTGCGGAGGAAGGCGACGCAGAAGAGCATGAGGGTGTGGCCGCCGACGATGCCGGCGACCATGGCGGACTCGGCGAGTTTGTCGCGGAGGTCGCGGGCGTCGGTGGGGGCGTCGGCGAACGGGTTGAGGCGGCGATAGAAGGCGCGACGGATGCCGCCGGCCATGAGGCCGAAGCCGGCGGCGGCGAAGAGGACGCGGGAGCCGATGTGCGGGACGAGGGGGCTGACGGCGAGGGGCCAGGAGAGGGTGCGGACGAGGGCGGCGACGAAGAGGCCACGGGATCCGCGGCGGACGAGCGCCGGGCCGGCGAGGGCGGAGAGGGACAGGGAGGCGACGCCGATGGTGACGGCGACGGGCAGGGGCGGGGAGAGGGCGTCGGGGACGACGGTCCAGATGAAGAGGAGCGCGGAGAAGGCTTCCCAGGCCGCGGCGAGGAGCTCGGCCTGGAAGTGGCTCGGGGCCTTCGGGGGGCGGACGGTCGAGGGAGGGGGGAGGGTCGCGCGCGGGGCCATGGGGCGTTCGGCGATGCTACGGGTTTTTCGGCGCGGCGGAGTTGCGCAGGCGGGCGAATCCGGGGCATAGCTCGGGATCAGGATGCGCGGCTCCTCGTTCGCTCCCGTCGTGCTCGCGCTCGGATGTGGTCCGGCGGAGCCCGCGCTCACGCCCGCGCCGCCGCCGAAGGCGCCCGTGGTCGCGGCCGCTGCCGCTTCCGCACCTGCTGCCGCTGCCGCACCCGCACCCGCACCCGCATCCGCTTCCGCGGCCGAACCCGCGCCGGCGGTGCCTTCCGGTCCGCGCCTTCATGCCGTCGAGGGCATTCCCTGGATTTACCCCACGCCCGAGAAGAAGGGCGAGCGATACCTCGGGTACATCCGTGTCGGCGAGTCGGTCGCGTTGAAAAAGCCCGAGCCCGTGCGCGGGGCCGGGTGCGCGCGGGGGTTCTGGGCGATCGAGCCGCGTGGGTACGTCTGCAACGACAACTTGGTCTCGCGCGAGCCGCCGCCCGAGGTCCGGCCCGCGTTCGACGCGACGTTGCCCGCGGCCGGACCATTCCCCTACAAATACGCCATCTCCAATGGCGCGCCGATGTACAACCGCGTGCCCACGCCGCGCGAGCAGGCGCGCGTCGAGAGGCTCCTCGGGCCCGCCGGCAAGGTCGAGCCGCTGTCGAAATTCCTCTCCGCGCACGAGGACCTCGCCCAGGCCGAGCCGATCACGCCGACCGACCCGCTGCCCGCGTTCCTCGAAGGCGGCAAAATGGTGCGTCCGGGGCGATTCGATCTCGTGCGGCAAAACATCCCGCACGGATCGATGCTTTCGTACACGAAGGCGTTTTCGGCCGAGGGACGCACGTTCCTGCTCTCGGTGGACCTCACGGTCGTGCCGGCCGACCGTGTGCGCCCGTTCCGACCGAGCACGTTCCACGGCGTTCGCCTCGGGGACGACGTCTCGTTGCCCCTCGCCTGGTTCCGCAAATCACCGCGCGCGAAATGGCGGAGGCTCGAGGGCGGCGCCATGGAGCGCACCGGGACGTCGTTCCCCGCGCGCTCGTACGCGATGCTCACGGGCCATTCGGCCGAGGTCGCGGGCGCGACGTACCTCGAGACGAAGGAGCGCGAGGGCGGGCAGCCGGTGTGGGTGGAGCAATCCGATGCGACGGTCGTCGAGCCTCGGCAAAAGCTGCCGTTCGGCGTGCGCGAAGGGACGAAGTGGGTGCACGTGCGGATCACGCAAGGCACGCTCGTCGCGTACGAGGGCCTCGAGCCGGTGTTCGCCACGCTGATTTCGCCCGGATCCGGCGGCGTTCCGGTGAAGGGAATCGACAACGTGAAGGCGAGCACGACGCCGACCGGGACGTTTTACGTGACGTTCAAGGACAAGGCGGCGACGATGTCGCCCGAAAAAGGCGAGGATCGCTCGTTCTGGATCGCCGACGTCCCTCACACGCAGTACTTCCACCCGCCTTTCGCGCTGCACGCGGCGTACTGGCACGAGCGCTTCGGCGAGCCGACCAGCGCCGGTTGCGTGAACCTCTCGCCGATCGACGCCGAGACGCTGTTCCATTGGAGCGACCCGCCCGTGCCCCAGGGCTGGCAGGGCGCGTCGGGGGCCGGCGCCCCCGAGAACGGGCCGACGACGGCGGTCGTCATTTCGAGGTAAAATCATCCCGCGACGCCTTGCGTCGTGTGGATCCGATGGCCATCGTGAGGCCCCATGCGAACCGAGATCCGACGCAGCACCTGGGTCAAGCCACTCCTCTCCGTATTCGGCGGAACGGCCGAGCGATCGTACGTCGACATCGAAGGCGACGAGATCCACGTTCGGTTCGGCTGGCTCTTCGACGAGCGGATCCCGCTCTCGCGCGTCACCTCGGTCGAGCGCGCGCGCTGGCCGCTGCTCGGCGGGCTCGGCTGGCGGACCAATTTCGTCGATACGGTCGCGGTCGTCGGTTCGTACGACGACGTGGTGCGCGTTCGCCTCGCGCCCGCCGTGCCGATGCGCGTGCTCGTCCGCGTTCCGGCCGAGACGCTTTACGTGTCGGTCGAGGATCCGGACGCCTTCGTCGCCGAGGTCCGGCGCCGCATCGCCTCGCGGGTGTCCTGAGATGAGCTTTCCCTCGCATCACCCGTTCCGGTCCGCCGAGGCCCGCGAGCGATTCCTCGCCCGCTACGACGAGCGCGCCGCGCGCTGGCCGGTGCCCTGCGAAGGCCGTACGATCGACACGTCGCTCGGACGAACGTTCGTCCGGGTGAGCGGGCGCGCGGGCGCCCCGCCGCTCGTGCTCCTGCATGGGATCTCGGGCAGCTCGCTGCAATGGGGGCCGAACGTCGTGAGGCTCGCCGAGCGATTCGAGGTCTTCGCCGTGGACGGCATCCACGACTGCGGCCGGAGCGTTTATTCGCGGCTCGCGAAGGAGGGGTACGAGTACGCGTACTGGCTCGACGAGGTCGTGGCGGGCCTTGGTATCCGGTCGGAATTCGCGCTCGCGGGGCTCTCGTACGGCGGGTGGATCGCGAGCCAGTATGGGCTGCGATATCCGCAGCGGGTGCGAGGCCTCGTGCTCGTCGCGCCGGCGAACACCGTGCAGCCCATCGTGGGGAAATGGATGGCGCGCGCCATTTTGACCACCCTGCCCATTCCGTGGCTCACGCGGAACTTCATGCAATGGATGCTCGCGGACACGGCGGCGCAGGGCGAGGCGGGCCGGAAGCTCGTCGAAGAGGTGATCGAAGACTCCTACCTGGCCGCGCGATGTTTCGCATGGAAGCCCATGGCGCAGCCGACGGTGTTACGTGACGAGGAGCTCCAGGCGCTGCCCCGGCCGACGTTTCTGATCCTGGGGGAGAACGAGACGATTTATTCGGCGAAGGACGCGATCACGCGGGTGAAGCGGGTCGCGCCGCACATCCAGACGGAGCTCTTGCCGAATGCGGGGCACGATCTCACGCTCGTCCAGGCGAACCGCTTCAACGAGGCGCTGATCTCGTGGCTGGGAGCGGGCTCGACGGCGCCTACCGCTGGGCAATACACTTGAGCGGGCAGTCGAACGCCGGCCACCCCGTGTCGCACCGGACCTCCATGTAGAGCTTCGTCACGAAGCTCGATTGGGCGAGGCCGTGCGCGCCCAGGAGCACGCCCATCAACGCGAGGCTCGTGACCCCACGCCGAACCGCGCGGCGGAGCGCGCCGAGGGCCTGCTCCGGATTGCCTTGCACGAGCTCGACGGCGCGATCGCGCCCTCGGTACGCGGAGGCGCTCCGCGCGAGGCGCGAGGCGAGGTCGTCGCCGAGGCCGAGATCGACGCGCGGAACGGCAAGGTCCACGAGCGGCGCGGGGCCGTCGTCCTCGGTCGAGAGCCCCGGCGCGAGCGCCGCCTGCGCGCGCTTCAAAGCACGGAGGTCGGCGGCGAGGACGGCGAGCGTCACGAGGGCCGTCGCGAGCAGGATGAAGAGTGCCGGGATGGGCTTCTCGACCTCCTCGAGGTGCGACGCCGGCCAGTCGAGGGCCGCGAGCAGCGTGGCCGCGGAGAGGGCGGCCGCGAGGATCCCCCAGACGGCGCGGCGATCGCTGCCCGCGACGATCGAGCCGAGGCGGGCCCGCTGGGCGCGGCGCGCGGACGAGAGGATGATCAGGCACACGGGCAAGAAGAGGATCGCGGAAAAAGCCCCGCTCGCGGCGCCCCCGAGCGTGCCGCCGTTCGCGTCGTCGAGGGCCGCGACCATCGCGCCGGCCGCGGCGCCGGCGAGGAGCACGACGAGGACGTGATACCCGGTCCGGTCCGACGTCGGGCGGGTCTCGGCGTTTGGTGTTTCGATCTCGTACGAATATCGCCAACCGAGGCAGAGCTTCTTCAGGAGGACGCCGGTGGCGGCGGCGATGAGCATGGTGCCGAGGGCGGCGAGGGGTTTGACCCCATCGTACGTGACGGCGAAGAGCGGGTTCGAGAGCAGCCCCGCGGAGAGCCAGCCGGCGGCGGCGCCGGTGATCGCGAACGGGGGAGCGAGCCTGGGAAAGCGGGATCCGTCGGCCATCGGGGTCCTCCTCGGACGGGGGCACCGGGGGATGGAACGCAAAACCCGCGGCGGCCTTGGGCCCGACGTCAGGCCCTCGGCGGTACGTCCTCGAACGGGAGACACCGAAACATCTCGACGGCGATTGTTCCTTCGCCCGGCCTTCGCTCGATGGCCGTCGCGACGCGATGACGGCCGCCCAGCGAGGTGAGCGAAAATTGCCAGCGCGAAGGGTCGTCCGGGAGCTCGGGCTGGAAGGAGATACGAATGGGGCCGCCCTCGTCGAGGTGGTAGGAAAAATGATCGAGCGGGATGGCGAGGCCCATGCCGCGCGCCTTGATGTACGCTTCCTTGAGGGTCCAGTAATCGAAGAATCGATCCCGCTGGCGATACGCGGGCAGCCGGCGTAGCGAGGTGGATTCGAACGGGGAGAAGAAGCGGTCGGCGACGCTGACGGTCTCGCCGCGCCTCTGGGTGTCCTCGACGTCGAGGCCGACTTCGCGGTCGCGGGCGACGAGGAGCGCGACGAGGCCGCGCGTGTTCGAAAGGTTGAAGCGCAGCCTCGGCGCGCCGCTCGGCCCCGCGATCTCCGGCCGGCCGTGGCCATTTCGCACGAAGACCCAGTCGCGCGGGGCGACGGGCGCATACGCGCTGAGCACGGCGCGGACGAGCGCGCGCGTGACGAGGTATTCGCGCCGGCCCTCGACGAACCGAAAACGAGCTTGCTGCCGGGCCTCGTCGGGGGACATGACGGAATGGTAGGCCGCGAGCAGGTACCAGTCGTCGATCGCGTCGGGATCGACGTACCAGAGGTGCGCAGCGCGAGGCGGCAAGGAAAGAGGGCTCAAGGCGTGATCTCCGGCGTCGGGAGGATCTGCTTCACGTAAGCGTCGATCGGGCGGTCGCTCCGGCGCTCGCGCGGGTATCCGAACGAGACCTCCTCGAAGCGGACGCCGTCGACGTGCACCGTCCTCCGGACGTGCAAATGGCCCTGCACGACGACCCGCGCCTCGAAGCGGACGTGCCAATCCGTGGTTTTTCGCGTCCCGCACCACGGCGAGAAGCGCGGCACGCGGGGCAGGAAGACGAGGTCCTGGCGCAGCGGGAAATGATTGATGAGCACCTTCGGCAGCGCGGGCGCGGCGCGGAGGCGCGCCTCGGTCTCGGCCACGCGCGCATGGCACCACGCCTGCCGGCTCGGAAAGGGCGCGGGATCGAGCAGGACCTCGTCCGCCGCGGCGATGCCCTGCTCCGCGGCCCAGGCGACCGCTTCGCTCACGGGGATGTGATCCGGGCGGAACGTGTAATCGTAGAGCAGGAACATGGGGACGATGAGGTGCGGGCCGCCCTCGCCTTCCCAGATGGGATACGGATCCTCCGGCGTGAGCACGCCGCGCTCGCGGCAGAGCTCGACGTACCGCGCATAGCGGGCGGCGCCGCGGGGCTCGCCTGGCGTGTGGGGATCGACGTAAAGCTCGTGGTTGCCCGGCACCCACACGAGCTTCCGGAACCGCGGCGCCAGCGTATCCAGCACGAATCGTACGTGCTCGAACGTTTCGCCGAGATCTCCGCCGAGGACGAGCCAATCGTCGGGCCGCGCGCCGAGGGACGCGACGGCGGCTCGATTGTCCGGAAATCCGACGTGCAGATCGCTGATGGCGAGGAGTTTCATGAGGTCAGGCGCGCGCACTCTACACGCGGTCGCGCCGCGCGTCAGCCGTCTCCGCGGCGCCGCTCGGCTTCGAGGCCCGGAGGACGAGCGCGACCGTGACGAGCGTGCCGATCGTGCTGATCGCGCCCGTCGCCCAGGGGACGTAAAACGAGAGCAGGCCGCCCGCGAGCTGGATCGCCGCGGGCCAGAGGAGCTCGAGTGTGCTGTTGATCGCGGTGACCACGAGGCAAGAGCCGATGATGAGCTGGCCCATCGCGCCCGAGGTCCAGACGTGCTCGCCGCGAACGTAGGAGAGCACGTCGTGCAGGGCGTTCAGCGCGAACGAGGCCGTGACGGTGAAGAGCAGCCGGCGGTTGAAGAGGTTCGTGAGCAGCCGCCTGCGGCCAAAAAAGAGCCCGGCGAGGAAGAGCGAGAGGATCACCGCGTCGAAGACGAGGACGTCGGCCCAGGGCGACGGGCGGCGCGTGCTCGCCTCGCGGATCGAGAGGGCGCCCATGACGACAGCGCCGGTGCCGACCACGGCGCTGACGAAGAGCGTCCGCGCGCGGCGGCTCACGCTGGAGTCCATCTCCTTGGCCATCTCCGCGGCCCTCCGCTCGAGCCGCCGGCGCGCCTCGATTTTTTCCTCCAGCAGGGCGACGCGCGCTTCGAGCGCGGAGCGCTCCCCTTCCATTCGCTCGAGCAGGGCGCGGGCATTCGCGGGGTTCTCCAGGGCGATTTCGCGCTCGACGAGGAGCGCGAGGCTCCGCGCGAGCCCCTCCTTGGCGCGCGTGTTGTCGGGCCACTCGCGGAGAGCTTGCAAAAAGCCGAACCGGCATTCGCTGAGCCCACCCAGCATTTCCGCGCTGGTGACGAGCTCGGGTCCGCCCTCGCCGATGACCTCCTCCAGGGCCGCGAGGCGCTCGCTCGCCGCATTCGCGATCCCGAGCGAGGAACGGTGATGCAGAAAATCGGCCACGCGCTCGCGAAATGCCGCGGCGCTCGGGGGCCGCTCGTCCCGCTCGCGCGACATGGCGGCATTGCAGAGCGCGACGAGCTCGTCCGGGGCCTCGGACGGATAGTCCAGAGGCGTCCCCGCGCTCGCCGAAAGAAGCGCGTCGTAAAGGCTCGGCCGCGCGTGCGGCGGGTTGCCCGTGAGGATCTCGTGGAGCGTCGCGCCGAGCAGGTACACATCGGTCCGCGCGTCGACCTCGTGCGGCTTTCCGCAGGCCATCTCCGGGGCCATGTACGCCGGGGTCCCGGCGAGCGGCTCGGCGTCCTTTCCCGGCGTCGTGTCGATTTTTCGCGCGACCCCCCAGTCGAGCAGATACACCTCGCCGAATTCGCCGACCATCACGTTGTCGGGCTTCATGTCCCGGTGGACGATCCCGCGGGTATGGGCGAAATGCAATGCATTGCATACCTGCATGAGGATCTCGATGTGCGCGACGAGGCGCGATTCGCCCCCGAAGCTCGCGTGCTCCCAGAATGGATGGCTCGAATCCGCGAGGAGGTCGCTCCACGACACGCCCTCGATCCGCTTGATGACCAGGATCGGCCGCCCGGTATCGTCGAGCCCGAGCGCGTGCACCGGCACGATGTTCGGGTGCTCGAGCCCCCCGGCGACCTGGCCTTCGCGGATGATCGCCAAGGACGCGCTCCGGGGCGCGTCCTCGTGCGGTATTTTTATGGCGACATGGCGATCGAGGGATCGCTGATGCGCGAGGTAAACGGCCCCCATGCCGCCTTGCCCGAGCTGCCGCACGAGGGTGAGATCGACGCCCGGCGAGGAGAGCACGGGCGCGTTGCCCTCGATCGCGCCGGTCGAGAGCGACAGGCGCGGCAGCACCGGCGTTTCGTCGTCCGGCGTCCGCGGCGGCGCTCCCTCGGCCGTGGTCCCGAGGGCCTCCGCCAGGTCTTCCACGCGGATCGTGTCGGAGATGGTCCATTCCATTGCGCGACTCGAAGGATGCCCCATTCCCGCCGCCCGGAGAAGTGCGGTTCCGACTTTTCTCGTCCGCCGCGCACGAAAAATACGCTCGCCTACGGAGCGGCATCGGCGCACATTGAACGGAGGATGGACTGCACGATCCGCCGCGCGCGCGCCACCTTTTTCGTCCTCGCCGCCGCTTCCGTCGCCGGTTGCAGCGATGATCCCCGCCCCGTGGTGACGCTCCCGCCGCCGGGCACGCGCGAGGAGCTCGCGGACGAAGCCGCGCTCGCGGCGCTCGCGGATTTCCGGGCATTGCCCGTCTTCGGCGAGGGGAGGTACGTCCAGACGGGGAGCCAGGACCGCCTGAGCGGCGCGCCTGCGCCGTCCGATTTCGTGGAGCGCGGAAACCGCGACATGAACCATTTCGTCTGCCGCGGGCGCGAGGCCTCCGTCAGCGAGATCCAGCTCATCCCACCCATTTACGACGAGGCCGAATGCCCCGAGGCGTACGTGCGGGGCGTCGTGCTCTCGCGGTTCTCGGGTTCGGGCTACCTGTCGCGGCTCTGGCTCACGGCGAGCTCGCTCAGGAACGGGCTCGTGGCGAACGACGAGGTGCTGCGGATCTGGGTCGACGACGAGGAGAATCCCGTCGTGGAAGAGCCGCTCGCCGCGGTGATCGACGGCACGGCCGGGGAGATGTTCGCGCCGCCGTTCGGCGACGGGCCGGGCAACCACGTCGCGTGGTATTATCCGGTCGTCTTCTCCAAGAAAATCGTGATTGCCCTCGATGGGCTCGGCCCGCTGGAATATTATTATCATCAGGCAGGGGCGGTCCTCTCCCCGGAAGCAGAGCCGCGCAAGGCGGCGGAGGCGCGCCTCGCCGCGCGGGACCAGGCGATCTCCGTCCTCTCGTCCACGGCGGAGGGGGCGATCCCGGGCGAGCCGCTCGTCGCGCCCGAGGTCGTGGCCCTGGAGCCGGGACAAACGACCCCGCTGGCCGATCTTGCAGGGCCTTCCACGATTCATGCGTTTTCCATCGAGATCGCCGAGGCGCAGTTTGCCGCGCTCCGTGACGTCACGCTCTCCGTCACCTGGGACGATGAGGCCGCGCCGGCCATTCTGCTGCCTTTCTCGGATCTCTTTGCGGCGACGCTGGATCCGCCGGAAGACGCGAGCCTCGCGCTCGCGGGGTCGAAGGCGGGAGGCATGGTGCGCCTCGCCTTGCGGCTCCCGATGCCATTCAAGGAAAAGGCGGTCTTCGCGGCGACGAGCGCGGCCGCGGCGCCGGTCGATTTCACGCTCTCGATCCGCGGCGAAAAGGCCGTCCCGAGCGAGCCGTTCGGTCACCTCCACGCCGTCCGCAACGAGACCGTCGCGCCCGCGCCAGGGCTCGAGCATCCGCTCGCGAGCGTCACCGGCCGCGGGCGCTGGGCCGGGACGTGCCTCCTCCTGGAGGGCCGCGGAATCGGCGACGGCAGCCTCTTCGACGAGCCACTCAATTTCCTCGAAGGCGACGAGCGAGCCGTGCTCGACGGGGTGACGTCGATCGTCGGGACGGGCACCGAGGATTACCTGAACGGCGCGTTTTACTTCGAATCAGGCCCCCACGCCTCGCCGTTCGCGCAATGGTGGGGCACCGTGGTCACGCCTCCCTCGGCGCGCGCGAGCGCTTGCCGGTTCCACGTGCTCACGGATCGGATCGACTTCCAGACGAGCGCGGAAATCGCGCTGGAAATCGGCCCAGGCATACCGGAGACGCTCGACCGCTACCGGAGCGTGACGTTCCTCTATCGCTGATCAGGGCTTCATGAAGCGGGGATCTTCGAGCGCCTCGGACGTGCATTCGGCGGGCGCCGTCACGGGATTGCAGCGCGCGGGCGTGCCGCCCGTGATGTCCACGTGATAGGTGGAGCCGTCGATCGGCGCGGGATAATCGGTCGTGACGAAATGCGCGGGGCCCGCGAGCGCGGCGTCACGCAAGGTCGTGTCGCCGGCGAGCGCGGCCGCGAGGTTGATCTCGGCGCGCGTGCGGACGAGCAGGTTTGCCGCGGCGGCCTCGTCGATGAGGTCCTTCGTCACCTTGGGATCGTCGTAGAGCGTCCACGCGGCGTGCGGATCCGTGGGCACGGTGCGGGTGAAGGCGAGCCGACCCGCGAGGCTCGTTCCTTCGCGAGAGTACGCCTTGCCAAACCTGTCGGTCAGGTTGTACATCGTGAAGATCACGCGGCCGCGCAGCTTGCCGAGCGTGGGCCAGCCCTCGGTCCTCATGGCCTCGCCGAGCGTCGCGTAATCGCCCTGCACCTCGTCGGGCGTCACGATCCGATCTTCCGGCCAAACCCTGAATATCTTTTCGTGCAGGGTGCCGAAATACGCCTCGAGCGCGTCCGCGCCGGGCGCGAAGTCCTTGAGGTCGAGCATGATCGTGATCGGCAGGTGGGCCGGGTGGGCGTCCGACCAGCGCTTCACGATGCCGAGGCATTCGCCGAGCGTGGCGCACGTGCTGCCTTCGTCGAGGAGAGGAACGTGCGCGACCTTGTAATCCCCGCGCGCCTCGTCGTACCGGAGGTCGAGCTCGATAGAGCGCACGCCCTGGTCGGAGAACTGCACGTCGAGCGGCGCGTGATCGACGGCGTACGCGGGGCCCGAGAGATCGGGGTTCGCCAGGTGGAAGCTGTTGTGCGTGGCCTTGGCCTGCACGTGGTGGAGGCGCAGGACGTCGTCGAGCGGGTAGGCGAACGAGCGTTTGGTCGCGACGAGGGTGCTGCCTTCGTCGGTGCCGCTGCACGCGCAAAGGGAGAAGGCCATCAAAAGCAGGGAAAAACCGAGCATCAGGCGAGAATGCACGATTTTGGAATGACAGCTCTCCTCGCAGGAACCGTCGAGACCGGGAGAATCGGACGGCGGTGGGGAATACACCGAGCACGGCGGGGACATGCCATGCGGACGAGCAAGAGCGCGGCCGAAAGCCCAGGGCGCTCGCTCGGCGGGGAGGACGGAATTACCGGCGGAGCTTTTTCGCCATCTGCTCGCCGAGCTCGACGGCGCGGTTCGTGGCGGCCTCGACGGCGTCGATGAGCGTGCGACGCAGGCCGCCGGCTTCGAGCGTGTGCAGGCCTGCGATGGCCGTTCCGCCGGGGCTCGTGACCATGTCCTTGAGGCGCCCCGGGTGCTCGCCCGTCTCGAGCTGGAGCTTGGCCGCGCCGTAGACGGTCTGCGCCGCGAGGAGGAGCGCGGTGTCGCGGCCGAGGCCGACCTTCACGCCGCCGTCCGCGAGGGCCTCGATCATGAGCATCACGTACGCCGGGCCGCTGCCCGAGAGGCCCGTGACCGCGTCGAGCAGCGATTCGTCGAGCACCACGCACCGGCCCACGGCCTCGAAGAGCGCACGGGCGACCTCGAGGTCGTCTTTCGTGGCGTGCGAGCCGGGCGCGATCGCCGTGGCGCCCGCGAGCGCGATGGCCGCGGTGTTCGGCATCGATCGAATGACGCGCGTGCGCTCGGGCAGGCGCGCCTCGATCGCCTCGATCGGCACGCCGGCGGCGACGGAGACCACGACATCCCCCTCCTTCAGCCCGGCCGCGACGGCGCCGAGGATGCGGTCGACGATCTGCGGCTTCACGGCGATGACGACGACGTCGGCCCAGCGGACGAGCGCCTCGTTGTCGTCCGTGGTCTCGATTCCGTACGTCTGCCGGAGCTCGTCGAGACGCTGTTCCTTCAGATCGCTCGCCCGGATCTGAGCGGGCGTGACCGTGGCCGAATGCAAGAGGCCCCGGATGAGTGCGGACGCCATGCTACCGCCGCCCACGAACCCGATTCGCCGCTCTTCCATGCGTTTGCGCAGATCGTTCATCGCTTCCCTTCCGGCGGCGCACCCTACCAGAGCGCTAGGCCAGGGGACAGCGGCATCCGGGGAGGCGTGCGATCGTCCAAACCGCACGGCGAGGGGTTGCGCAACTCGCTATCGCGATTCATCCGTTAGGCTCGGAATGAAGTGGAGCCTCGGCTGGTTCGCTCGCCCGGAGGTTCGAGGGGAGAATTCATGATGTCCGTCCGTTCGTCCCAGCGCGCGTCTTCATTCGTGTCTCGCTCGGCGCTCGCCCTTTTGCTCGCCACGGGATTGCTCGGGTCCACCGGCTGCGGGCACGAGGCCCACGCGACGCCGCCGCCGCCCTCCACGCAAGAGGTCGCCCAGCAGGTCTCGGCCGAGGCCGCCGCGGCCATGACGGCAGCGCCCGCGCCCGCCGGGCCCGCGCCCGTGCCCGCGACGTTCGACGTCGCCGACCTCGCCCAGCGCGTGACCCCCATGGTCGTCAACATCACGACGACGCAGAAGGTCGCCGGCGGAGGCCCGGGCTTCGGCGGCATCGATCCTTTCGATTTCTTCTTCGGACCGCGCGGAGGCGGCGGAGGCGAGCGCGCGCCGCGCGCCCCGGAGCGACAGATGGCGCGCACCGCGCTCGGCACCGGGTTCATCATCGACCCCGAGGGGTTCATCGTGACGAACGCGCACGTGATCGAGGGCGCGGACGACGTGAAGGTTCGCCTCGCGGACGAGCGCGAGTTCGCCGCCGACGTCGTCGGGCGTGATACGAAGCTCGATCTCGCGCTCCTGAAGCTCCGCGGCGCGAGCGGCCTCCCGGTCGCGGCGCTCGGATCGAGCGAGGCGCTGCGCGTCGGCGAGCACGTGCTCGCGGTGGGCAACCCGTTCGGGCTCGGGCACACCGTGACGCTCGGGATCGTGAGCGCCAAGGCGCGCTCGATCGGCGCCGGCCCGTACGACGATTTCATCCAGACCGACGCGAGCATCAACCCGGGCAACAGCGGCGGCCCGCTGTTCAACTGGAAGGGCGAGGTCATCGGCATCAACACGGCCATCCGCGCCGGCGCGAACGGCATCGGCTTCGCGACGCCGGTCGACGCGCTGAGGGACATCCTGCCGCAGCTCCGCGAGAAGGGTCACGTCGAGCGCGGAAAGCTCGGCCTGCTCTTCCAGCCGCTCACGGCCGATCTCGGCAAGGCGTTTGGCATGGACACGCCGAAGGGCGCGCTCGTCTCGGATCTCGAGCCGGGCGGCGCGGCGGCGCGCGCGGGCATCAAGCCCGGCGACATCGTGGTCGCGGTGAACGGCACGCCGATCCACCACGCCGAGGACCTGCCCCGCAAGGTCGCGCGGCACGCGCCGGGCACGACGATCAAGGTCTCGCTCTTGCGCTCCGGCAAGCCGCTCGAGGTGACCGCGAAGCTCGATCAGCTCGGCGACAGCGACGGCATCGACGCCGACACGAAGCCCTCGCGCGGGCAGAAGGCGCCGGCCGCGACGAACAAGTTCGGCTTCCAGTTCTCGGATCTCGCGGGCGGCGGCGTGCGCGTCGACCGGGTCACGGAGCCCGAGAGCGAGCTGTCGCCGGGCGACGTGCTCCTCGAGGTCAACGGCGCGCCCGTGCGTGACGCCAAGGCGCTCGAAGCCGCGCTCGGCAAGATGAAGCCTGGCACCGTGGCGGCGTTCAAGGTTCGCCGCGGCAAGATCACGCGGTTCGCCGCGCTCCCCATCAAGTGACCCGCGGCCACCGGGCTTGACAGCGCCGCTCTCGCACGGTGCTGTCGGGCCCATGAACCCCGTATCGTCTCCGCTGCGGCGCCTTTCCGAGGCGCCGCGCCTCTACGTGCAGGAGGGCTTCGTCTCCGACGACGAGGTGCGCCACGTGCTCGCCTCGTACGGGGATCGCGATGCGCTCACCCGCCGCGGGCTCGCGTGGCAGGCGAACGAGACGGGGTTGTCGAGCGAGCTTCCCGTCCGCGAGGATCCCGTGCTCCGGGCGATCGCGGCGCGGATCGAGGCGGTCCTCGGTTTTTCCTGCACGCTCGTCGCGCCGACGTTCCGGTTTCGCCGGTACGAGCGGGGCGACGCGCATCCGCCGCACCTCGACGAATACACGATCGGCGGCGCGCGGCTCGTGGCGACCGCGATCGTCTATCTCACGGACGCGGAAGGCGGCGGCGAGACGTTTTTCCCGCGCGCCGAGCCGCATCCGATGACCGTCGGCGCGAAAAGGGGGCGGCTCGCGCTCTGGTTCAACCATCGGCCCGACGGGAGCGTCGACAGGGCCGCGTTGCACCAGTCGAATCCGCTCCGCGAGGGGGAAAAGGCGACGATCGCGTATTTCATGTATGCCCCCGTCGAGGCTGCCCGGGTGAACATCGCGGCGGACGAGGCGCCGGCCGGGAAGGCGCCGGCTTCGCGGCGGTTCGTCTGCGTGAACGACGGCGTGCCCGAGACGACGATACGCGTGCTGCGCGAGGCGTGCGCGTCGCGCGGGGTCTCGTACGAGGAAGTGCAGGCCGCGAATTTCGATTTCACCGCGGCCGAGCCGCTCCCGCCGGGAACGTTGCTCTTCCGGCCGGCCGTCTCGTCATCGGCGGTGCGCGTCGAGCAGGCGCTCGCGGGGCCGGGGGTCGTGACGTTTCATCGGCAGCCCGATGGCATGTTCCGCGATATCGGGCCCGAGGCTGCCGTGCTCGAGCGGCGAGGAATCTCGGTGCCGCGGTGGATCTGGGGGAACACGACGAATCGCGTGCTCCTCCGCCGGTACGTCGAGGATCTCGGCGGCCTGCCGATCGTGATGAAGTTCGCCGGCGGATCGGGGGGCGTCGGCGTCTTGCGCATCGACAGCCTGGCGGGGCTGTTTTCCACGATGGATCACGCGCTCGCGTCGGGTCGGATGCCCGTGCTCTCGGCATACATCCCGGACGCGACGCATTACCGCTGCATCGTGGTGGGCGACCGCGTCGCGGGATACTGGCGCAATCAAAAGGACGAAGACGATTTCCGGACGCACGCGACCGACGATCCGGCCGATTACCAGACGCCGCCCGCGCCCGAGATCCTGGCGAGCGCCGTGGCCGCGACGGCCGCCCTCGACGTCGAGCTCGGCGGCGTGGACGTGCTCGAACATCCGAGCGGACGCCATTACGTGCTCGAAGTGAACTTTCCGTGTTTCTTCGCGCGCGCCCGGCTCGTCGGCGGGCAAGACGTGGGGGGAGCGATGATCGATTGGCTCGTGAGAAAAGCGGAGCGAAGGGCCAGCCGATAGCGGCGACCGTGCTTCAGGACCCCTTGTCGCTCTGCTCGGCCGTGCGCTTGTCGCTCTGCTCGGCGCTGCGGGCGCCCTGTTCCTTGTCCTTGCCCTTGCCGGACTTCTTCTTGTCGCTCTGCTCGGCGTGGCGCTTCTCCTTCTCCTCCTGGTTCTTCCGCGAGCCGTCGTCGTCCTCGTTCGCCCGGAGCGGCATGCCCGGGGAGACGCCGAGGGCCGGGGCGCTCTCGACCGTCGGGCCGCGGCGAACCCGAGGACCGCCAGCCGGCGGGGCCACGCGCGCCTCGAGGAGGCCGAGATCCGCGAGCTCGTCGAGCGCGCGGAACACCGCATCACGCGTCCACCCGTCGGTCCCGGTGGCGTCCGCGAGGGCAGCGATGTCCGCGATGGACCGGGTGCCGTCGGCGTGCGCGAGGGCGAACGCGGCGAGGGGCGAGAGCGCGGGCAGGGAGCCAGCGTCGATCGAGGCACTGCGGGCTTTCGGGGTCATGCAGATCTCCAGCGTGGGGTAGGTTCGTCCCAAACGTGACGATTCATATCACGGAGGGCCAGCGCGCACACAGGGGAGACCAACCCTCGCGCGCAAGTGCGGGCTTCGCGGCCTTTCGCGTGGTAACGCGGCGCGGGTGAAGAGCGTCGAGCCGGGGGGCCGAGAGAGGAGCGCCCCCGAGGCCACGAGCGGACCACGACAAGCGCTCGCGTGGATGGTGGTCGCGCAGGTGTTGTTCACGATCATGGGGATCTGCACGCGCCTCGGCGCGCAGAAGCTCCCCTGGTCCGAGGTCGCCGCGGCGCGCGCGGTGCTCGGGGCCGTGGTCGCCATCGCGGTGGCCCGGATGCGCGGGGCCCCGCTCGTGATCCACGATCGGCGCACGGGCTGGGCCCGATCGATCTGCGGGACGGTCGCGATGTTCTGCACGTTCTACACGTTCGGCGCGCCGGCGATCGCGCTCGGGGACGCCGTGACGCTCGGCGCGACGTCGCCGATCTTCATCGCCATCCTGGCGCCGTGGCTGCTCGGCGAGCGGAGCTCGCGGATCGTTTGGGTTGCAACGACGATCGCGTTCGTCGGGGTGGCGCTCGTGGCCGGCCCGAGCTTCCGGCTGTCCGGTCCGCTCTCGCTCGTGTCGCTGCTCGGCGCGGTCGCGAGCGCGCTCGCCATGATCTGGCTGCGTCGCCTGGGTACGGGTCGATCCGGCGCGCCGCGCGAGAGCCCCGAGGCGATCGTCGCGCATTTCTCGACCGTGGCGGGCGTTTCGCTCCTGCTCGTCGCGCTCCCGACGCTGCGCGTTCCGGACCTCGAAGGCGCGCTTTTCCTCCTCGGCACGGGCGCGAGCGGCGCGTTCGCGCAAATCGCGATGACGCGGGCGTATGCGCTCGATCGGGCGGCCCGCGTCGGCGTGTGGAGTTACCTCGGGGTCGTTCTGACGCACTTTGCGGCGATCGTGATCCTCGGGGAGCCCGAGAAGCCGATCGGGCTCGCGGGCGCGGCGCTGGTGATCACGGCGGGCGTAGGGCTCACCTGGTCCGGCTTGCGCGAGGCGAGGGCGACCACCGCGCTCGTTTCGCCCCCTTGCCAAACGGGCCGATGACCGCGATCCTCCCCGCAGGATGCCGCGCACGATACGGAAGATCGCCATCAACACCGGGGGCGGCGACGCGCCCGGGCTGAACGCCGTGCTCCGGTCCGTCACGCTCTCCGCCATCGAGCGGGGTATCGAGGTCTGGGGCATCAAACACGGGTACCGCGGCCTGCTCGAGGACGAGCCCGGCGGCCTCGTGCGGCTCGATCGCGACGCCGTGCGCGGCATCATGCACCTCGGCGGCACGATCCTCGGCACGGCGAACCGCGGCGATCCGTTCCACTACCCGACGCACGAGGGCGACAAGATCGTCCCCAAGGATCGCTCTGCCGAGCTCGTCGAGCGGTTCCACCGCGAGGGCTTCGACGCGCTCGTCGCGGTGGGCGGCGACGGCTCGATGCGCATCGCGAACGCGCTGCTCGAACGCGGCCTGCCGCTCGTCGTGGGTGTGCCGAAGACGATCGACAACGACGTCTACGGCACGGAGCTCACGTTCGGCTTCGACACGGCGGTCTCGATCGCAACGGAGGCGATCGATCGGCTGCACTCGACGACGGAGGCGCACGAGCGCGTCATGGTCGTGGAGGTGATGGGGCGGCATACGGGCTGGATCGCGCTGCGATCCGGCATCGCGGGCGGCGCGGACGCGATCCTGGTTCCCGAGGCGCCGTTCTCGTACGAGCCCATCGTGGAGAAGGTGATGCAGCGCGAGGCGCGCGGGCGGCGCTTCTCGATCATCGTGGCGGCCGAGGGCGCGTGTCCGAAGGGCGGCGACGTCACCGTGCGCGACGCGGGCGACGCGTTCCGCCGCGTGGCCGTGCTCGGCGGCGTGGCCGAGCGCGTGGCGAAGGAGATCGGCGCGCGCACGGGCAAGGAGACGCGCTCGATGGTGCTCGGCCACCTGCAGCGCGGCGGCGGCCCCACGACGTTCGATCGTCTGCTCGCGCTGCGCTTCGGCGCGGGGGCCGTGCGTTTCCTCGTGCAGGGCTGCGAGAGCGGCATGGTCGCGCTGCGTTGTCATCGCGTGGAGCTCATCCCGCTCTCCGAGACCGCGGGACGCACGAAGACGGTGGACCTCGACTGCGACACGGTGACGACGGCGCGCGAGATGGGCATCTGCTTCGGCGACGAACCACCGGGCCATTTCGCGAAGGAAGGGGCCGCCTCGTCGTGAAGGTCGCGTGGGCGTTCGCGCTCGGCGTCGCGCTCGCGCTCGGCGCGCCGGCGGCGCTCGCGAAGGAGCCGAGCAAGGCCGAGGTGCAGCTCGCCAAGGACATGGTGACGGACGCCGTCGTCGAGGTGAAGGCCGGGCGCTGCGCGGACGCGATCCCGATGCTGGAGCAGGCGATCGCGATCCACGAGACGGCCGAGGCGTTCCTGGCGCTCGGGGAGTGTCAGGCCGTGACGGGCAAGCTGCGCGCGGCCGTCGCCACGTGGAAGCACGGGGAAGAGATCGCGGAGGCGCAGAAGGACAAGGCCCGTCGCGAGGCGATCGAGAAGAAACGCAAGGAGATCGAATCGCGTATCCCCACGGTCCGGCTGCAGCTCCCCGCGGGCGTCTCCGGCATCGTCGTGACGATCGACGGCCAGGCCGTCCCGGAGTCGAGCCTCGGAGCGCCCGTGCCGGTGGATCCAGGCACGCACCAGATCGAGGCGAAGGCGCCGGGGCGCGAGGCGTTTTCGACGAAGATCGAGGCCGAGGACGAGGCGAAGCTCACGGTCGAGATCAAGCTGTCAGGGGGCACGAACGCGGGGCCCACGGGGCCGAAGGTGATCGACGCCGTGCCGCTCGGCACGTGGATCGCCGGGGGTGCTGCGGTCGCGCTCCTCGGCGGCGGCGTGGCGGCGTACCTCCTGGCCGGCGCGCATGCCGAGGCGGGCGCGATCGAGTGTCGCAAGCGGGTGCAGTGTGGCGCGGATCGCATCGACAGCGTGCGCACGTTCGATGGCCTCGCGCTCGGGGCCTGGGTGGGGGCCGGCCTCGCGGCGGGCGCGGCGGTCGGGATCTGGGCGCTCGCGCCGAAAAAAGCGAAGGACGAGGTGTCGGCGCGCGTCTTCGTGGGCCCGGCCTCCGTCTCGATCGTGGGTCGATTCTGAGCGAGTTTGACAGTCCTCGAACGAGATCGATATCTTGGCGAGGAAGGCCCCGAGCCTGTCGAAACGGCCCGAAAAATGACAAAAGTCCTCGTCTTCGAGAGCGATCACGCGTTCGCCGGAGAGCTCCGTACCGAGCTCGGGCGTCTCGGCTGTACCGTGCAGGTCGTCGACGACGGCAACGCCGGGTTGCAGCTCGCCGCGAACGACAGACCGGACCTGATCCTCCTCTCCATCGAGCTGCCGCGCATGAACGGCTTCTCGGTGTGCAACAAGCTGAAGAAGGATCCGCAGCTCAAGGACGTGCCGCTCCTCATCATGTCGAGCGAGTCGACCGACGAGACCTTCGAGCAACACCGGAAGCTGCGCACGCGGGCCGAGGACTACGTGCACAAGCCGATCGCGTTCGGCGAGCTGCTCGGCCACATCCGCGCGCTCGTGCCGATCGAGGCGACGGTCGAGCCGGATGCGGATGCGATCGTCATCGACGATGCCGAGGTGATCGAGGCCGACGAGGTCGAGGAGGTCGAGGAGGAAAACCCGCCGCCCAACGAGGCCGCGGGCGAACGAGAGATCGACGACTTCCTCGGCGGCGCCTTCGATCGGCTGATGGCCGACGACGACGAAGAGAAGACGCGCGCGCAAGTGCTTCCGGTGGTTCCGCCCGCGCCTCGCGTGCCGGCTGCACCACCGCCTGCGCCGCCGGCCGCACCGCCGCCCGCGCCGCCGCCCCTACCCGCCGCTGCCGCCGCGCCGCCACCTCCAGCACCGCCTGCGCCTG
>NZ_JASBQE010000153.1 GCF_029960785.1 Polyangium sp. 15x6
TCCAGAGCTTCCGCCGCATCGTGGTTCGGTACGAGCGTCACGCCGAAAACTTCCTCGGCTTCGTCCATCTCGGATGCATCGTCGTGTACCTCAGGGCGCTCCTGGACGGTTTATGAGATGAGTTCTAGTAGTACGGCGCCCCTGGGGGCGGAGCCGCAGGCTGCGGCGGCGGTGCCGCCGCTGGCGGCGTTGCAACGAACGGCTTTCGCGCGGGGCCAGCGAAGAAGACCTTCTCGGAGTAGGCCTGAAATCGGTGTGTCTTGCCGCATTGCGCGGCAAGCTGGTAGGTGCACTCGCCGCCGTACATGTCGATGACTTGCTGCCAGGACCGCAGCTCCGAGCCTTTCCAAGGCTTCGGGCATACCTCCTTGGTTCCATCCGGAAGCCACCGCTGGATCTGGATGATGTCGAATCTGCGGTGATCACGCCCCGTCTCCGTTTCCGGGCGAGGAAATAGCGGATGTCCGCCGAGATCGGCGGGCTCGTCCGGGAGCGCGCTGGGTTCGGCCTGCGTCATGGCTTGGACCTCCTTTTCCCAAAGTGCTTTGGTGCCGGGCCCGAGAAGTAAAGCTTCTCGGTCTTGGCCGTATATCGAAAGGTTTTGCCGCATTGTGCGCTGAGCTGATACCAGCAGTCCCCCCCGTACATCTCGATGATCTGCTGCCAGCTCCGCGGACCCAAGCCTTTCGGGCATGCCTCGTTCGGGCCGCCCGGACCCTTGCGCTCTGTATTGGAATCCGGCTCGACGATGGGTTGCCCCGCAGCGTTGCTCATAGTGGGACCTCGTCGTGGTCGTGGCCTTTGCCTGCGCTGTCGATCGACGGGCACACGGATCCCGTCCGAGCGATTCGCGCTCAGGCAATTTCACGGCGTTGCCGGAGCATGCCTATGGCGATAAGTCCTGGCAAGCCTCATTTTGATGCCAAGTCGCCACAGGGCACAGGTTTCGCAATCGAAACCTACCCCTTACGCCGGTCAGCAAAGGCCGGATTCCAAGCGCTCTCAAGCGCGCCGCAGCTTCGCGAAACGAGCCCCCTGTAGCCCCTCGAAAAATAGTTCCAAACCCTGATCGAGCGTCGAAAGCCGCCGTCACGGTTTGTAATGGCAGGACGAGCAACACCACGGAGGGCAGCGGTGCGCACGAACACCGCGTCGTTTGCGTGCGCACGATTTTGACGCACATGCACAGGCTGAAACAACGGTCATCCGCAGCATGCACGCACACGTGATGGAGGTGAGAGGGTCCCAGGAGCCACACCTGGCACCCAGTCGGGCCAATGAAAACGCGATGATAGCGAGGGGCGCTACGGTTCGGAATGACGAACGACCCGATTGTATTGACGAACAGAACGGATGGGCAGTGTGGGATATGGTCGGCGAGCGCCTCGCCGGACGCACGGCTTCCCGTCGGCCCCATCGGAAGCATCCCGACGGCCCGCCCGCGCCGAGCCGGCGGAAGTCCCCGGGGTGGGCGCCACCGGAGCCGAGCTGAGGGCGTGAAACGGTGAAAAAGCGCACCTCGAAGGGTGCCCATCAACGCCCGGTCGGCCAATATGATCCGCTCAACCCCGGTGATTTCGCGAGGTCCCTGCCGGAGAGGCTTGATTTCAAGGGGTTAATATCCGGGAAGGGCCGTTTTTCGATCCGCTTTTTGCGTCGCCGCGGGAGGCATGCGCGTGACTTGTCGGCGATTTTGCGCTGAGGCTCGACGGCGTACCTCGAAAAGCGGTTCGCTGAGCGGCCTTTCGCGGATCAAAGCGGCAGTGAAATAAGGGGGGCCTGCTCGGCTGTCGCATTGAATGCGGTAACTCGTGCACGCTGTTGGTAAATGCGCGGCAGTCTTGCGAAAATCGGTTGCAATGTGCGAACTCGACGTGGTAGCGAGGACGAGCCAACGGACGCGTCATCCGCGCGGGGAGGCTCCCCCGGAATCGCGTCCCGAAAAGGGAGGGCGACAATGTCGGATACACGCCCCGATCCGCCGGCGACCATCACGGCGACGCTGACTCTTCCTCCTACCGCGCTGCGTCTCATGGCTCCCCCACCGGAAACCATTTCGCAGCGGAACGTCGAGGCGGTGACGGGAATCCCGGCCCGCGCGTTCCTGGAGGTCGTGCGCGCGCCTGAGTTCCCGCTTCCCGTGACGCGCCTCGGGAAGCTGCGGATCGTCAGCCGCTCTGCCTTCGTCGCGTGGATCGAGCGGGGCGCATTCCGGGCATCACCCGTCGTCGAGGTGCCCCCGGCGGACGAGCTTGGGGGAGAGAGCGCGGGGGAAATCCTGGAAGCGGTCGGACTGACCGCAGCGACGCGACGCGCTGCGGGACGAGCTCGCTCCCCGAAACCGTAGAGCGCCGGTTTTAAGGGCCAGCGCCCTCCGCTGGCGACGGTCGCGCTTGACACCGTGCGCGATGCCGCCATGGGCCCTCGCCGGGCGCGGCGATGGTGCTGCGTTCTCCGGGCGCGGCTCGGGTGAGCCGCATCCAGTACGCCCTGCCTCGCTTGGCCGGCTAGGCCGGCCGAGCGGCAAGGGCCGGAGGTTCATCATGCCCAGGGTAGCAACGGGGAATGTGTACGAGCGGCGCGGCAAGTGGTTCGCGCGGCTCACGATCGGAACGAAGAAGCGGCAGAGCTTCATGCTCGAAACCTGCAAGGATGAGGCAAGCGCCATCGCGCGGCGGGCGGTTTTGGCGGAGCTGGCCGCGAAGCTTCGCAAGTGCGGACGCGACGACATTGCGCCGGACATCATCAAGCGCGCCGCGATGCGTGACGGGAAGGCGCTGGACGAGGTGCGCAAGGCCGTTGACATGATCGCGTCGGGGCAAGTGGTGCAGAAAAACTTGACGCCGACGATCGAGCAAATCGGCAAGCGGTGGACGAGCGGCGAGCTGGCGGAGCTTCATCCCGACCGGGTCAAACGAAGGCGGGCCGCGAAAGGCGACAGCTACTGGCTCGGCAGGTATGTCTATCCCATGGTCGGGGACGTGGCGATCGACAAGTTCTCGCTCGACCACGCGGAAGCCGTCATGCGGAGCTTGCCAGCGAAGCTTGCTCCAAATTCGCGGCGCTCGGTCGCGCAACTCATGCATCGCATCTGCTCGTTGGCGGTCCTTCCACTGCGCCATATCGCCGCGAACCCACTCCCGCCGGGATTCGTACCGCGGTATCAGGCAGGAAAAGCGAAGGGGTGGCTCTATCCCGAGGAGGATGCAATGTTGCTGGGCTGCGCCGAAATTATGCTGGCGTGGCGCATTTTCTATGGCTTCCTTCACCGAGAGGGGATGCGGCGATCGGAAGCCCTTCACACGAAGTGGTCTGACATCAACCTGGACCTCGGAGCGGTCGTGCTCGATGTAAACAAGACGGACGAGCCTCGTGCGTGGGCACTATCGCCCGGGGTGGTTGCTGCGTTGCGCGCGTGGCGAGACCATTGCGCAGCCAGAGGCTTGGACGTGTCAGGGGACGCGCTCGTGTTCGTGTACGACGAAGGAACGCGGACGGGACAGGGGCTCAGCATCAGTGATGCTGCCGGACGGTTTCGTCGACATCTGGAGATGGCCGGCATTTGCCGGCGGAGTTGTTCGCGCGGACGGAGGCGAGGATGCCGATCCGGCTTCACGATGCGCGGGCCACGTTCGTCACGCTCGCGCTCGCGAACGGGCGGACGGAGGCGTGGGTGCAGGATCGAACGGGACACAAGTCGAGCGACATGATCAACCGGTACCGGCGTGCCGCACGCACGGCGGCGGAGCTCGGGCTCAAGGAGTGCCGCCCGCTCCACGAGATGATCCCCGAGCTGGCTCCCTCGTTGGGCTCCCGTCCGAGCGACGCGACGAGCCCCAAGCAGGCCCCCACGAAGGAAAGGGCGGCGGAAAGGGCACCACGTTCGCGGCGGGGGACTCCTAGTTTCGTCGAAATCCAGCCAAGATCCACGGGGTTGGCGACCCCGGGTCAGGATGATCAGAACCGTTCTCCGAGGTCACCTTCCGGTCCGGCGTCGTGCTCGAAACCGACCACCATCCGCTCCAGGGGCCCTGTGAATGTGCGTTTACATCCCCCCCGCGCCGACGCGCGCCTCATCGTCTGGGTCACGGGGGCGCAGGTGCTGAAGTAGGCGCGCTCGTCTACTCCGCCGGCTGCCCCAAAAGCGCCGTGAGCATGGCAACCGGGCTCCCCGTCGGTCGACCGAATTGCCAATCCGGCGGATCCACCACCACGCCGCCGATATCGAGGTGCACGAACGGGATCCGATCGCCCCGCAAGCCCGACGCGATATCGAGGAACGCGAACGGGAACTGATGCCCCCGCGGCGTGTTCACCGACGCGAGCCGGTTCGAGCTCACCACGTCTTCCGCGCTCGATCGCGGCGCCACGAACGAATAGTCCTCCCGCCGCGGCCGCGATCGCTCCACCGGCTCGCCCCACGCCTCGCCCAATCGATCGAGGAGATCCAGCGTCCCCGCCCGCTGCGCCGGGCCATTGCCGATCGCGCCGACGTACGGCCCGTACGCGCGATACACGTGGCCCGTCAGCGTCGCGATCGAGAACAATGTCGGCGAGGGCGCGCGCTCCGCGATCGTCTTCGCCTCGGCCAGGAGATCCGCGAGCACGAGCCGCCCCTCCGCGTCCGTGTTCCCGATGCGCACCCGCACCCCGGAGCGCGCGCGGATGATCTCGTCGCTCACGAACGCCTCGTCGCCCACGCTGTTCCGCACGAGCCCGAGCAGCCCCACCACGCGCACCGGCACCTTGAGGAGCGACGCCGCCAGCACGAGCCCCGCGACCGCGCCCGCGCCGCCCTTGTCGCGCGACATCCCGGCCATGTGCCCGTCCGTCTTCAGATCGGCGCCGCCCGTGTCGTACGTGACGCCCTTGCCCACGAGCACGAGCGTACGCGACGCCGGCGCCTCGGGCGTGTACGAGAGCCGCACCACGCACGGCCGGTGACGCTCGACCCCCATCGAAGCCCGCGCCACCGCGGCGAGCAGCGGATAACTCGACACGTCGTGCTCCACCTCGACGTTCACGCCCGTGCCGCGGAACGCGATCTCGCAGAGCTCGGCGATCCGGCGCGGCGCCATGCGCTCCGGCTCCGTGCCCGCGATGTCGCGGCAGAGCGCGCGCCCGTGATCGATCGCCGAGAGCGATCGGGCCCGCGCCTCGTCGAGGCCCACCATGCCCACGGCCTCGGCCGTGCGCGGCGCCTTGCCCGCCTCCCGCGCCTCGACCGGCGCCCACTGGCTGCCGAGCGCCGCGAGCGCCGCGACCTCCCGCGCGCGGGCGAACCGCGGCCCCGGAGGCGCTTGCACCCACACGAGTGGCCGCGTCGCGCCCGCGTCCACCGCGCGGCTCGTCCCTGCGGCCACGGCTTCCGCGACGCTGCGCACGTCGTCCGTGTCCTCGCCGAGCGGGCCCATCGGCACCACCACGAGCCGCCCGCCCGGCAGCGCCGGCGCCGCGATCACCGCGGGGGGCCGCGGTCCTCGATCGAGCGCCGCGTCGGCCTTGAGGGCGCACGCGAGCGCCGCGGACACGGGGCCCGTGAGGGTCGCGCGCGAGCTCACGGGCGAGGGCGCGACGAGGACGAGGGCATCGAAGGGCAGGCCTTCCAGGGAGCTCTGGGCGAGCGCGTCCTCGGGTTGACCGAGGAGCAACGGCGGATCGTAGGAGGACATCAGGGAGCATCCTAAGGGAAGCTGGGGAGCCGCCGCAACCGAGCGCGACCGAGGGCGTCATGCTCCCGACGGCTCGCTTCCTCTGGTCAGCGGCCCCGAGGTGCCTTAGAGGACGAGCCGAGCTACGCCCCCCAAACCCCGTTTACCGATTGGGGGCTACGCTCGGACGAGCCGAGCTACGCCCCCAACCCCCCGTGCCCATGCCGATCACCCCCCGCTACCGCCCCGCGCCTCGTATCTCTTTGCTCGGCGACGGTTTCGCCGACGTCGTCGCCCCGGCTCGATTCCAGACCCGCACGCTCCGGTTTCGCAACCAGCGCTGGGCCAGCCGGCTCGGCCTGGGCGAGCTCGACGCGGAGGAGTGGGACCGTCATTTCGCGCGCCTCGAGCCTCTGCCTTCGAACCTGCCCGCGCCGCTCGCCTTGCGCTACCACGGGCATCAGTTCGACGTCTACAATCCGCACCTCGGCGACGGCCGCGGCTTTCTCCTCGGGCAGCTCGAGGATCCCGAGGACGGAAGACTCCTCGATTTCGGCACGAAGGGCAGCGGGACGACGCCGTATTCGCGTGGCGGCGACGGGCGGCTCACGCTGAAGGGCGGCGTGCGCGAGGTGCTCGCCGCCGAGATGCTCGAAGCGCTCTCCGTGCCCACGTCGAAGGCGTTTTCCCTCTTCGAAACCCACGAGGCCTTGTTCCGCGGCGACGAACCCTCGCCCACCCGCTCCTCCATCCTCGTCCGCCTCTCGCACGGCCATATCCGCTTCGGCACGTTCCAGCGGCACGCCCATCACCGCGACGCCGCGCGGTTGTCCAAGCTGCTCGATTTCTGCATCACCCATTACGTGCCGGAGGCGGCCGGCGGCCCGGATCCGGCGGTCCGGTTCGTCGAGGCCGTGGCGCGGCGCTCGGCTCGGCTCGTCGCGGCGTGGACCGCGGCCGGGTTCGTCCACGGCGTCTTGAACAGCGACAACATGAACATCACGGGCGAGAGCTTCGATTATGGCCCGTACCGCTTCCTGCCCACGCTCGATCCCTCGTTCATCGCGGCCTATTTCGATCACACGGGCCTGTATGCGTTCGGGCAGCAGCCGCGCGCGGTGGCGCTCAACCTGACGCGCCTCGCCGATGCCTTGCGCCTCGTCTCCCCCACGGCCGCCTTCGCGCCCGCCGTGCGCGCGTTCGAGCCTGCGCTGCGCGAGGCGCGCGCGGCCGCGTTCCTCGCGCGGCTCGGCCTTCTGCCCTCGGATCCGGACGTCGACGCGAGCCTCGTCGAGACGATCGAGCTCTTCCTGCAGGAGAGCCAGGTCCCCTTCGACCGATTCTTCTTCGACTGGTACGGCGGCGTTCAGAGCGAGGCGCGCGCCCGCCAGAGCGAAGCGGCCAGGTTTTACCAAGGCGAACGATTCGACGCGCTCCGGAGCCTGCTCGAGATCTACATGCCCGCCCGCCCCGACGCGCTCGCGCACCCGTATTTCCAGGGCGATGCCCCGTGCTCGCTACTCATCGACGAAATCGAATCGCTCTGGCATGCGATCGACGCGCACGACGACTGGGCGCCGTTCGAGGCGAAGGTGGCGGAGATCCGGCGCATGGGAGAGGCGCTCGGCGCGAAGGCGCCGGCGGGGTGAGGCCGGCGCCGCGGGGAAACGTCAGAAGAGCTGGTGGCAGCAAATCGTGGTGGGCTCTTGCGCGCTGACCGAGCCCGTGCCCACGGGCTGCGGGCAAGCTGCCTCGGGGATCATCGGGGCCGGGTGCTGGATGCGCGCCCCGGAGCCCAGGCCGAACGTGGTGCATGTCTCGATATCGGTGCCGACCGCACCGCAAGCGCTCCCCGACTTGCTGAACGCCCCTTTGAGATCGCAAGACAGCTGTTTCTGCAGACAGGCGCAGTCGGGACACATGCGCCCCTCGGTGAATTTTCCGTACGAGAGTTTCGCCATGGACTCCCAGCCCGCGGGGCATTCATTCTCGCCGGGCTTGGTGATGCACGCGTAATCACCATAAGTGCCGGGCGGCACGGTGACGCACGCGCCGCCATCGGGGCAACTGGACGCCTGCTCGATCGAGCACAGGTGTACATTGCTCTCCCATAGGTTGGCATTCTTCAACCCGCTCCCCGTCGCCGTGCATGCGCTCCCAGTGGGGAGAATCACCTCCTCGGTCCCCGTCACCTGGCAGGACGAGGTCCCGAGGCCCAGGATCTGGCCGGGCATCGATGTATTCGGGATGCATCCCGAATCGAACGTCTTGGGTTCGTCGCCACCGCTCCCGCAGCTGTCACCGGCCCAGCACGAAAGCGCGGCGCCGCTGCATACGGTGCCCGCAGGGAGCTTGCATTCGCACGGCTTGCACTCGGCCGGGGAGGGATCGGCATACAAAATAAGCGGGCTCTTGCCGTCGGGGCATGCACCCGCGTTCTCGTTCCACGCGGTCGGCCTGCCCCAATACGGCCCGGTCCAGCCGTCCTTGAAGGGCACGCCCGGGAGGCATTGGCTGCCTTCGGCGCAAGCCTCGCCGCCGCCTCCTCCGGGGCCCCCGGGCCCCGGCATGCCGCCCGTCCCGCCCGGGCCCCCGGGCCCGGGCATCCCGCCCGTACCCCCGGTGCCGCCCGCGCCGCCGGTCGACGAGGTGGTATTCGCGGTCGGGGGCTGGTAATCCGTCAGTGCACACGACGCCATACCGATCGTCGAAAGCGCCCCCATCGTCGCCACCACGAGCGTGCCGCGTTTCGTCCACCCGCTCATCGTTCGTCCTCCTGCAAATAAGAAAGCCGGCTCGCGCCCGGCTCCGGCGGCGTTCCGGCCACCCTGCGGGAGGCCGCCCGCCTTCGTGGAAACACGATATCCGAACGCCGGACGCCCGTCATCAGCCCTCGCCGCCGCGAAGGCGACAATTCAATGCTGTTCAAACGTGCGATCTCTTGGTTTGATGCGCCGAGCCATCATGCACGACGCACCGCCGGCCGAGGTCCTCGTCGTCGCGGCCCCGAGTCAGCACGGCCGCGCCTCCCGCATCGCCGAACGCCTCGAAGAGCGCGGCCTCCGGGCGAGACGCTGGCCCGAGGAGGACGACAGCGCCGATCCCGCCCGCTCGTTCGGCCGCGCCGCGAAGACCGCCGCCGCGATCGTCCTCCTCGTCGATCGCAGCTTCGCCGCCGGCAAGATCGGCGCCCCCGAAGAGCTCGTCCCCGCGCTCACCAAGGTGACCGACAAGCTCCTGATCGTCGCGGTCGATCGCCCCGCGCTCGCCCCGTTCGTCGATCTGCGCGCCGACGTCCTGCCCGCGCGCGGCGGGCTCGAAGAGCTCGACGAGGGTTCGGCGCAGGATGTCGAGCGCCACGTCGTGCACGAGATCCTCGCCGAGGTGGACGCGTCGCACGCGCCCGCTCGCACCGACGCCTTCGACGAGTACCGCCTGCTCTTCGACAGCACCGAGCGCCTCGTCGAGCGCAGGCGCGGCACCACGCAGACGTTCCTCACGGTGAACGCGGGCCTGTCGGCGGTCGTCGCGTTCCTGATCAAGGACCTCGCGCTCACGGGCGCGCGCCTCGCGTTCGTGACGATCCCGCTCTTCGTGATCGGCTTGCTCGCGTGCCGCCTGTGGAAGCGCACGATCCTGCAGTACGAGGCCCTCGTCGACTGGCGCTACCGCCAGCTCCGACGCATGGAGCGACGGCGCTTCGTCGGCAGCTATCGCCTCTTCACGCGCGAGTGGGAGGGTCTCTACGCGCCGCGCGGCAAGAAGCGCTTCGGCTTCTCGGCGCTCGAGGCCACGGTGCCGGCCACCTTCCAGGCGCTTTACGCCCTCGGCCTCCTGTTCGCGCTCGCCGCCCTCGCGGGCCTGCTCGATCGCCTGCTCCCTTGAGCGCCGAGGCCCTCCGGCCCGGACGGCGGCGCGCTCGTCTCGGCCGAATTTCCGCACGTTCACGGGGCCTTCGGAGAACCCGTAAGACCCGGATCTCGGCGAGGGTTGTGGAGAGTCCGCCGGGAGCGGTATAGTTCGGCTGGATCCGCGTGCCCGGCCCGGGCGCACCTTTCGCTTCCTCATGCCGCCCTCGTCCCAAAACCCGCCCGCGTCTGCTCGACCGCCGAGCGAGGCCGCGATCACGGGCGCAGAGGAAAACCCCGCGCGCTCGGAGGCGGAGGCACGCGCCATCGCCGACACGCAGGACGCGCCGCGATCGATGTCGCCGCGCTCCATCCCGCCGCGCTCCACGCCCGACCCGTCACCCGCCACGACCTACCTCGCCGGTG
Organism: Polyangium sp. 15x6; assembly: GCF_029960785.1. Classification (GTDB taxonomy): domain Bacteria; phylum Myxococcota_A; class Polyangia; order Polyangiales; family Polyangiaceae; genus Polyangium. The sequence goes on from NZ_JASBQE010000153.1 coordinate 9,926, forward strand.
ATGTCATCGCCGGCAAGTACCGGCTGTCGAAGGTGCTCGGCGAAGGCGGCATGGGCGCGGTGTGGCTCGCGAAAAACCTCACGCTCGACATCGACGTCGCCGTCAAGCTCATCCGCCGCGACTTCGCGACGGCCGAGGCGTCGCAGCGCCTGCTGCAGGAAGCGCGCGCCGCCGCGCGCATCGGGCATCCTTCGATCGTGCGCGTGTTCGACTTCGGCACGACCGAGCAGAAGGACCCGTTCATCGTGATGGAGGTCCTGCACGGCGAGTCGCTCGGGCAAACCATCACGCGCAGGCGCAGGCTCTCGCCCGCGGCCGCCGTGCGCACGCTCTTGCCCGTCGCGAGCGCGCTCGCGGCCGCGCACGCGAAGGGCATCGTTCACCGCGATCTGAAGCCCGACAACGTGCTGCTCGTGACCGACGATCGGGGCGCCGTCGTGCCCAAGATCGTCGACTTCGGCATCGCGAAGCTGCACCACGAGGAGGTCGTGCGCACGACGACGCAGGCCGGCGTGATCCTCGGCAGCCCGCACTACATGTCGCCGGAGCAGGCGTGTGGCCGCAGCGACGTCGATCACCGCACCGACATCTGGGCGTTCTGCGTGATGCTCTACGAGGTCGCGACGGGCGTGAAGCCGTACGACGGCTCGAACTACAACGCGCTGCTCAGCGCGATTCTCCTCCGTGATCCGGATCCCTGGTCCGAGCACGAGGTCGACGACGAGGAGCTCTGGACGATCGTGCAACGAGGTCTCCTGAAAGAGGCCGACGATCGCTGGCAGACGATGCGCGAGCTCGGCGCCGCGCTCGCGGCGTGGGCGCAGAGCCACGGCGTGGAGACCGACGCCGCGGGCAACTCGCTCCGCGCCCACTGGCTCGAACCCGAGGAACATCGACCGCTCTCCGATCGGCCGCCGATGTCCGCCGTGCAGTCCTCGTCGCCGCGGCCGCGCATGATCTCCGAGCGCGAGCTCACCCCGCCGCCCTTGCCGATGATCGACGACACGGCCGATCCCGCGGCGCAGCACGCGGACGCAGACGCCGAGACGAGCGGACCGATTCGCCCGCCGTCGAGCGTCCCCTCGCCGACGACGAGCACACGCCCGCCCGAGCGACGCTCGGCCGCGCTGTGGATCGGGCCGCTCGCGCTCGCGGTGGGCGCGGCAAGCGCGGGCGCGTGGATCTACATGACCGGAGACGACTCCACGCAGGGCGCGGCGAGCGCACGCGCGCCCGCGGCCCTCACCGCGCCGCTCCCGAGCGAGGCCGTGACGCAGCCCGCGACGCCAGCGTCCGCGCGGGATGCGCTGCCCTCCGCGGCGCCGCCCCCGAGCGCCGCGCCCGCTTCGAGCGCGAGCAGCGACGCGCACACGCGACCCACCCCGCCCGGCACGACCGCGCCGAACGTCTCGAAAAACCCCGGCGGCAACAAGGGCCCGAACATGCCCGTCCCCACCGAACCCAACTTCTGAGCTCATGAACGCTCGCGGCACGCCGCTCACGCTCCTCCTTCCCCTGCTGCTCGCGCCCGTCGCGTGCTCGCTGCTCGCGGAGTCGGAGCTCACGGGCAAACCTCTCGCGAACACGGGCGGAGCCGCGGCCACGGGCACGAACACGGGCACGGGCGGGACCGGGAACGAGGGAGGCGGCGGCGCCCCGCCGTGCAGCGGGCTGTGCACCGCGAGCGAGGCGTGTTGCGAGGGCGCGTGCGTCGATCCCGCGACGAGCGTCGAGCACTGCGGAGGCTGCGGGCAGGCGTGCGCGGCCGGCGAGCGCTGCTGCGGCGACGCGGGATGCGCCGCGTGCTGCGAGACCGCGGACTGCCCCGCGGATCATCAGTGCATCGGGAACGCGTGTATCCTTCAGTGTAGCGGGCAGACGGAGGCGTGCGGCGACGTCTGCGCGATCCTCGACTCGAACCCGCAGCACTGCGGCGCGTGCTTCAAGGACTGCCTCGCGGGGCACGCGTGCATGGACGGCGTGTGTCAGCCCGGCTGGGCGTCGATGAGCACCACGAACGCGCCCGCGCCGCGGCAACGCGCGGCGGCCGCGTGGGCGGGCACGAAGCTCTTCGTGTGGGGTGGCCAGAATGCGCAGGGCGCGCTCGGCGACGGCGCGCTCTACGATCCGAAGACCGACACGTGGACGGCGATCACCGTCACGGACGCGCCCGAGCCGCGCGTCGACGCGGTCGCGGTGTGGACCGGCGAGCGTGTCCTCGTGTGGGGCGGCGGCCCTGCGAACGGCTCCACCGCGCTGAACACCGGCAAGCTCTACGATCCCGCGACCGACACGTGGGGCCCCGTCGCCATCGCGCCCATCGGCCGGCGCGCGCCCGTCGCGTTCTTCACGGGCAGCCGCGTGCTCATCTGGGCGGGCAGCAGCGGCGGCTCGCCCATCGCGGGCGGCGCGCTCTACGACCCGGCGATGAACAAGTGGAGCTCGATGAGCACCGCGAGCGCGCCGAACGCCCGGACGAACACCGGCTGGGTCTGGTCCGGCACGGAGATGCTCCTCTTCGGCGGCCGCCCCCTCGGCTCCGGCGCGTCGAGCGAGGGTTTCGGCTACGATCCCGCGATGAACAAGTGGCGCAGCCTTTCCACGCAGAACGCGCCCACCGCGCGGTATGATGCGTTCACCGTGTGGATGAACGGCACGATGCTCGTGCACGGCGGGCGTGACGTGGCCGGCGCCGCCTTCGATGACGCCGCGATTTACGACCCGATGAGCGACGTGTGGAGCTCCACGACCTCGAGCACCAAGCGCTCGGCGCCGATGGGCCGGACGGGCGTGACGGGCTACGCCGGCACGCACGCCGTCCTCGCGGGTGGCCTCGACACGGCGCAGAAGATCGCGACCGACGGCGCCTCCTACGACGTCTCGAACGCGCAGTGGAGCGCGATCCCGACCTGGCCCTCGATGGCCGATCACGAGAACGGCGTCGCCGTCTGGACCGGCGAGGAGATCATCCTCTGGAGCGGGCTCGACAACGGCACCTTGATCTCCGCGGGGGAGCGCTACCGTCCTTGACCGTGATCCCGAGGCGCCTCGTCTCCTCCCTCATCCTCGCCGCGACGCTCCTCTGCCAGGGGCTCGCGCACGCGCAGAGCCCTGCGGACGTCGCCGCCGCGCGCGACCTCTTCCGCGATGGCGCCAAGCTCGCGCAGGAGGGGCGCTGGGCCGAGGCGCGCGAGCGGTACATGCGCTCGCTCGCCCTCAAGCGCGCGCCGCTCACGCTCTACAGCCTCGGCGTCGCGAACCGCGAGATCGGCCGCCTCGTCGAGGCGCTCGAGAGCTTCCGCGCCTTCCTCGTCGAGGCGGATCTGCAGAACGCGGCCAACAAGCCGTACGAGCAGCCCGCGCGTGACGCGATCGTCGCGCTCGAAAAACGTGTCGGCCGGCTCGACATCCGCATCGCCCCCGCCGCGCCGCCCGCGCTCAGCGTGCGCGTCGACGGCGCCGAAGTCCCGCAAGCGGCGCTCGGCGTGCCGCGCATCGTCGATCCCGGCGAGCACACCATCATCGTGCACGCGCGGGGCTACCGTGAGGCCACGACCAAGGCCAAGGTCGGCGAGGGCGAACAGACCGCGGTCACCGTCACGCTCGTGCGCGTCGGCCCGACGGGACCCGGTCCCGGCCCCGTGAAACCGCCTGGTGGAGGCACGCCGCCGATCGTGCCCGAAAGGCCCGTCGCGCCCATCTTTCTCCTCGCGGGCGGCGCCGTTGCCTTCGCGTCGGGGCTCACGGTCGGATTGATTGGTGTTCAAAAGGCTTCCAGCGCCCCCGTGCAGGACGGCCCCGAGGCCGCGCAGGCGCGCAGGCTCGCGCTCGCGGGCGACATCGTCGGCAGCGCCGGCATCCTCGCCGCGGGCGCCGGGCTCGCGATGCTCCTCCTCGGCAAGCCGACGGACCCGCCTGCCGAGTCCTCCGAGTCCTCCGAGTCCTCCGAGGTCTCGGTCCAGCCGTTCGTCACGCCGACCGGGTTCGGCCTCGTCGGCCGTTTCTGATCGCGCAGCGTCTGGTAGCATCGCGCTTCATGCGCCTCCCGCGTCTCGCCCTCCTCCTCACCACGGGCCTCGCTGCGTGTGCCTCTCCCGAGCCGCCGAAGCCCGTGCCGGTCCCTCCGGCCGCCCTCGTCCCTCCCGCGCTCGAGCCTCCGAAGCCGCAGACGCCCGAGGCTCCTGCGGAGGCCGCGCCTTCGTCGGGCATCACGCTCGAGCAGCTCCTCGACGTGCACCGATCGACGGGCGCGCGCGCGCTCGGCCGCGAAAAATTCCTGTTCCTCTCGGACGCGCCGGGCACGATGCAGATCTTTTCGGCCTCGCTCGACGCGGCGCCCACGGCCGAGCCGCAGGCTCCGGTGCAGCTCACCAGGTTCCCGGATCGCGTCTCGGGCCTGCGCATCGCGCCCGGCGGCGCGGGCGCCGTGTTCCTCAAGGACAAGGGCGGCGACGAGAACGATCAGATCCACTGGCTCGATCTCGCGGCCGGCGACAAGCCCGAGGCCACGCAGGCGCTGACGGACGCGCCCAAGGTCAAGCACACGCTCCCGGTCTTCGACGACGCCGGCAAGCGCATCGCGTTTGTTTCGAACGCGCGCAACGGCAAGGACATGGACCTCTACGTGGAGGCGTTGCCCGCGAAGAAGGACACGTTCGGCAAGAAGCCCGTCGCCGAGCTCTCGGGGAGCCACGCCGTGGCCGATTTCCGCGACGATCGTGTCGTCGTCCTCGAGGTCCGCTCCGGCTTCGATCAAGACCTCTGGCTCATCGACGCGAAGACCGCGACGAAAAAACTCCTCACGAAGCACAAGGGGAACGAGCGCTGGCTCTCGCCGCGCTTCACGCGGGACGGCAAGTCCTTGCTCGTGCTCACCGATCGTGGCCGCGAGTTCCTCTCGCTCGTCGCGCTCGACGTCGCCACGGGCAAGATCACGTCTGTCTTCGAGGTCGACCACGACGTGCAGGACATCAGCGTCCCCGCGTACGCGAGCGCCAAGGTCGCGGCGGGTCAGCCCGAGGACATCGCCGTGCTCACGGTCAACGTCGGCGGCGTGGAGGAGGTGCACGTCGTCACGCTCGACGCGAAGCGGAAGGTCGTCGCGAAGAAGAAGACCGACCTCGGCGGCGTGGTGAACAGCCTCGACCTCGATCCGGCTGGCGACGCGGCGTTCGTCGGCATGGAGCGCCCGAACCTCCCGACCGAGGTCTTCCGCGTCGACGTCGCGACCGGCGCGGCGACGCGCGCGACGAAGAGCCATCACGCGGGCATCGACACGTCGAAGCTCGTCCCGGCGGAGCTCGTCACGATGAAGGCCTCCGACGGCCGCGCGATCTCGTTTTTTTATTACCAGACGCCTCCCAAGGCGGGCGAGAAGCGGCCCGTCGTGATCTCCGTGCACGGCGGTCCCGAGGGCCAGGCGCAGCCGAACTTCAGCCCGCTCGTGCAATGGCTCGCGCTCGCAGGATATGCGGTGGCAACGCCGAACGTGCGCGGCTCGACGGGGTACGGAAAGTCGTTCGCCCACCTCGACGACAAGGAGAAGCGCGAGGACTCCGTCCGTGATCTCTCCGAGGTCGGCAAATTCATCGCGGCGCGCCCCGACGTCGATCCCGCGCGAATCGCGCTCATGGGCGGCAGCTACGGCGGCTACATGGTGCTCGCCGGGCTCACGCTTTACCCCGATCAATGGGCGGCCGGCGTCGACATCGTGGGCATCGCCAATTTCCGCACCTTCCTCGAGCAAACCGCGCCTTATCGCCGAGCCCAGCGCGAGGCCGAATATGGCTCGCTGGCGAAGGACGGCGCATTCCTCGACCGCGTGAGCCCCATCCACAAGGTCGACCGCATCAAGGTCCCGCTCATGGTCGTGCACGGCACCCGCGATCCACGCGTCCCCATCGGCGAGGCGCGCCAGATCGCCGAGGCCGTGAAGAAGCGCGGCTTGCCCGTCGAGCTCTTGACCTTCGAGGACGAGGGTCACGGCATTGCCAAGCGCAAGAACCGTCTCGTCGCGTTCCCCGCGATCGTCGATTTCCTGGACAAACACGTCAAGGCGAAGGCCAGTCCCTGATGTCGAATGCGCCGCGCCGGGGTTTCACCCCGGGCCCGACCAGGGGCTATCCGCCCCTGGACCCGGACCAGCGCAAGCGCTGGACCCGGGGTCGATGAACTGCGCGACGCGCAGTTCATCGAACAGGCCGAGGCAAGACCGGCGACAATCCTGCCAGCTCAAACAGCAGCGCTGACGTCTCGACCCATGACGCCGACGGCGTGAAACGAACCTTCGAGGTCTTGCCACCGGCCTGTGGGAAGAACTGCGCATCGCGCAGTTCTTCCCCAAATGGTCCAGGGCTTGCCCTGGTTCGGGTCGAGGGGCGAACAGCCCCCGCGGGGCCCGGGGCAGCGCCCCGACGCGGCGGCCCCAGGTCAGGGCAGGAGCCGCGAGAGGAAGCTCCACTTCGTGGACTGCCCTGACTTCATCGCGAGAACCGCGGTGATACCGATGACGCCCGCCGTGCACGCCAGGTTGATTGGGCCCATCACGCCCAGAAAACGCATGAGGCCCCTCGCCTTCTCGGGCGTCTGGGCCGACGGCTCGTTCCCTGATTGCACGGGCACGGCGCCTTCTGGCGCCTGCTTGCCGAGCTCCTGACCGCTCAGGATGTTCGCTGCGCCCGTGAGGACGGCTGCGCCGAGCAGGATGTCCTTTGCGAGGACGAGCCCGTGCGTCTCCTCGTCGATCGACCGCCCCGAGATCGCCGCGCGTCCGATGAACCACGTCAGCGCTGCGACGCCCAGGCTCGCCGCGGTCACCACGTTGTAGCTGTTCCATGCGTCGTGGAGGACCTGTCCTCGCTCCTGTTCGGAGTCGATGTCCTGGACCGCGCGGTGCAGCGCGAGCTTGCCGAACAGCGGGCCACCGAAGCCGGCCGCGAGGCCGAGATCATGCAGCACCCAGGCGGACGTCGAGAGCACGGCCATGGTCATTCTCCCTTCCTGACGAATGCATCGGCCCCCGGGGGACCGTCTTGCTCACCGGCGCGACGGTCTGCACGAGTGATGCCGCCTCTTCGACGCGCCTGCTCGGGCGCTCATCGTTGAAATCCCTCGCCTGACGCCTGTACAACGGACTTCGTGAGCCGGATCGATCCCTCCCAGAAGACGCTCGTCGAGCAGCTCCGCGCCCTCGCCGGCGTCTCCGCCGACACGAACGAGTTCGTCATCGTCAAGGACGAGGGCCGGACCATTCACGTCCGCTTCAGCCCGGGATCGACCGACTCGCTCGACGTCAAGACGCCCATCTCGGAGCAGGGATCCACGCCGCGCTTCGTCCAGGCGGGGTATCGCAATGGCCGCCGCGAGGGACCGCTCCTCGTCCCGCGGCCCATGAACCTCGTGCTCCGCAAGGAAACTGCGGCGAATCGACAGGGCAAGGCCGACGGCGTGGATCGCGAAATCCAGACAGGCGATCCCGCCTTCGACGACGCGGTCTTCATTGATACACTGATCAATGATGCTCTCGTCCGCGCCGTCCTCGCTTCGCCCGACGCTCGCGCCGCGATCCTCTCGCTCCTCGCCGACAATTGCGCCGCGATCCGCATCGACGACTCGACGGCCGGAAACATCTCACTCGACCTCGTCGAGTTCACCCAGCCCGCGCCCGATCAGCAACGCGGCGCGCGTATCGTCGACGCCCTCACCCGCCTCGCCGCGTCCTTGCCTCCCATCCGGGCGAGCGGCGAGGCACCCCCGGTCGACAACCAGTCCGCGGCGGCCACGGCCGGCTGCACCGTCGGCTTCCTTGGCCTCATCGGGACCCCCATGGCCGTCTACGGCCTCGCGCCGAGCGGCTGCGTCGAATCGGACGGCGAAGGATCGAGCCTCGTGTGCAGCGCGGGCCCGCAGTGTTGCGAACCCCTCTGGACGGGGTTTTTCGTGGGCCTCCTCCTGAGCCTACCGATGATCGCTCTCCTCCATCGAATCGTGCGCGGAAAACCGAACTCATCGACGAACCGGTTCGTCTTGCAATGCGCCACCCTCGCCGTGTTCGCGGAGCTCGGGATCATCGCCTCGCGCCTGTGGCGCTAGCGTCGGCGACGCGCTACCCGGAGGAATTCTCCGCATGGATCCGCCTCGTATCGCCGCTCCCCTCGCCCTCGTGCTCCTCGTGGCCGCGGCCGCGTGTGGCAATGATCGCGAGGGCCCCCCGAATCTCGCGCCCGCCCCTGCGCCCTCGGCCACCGCACCCGAGCCCCCGGATGCGGGAGCCGGGGACGCGGGCGCGCCGGATGCGCCGAAAATCCCCGCATTCGTCACCGTCTTCGCCGCGGGGGACGTGAGCTTCGGGCGCCTCGTCGGCCAGATCCTCCTGCGCGAGCCGGATCGCGCCCTGTTTGCCCCGATGGAACACCTCCTCCGCGCGGCCGACGTGCGGTTCGTCAACCTGGAGGGGCCCATCAGCGATCAGGGAAACGAGACCGTCTCCCCCGAGAACAACCTCGTCTTCAATGGCCCCCCCGCCTCCGCCGACGCCCTCGCGCGCGCCGGGATCGACGTCGTCTCCACGGCGAACAACCACGCCTGGGATTACGGCAAATCCGCCATGCTGGAGACCCTCGATCACCTCGACCGCGTCTCCGTCCTCCACGCGGGCACGGGCGCGACCCTCGAAAAGGCCTTCGAGCCAGCCATCGTCACGCGCCGCGGGTATCGCCTCGCTTTCCTCGCGGTCACCGACGTCTGGAACCAGGGCGTCCTCTCCCGACACCCGGGCCGCGCCCACGTCGCCGGAGCCGATCGCGAGACCCTCGTGCGCGCCGTGCGCGCGCTCCGCGAACGCAGCGACATCGACGTGATCCTCGTCAGCCATCATGGCGGCGAGGAGTATCGCGAAGACCCGCTCCCCGGCACGCGCGCCCTCGCCGAGGCCGTGATCGACGCGGGCGCCGACGCTTTCCTCGGCCACCACCCGCACGTCGTGCAGGGCGTCTCGTTCCACGCCGGAAAGCCCATCGTCTACAGCCTCGGCAACCTGCTCATGCGCATGCACAGCGGCCACCCGTGGACCGAGATGGGCCTCGCCGTCAAACTCGAGCTCGAAAAAGGCGCCCCTCCCCGCCTCTTCGCGTGCCCGTTCCGCATTCACGGCATCGAGCCGATCCCCCTCGCCAAAGATCCCCGACGCAAGGCCTACGAACCTCACTTTTTCGGTCGATTCCAGGCCTTGTCGCGCCGCGTCGGAAACGCGCGCATCGGCCCCGCCGGCGAGGACGGATGCGCGCCCGTCGCTCCGCCCTCCACCGCCGAAAATCTGACATCCGCGGATTCTCCTGCACCGAACTTTCCGTAGTGCCGGCCGGGCATTACCCTTCCTACATGTTCACGCGAAAGCTCCTCCTCGGCCTCGGCGCCTCGTGCGTCGCGGTCGCACTCGCATTCGCTGCCGTCGAACCTCAGGGCACAAAGGCCGCCCACGCCGCCGCGCCGCCCGAAGTCCGGGGACCTCGCGTGGCCGTCCTGGCCACGTTCCCGGGCGCCGAGCACACCTCGCTTTATCTCGTCCAGGCCGGCGGAGGCGCGGATCCCGCCCCCGTCGCCACGTTCGCCCACCTGCCCGACGCCGCCGTGCGCGCGGCCGTCGTCCCGGGCACGCCCTACGTGCTCGCGACGGCCGATACCACGCCCTCGCGCGACGCCTCCTTCAATGCCTCCCTCTTCCGCCTGCGCCCCCACGCGCCGCCCGAGGCGCTCGTCGATCGGGTCGTCCACGCGAGCCGCCCCCTCGTCACCTCCGCGGGCCGTATCTTCGTCTCCCGCGGCCGCGCCGGCACCGAAATCGAGGGCCGATTGCGCGTCGATCCGCTCACCGTCGACGAGGTCGACCTCTCGACCGGAAAAACCCGCGCCGTCCACGCCGAGCACGGACACCTCCTTTTCCTCGCGGGCGCGGCGGGCAAGGAGATCGTCCTCTATCGTGTCCTGCCCCATCACGCCGACGTCGTCGCCGTCGATCCCGACACGGGCGCCGTGCGTTCCATCGTGAAAAACCTCCCGCCCTTCGCCCGCGATTTTTCAATCGACGCCGGCGGCAAAAAGCTCGTCTTCCAGGGCCGCCACGAGACAGACAGCCGCACCTGGGTCGTCGACGAGATCGACCTCGCCTCGGGCCACGCCCGCCGCCTCTTTTCCAGCCCGAGCATGACCCTCGCCCCGGCCGTCCTCCCGAGCGGCGGCGTCCTCTACAATCCCCCGGGCCGCGGCCTCTCCACGCTCGACGCCGAGGCGCGTATCGCCGGCCCCCTCGGCCCCGGTGTCGACCTCGTCGCCGCCGCGACCACCGATTCTCGCTGGATCGCCGCCTTGCACACGCAGCCGAGCTCGCTCGCCATACCTTTCCTCGTCGATGCGACGACCGGCGTCGCCTCCGCCCTCCCCGCGCCTCGCGGGAGCCGCGTGACCATTGCCGGGTTTTACCCCGCGAACGGAGGTGCTCTTTGAGCCCCAAGCGCCCCCTCGCCGCCGCCGCCTCGCTCGCCCTGCTCGCCGCGAGCGGCGGCGCCGCCGCTTATTGCCCTTCGTATACCGCGTCGAGCCCCTCGAACGACCACGGCTGCGCCATCGAGGCCGTGGCCGGGACGAACCCGACGAACGAGGAGTGGAACGTCATCTTCGACCTCGTCTCCCAGGGCCCCGCGGCCTGGGGTGACGACGGCCCCTCCGTCACCGACATCGGCCAGGGTTGCGGCAAACCCGAGCCGTACCAATCCATCCCCGCGCGTTTTCCTTGCGAATTGCTCAAGGCCCTCACGAAGGTCGAGTCCGGCTGGCGCCAGTTCTGCGTCCCCACCCTGCCCGCGGATCAGGTCGGCGGCGAATCGCGGACCATCATCTCCTTCGATTGCGGCTACGGCATCGGGCAGGTCACGAGCGGCATGCACGTCGGGGAAAACCCGGACTTCGACCGCGAACGCGTCGCCTCGGATCCGTTCTACAACCTCGCCACGAGCACCCGCATCCTCGCGGCGAAATGGAAGGCGACGAACTGCGTCGGCGACAACCAGCCCAAGATCGTCGAGCACTGGTACGCGGCCACGTGGGCCTACAATGGTTTGTCGTACGTAAACAATCCGAACAACCCGAACTACGACCCGAACCGCGGCGTCTGGAAGCCGTCCGTGGGCGGCGCCGCGCCGTACCAGGAGAAGGTCTACGGGTTCATGGAATTCAATAGCCAGTGGCAGACGATCGAGCCGGCCTATCCGAACCCCGGCGACATCGGCGGAGGCACGAGCCCGCCCGATCTGCCCGAGCCCGATTGCGCCTCCCCCACGGATTGCGAGAACAAACGCCCGAGCCACGTCACGGCGTGCGCGGGAGCCGTCGGCGGAAGCGGCGGCGCCGGCGGAAGCGGCGCCGGCGGAAGCGGCGCCGGCGGAAGCGGCGGCGACGGCGGAAGCGACGGCGCGGGCGGCGGCGCCGGCGGAAATGA
>NZ_JASBQE010000154.1 GCF_029960785.1 Polyangium sp. 15x6
TGCGCGATGCGCAGTTCATCGAACAGGCTGTGGCAAGACCACGAGCGCCGTAGCCAATCAAGACAGCAGCGCTGCCCTACTTGCTAGGAACGTCTTCCCTGTCGACAGCGCGCATCGCGCGCTGTCGCCCCGGGTCCAGCGCTTGCGCTGGTCCGGGTCCAGGGGTGGACAACCCCTGGTCGGGTCCGGGGTGAAACCCCGGCGCGACGCCGTGGAGCACCCTCCTCAGAACTGGATGTTCTTCGGGACGGGAGGCGCTTTCTTCTGCGTCTGCGTCGTGCGCATGGGCGCGGGTGTCGTCTTCGTCGTCGCGGTCGCGGTGGGCCGCGCCTCGGGCACGTCCGGCGCGACGGTCGTGGACGAGGGCGTCGGCGCTGGCGTCGGTGCGGGGAGCGGCGCGGGTTGCGCCTCGGTCTGCGCGGCGGGCACGCCTGTCGGCGTCGTGGGATTCGGGAGGAGCGCGCGCACCACGAAGAACGCTGCGACGAGCGCCACGAGCGCGCCGATGGCGAACAGCACCTTACGGTTCGAGCTGCCGCGCATGTTCTTCCGCTCTGCGGCGTCGTTCGCGTCGCGCACGATGCCTGGCAGCGCGAGGGCCGGCGCGGAAGGCGTGACGGGCGGCGGCGCGACGGGCGGCGCGGTGGCCATCGCGGCGGCGCGCGCGGCGGCGAAGCCTGCGACGTCCGCCGGCTGCACCGTGAGCAGGCGTCGCATCTTCGGGGCGAGCCACTCGCTCTGGAGAGACAAACCCGAGATGTCCTGCTGGATTCCGCGCTCGAGCGCCCAGCCCGCGAGCGCGACGCCCATGTCGCGCAGCGACTGCCAGCGCGTCCCGCGCTCCTTGGCGAGACCTCGCTCGATGATCGCCCAGAGCGCGGCGTCGCCCGTGCCGTAGGCGTGCGTGGGCATCGGCGTGTTCGCCACGATCGCCGCGATGAGCGCGTTGTAGTTCGGCGCGTCGAACGGACGGCGGCCGGTGATCGTCTCGTAGAGCAAGACCGAGTAGGTCCAGACGTCGGTGCGGTGATCGATGTTCGCCTCGCCGCGGGCCTGCTCGGGGGACATGTAGTCGGGGCTTCCGAGGACCTCACCTGCGATCGTCACGTGCCGCTCGACGTCGTCGCGCAGCACGCGCGCGATGCCGAAATCGAGCAGCTTGGGCACGATCTTCCCCGACTCGTCCGTCGTGAGCATGACGTTGTCGGGCTTGAGATCTCGGTGAACGATGCCCTTCAGGTGCGCGGCCGCGAGCGCGGCGGCGACGGGCAGGAGCGTCTGGAGCGCGACGCCCGGATCGAGCCGCTTCTTGCGCGCGAGGATGCCGGACAGCGACTCGCCCGTGAGCAGCTCCATCACGAGGTAGGGATCGCCGACCTCGGTTTGTCCGAAATCGAAGACGCGCACGATGCCGGGATGGCCGAGCTTCGCGGCGGCGCGCGCCTCCGTGAGCAGGCGCGCGGCGGCCTCTTCGGTGGCGCGATCGCGGCGGATGAGCTTGAGCGCGATGTCCGCGTCGAGGCTCAGGTTTCGCGCGACCCACACGGCGCCCATGCCGCCCTGACCGAGCACGCGCTGCAGCTGGTACTTGCCGCCGATGAGGTCGCCGGGCGCATAGGCGACGGGCGTGGAGACGCCGTCGGCTTGCGGGCCGAGGCCCGGCGACGAGCGGCGCTGCGGCTCCAGCATGTTCGGCGTGACGGCGACGAGGCCCGAGGAGGAGCGACGCAGATCGTGCCCAGGCGGGACGACCGCGGGCAAACCCGAACCCGAGCGGCGCATCGCGTCCGGGCTTTGCGGCGGGGACCCGGGAAAACTCGGCGACGACGAGCGACGGAGCTCGCCGCTCATGCTCGGCGCGACCCCGCCCGGTGATGAGATCCGCCCGCTCGCGACGGCCGCGGGCGGCGGCGGAGGCGGCGGCGCGATGAAAGGCAGCGCCGGGGCCGACGTGCGGCTCGGGCTCGGCAGAGGCGGGGGGTTCGAGGTGGGGGCAGCGGGCGCGGGCGCAGGCGCAGCAGCGGCGGCAGGCGCGGCAGCGGGCGGTGGCTCCGGGACGGGAGGCGCGGCGAATCCGCCTGCGAGCGTCGCGCCGAGCTCGACCTCCCACTCGGCCTCGGGCGCTGCCGCGGCAGGCTCGGCGGGCGCGGGCGCCCCGCTGCTCGAAGCGCGCAGAGGCGCCGGAGCGGCGGGAGCTACCGCCGGGGAGCTGGGCCTGGGAGGTGCGGACATGCGGCCGATCCACGAGCCGACGAACGAGCTCGCGGGGCAAGCGTACACCGGATCGCGTTGCATGGGCGAGACCTCGACGAACGGAGTGCTCCGCGGGCCCTGAGGGCGGGACCTCAGTCGGCTCGCTCGGCTCCGATCGCGTGGCGGATTCGCTCGCCGAGGGACGGATCCGCGGCCGTGCGCGCGAGCATCTCGCGCTCGATGCGGAGCATGGACGCACGCGGCAAGCCGAGCTCGGCCAGGGTGCGCTCGGCGTGGCCGCGCTCGGAGGCGACGACCAGGCGCGCGTACTCGGCCGGCGTGATGGGGCCCCGCTCTTCTTCGAGGCGCGCGACGTAGGCGGCGTCGAAGGCCCGGAGCAGGCGCGTCTTGCCGCGCTCGGACTCGGCGCGGATGGCCTCGGCCCAGTGCCGCTCGAGGTCCGTGAAGCGGGCGAGGTCGAGCTCTTCGGCTTCCAGGATCTCGGCGCGTTCGTCACGGCGGCGCGCGATCGACGCGGTGATCTTCGCACATCGCTCGATGGGGTAGTCGTCGAGCGGGAGCGCGGGCGCGGCCGGGGCTTTCGGAGCCTCGGCCGCGGGCGGATCCGGGGGCAGCGGCTCGGGCGGCGGAGGGAGCGGCGGCGGGGCCGCGCGCGCGGCCATCTCCGCGGTCGCCAGCGGGCCGATCATCGCGGGGGCGTCGACGGTCTCCGGTTCGGGTTCGTCCAGGTCGACCGGCGGAGGGACGGGCGCGGGGGGTGTGGGGGGCAGAGGAAGGCCCACCTCGTGGGCCGACCGGAGCCCCCCACCATGCGCAGACGCGACGGGCGCAGGCGCGACGGGCGCGGGCGGCACCGGCGCAGGCGCGATGAGCGGAGGCGTTCCCAGCGGCGCGATGCCGAGGCGCGGCACGATGGCCGGCGGCGTGGGCGGCGCGGGAGGCGCGACAGGCGGGGCGGGCGGGAGCGGTGGCGCGACGAACGGTAGATCGTGCCGCGAGGGAGGCCGCACGCGCGCCGGCTCCGGCGGCGGCGGAACCGGGGGAGGCGCGAGCGGCGAGAAGAACGGCAGATCCCGCGCCTGGAAAGGCACGGGCGCGGGAGGCGGCGGCGGCGCGAACGGCAGCGGCGACGGGGCGGCCGGGGGCGCGGGCGGTGCTTGCGTGCGCGGGCGCGCGAACGGAAGCGGATCGGCGGCCGGCGTGTCCAGACCGACGAACGTCACCTCGTCATCGAAATCCGGATCCATCGGGAACACGCCCGACTCGCGCGGCGGCGGCGCGTGCGCCGCGTTCATCGTGAAGGGCATGATCGGGTGCGGCCGCGACGGCACGGACGCTGCGCTCGTGACCGAACCATCGGGATCGTCGGGCGCGATCGTGATGTCGTGCAGCTCCTGCAACACGAGCGCCGCGCGCGAGCTCGCCCAGCCCGGGCCCACCATCGTGACCATCACGCGCCCGGCCTCGGCCGGATGCACGAGCGCCGCGCGCCCGCGCCAGACCAGCGTGCAGATGCCGCGCGTCGTGTCGAACCACAACGTGTCGGCCGTCAGCGTGATCTCCTCGCGGCGGCCAGGCGCTCGCTCCATCACGACCTCGGGCCGCAGCCCCGGCAGGTTCGTCACGAGCCGCGCGTGCTCGTGGTGCAGACCTTCGAGCACGATGCGTTCGTCCGGGCGGATCTCCGGGATCTCTTGGTCGTGCGGCGCGACGTTGAAGAACAGCGGATCGAGCCCCTCGGGCAGCGGCGCCTCGTGCCAGCGCGCGAGGGAAAACCGCCCGGCGAGGTGACCGAGGCGCGCCTCGCGGGTAGGCCATGACGCCGCGATCGGGCCGTATCCGATGGGCTCCACGAGATCCGAAGGCCCCATCACGTGCCGCCCCGGCGGCTGCAGGTTCGGCAGCTTGATCGCGCCGAACGTGTCCTTCTGATCGTGCCGCATGCCCACCGGGTTCGTCGTCCCGGGCCCGCCCGCGGCGCGCTCGTAGCGCAGGCGAACCCGCGTCACGCGCGGGCCTTCGCGCAGCTCTCCCGACGGCGTCACGTGCCGATCGCCGAAGACCTCGATCGCCTTGTCGAGCTCGCCCACGCAGAGGCGCGTGAGGATCGATCGCACGGGCACGTCGTTCGGCGCGAACGCGTGACCCACGAGCACCACGTCGGCGCCGCGCTTGTGGGGCACGAGATCGCAGGGCGAATAGACGCTCAGCCGCGGATCGTCGTCCCAGAAGTTGTCCTCGTCGTTGATGTCCTCCTGAGACTCGTGGAGGACCGAGGTGCCCGGGGTGAGCAGGTACGTCGCTTTGCAGACGACGAGCAGCGCGTGCCTGCGCTCGGCCGTGACGAACGGCCGCGCGGCGACCCGGAGCGGGCAATACGAGACGATATCCATGTGGCGAAGTGGCGCCTTCGACTAGCCCCGGCTGTAGCGCGCGTAGGCGTTCGCCATCTTCGTGTGGTAGTTGTTCGAGGCGTAGTCTTCGCCGTTGTAACCGAGCGCGAACGACGCCCAGTTCTTGTTGCGGATGTGGCGCACGAGGTTGTTCTTGCGGCAGAAGCCGAGGAAGGCGCGCATGTGCTGCGCCTCGGACTCGTACATGTCGTAGACGAACTGCCGGACGCTGCTCCAGCCGACGTCCACGTGGTTGAAGCCCATCACCTGGAACATGCCCCAGGAGGCGCTCTTCACCGCAGCGTCCGGATCGAGCGCGAAAGCCTCGCGGATCACGGCCCACTGGTCCTTCTTGTAGCTCGCGCGCCGGAGCGGGCTCTTGTACGGCGCCGACAGGTGCGGGTGGCTGCGATCGTAGCGGCCTCCCGTGAGGCGCTTGAAGTGGTGGATCTCGAAGAGGATCTTCGGGCGCTTCTGATCGTCGAAGCCGGTTCGTCCGCCGGATTCGACCTCGGCCACGGCGCGCACCGCGGCCGCCTCGCACTGAAGCTCGCGCGCGGCGGCGTCGAAGTCGCCGGCGCCGAGCCTGCGCGCGGGTCCTCGCACGGGCAGCTCCCACGGACCCGTCGCGGGCGGCGTGCCGAGCGACGAACTCCCGCCTTCCGCCGGGGTTTGCGGCTGCGGCTGCTGTTGCTGCGGCTGTTGCGGCTTCGGCTGCGGCTGCGGCGTTCCGCCACCGTTCGATTGCCCCGGCAGCTTGATCTGCTGGCCCGGCGAGATCTGGTTCGGGTTCTTGATCTGCGGATTGGCCCGCATGATCTCGTCGACCGTCGTGCCGTTCCGGTTCGCGATCGCGCCCAGCGTGTCGCCCGAGCGCACGGTGTACGTGCTTGGCGACGCGGGGGAGGGGATGGCGCCGCCGCCTCCGCTGCCCGGGAGCGTGATCTTCTGGCCCACGGAGATCGCGTTCGGATTCGTGATCTGCGGGTTCTGCGCCATGATCGCCTGCACCGTCGTGTTGTTACGGCTGGCGATCGCACCGAGCGTATCCCCCGATTTGACGACGTAGCTCATCGCGACCCTGTTCTTCCGCCGAGGGAGCGCGCTCTCGCACGAGAGGGAAGCCTTCGCTCGGACGCACAAGACGGATATCACAGCCTCGCGCGCGAACCAACGCCCGTCCGCGCGCGTGTCGCGCTAGTCCCCGATCAGCACCGTGCCGCCGCCGACCACCACGCCGTTCGGCGCATCGGCGGGGTCATTACAGGTCGTCGCCGGGTCTCCCGCGCGGGCGGCGGGGCGGTCCTCGATGAAGACCGAGCCGCTGCCCCGCTCCACGGCCCCCTCGTTCGAAGGCGTCTTCTGGAAAGGGCCGGCCGCGGGCACGTGGGGAGGCGTGTTCGAGGCCCCCGAGCCCACCATCGCGGCGGGCTGATCTTCGAGGAAGACGCTCGACGCGAGGTCCTTTGCGAGCGTTCCCCCGAACGGCATCGGTGTCGGCGTGGGCACGGGCCCGCCGGGCGAGGGCACGACGAGGACGTGCGTATCCACACCCACGATGCGATCCCCCCGCTTTGCTCCCGGCGCGCCCATCACGTCACTTCGGCTTGGCCTGGAGGTCGAACGACACCATCGCGTCCTTCGAGACCTTCTTGCCGAGCGTCGCCAGCTCGTCGGCGGTCTTCTGCAGGATCGCGCCGAGCGTGTCGCGCGGGCGCACGTCGTGCTCCTCGAGGTTCACGCCGATCGGCTTCGTCGACTTCACGCGGACCGCGGCCACCTTGTCGCCCTCCATCACGAACGTGACCTCGAGCTCCGCCTTCTTCTGCACCGTGCGCTCGTGCAGCCGGAAATCGCCCGTCACGTCGAGCTTCATCGTGCGCTCGGGGCCCGAGAGGCCCGCGACGCTCTTCGCGCCCGCCGTCTCGATCTTCGAGAGCTTGAACTCGATGTAGCGGTGCTTCGTCCGATCGGCCTCGGGGACGTCCTTGCCGATCCCGAGCCAGTTGCGCGCGTGCTCGTTCTGTAGATCGCTCTTCGTGCGCTCGCCGAACTCCGCCTTCTCGTCGGCGCGCTTCTGCTGGTAGATCACGAGCTTGTCGAGGTCGATCTTCACGAGCCCCGTGGAGCGCGTCACGTCCTCCGGATCGATGAAGAGCTCCCCTTCGATCGAGCCGTCCGCCTCGCCGAAGATCTTCTCGATGGGCGCATCCATCGTGAAGTTCACCTTCGCGCCTTGGGCTTCGACCGCGTACGGTTTGCCCGCGTCGGTCTTCGGCTTCGCGGGGGCGAGCGACGAGGAGACGGGGGCGGCGTTCGGGTTCGGCTCGTCCTTCGAGCAGCCGGTCGTGGCGACGACGAACGCGAGGACAGGAAGACAGCGGTGGAAGAGGAGGCGTACGCGTGGCATCTGGCCAGCGTACTACGCGGGTGGGCCGGCGTGGGGAGGGGCTTTCACGCGGGGTCTTTCATGCCCTTCTCGGGCAGCTCCTCGCGGAGCGCGACGCCGCCGAGGTTCTGGAGGATCGGCGCGTTCTCGCACGCGAGGTAGCGGGCGATGCCCGTCGTGCTCGTGTTGACGTGGTTGTGCCACGCCCAGACCGGGATGTAGACGGCGTCGCCCGTCTTCCACTCGATCTTCTGATCGTGGACGACCGAGTAGCCTTCGCCTTCGAGGACGTAGAGGATCGTCTCGTAGGTGTGGCGGTGCCGGTTCGAGGACTGCCCCGGGTCGAGGTGGCCGATCGTCATGCTGATGCACTTCGAGGGCAGATCGACGAAGAAGACCGGGTGCTTGCGCTCCTTGGAGTACTCGTCGCGTTGCCCGTCGCCCTCGACCTGGCGGTGGATCAGCTTGTCCGGCATGACGACGCGCGGGCGCGGCGGCGTCTTGTCGAAGTCAGCGGATTGATAGACCTTGTCCTTGCTTTCGGGCTTCGTCGTCATGGTGCCTCCGAGGCGAAAGGCGTGAGCGCGCCGATTGTCGGCGGAGGATGCGAAGAGCGCAAGCCGCATCAGGAAGAGGCGTCGACGTGGTAGACGCTTCACACAGGTGGGCGCGGCACGGCCGCGCGGAGGAGACTTCGATGAAGGGTTTGGCCGGCAAGGTCGCGATCGTCTCGGGCGGCGCGACGCTCATCGGCGAGGCGTGCGCGCAGGCGCTCGTGTCGTACGGCGCGCGCGTGGTGATCGCCGACATCGACGAGGAAGGCGGCGCCGCAGCGGCCCTGCGGATCGGCGAGGCGGCGTCGTTCGTCCGAACCGACGTAACACGCGACGAGGACATCGCGGCGCTCGTGAGCGGCGTCGTGTCACGTTACGAAAGGCTAGATTTCCTGGTCAACCTGGCGTGCACGTACCTGGACCACGGCGCCGCGACGAGCCGGGCCGACTGGCTGCGCGCGTTCGACGTGAACCTCGTCGGCTCCGTCATGCTGATGCAAGCGGCGCGGCCGCACCTCGCCCGGACGAAGGGAGCGATCGTGAACTTCAGCTCGCTCTCGGGGAGCGTCGCCCAGATCGGGCGATGGGTTTATCCCGCCACGAAGGCCGCGATCCAGCAGCTCACGCGCAGCCAGGCGATGGACCTCGCGCCCGAGGGCATCCGCGTCAACTCGATCTCGCCCGCGTGGACGTGGAGCAACCCGATGAAGCAGATGACGAACGACGACCGCGCCAAGATCGAGGTCGTGGCGAAGGACTTTCACCTGCTCGGGCGCATCGCCGATCCGAGCGAGGTCGCCGAGGCGGTCGCGTTCCTGCTCTCCGACGCGGCGAGCTTCATGACGGGCACCGATCTGCGGGTCGACGGCGGGTATTCGGCGATGGGCCCGGAGCGCGCGCAGCCGGTAGACCTCGACCAAGGGTAGAGAAGCCGAAGCCATGACCGCTCCCGACCGACTCAAGTTCACGACGATCGCCCACGCGACGCACCGGTACCTCTCCCCGCTCTCGCCCGAGAAGTCCGCGCGGCTGATCGACGGGCTCGCGCTCCGCGAAGGCGCCGAGGTGCTCGACATCGGCTGTGGTCGCGCGGGGTTCTTGCTCGATCTCGTGGAGCGCTCCGCCGTGTCGGGGCTCGGCGTCGATCTCAACGCGGCGTTCATCGCCTCGGCACGGGCGGAGGCCGCGCGGCGCGGCGTCGATGCGCGTGTGCGTTTCGTGGATCAGCCGCTCGCCGAGGCGGTGGGGGATGCGGCGCGCTTCGACGCGATCGTCTGCATGGGTTCGAGCCAGGCGATCGGCACGTTCGCCGAGGCCTTGCGCTGGGCGCATGCGCGCCTCGTCCCGGGCGGCGTGGCTCTGTTCGGCGACGGGTTCTGGCGACGCCGGCCCGATCCCGGCTACCTCGAAGCGCTCGGCGGCGCGACCGAGGACGAGATGACCACGCACGCCGGCAACACCCGCGTCGCCCGGGAGGCGGGCTTCCGCGTGCTCGGGGCCGCGTGCGCGAGTGATGACGAGTGGGACGAGTACGAGGGCCGCTACTGCGCGGCGATCGAGCGGTACGTCGACGCGAACCCGGCCGACCCGGACGTCCCCGCGATGGCCGCCCGCATCCGCGCCTGGCACGACGCGTACGTGACCTGGGGCCGCGACACGCTGGGGTTCGGCTTCTACACGCTGCTCAAGCCGGCCTCGCGCGAGCCGTAGATCACGCCGCGTCGGTCGCGGCCCGGAGACGCTCCCCCACATCCGCTCCGCGCAGCGGCGCGCCGTGCGACGGAACGAAGAGGACCGGCCGATCCCGGTCGAGCTCGGCGCGCACCCATGCCTTGTACGCGGCCTTGTCCTCGAGGAAGAACCGCTTGAAGAAGGGGTTCGTCATGAGCCCGGGCCGGAAGCCGGCCACCCGGAGGAAGAGCCCCAGCAGGCCCCGCGGCAGCCGCTCCTCGTTGAGGATGCCGTCCGTCACGAACCAGGCCGCGCCCTCGTTCGTCTTCACCGACACCCACGTCTCGCCCTGCTTCGCCATCGGGGGCGAGAAGACCCGGATCCCATCGGGCAGCGCCGCTTCGAGGAGGGAGAGGTCCTCGATCGGGATGCCGCGGCGTTTGATGCGCAGGAGGGCCTGGGCGCGCGGATGCGCCACGACCTTCGCGTCGGGAAAACGCGCCTTCCAGGCGGCGAGCCCGGCGTGGTGGAAATGGTTCGGCGCGAGGAGGAAGCGCGGCGTGCCCCAGCGGGAGAGACGTTCCCAGTGCGCCTCGCTGAGGTCGGTACCCGGGCTCACCACGAGGAGCGCGCCGCCGCCGAGCCCGACGACCGCCATGCGGACGCGCTGCGGGCCGAACTTGTACGTCGCACCCGCGAAGGGCAACGCCGCGTCGTAGATCTCCCAGGGGTCGCCGGTCGCTTCGACCATGACCGTGTCCTCCCACACGAGGGATGCTTTCGCAACCGGTGGGGAATACGCGTCCTGTGTCCCTGTTTCACCGCGCCGGAGGGACGTATGCGGAGGGCAAATGTGCGATGGCGAAGGGTCCTCTTGGTCGTGGCGCTCCTCGGCGCCGTTTCCCTCGTCATCGCGTTCCTCACGCTCGATCGGTGGCTCTACGTCGCTCTCGACCCTGGCCCGTTCGAGTCGAGCGCCGCGCCTGCCGCGCCGAACTATGCCGAGCCCTCCGCCTGGGCCGCGCTCCCCACCGTCGAGGACGACGCGGACGTCTCCTTGCCCGAGCTCCCGGCCCTCGGCCCCGGCGTCGCCAAGGCGGACGTCTTTTACGTCCATCCGACCACGATCGTGGGGAATCAGTGGAACATGCCCTTCGACGACCCCGCGGTCGTGAAGGCGACGGCCCGCGGCGCGACGCTCATCCAGGCGAGCGCGTTCAATGCCTGCTGCGCCGTCTACGCGCCCCGGTATCGTCAGGCGAGCGGCAAGGCCTTCGTGCATCCGAGCCCGGATGGTGAGCGCGCCATCGATCTCGCGTATGGCGACGTCGCCGCCGCATTCGCGTCGTTCCTCGAACGACGCGGCGAGGGGCGCCCGTTCCTCCTCGCGTCCCATAGCCAGGGCACCGTGCTCGCCGCGCGCCTGCTCCGGGAAAAGATCTGGGGCAAACCCATCGGAAAACACCTCGTCGCGGCGTACTTGATCGGGGGCCCGATCAGCCGGCAGACGATCGGCGAGGACATCCCGGTCTGCGCGTCCGAGGAGCAATGGGGCTGCGTCGTCGGCTGGAATGCGCGCGGTCCTCGCTACGAGCGCAACGATCTGGAGTTCAAGGACGCCCCCTCGGCCACGCGCATCTGCGTCAATCCTCTCACCTGGAAGACCGACGGGGCGGCCGCGCCGGCGTCGCAGAACCAGGGCGCGCTTTTCTTCGACGCGGAGCCGCCCGCGGTCCTCCCGGCGTTCGCCGACGCCGCATGCCGGGAGGACGGCAACATGTGGATCTCGCAAATCGGGAGCATGCCGGCGCGCGATTTCGCGAGCGGGCTCCTGCTCTGGACGATGGGCCCCGACAATTACCATCCCATCGAGTACCAGCTCTATTACGTGAACCTACGGAAAAACGCCGTCCGCCGCGTCGAGGCGTTCCAGGCGGCGCACGCCTCGCCCTGAGCGTCAGGGAATTTTCCATCCGGTGGGTGTCACCTCGCCGCCCCCTTCTTTCACGGCCAGATCCACCAGAACGACCATGCGCCGCGCGATGTCCGTGAACGTATCCTCGGCGTCGGGATCGTCGGGCAGGCGGTCGGGCAGGGTGGGGCGGGTGCGGTAAATGCGGTAACGGTCGGAGAGACGTTCGTCCGGGAACGCGGCGCGGAGCTCGGGGAGACCTCCGATGAGCGCGACGAGGGCGCCCATGGTCGCCGTGCCGTTGTCGGAGTCCCACCCGGACAGGGTGCCGATCTGCACGGTGCGCGCGAAGTTTCCCTCGCCGAACAGGAGGGCGAGCAGGCCCGTGGCCAGGTTGATCGCGGACTCCGTGAAGCCCCGATACACGAAGCCATGCAGCAAGGCCTCGTCCTGATAACGCCGCGCGATGGCGTCGCGCGTGCTCTCCCAATCGCGCTTGTCGTTCGCCGCGAGATACGCGGAGAGCACGAAATCGATGACATCGGCGGTCTTCGAGGTGTCCGGGATGTATTGCCTGGCCTCGCGGACCATCCGCACGATCTCCTCGCGCCTCGGCTTGTCCGGATCGACGGTGGCGGCGAGGGAGAACAAGAGGACGTGGAACTGCGCCGCGTGCGCCGCGTGATCGCGGGCGGTGGTGCGGATGGGGAGATCCGCGATTCGCAAGGCGAGATCGGGCATGCCGGGCGCGAGGGCGCCAAAAAGTTCGGTCGTGAGCTGCGCGTCGATCTGCAGGGCGTCGGGATTCCGTGCCGGATCGCTCGTTTCAGGCGGGACGACGCCGCGTTCCATGAGATCCCGTGCTCTCCGGTTCGACACCCAGATGAAATCGTTCACGTGCGCGCGCCATCCGTCGCGGATCTGCGCGGGCGAGAGGTGGACGCTGCGCGCCTCGGTCATGAGGTGCAGGTAGACGTATTCGATGTCGGTGTCGTCGTCGGCCTGCCAGGGATCGAGGAAGACGAAATCGATCCGCGCCCCGTCCCGGCCGAGCGGTTTTCCCCAGTCGTCGTCGGTGAAAAACGGGCGCGTGATGCGGACGCCTTCGGTCCGGAGCCCGGTCCAGTTCGCGAGGCATTCGCCGATCCACATGGCCCGCAGACGCTCGGCATACGCGGCGCGATCGAGGTGGATCGACCTCGCGGCGGCGGGCGCCGCCAGGGATTCCCGGCGCTCCGCGATATCGGCCCCCGCGCGGCCTCGCTCGCGACTGCCGCAGCTCGCGAGGCCCGCGAGCGCAGAAAGGACGAGGAAGGCGCCGACGCGACGTGTACGCAGGGAGTGCACCCCGTCGGCTCATTGCAAGCGGGGGACCCCGTCGAGGCTGGTCCCTCGGTACAGGTCGTGTGAAAAGTCTTCGGATGGCGCGCCCGGCGGTTTTTTCGCTTCCGCACACCTTCACCGTTTCCTTCGCGGTCTTCCTTTTTTCCGCCTCGCACCGTGGAGTTCCCGGAGGGCGGCCAGGATTCGGTGGGGCGAAGGCGTCAGGGCCTCATTCTCGGCCCTCGAACCACGGCGTGGGTCCTCCGGCGAGCGCTCGCTCGAGGGCCTCGAACAGCGAGCGAGCGACGATGCGCGGCGGCTCGGTGGGCGCGACGCACATCGCTTCGGTCAGGTGCGCGATCTCCGGGGCGTCGTCGCGGACGGCCAGAAAGGAGCCGTCCGGCAAATCGCAAAAGCGCGTCCATTGTTGTGTCGTCTTGCTCCGACGCGTCGCTGCGCTCACGTCGTAGTCCGCGAACGTGGTCGCGCGCATGTGCGCGATGCTGGCCTCGAGCTCGCGGAGGAGATCGAGCCTCACGATCGAGATCGTCTCGAGCTCGGCGAGGGGCCGAATACGGTAGGTCGCGCGTCCGTCGCGCACGTGGAGATCCACCCCGTCCGTGATTTGGTACAGCGATTCGAACCCGTCCTGATCTCCCACACGGTCCAGCAGGCGCTCCCAGATCTCCGCGTCGGGCCGCGGCGGCCGCAATTCGTGACCTGTCAGCCGCATGTGTTTGGCGATGGACGGCTCTCCGTACACCCTCCACCCGATCCTCGGACGCACCGCGAAGGTCTCCGCGTCCTGCGTGACCCCGTTCAACCCCGCGATGATCTCGAGATGTTCGACCCGACCGTCCGCCCGCGTGAGCAGAATGAGATCGGTGAGCTCCGGGGCGGCATGCTGGCGAATCTGCGCGGTGAGGTTCTCGACGACACCGGGCCAGAAATCCGGGTCCTGCGTGCCTTCGTGCAAGGTGCCGACCACGAGGTCCTTCTTGCCCTGGTGGCGGACGAGATCACTCCGCATGGATTCGGCGTTCAGCTTGATGTGACGCGCGAGCCCCTGGGCGAGGGTGATCCAGACGGCGTCGGGCGACAGGACGAGTGGGTAATGCCTGCTGTAGGCGAGATACACGGCCCCGACGAGAGGATGTCTGCACGGGAAGGGGATGATCGCGGAGGGCTCCTTTTCGCTTTGGGCGAGGAGCTCGGGCCCGTGCTGCCGTACACGCACGCGGCGAGGGTCGACCGGCGGGAGGGGCTCTCGTCGGGGGGCGACGTCGTGGACGCGGAAGGTGATGCCGGGCGCCATGGTGCGTCCGGTGATTGTATCAGAAGAGGAGGCGGGAGCGGGAGCGGAGGCGCGTTCGATCGAAACCGGGACCTACTGCACGACGATGTCGCGCATTTTCAGTTGCATATTGCCCATCAATCTTTGGAAGATCGGGCGCGTGACGGGCGAGCCGGCGAGGCGGAGGAGCGCCGCGCGTACGATCCGCTGAGCTTCCCCGGACGGGGTGAAGAACGCCCTCCCTTTCAGCCCGTCGGCCTGCAGGTCCACGATGAACGGGCGCAGCTTTTCCTCCCAGGCGACGAGCGCGCGCCCGATGTCGTCAGGGTATTTCTCCAGCATGTTGCCCAAGAGCTCACTCCCGGCGAGGCCGGTCGAAGCGCCCATCCCTGAATACAGCGTCAAGCACCATGCGGCGTCGCCGACCAGCACGACCCGCCCCTTGTGCCAGCGATTCATGCGAACCTGGTTGACCGAGTCGAACAGATACTCGTCGGCACTCGCGAAATCGTCGAAGAGCTGGTTCAGCAGGGGTCCTGCCGGTTTCGGCCCGTATGCCTTGCGCAGCGAATCGATGCGGGGCCTTCGGAACTGCGCATCGACGTCGTCCACGCGGTAGGAGAACAGCACGCCGGGGTTGTGGTTCACGAAGGGGAATATCCACACGGACCGCCCGGCCTCGGCCATGATCAGCCCGTCGTGCGGGTTGTAGCCGCTGACGGGTTTCCTCAGGATGGCCGCTCCGATCATGTAATTGAGCGGGTAGAGGAAGTCCTCGGGCGGGCCGAAGACGAGGTTTCGCACCGTCGAGCGCATTCCGTCGGCGCCCACCAGGAGGTCGAAACGCTCGGTCACGGTCGCGCCGGTCTTCGTATGGGTCGTTGTGACCTCGACGCCGCGATCTCCCTGCTCGATCCTGGTCGGGACCGTCGAGAAGCGGATCTCCACCCCCTCCGGCAGCGCGGAGAACAACGCATTCTCGATGTCGCCGCGCATCACCACGCGCGGCTCGCCGGGCACGTCGGCGAAGTTCAGGCCCTTCCTACGACGATTGCCCCGGTCCACCTCGTAGGCCACGCTTTGCGGGGGTGCGCGGTTGCCGATGGCCTCGAGCACGCCGAGCCGCTTGGCGGACGCCTGGCCCGTGCCGAAGAGGCCAATGAAATAGCCGCCTTTCCGGCGCTCGGGGGCCCGCTCGATGATCACGGGCTCCCAGCCGGCCCTGTGCAGCCGCAGGGCCGTGGCGATTCCGCTGATGCCAAGTCCAACGATCAAAACGCGGCGCCCGGGGGTCGCTGAGGTCGTCATGATGCTTTGACACTAGCGATCGACGGCGCCCGTCGGCAGAGCGTGGCTTGGGGCGGAAATCGGCCTGGATTGGGGTCGGATGGAGGGGATCCTTGATGTGTTTTGTCTCACCATGTCCGGAGCGCTGTCCTGTCCGCGGAGGGCGCCGGGCTCATGACGGAATCGTGGGAGGGAGGGCCGGAAGGCCAACGCGTTGCGGTTCCGGTCGTGGGAGGGAGGACCGGAAGGCCAACGCGTATCGGTTCCGGTCGTGGGAGGGAGGACCGGAAGGCCAACGCGTATCGGTTCCGGTCGTGGGAGGGAGGGCCGGAAGGCCAACGCGTTGCGGTTCCGGTCGTGGGAGGGAGGGCCGGAAGGCCAACGCGTATCGGTTCCGGTCGTGGGAGGGAGGGTTGGATGTGAATCGTCTTACGATTTCGGTCGTGGGAGGGTGTGCAACCGGCTGATGCGGGGGCTGTACTCCCGGCTCAAAGCGTGACGATGCACTCCTTTGGAACGCCATCCACCGCCAGGTGGACGATGGTGCCGCGATCACCAACGATGAAGCCGTCGGACATCAACATCGTGACGCCTCGCAGCGTCACACCGAAGGGAAGGCTCAGTCGAACGGAATCGTGAACCTCACCACCGAAGATGTTCATCCGCACGATTCCGCCCTCGCCGACCTCGATGCGGGGAACGGGGTTGCGATAGAACGGGTCGACCGCAGCGGCGTGGATGTCGTCGGCGACGCGCTGCCGGATGGCCCAAAGGGGCGCCCAGGGCACGCCTCGTACGGGCACTTCGGGCGTGAGCCGGACGCCGCCCCCGGACACCACACCGGCGAGCATGCGTAAATCCGCGGTGACGACGGGAAGCTGAGGGATGCACACGTCCTTCCCGTCCCACCGGCAATCGAGGATCGTGCCGCCTGCACCGACGGCATACAGGTGATTGGCGCAAAGACCAACACCGTAAAGGTCCGCGGTCGTGTGGGATTGCACCCGGTGCCACGTGCCCGTCGGAGAGCGCGCCACGATGACACCTCCCGCACCGACCGCGAGCGTCCTTCCCGAGCCGCGCTCGGGGTGAACGACGGCGAATAGGTCTTCGCTGACGCCGGTCTGCTCGGCGCGCCACGTGCCGTTTTGCTCCCGGATCAGCGCCGTACCACGCGCGCCGACCGCGATGTGGGTGGTGCAGTGTGCATAGTCCGGGCATGAGCGCCCGATGGCATACAGGTTCTCCCGGGTCCCGGTCTCCTCGTGCAACCATCCCCCTTGCGGATGCCGGACGAGCGCGGTGCCTCGATCGCCGACCGCGAGCACGATACCTTCGTTGCAACAATGGCTGAACACCGAGCGCAGCACCTCCGTCGTGCCGGATGGCTCGCGCTCGAACCGAAAGACACGGCGCCCGGCCTGTTCGCCCCACGTGTATCGGAACGGCGCGGGATCGTGTCCCAGGGAGGGCATCGCGCTCGGATCACAGTCGTCATGGCGGCCGCCCACCGACGAAGCGTGCGCGCAGCCGCTCAGCGCTCCCAGGCAAACCACGGCACCGAGCCACCGCATCGCTTGCGCCGAGCCGCTCATCGCGGGACCTCCTCCGTATCGATGATGTACGCCCCCTGCAAGAGCGGGCGCTCGTACGCCTTTGGCTCGAAGTCGACGCCGCTACGTGGCTCGATCTGCATGCCATCGAGCACGACGAAATGGTCTCCCGCGCCGAGTTCCTGGACGATTTCGACGTCGTGCTCCCCCGCGGGCGCGCGCGCGCATGTGGTCGCGGCGGCGTGGCATCCGCTGCGGATCTCCAGCACCGGGCGGAAATGCGCCGAGGCGCGCACGCGCATGCGCCGAGGCGACGCGAGAGACAAGCGGTACACCACTTCGCTGCCTACCAGGCCGCACGAGGCGCGCGCGCCGCCCGGCGTGGATTCGAATCGACCATGGGCGCGTTCGCCGGCCGTGAGCAACGGCGCCCTTTCGCAGAGCGCGCTCACCTGATCCTCGTCCTCGGGCCGCAGCTTGGCGGTGGCCGAGGTGTCACGCTCGACGCGCAGCTCGTAAGGCCCCGCCTCGCCGCGCTGGTATCCGTCGACCACGACCCAGTAAAGCCCCGGCCCGAGCGGGAGAGCGACCTCCGCGCGTGCCCCGCGTCCGGCGCGCTCGCAGCCAATGAGAAAGTAACGGGGCTCGGACGGATGCTTCTCCAGGACCTGTACGACGCCGTGAAACTGCGGTGAGAGGGTGAAGCGATAACTCGCGGTCTCGCCGACTTCGAAGCCGTAGACATGGTCGAGCGCCCAGTACCCGGCGTGCTTGCAGGCACGCCAACCGGTGATGCGGAGATCGGGGGAGCGGGTATCTCCTTGCGCTGGTTGCCCGAGCTCGAGCTGGCGCGAGGGCGGGTCCTCCCACCGAGGCGCGAACGGGGGCGGCGTGGGCGCCTGCGTCGCGCGCGGCGGGGCGAGCCCACATCCCGCGAGCGCGAGCGCGGCTGCGCCGAGCAGCATGGGCAGCGCGCTGGGGGCAGCTCGGGTCGTATGGCTCGGCGATCTCGACATGCTGGCCGGATCTGCCCACATCGCGCACCGGGGCGCAAGGGGCCCTTCAGGCCCCGGGGTGGCGGCGCCGCTCGCGAAAGGCCCGGGGGGTCATTCCCTGGGCGCGCCGGAAGGTGCGGATGAAATGGGTGACGTCGGCATAGCCCACCTGATCTGCGATGCTCTCGATGCTCGCGTCCGTTTCGAGGAGCCGCCGCCGCGCCTCGGCCATGCGATGCACGCGCAGCCAGTCGCCCACCGTCAGCCCCGTCTCCTGGCGGATCGTATTGGCCAGGTGCGAAGGCGTGCGCCCGACCGCCGCCGCGACGTCCTGCAGCGAGAGGGGCTCCAGGCAGTGCGCCTCGATGAAGCCGAGCGCATCGTGCACGAGCCCGCTGAGCATCGGCGGCGCCAGCGGCGCGTGCTCCTGCATCTCGCGCATGAATTCCGTGATGAGGAGGGTAAACAACGCGAGCGCGGCGTTCTCCGCGCCCCACTGGGCCTCTCGCAGCTCGGCATCCATTTCGGCCACCAGGCGCTCGATTCGCTGCCGCCGGGGCTCTCCGGGTCGCAGCCGGAGCAGTCCCCGGAGAAAGAGGCTGCGCACCGGCGCGTCCTTCGCATCTCCTCCGATTCGTGGTCGTCCCGGCAGCCGCTTCGGAGAGCGGAGCAGCGTCGGATCGAAGCCCACGAGCCATCCCTCCAGGTCGCCGATATCGAGGGGCTGGTGCTCCACGCCCGCGGGGACGATGTGGATATCCCCGGCATGGAGATCGACCTCCTCCAGATGACGGCCTCGCCCCCTTCCCGCCGTCAGCACGAAAACCATGAAGAAGGTCGAGACGAGCGGCCCGCGCGGCAGCGTGGGCCGCTTTTGCCCTGGGATGCGAACGACACGCAAAGGCAAGCCGCCGGCGCCGAGCTCGTCCAGCGGGAGAACGTGGGGAGGGGGGGCTGAGGCGCGCGCCGCATGTCCTGGAGCATCGCATACTCGCGGATGCATGACACGCGGACGCCGCTTGACGTGCTCTTCGAGTGGCCGTAGTGGTGCGCGCATGTCGCAATTCGCCGTGTCCCCCCATTCTTGGCTCCGGCCCATGGCCGCCGGGGCCCTCCTTTCGGTGGCCGCTTCGTGCGGCTCCGATTCCATTCCAGATCCCCCGTCCGAGCCTTCGGCGTCGTCGGCGCCTGCATCGTCGACCGAGATGCCGAAGGATCTCCGCGCGGCCTACATTCATGCCGTGCAGTCGGGCGCCTCGGAGGCCTATGGCGCGAGGTGGATCGGGCCGGAGCTCGTCGAGGCGGAGAACGAGGCGTCGGGCTTCGTGACGACGCTCTCCAGCGCGGGCTTGGTGCTCGCGTCCTTGGAGGAGCCCTGGTCGCTCGAAATGCGCACGGCGGCGCTCGGCTGCGAGGGGGCGGAGATGCCGGTCTCCGCGGCCCTGCCGAAGGCTGTGGGGAATCGTATTGCATACGAGCATCCCGAGATCTCCGCGTGGTACCTCAATGGCCCGCTCGGGCTCGAACAGGGGTTCGTCCTCGAACACGCGCCCCGTTGTGCGGGGACGAAGGTGGTGGCGCTGGAGCTCGGCGGCGACCTACGCGCGGAGCTCGAGGACGCGGACGGCGACGGGCGCGGCGAGGCGATCCGGCTCGCTACCGTCGAGGGCCGGGTGGCGCTCTCGTATACGGATCTCTTCGCGAAGGACGCGGAGGGCAAAACGCTGCCGGCGTGGATGTCGGTGGAGGCGGGGCGGATTGCGCTGCACGTCGACGACGAGGGGGCGGTATATCCGGTGGAAATCGATCCGCTGATCGGGGTCCAGCAGGCGAAGCTCCTGGCGAGTGATGGGGCGTCGTCCGACCGCTTCGGCATTCGGGTCGCGCTGTCGGGGGACACGGCGCTCGTGGGCGCCCCGCTCGACGACGACAAGGGGCAAGGCTCCGGTTCCGCCTACGTGTTCGTGCGCAATGGCAGCGCGTGGACCCAGCAGGCGAAGTTCGTGCCGAGCGACGGGGCGGCGGGCGACCAATTCGGCACCTCGGTCGCGCTGTCCGGGGACACGGCGCTCGTGGGCGCCGGGCTCGACGACGACAAGGGAACCGACTCGGGTTCCGCCTACGTCTTCGTGCGGAGCGGAAGCACCTGGACGCAGCAGGCGAAGCTCCTGGCGAGTGATGGAGCGCCGGATGACTGGTTCGCCATTTCGGTCGCGGTGTCGGGGGACACGGCGCTCGTGGGGGCCTTGTACGACGACGACAAAGGGGTCAACTCCGGCGCCGCCTACGTGTTCGTGCGGAGCGGAAGCACCTGGACCCAGCAGGCGAAGCTCGGGGCGAGTGATGGCGCGGCGAACGACCAATTCGGCGTTTCGGTCGCGCTGTCGGGGGACACGGCGCTCGTGGGGAGCTACTGGGACGACGACAAGGGGACCGACGCCGGCTCTGCTTATGTGTTCGTGCGCAGCGGCGGCGCCTGGACCCAGGAGGCGAAGCTCTTGGCGAGTGATGGCGCGGCGAACGACCTGTTCGGTTATTCGGTCGCGCTGTCGGGGGACACGGCGCTCGTGGGGGCGTATCGGGACGACGACAAGGGGACCGACTCCGGCTCTGCTTATGTATTCGTGCGCAGCGGCAGCGCCTGGACCCAAGAGGCCAAGCTCCTGGCGAGCGATGGGGTGGCGTCCGACGCCTTTGGGTATTCGGTCACGGTCTTGGGGGACACGGCGCTCGTGGGGGCGTATCGGGACGACGGCGACAAGGGCTCTGTCTACGTGTTCGTGCGCGCCGGCGGCGCCTGGACGCAGCAGCCGAAGCTCGTGGCGAGCGACGGGGTGGCGGACGACGAATTTGGTTGTTCGGTCGCGCTGTCGGGGAACACGGCGCTCGTGGGGGCTCACTTCGACGACAACAAGGGCTCTGCCTACGTGTTCGTCTTGACGGTGGGCAACGGCTCGCCCTGCGCCTCGGGCGCCGCGTGCGCGAGCGGCTTCTGCGTCGACGGGGTGTGCTGCGACAGCGCGTGCGGCGGCGGTGTCGGAAGCGACTGCCAGGCCTGCAGCGCGGCGGCGGGCGCTGCCATGGACGGGACGTGCAGCCCGCTCGTGATGGGCACCGAGTGCCGGGCGTCGGGTGGTGCCTGCGACGTGGCGGAGAGCTGTGACGGCGTCGCGACGGCGTGCCCCGCGGACGGGAAGGTTGCGCAAGGGACCGAATGCAGGGCGTCTGCGGGTGCTTGCGACGTTGCGGAGAGTTGCAACGGTACGTCGGATGCTTGTCCGGTGGATACGAAGGTCGCGGCGGGGACTGAGTGCAGGGCATCTGCGGGTGCTTGCGACGTTGCGGAGAGTTGCAACGGTACGTCGGATGCTTGTCCGGTGGACACGAAGGTAGCGGCGGGGACCGAGTGCAGGGCGTCTGCGGGTGCTTGCGACGTTGCGGAGAGTTGCGACGGCGCGGCGGTGAATTGTCCTGCCGATGCCGCTGTGCCGGATGGGACTGCGTGTGATGATGGCGATGCGTGCACGGATGGCGATTCGTGCGAGCTCGGCGCTTGTAAGTCGGGCGCCACCCAGCCGAACTGCGGGAGCGGCGGCGCAGGCGGCAGCGGCGGCGCAGGCGGCAGCGGTGGCGCAGGCGGCAGCGGTGGCGCAGGCGGCAGCGGCGGCGCAGGCGGCAGCGGTGGCGCAGGCGGCAGCGGTGGC
>NZ_JASBQE010000155.1 GCF_029960785.1 Polyangium sp. 15x6
CCGGCGCCCGCCGCCGCGGCGGCCACGCCCACGCCGGCCCGCGTCGCTCCTGTCGGGCCTGCTCCGGTGCGCCCCGTGGCTCCCGCCGTCGCAGCGGTCCCGGCCGCCGCGCCTGCGGCTGCACCCGCGCCTGTTGCCGCGCCTGCTCCTGCCGCTCCGATGGCCCCTCGCGTGGCGCTCGTCGTCGCGGTTCGGGTCGCGGTCGTCGGTCGGGAAGGGGAAATTCGGGTCGTCCCGCTCGCGCCGGGCCAGGCGCCGCCGCCCGGAACGGCCACGGCCCTGCTCGTTCCCACGGGAGACGAGGACGCCGCCGTGATCGGCCGCCTCGTGGGTCTCTAGACGCTCGAAAGGGGATCGCCCATGACGGACGCATCGGATCGAGTCAGGCCGCAACGCATCCGCATCACGAAGCTGCAGGAGACGCAGGTCGCGGACCTCGTCGAGCTCGAGAAGGCCTGCACGGCGATGTACCACGACCTCGGCTTCGACGCGGCCGAGGTGCCGCCGCGAACCTGGAACGACATCGCGCACTTGCCGCGGCACCACAACGTCTTCGTCGCCGAGGCCGATCACGTGGTCGCCGGCTACCTGGCCTGGCGAGACGAGTCGCCGGGCGTCGCGTACCTCGAAGAGCTCTCGGTCCATCCGCAGTTCCAGCGCTTCGGCGTGGGGACGCGGCTGCTCCAGCGGTTCGAGGAGGACGCGCTGGGTTGTGAGCGATATGACGTGGTCGCGAGGATGTTCGAGAAGGCCACGTGGGCGCAGGCGTTCTACACGCACCATGGCTTCGTGCAGATCGGCGACCAGGCGTCGCGGAAGGTGCTCGGGTGGCGGGAGGAGCGCTCGGGTGGGCGTCCGCTGACGAGGCCTGGCGAGGTTCTGATCTGGAAGTCGTTCCGGGCGCAGTGACGTCGGGCCGGTAGGTCGGGACGGCGCCGCGCGAGGGCGGGGGTGCGCGAGGGCGCGCCGAGGGAGACGTGTGTCTTCCGATGAGGTCGACCGGGCTTGGGGCCGGGGTCGGCCTCGGGGCGCTCGGCCGGGGTTCGGGTTGGTCCGCGGCTGGGTCCGGCAGACGTCCGTCGCCAGGTCCGGCTCCGCGTCCACACCCGTCCCGAGGCGGATCGCGTGAGTTGACATAATGTATCTTATGCGAAATTCAACCGAGCCCGGAGGAGGGGGATCCGAGCCGAAAACCGGGCTGAAACCAGGCGTTCCTCGGGTTCGTCTGGACACACGGCGGTCCCGCGACGCGCGGATGCACCTCGGCCGCGCGGCCGGTCGTCACCCGCGCCGGTTCCGTCCCCGCCGTTCGTGCTTCGGGCGTCGGCGTCCCCCCGGACGCCCCTCCGCCCCCCGCGAGCTCGTCAGCCGCCCTTCACGCCGAGCCAGCTCATCGTCGTCTGCGCCGGTGCCGGCGTCGGCGGCGTGACCTGGACGCCGAGGAACGATCCCCCGTTGCCCACCACGAACGCCCGTACGCCGTACGCGGCCGGCGTCATCGCGAAGCTGCCGCCCGGCAGGATCCCGTCGATGAGCCCACCCGTCACAGGCGAAAACAGGAACAAGCCGTACCGCGTCGTCCCCACGAGCAGCGCGCCCGCCACCGGAACCGGTGCCGTGATCCCGCCCTCCGGCAGGTTCCGCCGCCAGAGCGTCCGCCCGTCGTTCGGGTCGAGCGCCCAGAGACCTGTGAGCCCGCTCGCAGCAAACAGGATGCGCTGCCCAGGCACGGACGGAAGCGGCCCGGTCCGCGGCGCGTGCTCCGGCTGCTCCCACAAAACGAGCTCCGTCACCCCGACGGCCTTCTCGTTCACCCACGCCCGCGTGCCGTTCTCCGCATCGAGCGCGTGCACGCCGCCCGCGTAGCTGCCCACGATCACGACCTCGCCCGAGGTGATCCGTGCCACCAACGGCGTCGTGTCTACGTCCAGATAACGCGGCACGTCGCCGCCGGTCTGCTGCTCCGCCTCGGCCGCGAGATCCACGGCCGGCCACTGCTCCGAGCCATCCTCGAGGTCGTACGCGAGTACCACGCCGTCCGAGTACGCCGTGTAGACCTTGTCCCGCCCGAGCGCCGGACCCGCGTACCCGGCGACCTCCATGCCGAACGCCGGCGTCCGGTGCTGGTGCCACTTGAGCGCCCCGGTCGCCGCGTTCATCGCGATCAGCGTGTCGTTGGCGTTGGTGACGTAAATCACACCGTTCCGAAGGACCGGCTTCCGACCCACCTCGGCGTTCGTCGCGAACCGCCAGAGCATGCGGCCGTCGCTCGCGTTCAGCTTGTAGACCGCGCCGTCGTTCGAGCCGAAGTAGACGACGTTCTCGTCGGCGTCGAAGAGCGGCTCGCTCTGGACCGGCCCCATCGTCTCGAAGCGCCAGATCGTCGAGCCGTCCTCGACCCGCAGCGCGTAGAGGCCGTTGTCGCTCGACGGGACGAACACGCGCCGGCCTGCGACGTCGATCGCGGGCTTGCCGCGCTCGTAGACCTCGGCTTGCTGGCGCGACTCGGCCGTCAGCGGCCGTCGGTACGTGATCGACAACGTGCCGCCCGGGTGGTGCAGCCACGTCGGGACCTGCGGCGTCGCCGGGATGCTCAGGCTCTCGCAGCCGAAGAGCGGGAGCGCGAGGGCCGCGGCGGCCGCGAGAACGCCACGGGAGATGGCGACGGGAGCCCTCACGCGTCCTTCCATCACGGCGTCCCGCCCTGCTGCTGGGCCGCCTTCTTCTTGGCTTCCTCGACCAAGCGCCGCGCTTTTTCCTGGATGTCGGCCGGCATGGGCGCAGGCGCGCCGCCTCCGCCGAACGCAGGCATCTGCATGGCCGCGGCGGTCGGATCGATCTGGATCATGAGATCGTGCACCGCGCCCTTGAGGTACTCGAGCGGCTCGGGCTCCTTGCTGGGGAGCGCGAGTTTGTCCTCGAGCGGCTTCAGGATCTCCTTCGCCTTGTCCTTGTTGCCCTTGGCGAAGAGGAGGCGCGCCTCGTGGTAGGTCGCGAGGTCCTTGTATCCCTTGACGTCGATGCCCGCGAGCTCCTTGAAGCTCGCCATCGCGCCGTCGAG
Organism: Polyangium sp. 15x6; assembly: GCF_029960785.1. Classification (GTDB taxonomy): domain Bacteria; phylum Myxococcota_A; class Polyangia; order Polyangiales; family Polyangiaceae; genus Polyangium. Next base: position 3,062 of record NZ_JASBQE010000155.1, read on the forward strand.
ATCGCCCTTGCCCTCCTTGGCGTACCCGATGCCCTCGGTCGCGCGGCCCTTCACGTCGGGATCCGCGGCCGCGAGCGGCGACGAGAGCACGGACGAGTAGGCCTCGATCGCCTTGTCCCACTCGCGTTTTTCGAGGTACGTGCCGCCCTGGCCGAGCCGCGCGAGCAGCGCTGCGCCCGTACCCGCGTAGTTGTCGACGACCTTGCCGTACGCGTCGAGCGCGGCCTGCGCCTTCTCGGCCTCGTTCTTGAAGACGCGCGTCGGATCGAGCTCTTTCTGATCGTCGGGACGCTTGTCCTCCTCCATCACGAGCCCGCGATTCGCAGCCACGCCCGCGAAGAGATCCGCCGAGGCGTTCCCGAGCTTCTTGTCGACGCGCGACGACCAGAACGCATACCCGCCCGCGCCGACGAGCACCGCGAGGACCACCCACTGGAGGACCCCGACGTTCGCCTTGAGCCACTTCGTGACGGCCGAGGCGCTCCGCGCGAGCGCGTCGTCGACCATCTCGCCCGCGTCGAGCGAGCTCGCGACGGGGCGACGCTCGGCCGCGTCCGCCTGCTCGCGGCGCCGCTTCAGGAGCTCCTTGGCGCGCGCGTTCTTGTCGCGAGGCAACGCCGCGTCGTCCTCCGCAGCCGCCGCTCCGCCCACGCGCTTCTTGCGCCGCGCGAGTGCATCCTCGCGCCTGCGCGCCGCGCGATTCGGCTTCGCGGCCTCTTGCTTCTCGTCCTCGTCGGGCTCTGCGGCCGCGTCTCCGCCCTCGATCGCGGCGTCCTCTTCGCCCGCGACGCCGAGCGCGGCGGCGACGCGCTGCGCGGCTTCGTCCGACGCCTCTTCCTCGGAGCCCGAGGCGCGCGCCTTCGAAGGCTCGTCGTCCCCTGCGCTCTCCGCCTCGCGCGCGTCCTCGTCCTCGCGCTTCGCGCGGCCCTCTTCCGACTGCTTGTCCTCTCGCGACACGCCCGGGACTCTAGCCGCGCCGCCCCCGGCGTCAATCGGCCTCATCGCGGTTTCCGCGGGACTTCGTGGCCGTTCCGGGGCCGCGCGGAGCGCCGCCGTCCCCTGCCCGTTCGTGACAAAAGTCACGGATTTTGCGGAGGATCTCCGTCGGTCGAGCCCTCGCCGCCCTTCTCGGGCGTCCACGGCTCGGGCGGCGGCGGAGGCAGCTCGGCGACGAGCGGGACGACCGCGCAGGCCGAGAGCTCCACGTTCTGCGTCGCGTAGACGACGAACTCGCCGTGTTGACCCGGGCGCACCTTCACCGCCGCGGGCAGCGGCGCGAAGACCTCTTGCGGCTTGTCGCCCGGCGGGACGTAGAGCGTCGCCGCGGTGCGCGCATCGAGCTCGGGCGCGCGCTTGGGAACCAGGCCGCCCGTCTCGCGATCGCCGCTGCTCACGAGGCGCCGCGTCCCCACGCCGAAGCGGATCTCGCCGGGCCGGTCGTCGTTCGAGCGCGCGCGGCAGAGGACCCGCAGCGCGTCGCCGCTGCCGTCGGACTTCGGCACGACCATGCCGACCGCGACGCCGCTCCGCGCGAACCGCCGGAGCTTTTCCAGGTCGCGCTCGCGTGGGCCGCCGACGAGCTCGAGCACGTCCGCCTGGAGCGCGATCCGGAGGCCGTTCGGGAGCGGATCGGGCACGCCGAGCAGGCGGATGAGCGGGGCGCGGAGCTCGGGGCCCGCGCCGAGCGTGACGAGCGCCTCGGAGAGCGCGACGCGCGCGTGCTGATAGCGCTCGGTCGCGAGGTGCTCGGCGAGCGCGGGGCGGGCCGCGTCCTGGCCGATCGCGGCGAGCGCCTCGGCCACGTGCGGACGCAGGCGCACGTCATCGAGGGCCGCGATGAGCACGGGCAGCGCGGATTTGGCGCGGATCTTCGCGAGCGCCGCGACGATCTCCTTCGCCCGCTCGAACGAGAGGACCTCGCGCTTGTCCGCGCGCTTGCCGTACGCCTCGCGGAACCACGCCACGAGATCGTCCTCGCCGCGGCCGTCGCCGCCCTCGGCGAGCGCGAGCGCCGCGAGGCGCCGCCATTTGGGATCACGATCCTCGAGCAGCTCGCGCGTGCGCGGCGCGCCCTCGCCGAGCCTCGTCAGCGTGAGCGCCGACCAGCGCCGCACCTCGTCGTCCTCGTCCCGCACGAGCGCGAGCCGCATCGTCGGCGAGACCTCGGGCCGTTGCAGATCAAACAGAACCTCGGCGGCCTTGCGCCGGATGAGCACGTCCGCGTCGTCGAGCAGCGCGGCGACGTCGAGCGCCGCGTCCGCGTCCCCCGCGATCCCGCGCCGCAGCGCCTCGGGCCAGCCCTTGCCCTCGCTGCGGAGCCCGGCGATCTCGTACCGCCCGTGCGAGGCCTCCACGCCGCGGAGCTCGTTCCGCATGTCGGCCATGTCGGCCGCGCGCACGCCCGAGAGATCCCGCGTCTCGGCCGGATCCCGCTCCACGTCGTAGAGCGCGCAGGCGCCGATCCTTCGAGCACAAACGAGCCGGAGCGACCCGCGCGCCAGCATGGTCATCGTCTCGGTCTCGGCGAACGCGAACCCTCGCGCGTCCTCCGGGCTCGTGGCGGTGCCCGCGAGCGCGCGCCCGAGATCCGCGCCGCGCACGCGCGCCGGTCGCGGGATATCGAGCCCCGAGAGCACCGTCGGCAGGAGATCCACGAGCTGCACGGGCGCCGTCACGCGTCGCGGCGCGAAGAGACCCGGCGCGTGCACCACGAGCGGGACGCGGACCTGCTCCTCGTACACCGTGGTGCCGTGGTAGCGGCCGCCGTGATCCTGGAACTCCTCGCCATGATCGGCGCTCACGATCACCACCGCGTTCGGCCGGCGCGCGCGCACCGCCGCGAGGATCGAGCCGAGCCCCGCGTCCGCCGCGGCGATCTCGGCGTCGTAACGATCGATGTCGCGATCGCCGAAGGGGTGCTCGGGGTGCGCCTCGTAGGGCTCGTGCGGCTCGAAGAGGTGCACCCACATGAAGACGCGGGCGTTCTTGTCGACGCCGTCGAGATACGTCTCGACCTGCTTGGCGCGGCGCTCGGCGCTCGCGAACTCGACCTTGCGGTACTCGAAGTCGAGGCCGCGCTCGCGGATCGGGCCGAAGCGCTCGGCGTCGATGAAGAAGACCGCCGGCGGGAAGAAGGCCGCGGTCTTGTAGCCATAACGACGGAGTTGACCCGCCCACGTCTCGGAGTCGGCGCCGAGGCCCTGGAGCACGAGCGGGCGGATGTACTTGCCCGTCATGAGCGAGGTGACGGCGTACGAGGTGTGCGGCGTCGGCGTGTACGCCCGTTCGAAGACCACGCCCTCGGCCGCGAGCGCGTCGATCGTCGGCGTGGTCTTGCGGCCGTAGCCGTACGCGCCGACGTGATCGGCGCGCAGCGCGTCGATCGTGACGAGCACGATGTCGCGGCCCGCGAGATCCACCGCGCGCCCCGCCTGCCCTTGGTCCATGACGAGCGGCGTGTCGTCGAGCGGCGGCGGCGGCGAGAGCGCTGCCGCGATCTCCACGGCGTTCGCGAGCACCGGCGCGCGCGTCAGGTACACGAGCCGCACGTTGTCCGCAGGCGCGAGCCGTTCGGCCGCCGAGGGCGCGACCGCGGCCGACAGCGCGAACGCGCCGAGCGCGAGCGCCGCACGCGCGAGCTTCATGCCGAAGGGCGCGATCGATCCTTCCGCGTCGTCCGTGGTCCCGGGCCGCACGCGTCGCGGCGCATCCCAGGCGACCGTGACGAAGGGCGCGAGCAAGAGCACGAGCAGCGCGAGGCCACGATGAAACGCCGGATAGAGGCGCGGCAGGACGAGCAGGTTGACGAGCTCGATCGCGAACAGCAGCGCGATCACGCCGAGGAAGACGCCCAGGCTGAACGTCCGTCGCAGCTTCGGCGCGAGCGCACGCGCGACGAGCGGCCCGAGCGCGAACGCAAAGGCGAACGCGACCACCGCGACGATCCCCACGAACGGCGCGCGCAGAGGCCCTGACAGAAGCCGCCCCGTGGACACGCCGAACGCCACGGCGCCGGCAAATCCCGCCGCGGAGAGCGCGAGGCCGATCCGACCCGATCTCCCTTCCGCGTGGCGCGCGCACTCGACGATCACGCCGCCGATCGCAGCGGCCGGCGCTGCCGCCGCGAACGCGATCGGCCAGAGTTTTCCCAGCGCGAGCGTGAGCTCGTGGAGCCCGACGAGCTCACGCCGGAAGACGAGCCCGACGACGACGAGCTCGACCAGCAGGAACACGCCGATCGCGAGGTAGCCGTCGGCGATGCGCCATCCGAGCGGAAGATCCCTCGTCCGCGCGCGCGGCCGCGCCACGCTCGCGCCGTCCCGGTCCGGCTTGGGGGCCGAGACCGCGAGCCGACCCTTTGCGCGGCTCGGTCGGGGCGCGGCGGGCGGGACGTGTGCGCCCTCCCCGCCGCGGTTCGTCATGCGTAGGTGATCTCGAGGATCTCGTAGGTGCGCGGCCCGGCCGGCATGACGACGCGGACCTCCTCGCCGACCTCGCGGCCGATGAGCGCGCGCGCGAGCGGCGAGGACACCGAGATGCGGTTCTGTTTGATGTCGGCCTCTTCGGGCCCGACGATCTGGTAGACGACTTCCTCGTCCGTATCGACGTTCACGAGCTTCACGCGGGCGCCGAACTGGATCTTGCTGCCGCTCAGCTTGCTCGGGTCGATGACCTCGGCGCGGCTCAACGTCTGCTCGATGAACGAGATGCGCGCGACGATGAGGCCCTGACGCTCTTTTGCGGCGTGGTACTCGGCGTTCTCCGACAGGTCGCCGTGATCGCGGGCCACGCTGATGTCCTTGACCACCTGCGGGAGCTCGATCTTCTTGAGCCGCTCGAGCTCCTCGCGCAGCCGAGCTTGCCCTTCGGGCGTCATGGGCACCTTTTCAGACATCGCAACACCTCGACAAAGACGCTCGGACATGCCGAGCCGAACCTTGGATCCCCTTTAGCATGTTCACGCCGAAGCCGCGCCCACCGAGTCAGGTGGGGCCACGCCAGCGCACGATCCGCCGCGGCATCGCCCGCCCGGCGTCACGCGCCGCGCGCAGGGCCGCTTTGACCAACGCGGCGCCCGCTTTCTCCAGACCCGCGACGTCCACCCCAACGGGCGCGCCCTCGAGCCGCGCCGTCACGTTCGCCCGCCCCTCGGCGCCGCCCTCGCTCGCTTGCTCGATACGAACTTCGAGCGGCAGATCCGCATCGGGCAGATGCGCGAACCCCCGGTACGTCGTGCCTGCTTCTTCTTCGTCCGCGCGTTCGAGCGCGTAACGCACGCCCGCCGTGGGGCGCCTCTGCGACGCGTCCATCCGCTCTAGGTTCCCTGCTTGCTCGCCGCTTTTTGCTCGTTGAGCTCCGCGAGGAACCGCTTCGCCGTCACGGCGAAGGGCCCGCCGTACTCGTCGAGCACCTTCTGGAAGACGGCGCGCGCCTCGTCGAGCTTGTTCATCCGCATGAGCGTCTCGCCCTTCAGCACGAGCGCCTCGGGCTCGAGCGCCGATCCGGGGAAGAGCTTCAGCGCGTGATCGATCCGCGCGATCGTCGCCGGGTAGACGTCTTGCCGCAGGTAGAAGCGCGCCACGTAGAGCTCGTGCCGCATGAGCCGACCTTGCACGGCGGCGTGCATCTTGCGCACGTCCTCCGAGTAGCGGCTCCGGGGGTTATCGCGCAGGAACGCGCCGAGCTCGCGGTAGGCTTCGAGCGCCGTGCCTTGATCGCGCTCCTCCTGCGGCGGCAGGAGGAACGTGTCGTCGATGTCGCGGAACAGCGACTTGGCGATGCGGTAGCGGGCGTACTCGACGTCGCGATCCGTGCGGTGGTTCTGGATGAACTCGCGGTAGGCCGAGACCGCGTCCGCGTACTTCTCCTGCTCGAACTCGAGGTCCGCGATGCGCAGCTCCGCGAGCGTCGCGTACCGGCTGTACGGAAAGAGCTTGCGCACCTCGGCGAACAGGGCGCGCGCGTCTTCCCAGGACTTGCTGCGGTAGGAGCGCATCGCCTCTTCGTAGGCGGCGCGCGCGTCGTCCGTGTAGGTCAGGGTCGCCTTGCGCCCGTCGCCGACCTGGAGATCACACCCCGCAGCCGCGAGGAGAAGCAGGGGCGCGACGAGGCCGAGGGCCCGGGCGAGCCTCGCCGAGGGCCTCGAAGACGTCGAACCGCAGACCTTGCCCATCCCGCGCTCCGTAGCCCTTTCGCGGCCGGCGCGCCAGTGCTTCCTGCCCCGCCGGGAGGCAGGTATGGATGGGTGCGGCATGGAAAGCTCGTTCGTTACGCCCCAGGCGCCCCCCGGCGAGGCCCTGGGGGCCGCCGTCGCCCCCACCGTCCTCGTCGTCGACGACGAGCGGAACATCCGTCGCACCCTGGATCTCGTCCTGCGCGGCGAAGGCTACGAGGTGATCGAGGCCGAGAGCGGCGAGCAAGCCCTGGAGATCCTCGCGAACGGCGGGCGGCCCGTCGATCTCGCGATCATCGACCTGCTCTTGCCCGGCATGGGCGGTCTCGAGCTGCTCGAGCGCATCCGCCGCGACGAAGCCACGAAGAGCCTACCCGTCGTCGCGATCAGCGGGCACGCGACGGTTCACGACGCGGTGAAGGCGATCAAGCTCGGCGCGGGTGACTTCTTCGAAAAACCCGTGAGCCGCGAGCGCGTGCTCGTCAGCGTGAAGAACGCGCTCTACTCGTCGGAGCTCGCGCGCAAGGTGCGGGATCTCGAGGCGGAGCTGCTCGCGCGTTACGAGATGATCGGCCGCGCGCCGGTGATGCAGAAGCTCTACAAGGAGATCGATCGCGTCGCGCCGACGAAGGCGAGCGTGCTGATCACGGGCGAGAGCGGTACGGGCAAGGAGCTCGTGAGCCGCGCGATCCACCGTCTGTCGCCGCGCATCGCGGGCCCCTTCGTCAAGGTGAACTGCGCGGCGATCCCGCGCGAGCTCATCGAGAGCGAGCTCTTCGGCCACGAGCGCGGCGCCTTCACGGGCGCGCAGTCCCGCAAGCGCGGCTTCTTCGAGCAAGCGCACGGCGGGACGTTGTTCCTCGACGAGATCGGCGACATGGAGCCCTCGGCGCAAGCGAAGGTGCTGCGCGCGCTGCAATCCGGGGAGATCAGCCGCTTGGGGAGCGAGCGGACGCTGCAAGTCGACGTGCGCGTGCTCGCAGCGACGAACAAGGATCTGAGCCGCGAGGTCGCAGCCGGTCGCTTCCGCGAGGACCTCTTCTTCCGTCTCGCAGTCTTCCCCATCCGCGTGCCCTCGCTGCGCGAGCGCAACGAGGACATCCGTCCACTCGCCGAAGCCTTCATGGCCTCGTTCTGCAAGGAGAACGGGCTCAAGACGAAGCGGATGGATCCAGCCGTCCACGCCGCGCTCGAACGCCGCAGCTTCCCAGGCAACGTGCGCGAGCTGAAGAACGCCATCGAGCGCGCAGCCATCCTCTCCGGCGACACGGTCACAATCGCCGACCTGCCCGAAGATCCCCACGCAAGCCCCTTCGACGACGATCTCCAAACCCCCGAAGCGCCCGATCCGAGCGAGCCGACGCGCACGCCGCCAGGCCCACTCCCGCCCTCGATCGAGAACATCCCGCGCACAGAAGGCGGTCGCCGGCTCACGCTGCGCGAGTTCCGCGATCAAGCCGAGCGTCGCTACATCATCGAGGTGTTGCAGAGTCTCGACTGGAACATCTCACGCGCTGCCATCGTCCTCGGCGTCGAGCGCACGAACCTCCACAAGAAGATCCGCGCCTACGACATTCGGCGGGGATGACTGTTTCGTAGCGTAGCGCCGGGGTTTCACCCCGGGCCCGAGCAGGGGCTGTCCGCCCCTGCACCCGGACCAGGGCAAGCCCTGGACCTCTGGGCATCGACTGCGCGAAGCGCAGTCGATGCGGGGGAAAGTTTTTGTAGCTGTCCGCCCCCCTTTGCAGGGCAAGCCCTGGACCGCTGGTGCATCGACCGCGGTGCGGTCGATGCAAGGAGGTTACCGGCCGGCGCCTCCCACCACGAGAGGCGCGATGATGTCCGCGACGCTCTTCGCGAGCAGCGGCGCGCCTGCTCCGCTTCGCGTCGATGCCTCGCGCAGGACAGGTTCCGCGATGAAGATCGCGAACGAGACGTAGTCGTAGAGCCACTGCGCGAGCATCGCTTCCGCTTGATCGGGGCCCACGAGCATCGCCACGTTCTCGATGATCTGCGCGTCGTCGAGCGTCCCGTCCGGTCGCGGTCCCGCGCGCATGAAGAGAGCGTCGTAGATGCCCGCGCCCGTCGCGAACGAGGCAAGGTGTTGCCGGACCTCGTCGCCGCGCTTCACGGCGTCGACCTCGCGCATCACCATCGACATCGCCTCGTTGAAGAGCGCCACGATCGCAGCCGGCCCCGTGGGCCGCGGCGCCCGCACCGTCACGCAACCTCCCTGCACGAGCTGGAAGATCTGACGCGTGACCTCGAACTCCCCCTGCCCCACCGCGCGGCAGATGTCCGCCACCGTTCGCACGCCGTCGATCGCCCGATAGACCTGCGCGAAGTCGCCGTCGTTCGGCGGCGGTCGATCCGGCACGCGATCCGGCACGTGCTCGGCCGACGGGATGCGCTCGCGGAAGTAGCGCATCTCGTCCATGCGCCGCACCGCTTCCATCAAGAGGCCGCTCACGGGAACGTTCTGTCGCGACGTCAGCCGCGCCTCGTCGAAACGATCGAGGAAGTAGAACATCCCGCTCTCGGCGCGGATCACCGCGTAGACGATCTCCTCGACCTGCCGACCCATGAGCTGGAACAACGTCTCGCGCGAGATGTGCCCCATGCGCACGGCCGTCTCGCCGAAGCGCACGTCGCCCGTCACGGCCTTCGCCACCTCCTGGAGCTGCTCCAGCGAGAGAGCGCCGTACCGATAGAGCACCTCGCCGAGCCGCTCTCCTTCGGCACTCGAGTACGCGCCCACCACCGCGCCATGCTCGAAGAAGATGCTCCGGTTCGTCGCGCCGTCGTGGATCGCGAGCTCGCCGGTCCATGCGCTCTGGCCGATCATCGACACGATGTCGCAGAGCGCGCTCGCGCTCGTGATCTCGCCGCAGAGCCGGAGGCTCCCCGCTTCGGGCGCGTCCGCGCGGCGCATGACGACCACGTGCGCAGGAGACGGCATCAGTCGGAACGCGCCTTGCCGCGCGCGCATCCGCTGGCTCGCCAGCTTGCCGACTGGGTGCGCCGTACCCGTGCCGTCCACGCGCACGAGATCGTGGCCGTCCTCGCCCATCTGCTCGGTTTATAGCAGGACACGAGTGGAACATGCCTCGGCTTTCCGCGGGGATGGCCATGCTACCGTGCTTGCCGTGACCGCCTCCCCCGATCCGATCGCCTCTCCCCAGGCGCTTTCGGCTGCCCTTGGCGGGGCGCGCTACCTCTGCGACCCGGCCACGGCCCTCTCCCTCTGGCTCGCCCTCCGCATGGAGCGCCCCCTCATGCTCGAAGGGCCCGCGGGGGTCGGCAAGACCGACCTCGCCCGCGCCGCCGCCCAGGCCCTCGGCCGTCCGCTCGTCCGGCTCCAGTGTTACGAGGGCCTCGACGAGGCCAAAGCCCTCTACGAGTGGGACTACGCGAAGCAAATGCTCTACACGCAGCTCCTGCGTGACGCGATCGCCGCGGAGACACACGGCGCAACCATCGCGGGGGCCGCGCAGATCGTGGCCAAGAGCGAAGCCTCCTTCTTCACGGAGCACTTCCTCCTCTCCCGCCCGCTGCTCGCCGCGCTCCGCAGCGAAGCGCCCGTCGTCCTGCTCATCGACGAGGTCGATCGCGCCGATCCCGAATTCGAGGCGTTCCTCCTCGAGATCCTCTCCGAGCTGCAAGTCACCATCCCCGAGCTCGGCACCTTCCGCGCCAAGCACCCGCCGCTCGTGCTGCTCACGACGAACGCCACGCGCGAGATGACCGAGGCGCTCCGCAGGCGTTGCCTGCACGCCTTCCTCGACTACCCGGCCTCGTCACGCGAGCTCGCGATCCTCGAGCTCGTCGTCCCCGGCATCGATCACACCCTCGCCTCGCACCTCGTCGCGTTCATCGGCGAGCTGCGCAAGATGGACCTCCGCAAAGCCCCCGCCGTGAGCGAAACCCTCGACTGGGCGCGCGCCCTCGTCCTGCTCGGCAAGAGCAAGCTCGATCCGGACCTCGTCCGCGACACGCTCGGCCTCTTGCTCAAGCACCAGGAAGACAAGGTCTCCGTCGAGCCGCGCCTCGAATCGCTGCTCACGCGCGCGTCGGAAGGGTGACGTCTCGCCGGGGCGCTGCCCCGGGCCCCGCGGGGGCTACGCGCCCCTCGACCCGCGCCAGGGCAAGCCCTGGACCATTTGGGGAAGAACTGCGCGATGCGCAGTTCTTCCCACAGGCCGGTGCAAGACCAGGGACAACGTTGCCAGTCGCGGCGGTCTTGCTTGGCAGGGTCGTCGCCGGTCTTGACCTGGCCTGTTCGATGAACTGCGCATCGCGCAGTTCATCGACCACGGGTCCAGCGCTTGCGCTGGTCCGGGTCCAGGGGCGGATAGCCCCTGGTCGGGTCCGGGGTGAAACCCCGGCGCGACGCCCCTTACGATCCACCGCGCCCCTCGGGTACCTTCGGGCCATGACATCCGCGCAGGCCACCTACACCTGGCCTTACCTCCTCCAGGTGGTCCCCTCGCCCACCCCGGAACAGGCTGCCCTCTATGCGATTGATGTTCCGCCGGGCGAGCTCATTGAGCGCGGCACGCGTATTCGGAGTGAGAAGATTCTCACCGATCTCGTGCGTTTTGGCGGCATCACGGCGGAGTTTTGGCCCAAGAGCACGCCGGCGCAGAGAAAGCTCCTCCTCGGGTTCTCCGATGCGCTCCTGCGTGTCTTCGTGCATGCGGGCAAGAGGCTTGCGGATCTCGTGGAGCAACGCAGCCTCTCCATCGAGGGACGCGAGCGGAATCGCGCTGCTGCTCTTGCGATCGCCGAGACGACTTATGCCGAGGGGATGGCCGAGCGGGAGCGCCTTGCGACCACGCTCGAGGGCGTCGCGGACCATGCGCCTGGCCTTGCCGAGCGGGTGGACAAGGCGCGTGGCCGCGTCGTCGACGCGCAGACCCTCGCTACCTCGCTCGCTGCGCTCGTCGCGCTTGCGCGTGATCTCGTCGCCCAGGGGGAGTCCAAGGCGGCCCTTCAACTCTTCGATGGTGGCCTCACGGCTGAGGACCTCGAGGAGAGCGAGACGCTCGCTGCGCGCGTGAAGTCGACCAGCGAGAAGGCTGCCGGGGCGCGCACGCAGGGCGGCGTCACGCAGGCGGATCTCGATCTGCAGGATGGGATTTGCCTGGCGTACATGGAGCGGGTGATGAAGGTGTGGAATCGCGCACACGAGCAGGATCCTTCGATCCCGCAGCTCTTGCCGATCACCACGCGGCGGTTGCTCGGCACGACGCGGCGGCGGGCGGCTCCGGCGGAGCCGGCCTGACGCACGGTCACGCCGTCGTGGGCCATGGCGGACGCGTCGCGAGCCATGGCGGACGCGTCGTAGGTCATGGCGCATACGTCGCGAGCCATGGCGGATCTGTCCCGAGCCATGGCGGACGTGTCCCGAGCCATGGCGGACGCGTCGCAGGTCATGGTGCACACGTCCCGAGCCATGGCGGACGCGTCGCGAGCCATGGCGGACGCGTCGCCAGGCCATGGCGGATCTGTCCCGAGCCATGGCGGATCTGCCGGCGACCTAACGCAGCTCCGCGACCTTCTCCCCGAACAGCTTCTCCAGCCGCGCGAGCATCTCGTCGCTCGGCGTCACCGTGAGATCACGCCCGAGCGCGAGCACGGCCTCGGCTCCGTCGTCGAGCTGGATCAAGAGGTGCACCGGGCAAACGCCGCGGCTCGACGCCAGCACGTCCCGCAGCTTGCCGATGTGATCCCGCGTCGCCTTCCGCGCCTGCACGCGGATGCGCACGCTCTTCGTCTCCGCGCGGATCGCGTCCGCGAGCAGCACGACCTCGTCGAGCATCAGCGTCGGCTCGCGCGGCGCCGCCTGCTCGTCCTCGGCCCCCTCCTCCACTTGCGGAAAGCTCACCTTGCCCGACACGAGCACTGGCTCGTTGCCTTGCAGGAGCGTGCCGTACGCCTCGATCTGCTTGTCACGCACCTTCACCTCGACACGACCGCTCGTGTCTTCGAGGTGGAAGAACGCGACCTTGCCGCCACCGCCCTTGAAGATGCGCTCGCGGTAGCCCTCGACCATTCCGGCCACGCGCACCTTCGACCACGGATCTTTATGCGGCAGCGCGCTCGCCGCGATCACCTCGAAACGACTGAGCTCCGTGCCGTACCGATCGAGCGGATGCCCCGAGACGTAGAAGCCGAGCGACTGCTTCTCGCGCACCAGCATCTCGCGCAGATCCCACGGCTCGCACTGCGGGTACTCGTCGAGCTTCTGCTCCGTCGTGGGCGCCGCCTTCGCGAACAGGCTGAACAGCGACCCTTGCCCGCGCTCGCGATCCTTGCTCGCGCTCCGCGCGCGCTCGAGCGCTTGATCGAGCGCGGCGAACGCGCGCGCCCTCGTGATCCCGCGCGGCACGAGCGTCGCGTCGAACGCCCCCGACTGCGTGAGCGCTTCGAGCACGCCCTTGTTCACGCGCCGCGCGTCGACGCGCTGGGCGAAGTCGAACAGATCGGAGAACGCGCCGCCCGACGTGCGCGCTTCGAGCACCGCCTCCAGCGCCGACTCGCCCACGCCGCGGATCGCGCCGAGGCCGAAGCGGATCTTCGGATCGTACGGATCGGCGTCCTTGATCTTGCTCGGCGCCTTCCGGCCGACCTTCTTCGTGGCCTTGCCCGGCTCGCTGTAGACGACCGAGAAGTCGATGTTCGACTCGTTGATGTCGGGCGGCAGGATGTCGACGCCCCAGGCGCGGCCCTCCGCGATGATCCGCACGACCTTCTCGATCTTGTCGCGATCCGCGGTCATCAGCGCGCAGAGGAACTCCACCGGGTAATGACGCTTGAGGTACGCGGTCTGGTACGTGATCAGCGCGTACGCGGCCGAGTGGCTCTTGTTGAAGCCGTACCCCGCGAAGAACTCGAGCAGACCGAAGATGCGATCGGCGTCCTCGGCGGACACGCCGTTCTTCAAGGAGCCCTCGACGAAGATGGACTTCTGCTTGGCCATCTCCTCGGGCTTCTTCTTGCCCATCGCGCGGCGGAGCAGGTCGGCGCCGCCGAGCGTGTAGCCGGCGAGCTGCTGCGCGATCTGCATGACCTGCTCCTGGTAGACGATGACGCCGTAGGTCGGCTTGAGCAGCTCGTCGACGAGGTCGTGCATCTTCGCGATGGGCTTTCGCCCGTGCTTGCAGTCGACGAAGTCCTTCACCATGCCCGTGCCGAGCGGGCCGGGGCGGTAGAGCGCGACGGCGGCGACGATGTCTTCGAAGTTGGTCGGGCGCAGATCCTTGAAGAGCTGCTGCATGCCGCTCGATTCGAGCTGGAACACGCCCGTCGTCTCGCCCGACTGCAGGAGGTGGAACGTCTCCTCGTCCTCGAGCGAGATCGCGTTGATGTCGAACACCTCCGCGCCCGTCTTGCCCTTCTGATCGGGCCGCGCGTGGATCAGCCGCACCGCGATGTCGATCACGGTGAGCGTCTTCAGGCCGAGGAAGTCGAACTTGACGAGGCCCGCCTGCTCGACGTCGTCCTTGTAGTATTGCGTGACCAGCGCTTCGCCGTTCCGGAAGCACGGCACGTGGTCCCAGAGCGGACCCTCGCTGATCACGATGCCGGCCGCGTGCATGCCGGCGTGCCGCGTGAGCCCCTCGAGCTTCTGCGCCTGCGTGAGCAGCTCGCGCACGGAGGGATCACTCTCCATGTGCGCCTTGAGCTTCGGCTCGATCTCGATCGACTCGGGGATCGTGTACGTCTGCCCCGGCCCCTTCTGCGGGATCAGGTTCGCGATCTTCTGCGCCTCGGCCGGCGGGAAACCCATCGCGCGGGCCACGTCCTTGATGACGCTCTTCGCCTTGAGCTCGTGGAACGTCGCGATCTGCCCGACGCTCGTCTTGCCGTACTTCTCGGCGACGTACCGGATCACCTCGTCGCGCCGATCCATGCAGAAGTCGACGTCGAAGTCCGGCATGCTCACGCGCTCCGGGTTCAGGAAGCGCTCGAAGAGCAGGTTGTACGGGATCGGATCGAGATCCGTGATGCGCAGCGCGTACGCCACGAGCGAGCCCGCGCCCGAGCCGCGGCCCGGCCCGACCGGGATCCCCATCTCCTTCGCCTGCCGGATGAAGTCCCAGACGATCAGGAAGTAGCCGGGGAACTTCATCCCGATGATGACGTCGAGCTCCATGTCGAGGCGCTTGCGGTACGCCGCCTGGTCGACCGTCTTGCCCCCGCGGCCGAACTCCTCGAAGCGCTTCGTCAACCCCTCGTGCGAGACGTGCCGGAAGTACGAGTTCGTATCGAACCCCTCCGGCAGCGCGAACGTCGGCAGCATCGGCTGGCCGAGCTTCAGCTTGAGCCCCGCGCACCGCTCGGCGATCTCCAGCGTGCTCTTGATGGCCTCCGGGTGGTCGCGGAAGACGTGCGTCATCTCCTCCGGCGACTTGAGGAACATCTCGAAGCTCTGGTGATGCGCCGCGAACGCGTCCGCATACGAGCGGTTCGCCGCGATGCACGAGAGGTAGAGGTGCCCTTCGCCGTCGTCACGGCTGCCGAAGTGCGCGTCGTTCGTCCCGACGATCGGCAAACCCCGCTCCTTCGCGAGGCGCGTGAGGATCCCGTTCAGCACCGGCTGCTCGACGAGCCCGTGATCCTGCAGCTCCACGTACAGGCTGCCCGGCTCGAACGCCTCGACGAGCCGATCCATCGCCGCGCGCCCTTCGTCCTCGCCCTCCTCGAGCACGCGCTGCGCGAGCACGCCGCCCATGCAGCCGGACAGGCCGATCAGGCCCTTGTTGTTCTGCGCGATGAAGTCGAGCGGCACGCTCGGCGCGGCTCCGCTCGCGGGCGTCACGTGCCCCTCGGACACGATCCGGACGAGGCTCTTGTAGCCTTCGAGGTTCGACGCGAGCAGCACCAGGTGATCGACCGGCGCGTCGTCCGTCTTGCCGCTCGGCACGTCGTTTCGCGCGGAGCGCGGCCGCGCGACGTTCACCTCGCAGCCGAGGATGGCGCCGACCTGCGCGTCCTTGCACGCCTTGTAGAGCTGGATCGCGCCGAACATGTTGCCGTGATCGGTCAGCGCCACGGCGCGCATCCCGAGCGCCTTCGTCTTGCCGACGAGGTCCTTGATCTTGAGGGCCCCGTCGAGCAGCGAGTACTGCGAGTGGACGTGGAGATGAACGAACTCGGCTGCCACGATCGATCTTGCCTCGGCGTTGCTTTCGGCTCGGGCGAGCTCGCTTCAGGATAGGCGCGCGTCACCGAAACGAGGCGCGTGTTCGTGATGCTTTGCGTCGCTCGTGAAGCTGCATCGTACGGCTTCACTCTGGCCGTGTACGATGCGTTGCGCGCTGGGATCGCCCTTGCTGAAAAGGCTTCAGCATGGCTAGCATGCGCCCCGTCCACGAGCACTCGACTGGCTGCCGTGCGCTTTGCGAACGACCCGCGCTCGGGTTCGGGAAAGTGAGTCAGGTTTCTATGCTTCGCACTCGTCTTCTCACTGCTGTCTTTGCGGCGACTTCGCTCGCGCTTCTCGGGGGCTGCGGCTCCGACGCGGTCGAGGAAAAACCCCCGGCGCCGCCGCCCGAGGATCCCGTTGGCCTCTTGCCCCCGGAGGAGCCCGCTGGCCTGGCGGCGTGCGAGGGCGCGGGCAAGGTGATGGCGATGAGCGAGCTCTTCCTTGGCGACGTGGATCGCGACGGCACGCCGAATACCAAGGATGGCTGGAAGGCGTTCGGCTACGACCTCGACGGTCGCGCCTCGACGAAGGAGTCGGTCGGCCTGTGTAAGCCGCGCGCGGGCGGCTCGCCGGCGGTCGTGTATCCGGACGGCACCGACGGCCGGGACAACTCGTTCGGCAAGAACATCCTGCCGACCATCCTCACGCTCTCGATGGACCTCAGCACGCAGGCGAACGAAGCGATCACGAACGGCGAGTTCACGATCATGCTCGACATGTCGTCGCTCGGCACGTCGGCGGACTGCAACAGCCTGCCCGCGAAGCTCTACGGCGGCGCGGATCTCGGCGCTGCGCCGAAGTGGGACGGCACCGACCAGTGGCCGCTCATCCCCGAGCTCCTGAACGACCCGGCGGATCCGGCCTCGGCGAAGATCCTCTTCCCGAAGAGCTACGTCGTGAAGAACACGTGGGTCTCGGGCACGAAGGGCACGGTCAAGCTCTCGCTCTCGATCAGCGGGTTCACGATCGCGCTCGACATCAACAGCGCGGTCATCACCGTGGATCTCGACGCAGATCGCAACGGCGGCACGAACGGCACGATCGCCGGCGTCCTCGAGACCGAGGCGCTCATCTCGGAGATCTCGAAGGTCGCGGCGGCGTTCGACGAGTCGTTCTGTGATCCGACCTCGCCGACGCTGCAGAGCATCCTGAACCTGATCCGCCAGGCGTCCGACATCATGAAGGACGGCACGCAGAACCCGGGCGCCGAGTGTGACGGCATCTCGATCGGCCTCGGCTTCAACGCCAAGGCCGTGCAGCTCGGTCCGGTGGCGATGCCGGGCGAGCCCCCGCCGGATCCCTGCGCCCCGATGCCGTGAAGGCTCGCGTCGGACGAGGGGCCAGCCCGCCGCCGGCCCCTCGTCGCCCGACGTGGTCTTCGAAGGCCTTCGTGGTGTAGAACGGAGGGCGCATTCGGCGCACGTCAGCGGGGGATGGCGTGTGATTCGGCGGCGCCCTCTGGTTTGTCAGGGGGATTCGATGACGAAAGGGGGATGGGCGCGTGGACGGCGGGAACGTGCCCGGGTGAGCCGTTTGGCCCACGAGAAACGTCGAGGTGGTGGAGGCATGGGCGCGTAAGGCGTCCGCACGCTGCGACGTTGGGTGGGGGGTCTCGAGCGGCGAAAGAAAAACTCCAAACCGCCTGAAGAAACCTGATAGAAGCGCGTCCAAGACCCGTTCGGCTCGACGGCTGCCTGCACGCGGGTGAACCATGGCTTGGCCGCGGCCCGTGCTTCTCGGAGGAGATCAATCTCTATGCAAAAGTTCCTGGCTCCCGTTCTGTGCACCGTGCTGATGGTCGGCGCCCTCGGCGCGATGACTGGTTGCACGGCCTCTGCGTCCCTGAATGGTGGTGCGGACACGCCGCCGCCGCCCCCGCCGCCGCCCCCGCCGCCTCCGCCGCCCCCGCCGCCCCCGCCGGCCGCG
>NZ_JASBQE010000156.1 GCF_029960785.1 Polyangium sp. 15x6
GGCGCGCAGGGCCCCGCGGGTCCCGGCCCTGGCGGCGCGGGCGGCACCGGCGGCGCAGGCGGCGCGGGCGGCTCGGGTGGCTCCGGCGGCGGCGCGACCTGCGACGGCAAGGAGGTCACGATCGAGCAGATCACGAACGCCAAGGCGAGCGGCGCGGTCGGGAAGGGGACGCCCGTGAAGGTGAAGGGCGCCGTCGCCATGAGCCACAAGTTCCTCGTCTCGCAGAGCAACGCCGGAAACTGCCTCTGGGGCGTGTTCGTGTCGGCGCCGGGCCTCGCGGAGACGAAGGAGTACTCCGGGGTGATGGTGCTGAGCTACGGCGTGCCCGCGTCGATCCCGCCGGGCGGCAACAAGGCGTACTGCCCGAAGCTTTCGAATTACTTCGAGGGCGATCCGCTGCCGGGCGACGCGATCCCGGACGACGTGAAGCCGGGCGACGTGCTCGACATCACGGGCGTGGCCGATTCGTTCCTGCTCGCGGCGTGCGCGAACGAGATGAACGGGAGCAAGGTGCCGCAGACGCAGATCGCCTTCACGTGCGCGGTGGAGCGGACGGGGACGGGGCCCGTGCCGGCGCCGCATGCGTTCACGGATGCGGCGGAGGTGGCGAAGCTCGGCTCGACGACGGACGCGGACTTCCACGCCAGGTGGGGCGGCGTGAAGGTGCGGGTTTCGAACGTGAAGCCGGTGCCCCAGCCAAACCCGGCGCCGATGGGGATGGGCGAGGTCGTGGTCGGCGACTACGGCGTGATCAAGCTCCAGGACTCGAACGTCGAGGTCGACGACAAGATCTATTACCGCGGCTACGAGCAAAACGATTGCTACGCGGCGCCGGTGTTCTCGGACATCAATATGACGTTCAATGCGATCGACGGCTTCAGCTACCTCAGCTATTGCACCTGGGGGCTGCAGCCGAACGGCAAATGCACCGATTTCGATCCGAAGAGCGAGGACTGCGGTAGCTTGACCTGCCAGTAGAGGCGCGGCGCGACCGGAGCGGCTCGGAGAGGGAAGAGCTTCGAGCGCGGGGGGGGTTCGCGGGGGGCGGGAGTGAAGAGCTTCACCCGACGCGGTGCAGGAGAGGGGCCGCGCCGGACGTCGTTCCGTTGACGTTCCTCCTCTCCCCCCTTCTCCTCGGAAGAAGCACACGACCTAGGCTACTCGACTGCCTGCTCCGTTCGCAGGGTCTGCTGCGCCGCCAGGCTCATGAGGCTCGTGCTGCGAGGGTGCACGCGCTGCGTCGAACGCGGGTCGCCTGCGAAATGTAACCCTTGCCCCCACCAGGGTTCATACTGTACATACGTCCATATGACGCAACGGATGCCGTCATGAGTGACGGGAGCTCCATCGAGTGGACGGACGCCACGTGGAACCCGGTCCGCGGGTGCACCAAGATCAGCCCCGGTTGTAAGCACTGCTATGCGGAAACTTTCGCGGAGCGGTTCCGGGGCGTCCCTGGCCATCCTTACGAGCAGGGGTTCGATCTCCGCCTCGTCCCGGGCAAGCTACTCGATCCTGTCGGCTGGTCTCGATCGAGAAGGATCTTCGTCAACTCGATGAGCGATCTGTTCCAGGAACAGGTGCCGGAGAGCTACGTCCAGCAGGTCTTCGAGGTCATGGCGGCCGCCGACTGGCACATCTACCAGGTGCTCACGAAACGGGCACGGCGGATGCGTGACCTGACGGCGCAGATGCCCTCACGGCTCGTGCACCGGAAGCATGTTTGGCTTGGCGTGAGTGTGGAGGACCGAAAGTACGGCCTGCCGCGCATCGACGCGCTACGGGAGTCGCCCGCGAAGGTGCGCTTCCTGTCGATCGAACCCTTGCTCGAAGATCTTGGCAGGGTCGATCTGCGGGGGATCGACTGGGTGATCGTCGGCGGGGAGAGCGGGCCTCGGGCTCGGCGGATGGAGGAGGCGTGGGTCCTGTCACTCCGAGATCAGTGCCGCGACGCGGGCGTGTCGTTCTTCTTCAAGCAGTGGGGCGGGGTGCTGAAGGCACGCACGGGGAGGCTGCTTCAGGGGCGAACGTACGACGAGTATCCCGATATCCAAGCTGCGTCGCCTGCAAGCGCGCACGAGCGCATGATGAAGAGGGCTACGCTTCAGAGGATGTTCGGGCTGGATGTGATCGCGGCGGAGTAGTGAGGGAGAAGCGGGGGCGGACGTGCCGAAGAAAGAATACGACTGGAGCAGCGGGCCTGCGGTGCTGGAGCCGCACAGCCTCGCGAAGCACACGATTCTCCAGAAGTACGTAGAGCGGTACGTACAGATCCTCATGCGGGGCGGGAAGGTGCCCCAACTCGGGCTTGTCGTCGTTGACGGCTTCGCTGGGGGAGGTGAGTACGTCATCAAGGGAGAATCCACGATCCGCCCTGGCTCTCCCCTCATCTTGATCGAAGGCGTTCGCAAGGCGATCGACGACATCAACAAGCCACGCCAGAAGCCGATCGTCGTGGATGATCGGTACGTCTTCATCGAGCGGAACGCTGCAGCTTTCAGATACCTGGACGATACGCTCGTGAAGCGGTTCGGAGCCTCGTTCTGCCAAGAGAAGGTCCATCGGATCCATGGATCCTTCGAGGACCACATCTGGGGCGTCGTCGACCAGATCCTGTCCATGCCCAAGCCGACTCCGCGACCGATCTTTGTGCTGGATCAGTACGGATACAGCGACGTTCCGGTCGACATGATCCGTGGGATTCTTCAGAAGTTACCGAAAGCCGAGGTGTTTCTCACGCTCGCCGTGGAGCACATCTCCGCGTACGCCTCGTCGATGCAGGAGGCGCTTGCGACGCTGCGGTCGACCATTCATGTCGACGTGGACTCTCTCTCTGCCCTCATCGAGGGCAGGAAGGAGATCGAGCAGATCGACGAGATGACGGGGCACGATCGGAATCAAACCATGCTCTACGTCCAGTGGCTCCTCCACGAGACGTTTGCCAAGCATGCGGGAGCGACTTGCTACACCCCGTTCTTCATCACGTCGACGAAGAGCCATCGCTCCTACTGGTTCTTGCACCTCGCCAACAGTGCACGAGCGAACGATGTCGTGAAGGAACTTCACTGGGACATCGCAAATCACTTCCGACACCATGGTCGCCCCGGGACCAAGATGCTCGTCTTGGGCTTCGATCCCTCGAAAGCCTCTAAGGACCAGCTCGCGTTCGACTTCGCGTTCGATGACTCCGCTCGCGCGCAGACCGTGGAGGCGTTGATCGATGAACTACCTGCGCTCTTGCAGGAGAAGTACAAGGACGGCGTCTCGCTTCGTACGTTGTACGAGAACCTCTGTAACACCACGCCTGGGTCGAAGAACATGCTTGGCGAAAGTCTGAACACGCTTTGCGGGGTTGGCGAGCTTCGCAAGGAGGGCGCGAAGGGAGAGGTGCGCGAACCGATGACGAAGTTGCTCGATACAGACATCGTGCGTCCGTCTGTTCAGAGCCGCTTGTTCTCGATCCCCGACCTTCGGAAGAAACGTTGATGCATCAACTTTCCCAAGCAAGTTTCCCATAGTCTTGGTCCTCTTGGAGCGGAGGCCACATGTCCAAGACCACGAAGCTGCCGGCTGCTCGCGCAACCAAACGGACACCCCTTGGTAAAAGCGCTGCCGCCGTCAAGAACAAAAAGGCTGCATCCGCGACACCCTTCACGACCGACGACGCCGCGGCGGCGTACGCCTATTTTCTCCTGCTCGCCGAAGCCCTGCCCCCCGAGGACGTCACCATGCGTGGCGGCGACGTAAGCATCGCTCTCACGAACGTTCGTCGCGGCGTCGATGCCATCCGGCCCCACGTCGCGCAGATCCCCAAGCTCCTGCCGAAGGTCGCCGTCCACGAGCTCCTCGAACTGCCTGCGCTCGCGCTCGCGCTCCTCCACGCCGACGGCCGCATCACGAAGGCGACCTCCACCCGCGAGATCGACGCCGCACTCACGCGGATTGGACCGCTGCGGGATCTCACCCTCACGTACCTGGAGATCGTCGCCGAGCTCGGCTTGGTCGCGAAGGATCGCGTTCGCGCGATCCGCACGGGCAAGGGCAAGCTCGACAACGCTCGCGACTGCATCGACATTGCGGGGCTCTTCCGTGAAGTCGCGCCGACGCTCGCCGGGAAACATCCGTTCTCGGACGAGCAGCTCGACGAGCTTGCGAAGACCGGCACTTGGCTCGTGCAAACGTTGAAGCCCGCGAGCTCCACCCGAGCGAAGCGCGCGCGTCCTGCGGCTGCCATGATCCGCGATCGCTTCTGGAAGCTCGTCGAGGACCGTCACGATCAACTGCGCACCGTGGGCGTCGCCCTGTTCGGGATCCGGAACGTGGACGCTCACGTACCACCGCTCCTCTCCCGGACGAGCACGCCCAAGGCCGCCGATGAACAGGAGCGAGGCGCCTCCTCGGAGACGACCCAGCCCTAACCCTTTCGAACCGCTCCCCGAAACGACCCGATTCCGAGTACGCTCGGGGCATCATGGCCGCCCGCCGTACGATCGCCGCGACAAGGCCGAGCCCCTCGCTCCAGGCGCTCCTCGGCCTGTCCGGACTGCTCGCGCGCGGCAAGGCCGGCGGGCTGCTCTCCGAGGCGCTCGCGCTCGTCCTCGAAGGCGTGGGCGCCCAGCGCGGCGCCGCGTACGAGGCCACCGAGGACGGGCTCGAGCTCGTGGCAGACGTCGGGCTGCCCGCGACGTTGCGCGCCTACATCGGCATGTTTCCGAGCTCCGAGGTGGCCTGGTTTCCAGCACAGACGGCCGTCAAGAAGAGGCGCGTGGCCACGGAGACGGACGCCGCCGCGGCGCTCGCCGGGCGGATCGATCCCGAGCTCGTGAACGTCTCCGGCTGGGGGACGATCCTCGCCGCGCCGATCATGATCGGCCGGGACGTGCTCGGCGCGCTGGTCGTCGCTGCGCCGTCGCCGGAGATGCTCTCGCCCGAGGCGACGTTCGTTCTGGAGACGGCGGCGAACATGCTCGCATTGTCGATGGCGCACGAGAAGGCGCGCGATCGCGCGGTGATCCTCGCCGAGGAGGCGAAGCCCCGCGCGGGCACGCAAGACCGGCGCGGCGCGGACGCGAAGCTCGCGCGGCTGGCGATCCTGGGCTCGCTCGCGGCAGGGTTCGCCGACGAGATGCGCTGGCCGCTGTCGTCACTGGGCACGCAGCTCGAGGAGCAAGAGAAGCTCATCGGCCACCTGCGCGTGCGGTTCCCCGGCGTGGCCTCGGCGCTCGACGATCTGGCGCGGATCCAGGACGAAGCGACGACGGCGCTCAAGTTCGCGCGGACGGCCGGGACGCGGCTGCTCTCCGCGCTCGAGGAGTCGAACGCCGAGCCCGTGGACCTCGAGGATCTCGCGCACGAAGCGGCGGCGCTGGTCGAGCCCACGGCGCGCGGGCGCAACGTGGATTTGCTGGTGACGGCCGTGCACGGGTCGTCGCCGGTCGTGGTGGGGAAGCGGAGTGATCTCGGTCAGCTCCTGCTCGCGCTCCTCACGAACGGCGTGGAGGCCTGCACGGTCGCCGCCGGGGCGAAGAAGGCCGGCGAGGCGCCGCAAAAGCCGCTCGTGTGCGTGACCATCACGCGCGACAAGGATCAGGTCTCGATGCGCATCGAGGACTCGGGGCCAGGCATCCCACCCGATGTGCGGGCCGGGATGCTCGAGCCGCTCTTCACGACGAAAAAAGAGTCGATCGGGCTCGGGCTGACGCTGGCGCGGCAGGTCGCGGTGGCGCACGGCGGGACGCTCACGCTCGATCGGTCGGAGCTCGGCGGCGCGCTCGTCAGCGTCGTGCTGCCGGCCGCGCCGGCGGGCGTCACGGTGACGCGGGACCACCCGCCGCCGCCCTCGCGACGGAAACCCTTGATGCCTTCGTCGCCCCCGGCGAGCCCGTCCACGGCCCGCGATGGCTGGACGTCCGCCCCCAAGGCCATCGAGCAAAGGACGTCCCGAAGGCCCGTCCGCGCGCCGCTCCCGGTCGGAAACGCGCTCGTGGTCGCCGCGGATACGGACGTCTGTGCGCCCACGCAGCGGGTGCCGCGGACGCCGTCCGGATCGCAGGCCGCGCAGACGCCGAAGGTCCCGGCGGTGGTGACGTCGCACGGGTCGAGGACGACGCCGCGCGTGACCATCGTTTCGTCGCCGAAGCCGCGCGACTCGTCGCAGATCGCGACGCAGAAGATGCCGCCGAAGGTGGCCCGCGCGAGCACGACGCCGGGCGGGAGCGTGGTGCCGACCGCGCGGGTGCCCGAAGCGCCGCGAAAAGCGCCGCGATCCCGCCGGTCGAAAGAATCGCCTCAATAACCCCAGACGTATTCGGCGCGGAGGAAGGCGCTGATCATCTGGTCGAAGCCGCCCTGGGGGCCGAGGAGGAGCACGCCGTACCGGCCCGAGGCGCCCACCGTAAAACTGCGGCTGATCTGGTAGTCGATGCCAAACGGAATGGAGAGGCCGAGGCGGCCGCTCGTGCAGCCCGTCTCGCCGGCCGCGCCGCAAGGGTCGAAGGCCGAGACCGCATACCCGCCGGCCATGACGCCGAACCAGGGGACCCAGCGCAGGACATCGAGGACGTATCCAACGCCCACGCCGCCGCCGGCGAGGAGGACGGGCGGAGAGCCGGGGGCGAAGCTGCCATCGACCTGGACCATGAGGTTGAAGGCGTCCGTGAGGCCGTACGTGCCATGCAGAGCGACGCCGACGCCGTCGAGCGAGGTCGCCGTGGTGGGAATGCTCCCGCCGGGCAGGACGAGGGAATACCCGAGCCCGCCGCCGACGTGCCACTGCCGCTCGTAGGCCCCGGCCGCAGGCGCGAAGGCCAGAATCGAGAGGATCGAAGCAAGGAGCAAGAACGCGCGGGTCCGTCGCATCGGACAGAGCGATAGCACCTTTTACAGGTCGAGGTGCCGCGCGAGCTCGATCCGCGTCGGATCCGAGGCGACGCCGCGCAGGAATCGATAACGCGCCTCCCAGCGCGCCGCGGCCTCGGCGTCGCCACGCATGCGCGCGGCGTCGGCGCGGGCGAAGGCATACGAGCGGAGCGAGAAGCGGCGCGTGTCGAAGGCGGAGACGGCGTCGAGCCAGACCTCGACGTCCCCCTCGGAAGGCGGGAGCAAGCGCCCCGCGAGCGCGAGGTGCACGCCGAGCCAGGGCGGGGCGTCGCCGCGATCCCGGAGCGCCGCCCATCGTCCCGCGTGGCGGAGCGCGGGCTCCGCGGCCGCGAGGCCGACCCAGCCGTCGAGCGCGCGCGCGACCCGCGCCGATTGCGCGCCCGCGTCGCCAGCCCGATACGGTTCGAGCGGATGGCCGAAGCCGATCCACGTGAGCGCCGCGCCCGCCTCGACGTCCGCCCACGGAGGCGGCGGCGCGGTCCTCGCGCCGAGCGCCGCGAGCTGCCAGCGCGCCCGCGCCGCGAGGAGCACGTCGCGGCAAGCCTCGGCGCGAGCCTCCGCGCGTTCGGCGGACGCCCGCGCCTCCTCGCGCTTGCCGAGCGCCATCGCGAGCTCGGCCCGCTGGAGCGCGACCGCGGCCGGGATTCGCGGATCCGAGGCGATTTTCCCCTTCAACTCGTCCTTCGCCGGCGCGTCGTCCACGGCGAGCTCCGCGAACGCTTTCTCCCGGTCACCGGCCAACCGGAACACGTTCGACCGCAAGAGCGCGCGCCCGTGGGACCCGAGGCCGAGCGCAGTCGCGGCCTCGTCGGCGGCGGTCGCTCCACCGACGGCCTCGCCTTCCCGCGCGAGCGCCATCGCCGCTTCGAGCCAGAGCGCGCCTCGCGCCGCGACGAGCGCCTCCGCGGTCGCGCCGCGCGTGCCTTCCTTGGGCGCGCGGAGCTTCGCTTCGAGCCCGAGCACGCCGCGCGCCGCCGCGACGAACGCCGCCCCCGGGACCACCGGCGGCGGCTCCGCGTCGCCGAGCTCGGGGCGCCGCTCGGCGAGCCACTCGGTCGCGGTCCACGCGATCGGCGCGGCGAGCGGATCCTCGTCGTCGCGAGCCCGCGAGAGCCGAGCGACCTCGTCCGCGTCGAGATCCGCGCCCGCCGCGAGCACCGCCGCGAGCAGCGCGATCCGCGCGCCCGCCCCGCGCGGTCCATTCTCCAGGAGCGACCTCGCGGCCGCGATGGCCGATCGCACGGGCTCGGTCGCCTCGCCGTTCGCGTGCGACGTCGCGAGGCGCAGCCGCAGGAGCGCGCGTTGCTCCACCGCGTCCGCGCCGCCCGCCTGCGGCTTCTCCGGCATCGGAGGCGGTGATGCGCCGGCGCGCGCGGCGCAGGCGACGAGGAGCGCGCGGACCTCGCCGAAATCCCGCGACATTCCCTCGTATCGTCGCGCCGCCCGATCATCCTGCACGAACGGCAGCATCTCGAACCCGCGCTTCGGATCGTCGCCGAGGCCCATGCAGAGCACCGTGGCGATCGCCGTGCGGTGGTCGTGATCGCGCGGATCGTAGTCGGCGTACCTCCGCGCGAGGAGCTCGGCGCGCTTCGGATCGGCTTCGAGCAGCGCCGCGCGCATCGCCGCGATCCGCACGCGGAAGTCGAGCCACGTCTCGCCCCGCGCGAGCAGCGTGCGGCGATCGCCCACCGCGTCCGCTTCCCGCCCGACGTCCGGCGCGCCGACCGAGGGGCCGAGCTCGTCGAACGTGAGGCGCTGCGAGCCGTTTTTCACGACCGTGGCTTCGTGGTCGAGCGCGTCCGCCGCCTTGGCCAGGCGCTCCGGCGCCCCCGAGACGGCCGCTTCGACGTAGTTCGCGAGTGCGACCCGCGCGTTGAGCTCCTCGGCCCGGTAGCGCGCGCGGTTCGCCGTCAGCGGCAGGCGCGCCGGGAGGAGCATCCATTCGATGGGCCCGCGGCACCCGAGCTCATCGGGAGGCTGCGGCGATTCGAACGACGCGAGGCACGCCTTCGCCTCCCGCGTCCCGTGCGCGAGCATGAGCTCCGGCACGGTCACGAACGCGGCCGCGCCCGTGCCGAGGACAGCGACGCTGGCGAGCGCGATCGTCCGCGCCTTGCTCAGCTGCTTTTGCCGCGTCGCGCCCATGTGGCGCCCTTCTTAGCTGATTTTCGGTCGCCGCTGCACGGGCGAGCGATCGATCGGAGGCTTCTTTTGCGCCGTTCGCCCGTCAAATCACCGTCGCCGCGACGGCGATCCCGGCCGCGATCGACCCGAGGCCGGCGAGGGCCTGCAGGCGCGGGCCGAGCGACGGGGCGACGCGGGTGAGCGAGCGCATCGGCCAGGCCACGAGCGCCGCGATGAGCGCCATGCCGATCACCGACGCGAGCCCGAAGACGCCCACGAAGACCAGCGCCGCCGTGCGCGCCTGCATCGTGCTCGCCACGAGCAGCGTGAGGGCGGCTGTCCCCGAGGCGCCGTGCACGAGCCCGACCAGGAGCGGCCGCTTGACCGTCTTCGGAGGGGCGCTCTCCTCTGCGACCTTCTGCCGGCGCGACACGAGCGCGCCGATTCCGAGCCCGACCAGCATCACGGCCACGGCGATGTCGAGGGCGAGGGCGATCGAGGGGGGCACGGTCGCGCCCGAGGCCACGAGCGCGCCGCCGACGAGCACCATCACGGCCCCGTGCCCGAGCCCCCAGAGCGCCCCGGACCAGGCCGCGCGCGCGACCGTCCCGCCGCGCGCCACGAAGGTGCACACGGCTGCGACATGATCTGCCTCGAACGCGTGCTTGAGCCCGAGACCAAGGCCGAGGACGCTCGCTGCCACGACGGACATGGCGCGCACCGTAGCACAGCGCGATCCATCTGTGTCACCCGGTTCGGCTCGGTTCGCCCGGTTCGTTCCATTCACCAGGGAGGCCGACCCGAGGGCGGGGGCGGCGGCGGCTTGGCCGGGAAGGAGAGGCCGCAGTCCTCGCAGATGATGGCGATGTCGAGCCCGTCGAGGAAGGGGTTGTTTCGTCGCCGCGGCGGCGTGCCCCGGCCGCCGCACCGCGGGCAGCGATCCGAGGAAGGATCGGCCGACGTCGCGGAGACGGAGACCTGGGCAGGCGGAGGCGAAGAAGCAGACCCCACGAGTCACGAGGATCGCACGAAGCGACCTCGCGCGGAATCAGCCGGCGGCGGGTTTTTCTTGCTCTGCGGGGCCAAAAGATGCTCGGGCCTGCCCCGGGAGCGCGCTCTCGAGATCGGATACGTCCGAGATGTCCTCTACCCGCGCGACGGAAAGTTCGAGCCCGCGCGAAAGGAGCGCGTGGCACCCGAGCGCGACGTCACGCACAGCGGGCGCGCGGCCGACGAGCTCCTCGATCGACGTGACGCCGTGGTCGCGGATCCCGCACGGGACGATCAAGCCGAAGCTGGCGAGATCCACGGACAGGTTGAACGCGAAGCCGTGCATCGTGACCCATCGCGAGAGGCGCACGCCGATGGCGCCGAGCTTGGCGATCTCGCCGGCCCAGGGCGCGCCGGCCCACTCACCGGGCTTCGCGCGATCGACCCACACGCCGATGAGCCCATCGACGACGCCCGACTCCACGCCGAGCTCGCGCGCGAGCAGGATCATCACCTCCGCGAGGGATCGAACGTAGCGGCGGACGTCGCATCGATCCGGCTTGAGATCGAGGATCGGATAACACACGAGCTGTCCGGGCCCGTGATAGGTCACGTCGCCGCCGCGGCCGGTCTGCACGAGATCGACGCCGCGCTCGGCGAGCAGCTCCTCGCCGAAGAGCACGTTGCCCGCGTCGGCGGCGCGGCCGAGCGTCACGACGGGCTCGTGCTCGACGAGCAGGATGAGGTCTTCGATGTGCCCGTCCGCGCGGAGCGAGACGAGCTGCTGCTGCAGCGCGTGGATGGGCTCGTAGCGCCGTCGACCGAGGAAATACGCCTTCGCCTGTCTCTCGCCCACTACTCCGGCACCTTGTCTCCGGCGCTGCGCCGCTCGTCGCGGTAGCCCTCGATGTTCTCCGTGAAGTTCGCGGCGACCTCGGGATCGAACTGCGAGCCGGAGCAGCGCTCGATCTCGGCCACGGCGACCTCGTGCGGCAGCGCGCGGCGATAGGATCTGTCACTCGTCATGGCGTCGTACGTGTCGGCCACGGCGATGATGCGCGCGATGATGGGGATCTCGTTGCCCTTCAACTTGAGCGGATATCCGCGCCCGTCCCAGCGCTCGTGGTGCAGGTGTACGCCCGGGATGAGCGGGTGCAAGAACTTGATGGGATCGAGGATGTCGCGCCCGAAGACCGGGTGCTTCTTGAAGACCTCGTACTCGTCCTGCGTGAGCTTGCCGGGCTTGTTGAGGTTGAGGACGCAGCCGATCTTGCCGATGTCGTGCATGAGCGCGCTCTGCCGGACGATCTCCACCTCGTAGGCGGAGAGGCCGAGCTGCCTGGCGAGGAAGACGGCGTAGAGCGCGACGCGATCCGAGTGGCCCGAGGTGTAACGATCCATCTTGTCGATGGCCTTCGCGAGGCCCTGGATCGTCTGCTGGAACGTCGCCTGCAGATCCTGGTAGAGGCGCGCGTTCTCGATCGCGGCGGCGGCGCGCGAGGCGATGATGCTGAGGAGCTTGCGTTGCCCCTCCTCGAAGCGCCGTCCCTTCGAGAACGAGCCGAGCGCGATGAACCCCATGAACCGCTGGCCGATGCGCAGCGGCACCGCGACGATCGAGTAGAGCGGCACCTCGGGCGGCGCCGAGAAGAACTTGAGCCCGCGCGGCCCTTGCTCGAGCAGCGTCGCCTCGGTGCGCAGGTGCTCGGCGATCTTGTCGTGATCGAGCACGCCGATCGCCGCGTCCTCGGGCAGCAGAGGTCCGCGGATGTGCTGCCTTTCGAAGAGCCCGCCCTCGCCGTCGTCGAGCCACGTCGAGACGAGATCGCTGCGCACCTCCGAGAGGCAACTCTCGGCCACGGTCTCGAGCACCTGATCGAGCGAGAGGCTCGCCTGGATGGCCTCACTGACCTTGTACAGCCCGAGCGCCTCGCGCAGCCGCAGGTTCTCCGCGGCCATGCGTTGCTTCTCGAGGCCGCGCTGCACGACGTGGATCACCTCGTCGAGCTTGAAGGGCTTGAGCACGTAGTCGTACGCGCCGCGCTTCATCGCGTCGATCGCCGTCTCGACCGTGCCGAACCCCGTCATGATCACGGTCAGCGCGTCGGGCGCGCTCTTGCCGATCTCGTCGAGCAGCGCGATGCCGCCCATCTTCGGCATCTTGAGGTCGCTGATGATGAGATCGTAGTGCGACTTCGTGAGCTCCCCGAGCGCGGCGGTGCCGTCTTCGGCGGTGCGGACGATGTAGCCCTCCATGCCCAGGAAATCCGCCAGCATGTCGCGGATGACCTTCTCGTCGTCGACCACGAGGATACGCGGGCGCTCTTCCGTGAGTTGAGACGGCACGGCGCGAGCCTACCAGATCGTGGACTTTTGCGGGCGGTATGTAGGTAGGTTGGTCGGGTCCGCTCAGTCGTCGTCGGAGACGATGGCGTGACGGATCGTGCGGGGAGACTCGTCGAGCTCGGGGACGTGCTCGGTCGGCGCCTCCGTGATGGTTGGCGAGGGGAGTCCACCCGGCGGCGCGTACGTCGGCGGCGGCGCGTAGGCGGGCGGCGGCGTGGCGTACGACGGCGGCGCCGCGAACGAATCGGGCGACGCGTACGACATCGGCTCGGCGAGCGAGTCCGGGGGGTACGACGGCGGCGGCGGCGCGAGATCGTTCGGCATCGGACCGATCGCGGGCTGCGAGCCGCCCCGATCGAGCGGACGTGGCGGCGGCATCGGCGCGCTCGCCGGCTCCCCGGGCAGCATCGACGATGCCCGGTTCTCGCCGAGCGCGTGCTTCTGCTCGAGGAACTTGATCACGGACGAACCCGTCGCGCGCTCGAGCGACGCGCGCAGATCGCCCGGCAGCGTCGACTCGATGAGCAGCTTCGCGCCCGTGCGCGGATGCACGATCTCGATGCGGATGAGGTGCACGAACGAGCGATCGAGGCCGTGCTTCTCCTCGAAGTAGCGGTTCGTGGGCACGTGACCGTAGCGCTCGTCGCCGAGCACGGGATGCCCGATCGCCGCGAGGTGGCGGCGGATCTGGTGCGGCCTGTGCCCGTCGGGGATCACGCGCAGGATCGAGTGGCCCGAAGCGACGGCGAGGCGGCGGTACCGCGTCCTCGCCATGTAGCTGCGGCCGCCCTCGCGAAGATCGCGCGCGATGGCGCCCTTCGTCGGCGTGACGCCCTTCGCGGCGACGAGGTAGATGAGCCGACCGCTCGTGGCGAGCGCCGTCGTCCAGAGCTGCCGCGCCACCTCGTTCCGCGCGAAGATGCAGAGGCCGCTCGTGCCCGTGTCGAGCTTGTTCACCACCTTGAGGTTCGAAACGCCGGGCAAGCGCAGACAGCGCTGCATGAGCGAGCCGAGGTACTCCGGCTGGTTCTCGACCGGCTCGTGCGGGCCCTTCTCGACCACGATGACGTCGTCGTCCTCGTAGATCACGCGCGGCTGCGCGGGCGGTGCGCGCTTGAGCACCGCGACCGTCTCGACCTCTTCCGTCAGAGGGATCATGTCGATCGGAATGAGCTCGCTCGACGTGTAGCCGAGGCGGCTGAAGTGATCGAGGTCGCGCGCGAGCGTGTCGGGGTCGCACGAGACGTAGATGCAGAGCGGCGCGCCGAGGCGGGCGATGGCCTCGCGCGCCGCGGGGGAGACCCCGCGACGCGGCGGGTTCATCACCACGGCGTCGAACTTCTCGTTGTTCGCGAGCAGCGAGTTCACCACGTCGGCCGAGTCGCCGACGCGCGCGTCGAGCTTGCCGAGCCCCTGCGCTTCGGCCGCCGCGCGCGCGTTCTGCACCGCGGGCGCGAACGACTCCACCATCGTCACGATGTTCTTCGCGTGCGACAGCGCGATCGAGATCGCGCCCGAGCCGCCGTAGAGATCGAGCACGCGCGGCTGCCTGCGGTTCGTGCCCGTCTCGTCGATCAGGAGCTGCATGTCGAGCGAGGCGATCTCGCGCGTGATGAGCGCGTGCACGCGCGACGCCTGGCCGCGGTGCACCTGCACGAACGAGCCGAACGAGGCCACGTGGTACGTCGGCCCGATGCGATCCTCGGCGTGCGGCACGCCGTCGAGCACCATCGTCTCCGGCCCGAGGATCTGCGGCGCGTCCGCCTCGTGCAGGTTCGCCGCGATGCCCACGACGCGCGGCAAGAGCGCCCGGATCGCGCGCCCCGCCTCCTTGAGCTCCTCGCGCGACGGCACGCGATCACGCTGCAGCACGAACGTCAGCAGCACGCCGACGCGGTTGCCTTGCGCGGTCGTCGTCGTCTCGGGCAGCGCCGTCGTGCTCGGCATGTGCACCTCGCGCAGATCGATCGCGCGGAGCACGCCGCCGCCGTGTGGATCGTACGGCAGGAGCAGCCCGCGGGCCTCCGGCGGCGGCGACGCGATGAGGCCACGCAGGACCGTCGTCACCTCCGCGAGCGCGGGCGCGAGCACGCGACAGTTCGGGATGTCGATCACGTCGTGGTTGCCGGAGCGGCCGTAGAGCCCGATGCCGCCCGTCGGCGACACGATGAGCTTCGCGCGGCCGCGGTAGCCCACGATCTGATCGCCGGGCACGACCTGGCGCGTGTACAGAAGCTCGAGCGCCGGGTAGTGCACGATCGCGCTCACCACGCGCGCGCGCTTCGTCGTGAGCTGCTGGGCGTAGTCCATCCCGATGAGCGGGCAGCCGCCGCATTGCTCGGCGTGCACGCACTCGATCATCGTCGACGGGATCTCGCCGGCTCGCAGGGTCCGACGCGTGGGATTCGAAAGAATACCCCGCCCGGTACCTGCGGCCCCGGGGGTGTTATCGGGACCGTTCGGCCCGTTTTTCCCTGCGCCTGGGTCCATCAGCGGTAGATTACAAGCGTCACTCGGGGACGTCGAAGCAGGAAAACTCGCGGCCCATCGTTTTCTTTCTCGGGCGGGGAATCTCACCACCGGACGGTCGGGGCCGGACCCGGGGTCACCCTCGGAGGCCGCCGGACGAGGGCGGTGGTAACTTTGTCGGCACGGCCGCTCGGGGCCGCGTAGGATGCGGACCGGCGAGGGCGATGGCAGCCCGCGCGATCGACCGAGCCATGCCGAAGAGGCGTACCAGCGCCGCAGGTCGCGACCGACGAACAGGCCCGGATCGTCCCGGGCCGACGTGGATCCGCCGCCGGCTCGGGGTCGGTTTCGCCGTCGCTGCCGCCGGGTTTTCCCCCGCATTCGCGCACGCTGCGCCCGGGGATGCGCAGGCCCAGAAGGGGATCGCGCTCGCCCGGAAGGGCGAATGCGGCGACGCCGTCCCGCTGCTCGAAGAGGCCGAGGGCATCCGGCATCGGCCCGAGACGGCGGTCGCGCTCGCGAGCTGTTACGAGATGGCGGCCGAGCTCCTCCAGGCGAGCGCCCTCTACGGTGTCGTCGCCGAGGAGCCGCCCGATCGGACCCACACCCGCGGCGATCGCGCGGCCATCCAGACCGCCAAGCGCAAGCTGCGCGACGTCGAGGCCCGCATTCCCACGCTCTCCTTCGTGATCCCCAAGGGCTACGAGGGCGTCGTCGTCACGATCGACGGCGAGCCCGTCGAGCAGCCGACCGAGCCGCAGAAGGTCGATCCCGGCGACGAGCTCGCCGTCGTGATGAAGGCCAAGGGCCGCAAGGAGCGCAAGGAGACGATCACCCTCGACGAGCGTGAGCGCCGCGTCGTCACGCTCGATCTCGCGCCGCTCGGATCCTCGGCCGCGCCCGGTCCCACGGTCCCTTCGAAGGAGCCGCGCCTCTGGCTCGGCGCCGCGTACCGCGGCTACGTCATCCCGCGGTTCGCCATGAACATCTTCGGCGACGGCGGGCGGACCGTGGTCGCGCCGGGCGGAGCGCTCTCGCTCGTGCGCCCCTCGGGCAACCTCGACATCACGTTCACGCTCGGATACGCGGCCTTCCTCCTGCCGCCCACGCCCTTCAAGCCGCGCGGCACGCCCGACACGGAGTACGAGATCGTCTGGGCCGATCTCTCCTCCCTGCAGGCTTCCTTCGAGCTCGTATGGAACATCCCGCTCGATCGCGCGCAGCGCTTCCGCTTGCGCATCGGCGGCGGCCTCGGCGTCGGCTACACCTTCTTCGGCGACCTCTACCGCACGCAGGCCTATCCGCCCGGCTTCGCGCCCGCGGATCCGTACACGTACCGGCCTTGCATCGCGCCGAACGATCCGCCGGGCAGCTTCCGTTACTGCAACCAGCTCGACAAGGACATCGACCATTACGGCGCCTACGAAGAGCCGAGCTGGTTCGACGGGGGCGTGCGGCCGCTCGTCTACCCGTGGGTCGTCCTGCCGAGGATCGGCGTCTCGTTCCGGCCCACGCCGCGCGTCGCGATCGATCTCGACGTCGCGCCGACCCTCTCGGGCATCCTCACCGGCCTCGGCGTGCGCTTCGGGCTCTGATCCTTCGAGCGCAAACGATCCCGAGCGCCACGAGCGCGAGCGCCGGCGCGGCGTCTCCCGCCTCGCCGCTGCCGGCTGCACCGCGCACGCTGCAGTCGCCTTCCGTCTGCTTCGCCGCGCATTCCGGCGAGAAGCCGTGGCGGGGCAGGGGATTGCAGCGCGCCGTGTCGACGGGCTCCCCCGTGGGCGGATAGACCTCGCAGATCGCCGCGATGTCGTCCGCCGCGAGCGTGCGCGGCAGGAGGCTGCCCGACGTGTAGTTCGGCCACATCGTCGCGTTCGCGTCCTCCGCGTGCGCGAGCCCGAGGAAGTGCCCGGCTTCGTGCGTCATCACGGAGAGCAGATCGGTCTGCACCTCCTCGGGGTTGTCCGACGTCGTGAAGGGGAAGCCGTGCGTGTTGACTTCCATGTCCGCGTCGTAGATCTCGCCCGTCTTCGTGTCGAACGTCACCGTCGTCAGCGCGATGTTGTGCGGCCCATCCGGGTGCGTCCACGTCGCGTCGCGAAACACGACCACGTTCGCGTTCCCCGCCTTCGAGTTGTACTCGACCCGATCACACGCGACGGGCCCGAGGTTCTGCACGTGGATGTTCGGCGGCCCAGGCAGCGCCGTCTCGCAGACCGGCTCCTCCCACGCCCGGAACGACTCCTCGACGACCGCCAGGGCCAGCGGGTAGGGCACCTCCTCCGAGCCTTCCACCTGCACGCTCACGCCCACGCAGGGCCGCTTCCAGAGCAGCGGCTTGCAGGCCGGGTCGTCCCAGGGCGGGGGCCCGCAGAGCTGGCCCTCGGCGCACGTCGAGGCGCGGCAGTAGGCGGGGGCCTCGGCTGCCGCGCTCGTCACGAGCGCGAGCGCGAGCGCGGCGAGGGCAAGGCGAGGCACAGAGCGCATGCCGGCTCCTCCGCGCCTAGGGGGTGAGCTCGATCGTCCTGCCGAGCTTGCGCGACAGCACGGCCTGCACGGTCGTCCAGAGCTCCGCGCCGTCCTTCGAGGCGTTCCAGCTCGCCCCGCCGGCGCGCGGGTCGAAGTGCCAGGCGTTGTGCTCCGCGGCCATCCAGATTTGCCGCGCCGCGCGGTGGCTGTTGATGACGTACCGGGTTCCGTCCTGGAACTCGACCGTGAGGACCCCCATCTGCAGGTCCACCTCGAGCCCGTCCTGGTCGCCGAGCGCCCGCTCGAGCTTGCGCAGCGTGTCGTCCGCGGCGCGTTCGAAGTCCCGTTCCGAGATCCCCTCGGTGCTCATGGGTCGAACCTACCTCGGGCGAAGGCGAGCGCCAAGCGGCCGCGCCCCGCTTTCGTTTGGCCTCGGGATTGACTAGGATGGTGAGTCACCCGAGGACGCCTAGCGCATGCCGGAGACGAAGAAGATCACCCCCGGCCTGGTCATCGCCGGTCGGTATCGCGTGATCCGGGAGCTCGGGCGCGGCGCGGTCGGCTCCGTGCACCTCGTGCAGCACGTCCACACGGACGAACAGTTTGCACTCAAACTGCTGCACGACCCGGCCGCGGCGAGCCCCGAGAAGATCGCCCGCTTCCGTGTGGAGGCGCGCGCGCCGGCGCGGATCGACAGCGATCACGTCGTGCGCATCACGGACGCCGACGTCGCGCCCGAGCTCAACGGCGCGCCCTTCTTCGTGATGGAGTACCTCCGCGGCCGCGACCTCGGCGCCGAGCTCGACGGCCGCGGCGCGCTGCCCGCCCCCGAGGTCGTGCTCTACATGCGGCAGGCGGCCCGCGCGCTCGACAAGGCGCACGCCCTCGGCATCGTCCATCGCGACCTCAAGCCGGAGAACCTCTTCCTCATCGAGCGCGAGGACGGCGTCCCTTGCATCAAGCTCGTCGACTTCGGCATCGCCAAGCTCACGGGCGACGCGGCCACGATCGCGCAGATCGTCTCGCGCACGCAGACGGGACGCATCTTCGGCACGCCGCTCTTCATGTCGCCCGAGCAGGCCACGGGACGCGTCTCGCTCGTCGGGGCCGCGACGGACGTGTGGGCCCTCGGCCTCGTCACGAACCGCCTCCTCACGGCCCGAGATCACTTCGAGTCCGACACCGTCGCCGAGCTCATCGGCAAGATCGCGTACGACCCCATCCGCCCGCCGAGCGCGCTCGGCGCCATGCTCGGGCCTGCCTACGACGCCTGGTTCCTCCGCTGCTGCCATCGCGAGATCGGCAAGCGCTTCCGCTCCGCGGGCGAAGCCGTCACCGCGCTCGCGGCGGCGCTCGGGATCGAGGAGGGCGACGCGCTCATCGACGCCGTCATCTCCTCGCGGCGCGCGCTCGGCGGCATGGCCTACAGCGAGACCATGCGCGCGCCGCCCTCGGGGCGCGACTCCATCGACATCCTCCTCGACGCCCTCGAATCGAAGGCTCCGCCGCCCGCGTCGGCCTTGCCCGCGAGCACCCCGGCGCTCCCTCCGAGCGCTCCGGCGTTCCCCGCGATCAAGCCTCCGCCTGTCCCTCGGCTCCCGGCCACGCTCTCGGATCCGCATCTCCCCGCGCACGTGCCCACGCCTCCGCCGAGCGCGGCCGCGAGCTCCGCCGACGCCGTGGTTCGGCCTGCGCTCGACATCCCGCCTCCGCCTCGCGCCTCGCGTGGCTCCGTCTACGTCGGCCTCGCCGTCGCCGCGGCGCTCGCGGCGGGCCTCGTGCTCGGCGTCGTCTTCATCCAATCGAGCGACCCCGACGCGCCCGTCGCCGCGACGAGCGCCTCTCCCGCGGCTTCGGGCCTCCCGCCCTCGGCCCGCGCGAGCCTCCCCCCGCCGCCTTCGCCTTCTGCATCGACCCTCCTTCCGGCCTCCTCGGTCGCGCCGGCCCCCTCGGCGTCGGCTGCGCCCAGCGTCCTTCCTCGGGGCACCTTTCCTCGCAAGGATCCGCTCTCCGGCCGCCACTAGGAGGGAGAATTCGGGGCGTCGCCCCAAACCCCACGGGGGGCTGTCCGCCCCCTCGACCCCGGACCAGGCACGGCCTGGACCGAAGGCGGAAAACCCGCGCAATGCGCGGCTTTTCCGACGGGCCCGGGGAAGCGTGAACCTCACGGCGGGGAGGGGCTCCCCGGGGGTTGAACGGTCGACACGTCGTGACGATGCGCACGGCCCGGCATTGGCGCGGCCGTTACTCGGACCTTGCGTCCGGGCTATCCAGCGTTTCGAGTAGCCTGCACATGGGGGGCAGCGCGATGCATCTCTTCCTTTCGGTGGTCCGCTGGGCGTCGTCTCTCCACCGCGCTGGGGCGTCGCGGATCGGCGTCGTCGTGCTCCTCATCCTCGGGCTCGTTTTGCCCGCGTCGCCCGCGCTCGGGCAAGAATGCAAGCGCAAGACGCCGATCCGGTACATCGGCATTTGCGCGCACCCGCACGGCCCGGCCTACAATGAGTGGACCTATGATTTCGATGGGAACCCGGTCTTCGGCCCTGCCGCCCGGCAGCTCGTCGCTTGCCACGACCTCACGCCGCTCTTCGTCTTCGACCCACGCGCGGACCTGAAGAACCGCGGGTTGATGCCCATAACGTTCCACGGCAATGTCGCGTCTTGCGAGCCGCCGCCTCCGCCCAAGCCGAAGCCTGCGCCTCCGCCGGCACCTGCGAAGAAGTCGGCCCCGCCGCCGAAGGAGCTGAGCATTGGTCTCATCTGGGAGGCGCCTCGCCGGGGCGCTGCCCCGGGCCCCGCGGGGGCTGTTCGCCCCTCGACCCGAACCAGGGCAAGCCCTGGACTCGGGATGGAAGAACTGCGCGGAGCGC
>NZ_JASBQE010000157.1 GCF_029960785.1 Polyangium sp. 15x6
CACCCGACATCACGTCGCGGCGAAGGCCCTGAGCGACGAGCGCCGTGAGGGTGTCGAATGATTTCCGCATGTCGACGGGCTCTCGATACGCGTAGACCCTGACCTGCCGCGTCGAGCCGATCACGACAGCCTCCGCAACAGCTCGGCGAGCGCGTCGAGGTCGAGTCCCTCGACGCGCAGTCCCGAGCGGTGGTGCACGACGAAAGGTCCGCCTGCATGCGTCACCGGCACGTCAATGATCTCGACGGGGGAAAACTTGCCATCCGGTAGTTCCGGCGGCGCCGCGCCCTTGGCCCAGCCGTACAACGTCCGCCAGTGCAAGCCGATCTCAGGGCCAATCTCTGCGATCGTCGCTCCCTCGTCACGCCGCGACCAGAAGTATTCGATCGCGCGTCGACGTACATGCTCGGGGTACGCCTTCCCCCGTCCTCGACCCTCGTCCTGCTCGATCTCTGCACGAATCGCCGCCGCTCGCTGATGGTTCCGCATCGGGTGCTCCCTTCGGGGCACCAGCGTCGGAGGAGCGAGCCGTCGGTGTCAGGACGGGGGTGGGCGAGGTGGTACGCAGCACTTCCGCGAGCTCATTCCCGGCTACGAAGCCCACCGCGCCGAAGAGCTCCAGCGGCGAAGCGTGCTCGCGTGGGCGGCCGAGATCCAGGCCCCTGTGCCTCTGCTCGGGGGCACGCAGGATTGGCGCGTCCCGTTCGACGCCCATGTCTGGCGCCTGGCCGATGCGCTCATCAAGGCCGGGCGAGAAGCGAAGATCGTCAATTATGATGATGGACACGCTCGACCACTTCCGGGCCGAGAGCAGCAAGGAGATCGCGGCGTGCTGTCGGGCGCACGTCGCGCCGAGACAATTCTGAAAACGGGTAGGGCCTGAGGTGGCGTCGGCAGGATCGGCGAAGGGCGGGGAGCACTGTTTTGGCCTGCGCGTGCGCCTCCGCCACGCGGCGCACCGTCTTCGCGGCTGCGGCTGAGAGGCAGGGCGCCGATCGTCGAAGAGGTCGGAGGCGGTGGACGAACGGAGAGCTCGCGCGGGAGCATCCGGACCATGTCCGGGTGAAGCGGAGCGCCGAGGAGGATGTCGGGCGGCTGCGTCGGTACGTGTATCCCGGGATTGGGGAGGTGCGGATCGAGAAGCTGACGGTCGATGATACGGCGGCTGTCATGCGGGGGATTCCGCCGGAGCGGTCGGCGGCGACGCGGCGGCATGTGGCGCAGCTCCATGACGCCGCGTTGTGGGTGAGCACGTCAGCCCAAGAACCTAGCAGCACGCATCGCAATTTGGCTAATGGGTTCCTCCAGAGCTGAAGCCACACGATTGCTTTGGAGGAACTGCACCACCGCCCGATGCCACCTTTTGTCTAACTCCACCACCTCGCGGGATCCCGCTGCTAGCGTAACCTCGCACAGCTTCCCTACGACAATGGGAATGAGCACGCGATCGACTGCCAGTCTCTCGCGATCGTCTCGACCAAAGTTGCGGATATTTTCTCTAGTGATGCGATGGAACCGTGCCGCCGGACTGGTCTCGACCAACTGTTGCAGTACACCACGCAACAAATCCTTGGATTTCGCGACCACGTCTTCAGTCGTCGGCACCACGCTGTGGGGCTCAAGCTCCGACTCTATTGCCTGGATCAGTTCTGCCGGCGTGTTGACGCGAATAACCTCCGCTGCCTCCGAGCGAACTTCCACGTCCGAGATCATTCCGCCGACTATTCTAGTGCTCTTGTTTCCAAGGCACGAAATGAATGTGGCTGCCTCCATAGAACAGTCAACAAGTTCAGTGTCGCACAGATCGCAATCTTCAAAGACTGTGCC
Source organism: Polyangium sp. 15x6 (assembly GCF_029960785.1). Lineage (GTDB taxonomy): Bacteria > Myxococcota_A > Polyangia > Polyangiales > Polyangiaceae > Polyangium. The sequence goes on from NZ_JASBQE010000157.1 coordinate 1,828, forward strand.
GTTGAGGTTACACTTCTGTAGCGACATACCGTCGAACGAGATACTTTCGATCAGGAGACCAGACAGATCCAGCGAAACAAGTGCATTATCACGCAGCCATGATCTGTCAGCCCACTGCCGAGGGTTCCCACGGTCTCGGAACTGGGACATCCGTGTCGCGATTCTAAACAAGTTACGCCGAGACTGTGATCTAAGACGTGCATGCTCAGACAGCCACGTGGTCCTCAAGAGCGCAAGCATCTGCGTTATTCGACCAGTTCGCGCCAGGTACCGAACAGTTCCTTCAGGCAAATCGCGCGCTTGGAGGAACCGATCCAGCTTACGGGTCGACTCGTCCTCGCTCGCCTTGTCGGGGATGACATCTGACATCAAGTAACGACCGAGAATCACGTCCCGTATATACGGGTGAATAAATTCCACAATGCGAACCCCCCCTCGCTGGACTGAAGACAGGAGGGCATGATTCAGCAATCCCTGAACCAGCTTACCCTGCAAATTCGACGCACTTTGACCAATAAACAGATCTGCTATCGCAGTCGCATCACCCTCGGGAATGCCAGCTTTCCCATTCACAAACGCCTCACTGGCAATCCACCCCAGGAATTGGAGCTGCCCTTCAACTCCGATACCGAGCTCCTGGCGGATTTCCTCGCGCTCACAGACCTTGTTTACAATAATATCGATCCCGACGCCTGCCTCTCCCTCTTCAGGCAGTTTGTTATCCCGAGCGAGCGACGCAAGTATTCTCAAAAAAAGAGGATTCGCACAGATTGCCAATTGATCAGGAGTGGAAGTAGCCAGCGCAATCAACGACTCGCGCTGAGGCCCACTCAAGTCGTACCGAGTGTCAACATACGACCTAATCTGCTCCTCGTTAAACGGCAAGATTTCGATCACATCAACATCGATATCGCCAAGAAGCCCGCGCACGCGCTCTTCTATTGACTTACCCCCGGCGAACTGCTGCGTGAAGATAGAACGACCCGCCAACAATACTTTTGCTCCGCCTTGAACTAATGCGCGCATCGAGCGAACCTGATGCTCAGCCACCTCCAACCCAGCGTCATCTGCCAACTCGTCGAATCCATCAACGAGAAGGACAGCCTTACGCATGCGCAGCAGTTCGCGAAAAGCTCCAAACGCACCCGAGCGTAGCTCCGCAAATCTCTTGTACATTAGCGATTCAAAGTCTACGAGTCGACGCACTGACTCAAATGGGACAAGAAGTGGCACCGCTTCATTCTGGTCCTGAGCGTGTCGCTCTGCAAGTCTCCGTGCCAATTCAAGGGTGAGAGTAGTCTTGCCGTGTCCAGCCGGTGCCATAACCACCAAAAATGACGCGGCTGCCCCCGAAAGCCACTCCTCGATCTTATCAAAGAACTTGGTTACGGAACCCGCTTGCGCCGACGCTTTCACATCCGGCTCGATCACTTGCCCATTAACGCCTATCGACGAGTTACCAAGAACCCCCTCGCATTGCTGCTTCAGATTTTTGGCAAGCAACGTCGATTCATTGAGCGTATGAAGAAATTCCGCTGGTGTACTTAGCGTCAACCAGGGCGCTTTTTGCTGATTCGCGAATGGCGCTACTGGAACCTGGGGCGCTAGGTAATATGCCGCATGCATCTGCTGCGCTTGGCGAACAGTCTGCAGTGTATTACGAACTTGCAGGTCAACGGTCCTGGCCTTAGTTGACTGCGCGAACCCGATCACTACACGCTGTTCCGACAGTTGCTTTCTCGATGCAACATAAACCGCATCAACCTCGATTGGATGAAGCTCATAGTTACTGTCGGACAACGCCCGCAATACAGCTTCCCGTTCCTCGCGCCACAGCTTACGAGCAGACCGTTCTTCGGCTTCGATGATATCGCCTGGGGCTGGCGTCCCAGCGCCGACTTCTATTTCGGTCTCAACAGACAATTCTTCCCGGGTTTTCGGCTCTATTACGTAACTCGCACGAGGAAGCTTACTGGCTCCGAAAGCACGCGCGACAGCAGGCCGCACCCGCATTTCGCGATCAAGGTACGTTTGGCCATCAAAGGCATCGGATACTACCGACACAATATAACTTTGTGCCGATTTATCCAGCATTGTTACGACAACGGAAGCGTCCTCAATTCCGATGCGCTCCAGCTCTGACTGCAGCGCGGACTCGATCAAGTGTACGTCTGCATGCATCGAAGCCCCTCCTTTGCACACTCAATGAACTTGACTACCATGGCCGCTGGCGGTCGGGAACAATTGTACCGCAGGAGATGGCTCCACTCCGGGATAGATTGCATAATGACGGCATGCTCATCCGTAACGTACATTAGAACTTCATTGCGTAATTTGACGAGGTCATGGGTCTGGTACTCTGCGGGCAGTCGCCCTCCCTTCTTCTTCGCGACCAAGGCCTTCATTGCGCACTCCACGACATAGCCTGCAAGATATAGGGAGCCCGCCCACTCCCGCGCCTTCAGCAAAACCACTGCTTCCTGCAGACGGCGCTGAGCTAGGAAGAGAAATTGGGTCGGTGTCTTCGCCAATGGTTCTGACAACCCAGACATGTTGTGAAAGTTGCCGAATGCGCCATGGTATGACATGTCGCACCAGCGGTTGAGAGTTTACCGCGTGGCCTGGACGCTTGCAGCCATGCCGGAGTATCAGATTTTTCCTTCTTCGCGCAAGCAGCACGAAGGGCCATGATGCCAACTTGGCGGCGCCTCCTACTGCCCACCCATACCAACCCCCACCCCCTCCCCCACCCCTGACGCACCGCATCCCTCCCACCCTTCCCCGCCCCCAACCTTTCACTCCCCCGAACCGCTCCACCCTTCCGCCGACCAAACCTTTTGCTCCCCCGAACCGCTCCACCCTTCCCCTCCCCCCAAACCTTCCCCCTCCCGCCACCCTCTCCCCCTTCCGCCGACCAAACCTTTTGCTCTCCCGAACCGCTCCACCCTTCCGTTCCCCCAACGCCTCACTCTTGCCAACCGCTCAACCTGTACTTACCCTCACCCGTCATGCCCACCAAACCCAGCAAGCTCGAATCACCCGACATCGTTGGCTCCCAGAAAGCCTACGACGACTTCCTCCCCGCCGCGCAAGACCTCCCCGAGGCCGACGTCCGCACCTTCCGCGCTGACGCCTCCCTCGCGTACCACAACGTCAAGAGCGGCCTCGACGCCATCGCGCCGCATACCGCCCGGATCGCCGAGGAGCTGCCGAAAGTCGACGTCGCAGAACTCCAGAAACTCGACGACCTCGCGCTCGCCGTCATCTATGCCGCCGCGCAGGTCGACCGTTCGAGCGACGGGTCCACCCCCGCCCTGATGGAACAGGCGCGCGTGCTTCGCGACGTGTTCATCAAATCCGCCGACGCCCTCGCCGCCGCAGGCATCCTTCCTGCGCGCGCCGTCGAGAAGATCCGCGCGGGCAAGGGCGGCATCGACCTCGCTCAAGATTGCGTCGACCTCGCGGCCCTCTTCACCAAGCACGCGAAAGACATCAAGGGCAAGACCGCCGTCACCGCTGCGAACATCAAAGAAGCCGCGACCGTCGGGACCGATCTCCTGAAGCGCCTCAAGCCCAAAGGAACGAAAAGCAAGGACCCGGCCCTCGACAGCGTCAATGCACGCGATCGCCTATGGACGCTGCTCGGCCAGCGTCACCGCGAGCTTCGCCGGGTCGGAATGTGGTTATGGGGCGACGAGGTGGACCAGCACGTCCCGCCGCTTCAATCGCGGACCCTCGCGCCACGCAAGAAGACGGCCGTACCCGCGGACAGGATCAACGGGCAGGCCGCCCCCGCCTGAGCATCCGGACGCGAACGCCCTTCACCGCGCCTTCTCGGCGTCCGCGAGCTCCTTCCATGCGGGCTCGGCCGCGCCCACCGCCGCGCGCGCCCCGGAGCGCACGATCGGCGTGCGGAGCAGCTGCGGATCTTCCAAGAGCAGCTCGGCGAGGCGTGCCTCGGTCGGGGCGCTGTACTGCAGCCCGCGCTCCTTCACGCGTGGACTCTCCGCATCGTAGAGCGCGCGCATGCCGCCCACGGCGCGCGCGACGCTCGCGAGCTCTCCCTTGGAGAGGCCCTTTTCGCGCAGGTCGACGCTCTGCACCTTGATGCCGCGCTCCGCGAAGAACCGCTGCGCCGCACGCGTCGCTTTGCATTTCGTCGTGCCGAAAATCTGGATCACGGGAGGGCCACCCTAGCACGGGCGCGCGCGAACAGGGCGCTCTCGCTCGATCGTCGTCCGAGCGCTCGCGCGACCCCTGCGACCGTGCGATCCTGCCGCCTCGGAGGAACCATGTATCGACATCAGGACCCGCACGCCCCGCTGCTCGTTCTCGCCTTCGGAGGGCATGTCCTCGCGGTCGAGCGTCGCACTGGCAAGGTCGTATGGAAGCAGAAGCACGAGCCGTACCTGGTGCGGCTCTTGTTCGCGCCCGAACGCGTGCTGCTCGGTTATGGCAAGGAGCTCGTCTGCCTCGCCTACGAGACCGGTCAGGTCTTGTGGCAAACGAGCGTGCCGGTGTGGATAGATTCGATCTTGGTCGACGGCAACGAGATCTTTTTCGGTGCTGTCGGCGAGGCCGGCTGCGTGGACGTGAACACGGGCGCGCTGCTCTGGCATCACCCTTTCACGGGCATGGGCACGAGCTCCGTCGCCCTCGGCGTGCCAGGCAACGTCGCGCAGATCGATCGCGCTCGATAACCGCCGAGCATCGAATCCTCATCAGGCCGCACGCGTCCCGAAACGCCGGGCGCATGTGAGGCGCCCGGCCAGGGAGCACGAGCTCGACCACGCCCTTGCCCTCGCTGGCCCCCGGCCGATGACCTTGCCCGTCTCGTAGTCGAGGTCGGGATTTGTACCGATGCACCGAGAATTTTTACGAACTTCGGTTCCGGGGCACTCGCCCCGAGGCGCGGGACACGGCGCTGCGAATCCTCGGCATGCGGTGAATCACTGACCCGCCAAGTCTCGCCGGTCCCACGCGTCAGGGAGAGCGCGGGACCGGATCGAGAGCGCGATTCTGCTCCCGTAGACGTAAATGGGGATCTCGACGACCTGCGTGAAATCGAATGCTCAGAACCAGTCCACCCCTCACGCCGCGGGCCGCGCGCGGCGCTTCGCTCGGCAAATGGCGAGCGCGGCCAGGGCGACGGTGATCCCGAGCGGCGCGCCTTCGTTCGAGCTTCCCGCGGCGGACACGGAGCAGCCCTTTTTCTCGGCCACGGACCCGGTCGCGGCGGACGGCGTGGGCGCAGGCGCTTTTGCGTCGGCGGGCTGCGGGGTCGCGGTCTTCGCCCCCGTCGGGGCATTCGCGCCCGCCACGCAGCGCAGCCGCTGCCGCCCCCCGAGGGCCTCGGAGGCGACGCACGTGCCGGCCGCGCCTGCGGGCTCGGCGCACGCATCACCGGCGGCCTTGTTTTGACAGGCCTCTTCCGCCGGTCCGATCAAGTCCGCGGCCGCGGAGGCGGGGCCGACGAGCACGGCGATCGCGAGGAGAGCGCCGGAAAGCCGGCACGCGAGGGAGGGTTTGTCCTGGGAAATGGGAGCGTGCATCCTGCACACCTCGCTCCTTCGCCCGGCGAAGTCAAGGGTGACGGGGCGCGTCATGACAGGGCGGCCACGGTCCGGACCCGCTGCTTCGACGGGTGCGGGCTGCGCGGGGACGTCCGTTCGCCCTAACCGCTGTGATTCTCGCTCAGTAGCCCCGCCCGGACTCGAACCGGGACGCCCTTGCGGGCTGAAGATTTTAAATCTCCTGCGTCTGCCATTTCGCCACGAGGCCCAATCCACCGTACCTCTGCTGCCTCCTCGTCCTTCCTCCCTTCGCTCCCGCCTCGGCTCCCGTCCGCCTCGACCTGCCTGTATACACCTTCTCCCCCGGTCATGACCACCCTCCCCGCCCCCTCTTCCCCCCTCGCCCCTCCTCGCTCGTCCGTCATGGGAGGGATCCTCGAACCTGGCAACGAGGCGCACCGCGAGCGCGGTCTTGCCGATCCCCGTGGTGCCGGTGAGCGTGACGAGCGGAGGCGCCCGCGCGAGAAGGGGGACCCAACCCCTCAGCTAGACAGTACGTCGAGGCGGCGGACGGACGGCTCGTCGGGGTCGAAGAACTGGCGGTACCAGGCGCGCAGCTTCATGATCGAGCCGTCGCCCTCGCACAGGACGGGGTGCGGCAGGTACTCCTTGCTCTGCCATATCCGCATGTCCTCGCGGTAGGTCTTCATCATCTGCCACAGCAGGAACTGGCGGGCGACGAGCGAGAAGCCCGGAACCCACGAGCGCTTGATCCGCAAGGAGAGCCGGTGGCAAACCCGCCGCTCGTCGATGGGGACGATCGAGGAGAAGACATGCGCGGCCGGGCCCGGCATCTCCGGGAAGTGTACGTAATGAAAGCCGGGCTCGATCAGGTGGAACTCGAGACGAGCGCGCAGGGTGGTGCCGAAGCGTCGCACCGATGTCTGCTGGGTGACCCGCAGCTCATGGCCCACCTCGCGGAAGGTGTTGACCGGCATGTCGTGGCCGTGCACCGCGGAGAAATGCGGGCTGTCAACCGAGTTCTCCATGATGTCCTGACCGTGGATCTCGACTTCGAACTCGTACTTCGCCGGTCGCATGTACGAGGATTCGTCGAAGTCGTCCATCGTCGGCAGGTCGCGGGCCGGCGCGGTGCCAGCCTTGTTGCGGTACATGAAGATCATGCCGTAGCGCTCGACGACAGCGTGCGCGGTGATCCGGGCCTTGACCGGGATCTTGGTCGCGTAGGGGATGTCAGTGCAGCGGCCGCCGGCGTCGAAGGCCCAATGATGGTAGGGGCAGCGCACCGAGTTTCCGCGCACGCAGCCGCCCTCGGACAGGTGGGCTCCGAGGTGCGGGCAGACGTCGTCGAGGACTCCGACACGTCCGTCGGCGCCGCGGAACATGACATAGGTGCGGCCGAAGTGACGGAGCTGGCGGAGCTGACCGATCGCGAGATCGTCGCTCCAGCCCATCTGAAACCATCCTTCGGTGTAGGGTGGTAGCTCGTAGCGCTGTTGCTTGCGTTGGGCCATGCTCAGGCGAGCATACAATCTACAAGGGGTCCTCGTCTGCAGACTGATCCTCTTCCGGATCCGTGGACACCTTGGCGAGGCGGAAGCGGAGCTCGTTCAGGGCGGAGGTCAAGGCAGAGGTGGCTCGTCTCTGCCAGGTAGGGGAGCGGAGCATCGCGAAGGTCGCGGGTGAGGGCTGCGGAGGTCGACGTCGGCGCCCAGCGAGGCGTGGGTGACCGACGTGACGTACATCCCGACGGCCGAGGGCTGGCTGTACCTGGCTGCGATTCTCAACCTGTTCTCGCGGCGGGTCGTCGGCTCCGCGAGGGGCGAACAGAACGACCGCGCCCTCGCGCGCGCAGCGCTCGAGTGGGCGCTCGCGCGTGCGCCGGCCGGCAGCGGGCTTGGTGCACCACTCCGACCGCAGGAGTCCCTACGCCAGCAAGGACGACAACGGCGATCCGCTGCAAAGGATGCAGTCCGCAAAAGGAGGCGCCACCAAGCCGCGCGCTCGTCCGCCCCGGCGGACCGGGTAGAGGCCATTTTCGTCCTTTCGGGCAGAAGCACACCCGAGCGCGGAAGCAATGGCGAGCCGATCTGTGCGTTCCATGCCTGCGGCATTCACCTCGAATCGACGGCTTAGCATGACCCCAATTCGTACGCCTACGTTGCCATTGCAATCCAAACCTGTACACGGAGAGCACCACCAAGGCCAACCAGGTCTCCTACTCCGCGTACCCTGGCCCTGATAGCAACGATCACTGCTGCGGCCTCGACTGCCGCCCCTCCTGCGATCACAACCCCAGCCTCTTCACCGCCAGTAGCCCCACCCGGACTCGAACCGGGCGCCCTCTCGGGTCGCGGATTTTAAAGGCGAGCCAGCCGTCGCGAACGGTGGCGATCCGTGCGATCCGGCGGGTTCTGACGACGGGTCGCGACGGTTGGAACCTGGAATCGCCGAAACTGGGGGCGGTGTCGCCTTTTCGTATGGGGGGCCAGAGGGCCAAGACGAGGGCGGTGACGAGGGGGACGACCAGGCCGGGCGGCACGTGTCGTCCACCCTGACCGAGGAGTCTCCAGCCGTGAGGTTGATCAGGCAGGCACAGGTGGCGGCGGCGCTGGAAGGGAACTTCGAGATGGTGAGGCTGCTTCAAGGGTTGGTGGAGATCTTCCTGTTGCCGGAGGTGGAGGTGAGGATGGCGAAGGGCGAGAGCGGCATCGGCGAGGCAGAGGGTCCGACGCGGTCGCGCCGGGGGAGGTCCTGAGAGCCACGGTCGAGGTAACGCTCTGGCAACGGGGGCGAGCGGACGCGTCCTCGAAACCATTGATCGGAGCATCGTGAAAGCGTGCTCCCCAACACCAGTCCTCCGGACGACCCGCTACCGCTCCGGCAACGCCTCCGGAATCGGCTTCCCCTCCTCGACGAGCTTCCACAACATTGGACAACGCTGGTCGAGTCTCTCGAAGCAATTGCCCTTGACCTTCTTCACGAGCTCGTCTGTCGGCGGGGATGGCAATTGCTCGCGGAGCAGGCGGAAGTAACGCAGCACCGTGGGGGTCGGTCGCCCCCAGTGTTTGCCGAGCTGGGCGTGCTTCAAGGCCACCTTCAGGTCCTTCGGGACGCCTCGCCCCTCCTCGTAGAGCGCGGCCAGCCGAGCGTGACAGAACTTCTCGTCATCGTGCGTGATAAAGCCGCACTTCTCGTAGAGTTTTGCGGCCCTTGCCGGATCGGCCGGTTGCCCGAGGCCCTCCTCGGCGAGCCGACCCAGGACGTACGCCGCGAGCTGGTCCTCGTCCTCGAGCCCTGCCTCGGCATATCGGCGCGTCTCGGCGAAGTCGCGCCCCAGCTCGAGCATCGAATAAGCCGCGTCACCGCACGTCGGATGCCCCTCGGCGCAGCGCTTCGATTGTTCGGACGCGATCCGCTCGTGAATAGCGCGCACCTCCTGCCATGCCTTCCGCTCCGGATGTTCCCACAGGAGACTTCGAACGAGGTCGTGACAGGTCTGGATATACGTATCGCATGCCTTCTGCGCGAAGCGCTTCCGATCGGCATCGGTCGCGATGCTGTCGTCGCCGGAGCTGTTCACGATGGTGAGACACTCGGTGCCAAGGCCCCGCTCGCAAGCCTTCGGCGACCAAGCGGACGAATCGATCGTGGATCCGAAACGGTACGATAGGCAGAGCGGGTCTCCTCCGGTATCGCAGAGGTCCTTCACCATCGCGTTCCAGCGCTCGTCGTAGCGAACTTCGAGCTTGTCGACCTCCGCCCTCTTGATGAACGCGCAGGCAAGTTTGCTCCCGAGGTCGCAGCCGCGCCTCGCGATGGCTGGGACACGCTCGACGTTGGGCCGCCCGAAGGGTTGGGCCCCGTAGGCGTGCTCTGCCTCGAGCACAAGGACCAGCGTGTCTTCGCAGCCCTTCACCGCCCCCTCGTCGCATTGCTTCCAAAGCGCCTCGAACCGCTCGTTCGCCGACATCCGCCACGCCGCACGCTGCGCCTGGCTCCCGGCGCTCGACGACCCCGAGGGGATCGGCGCGGGCGCGTTCGAGACAGCAGGCTCCGGCTGCGGCGTCGCCTTCTCTCGGTTGCAGCTCACGACCCCGACGACCCCTGCGAGGAGAGCCCACTTCCCCCGCGCCGAAAGGCGAGCGATTCGCATCATGGCGGACGTCATCCTTCCCTGAAATAATCTAGCAATGGGCCTGTGAGGGTGCGTAGCCGCTCGGCCCCCTCGACATCGGACCTGACGTAGGTGAAGTCCCATGCGAGGACCGCATCCGTGGTATGCGCGACGGTGTTACCTTTTTCGTATACGGGCAGGATCATGTTTCGAGGGCCCGGAACTCCTGGCAGTGCCTTGGTGAAGGCAGCGGGCACCATCGTCATTCCCTCGGCCACGAGCCGCGCGCCGTTCGGTTGCACCGGTTCGCTCTTCAACCGCCGGATGCTCTTCGCGCGCCCTGGAAACGCCGGGTCAGCGACGTTCGTGAGGACTTGCGCCTCGCAGTAGTTCACGTCGATCGAGAGCCCGCCGTCTCCGCCGAACCGGAACCAGCTGCTCCCCTTCGGCGCATGGGGGCCGTGCTTGGCCATGAAATCCGAGAGCTTCATCTTTCGCGCTCCGACAGCCCACATGCTCCGCGCGAGCACGCCGATCGGAAGAAACAGAAACCACCATGGCTGCACCGAGGAAAAACCGGGCGTGTTCCGGAGCGACCAGAGATAACGGGTCACCGTGTAGTTCTGATGGTCCTCGTCCCCGTAGGTCCGGAGGAGCTTGCTCACGAAGAGCACGTGCTCGGGCATGAGCTCCGTCGTCGTCGCCTTGCGCTCCGTCAGCACGAGCCGCGCGAGGCCGACGGGCCTAGCCTTTTTCATCACCTCGATTTGCCGCTGCAGATCGGGCACCGTCTTGGGGATCCCCACCCCGTTCGGGCCCGAATCCAAGCTGTAAACGCTCGAGAAGGCCCGCGTATCCATGTTCGCCCCCGTTCCGGGCTCGAGCACGAGGCCACGACCGAGAGAGCGGCCATCGCCGTCCTTCTCCGCCTCCATTGCGCTCCTCGACTGGCTCCCGCCGTTCGCATCGAAGAGCTGGACGCGAGTCTTGTCCTTGTGGATGCGCAGGATTTGGTGGATGTGCGAGCCGCCCGGCTGGCCTTGCCAGCTCACTTTCACGGGACGGAGCTCGGCACCAGGCGTGTCCTTTTGCCCCTCGAAACTAGCTGTTTCTTTCTGCTCGATCGCGGCGACCACCTCTTTGAGTTTGTCTCTCCTCTTGCTGGTTTCAAGCTCGATAAGGGACGTCAGGGCCGCAACGCGACTGTCATTTGGGTAAACAACGGCCTTCACCTGAACGCTGACATTCGCCAGTTGGTGATGCTTGTGATACGTGTACACCGATCCGGGCGCGAGCGGCGGCGACTCCGCGCACATCTTCGCCACTTCCCGTACCGGCTTGTCGTCCTTCCAGGACCAATCCAGGATCTTGAACCCGTCCGCCGGTGCCGCCGAGAGACCGACCACGCCCTTGATGTACTGAAGCTCCCTCTTCGCATACTCGATGCGATATCCACGCGCGATCAGGCCAAACGTCGCGAGGTATTGGCACGCGCAGCACATCGGCGACGCCGGGTCCTCGTTCGGTTTCCAACTCCGCGCCGCGTCCTCGGCATCCGCGATGAAACGCTGCTGCGGCTCCTCCCACGACGTCACGCTGCGTCCGATCGTGTCGATCTTCGCCTGCCCGCCGACCATCTTCTGTTTCCGGACGGCCGCGTGCTCGAGGTACTCGCTTTGCAGCCGCGAGAAGATGTATTCATCCCACGCCTTGTCGTCGCCTTCCCCCATCTTGTAGCCGACGCCCGTGCCGTCGTAGTTGATGGCCGAGAAGAGCTCCGAGAAGACCTGCGCCCATTGCTCCTCCAGGCCCATCGGATCCTCGGCCCAGTCGAGGATAATGGGCTCCTGGCTCTTCCACGCCTCGCGCAGATATCCGTGGATCGGCCCGGACAGGTCCGCGTTCATCGTTGAGCCGCCCGCATCGAGGCGCGCATAGATCCACTGGAGCACGTGCTCGAGGAAGTCCGCGCTCTTCATCTCCTCGGGCGAGACGAAATGCTCGAACTTGTAGTCGGTTTTCGACAGCCAAGTGGCTTCGGGTGGCACGTCCGCGACCGCGTCGTTGATGCCCACGAGGATCATCGGAGGCAGCTTCGTCTCGGCCGTGTAGGCCACCGACGTGATGCGACCGTCGCTCGTCACCGATAGCTTCGGGCTTCCCATCGTTCCCTCACAAGCTCCGATTCACTGGCCGAACAGCTTCTCGAGCTCGGCGGCCGTATTGCCATCGAGCGCGCCGGTCTTCGTGGCGAGATCGTAGTCGGTCTGGAACCACTGCAGCGCGCGGCGCAAGGCTTCGTCGGCAACGTCGTTCACCTCGCCGGGGAAGTAACCGAGGCTCTTGAGCCGTTGCTTCGCGCCACGCGGCGTCTTCGCGGGCGGAAGCTCGCCGATCTGGAACGAGTAACGACGCCTCCGCCCCTCGGGGAACGTGTCGATCCAGATCGTGACGTCGGCCGTCGCTGCGCTCTCGGGGACGTCCACCTTCAGCACGCCGTCATCGTCGAGCTCCCCGCGGAAGCGTTGCCCGCCTGCGACGAGCTGGTACGTGCGGCCGTCGTAGGGCTCGTGCTGGTCGTCGAGGAAACGCAGGGAAAGAGGCTTCGTCTTGGGCTCGTTCGTCTCGGGATCCCGCTCGGGCGGAGGCTTGGCCGGCGGCTGGAGCTTCAGGTTGTCGCCCCAGATACGCGCGTCTCGATCGAGCTCGAGCGCGCTCTTCTCGCCGTAGATCCGCACCTTCTTTGCGACGAGTTCGGCCTCGTCGCCCAGCGAGAGGGATGGCCCCTTGCCTGCGAGATCGAGCTTCTCGAGGGCCTCGATCCGGATTTGCTTGGCCCTCAAAGTGATCCCTTCGGGGGTCAGAAGGATCTCGTTGTCGCCTGACCGTAGCCGCACACGCTCGTCCCCGCGGATGAGCACTTCGCGCGTCGCCATCGTTCGTGCATCGCCGGCCACGTCCGCGGTGATCTCGCCCGCGTTTCCCGCGTGATCCACGCGCAGCGTGATGAAGTCCTCGCCCGCGACACGAACGCCGCCGCCGGCATCGACCGCGACCGAGCCCGTCGACACGATCGTGTGATCGCCCTGTGCACTTGCCACCGTGTTTCCCGCGACGGCGAGGTTCGCGCCGCCGCTGACGCTCAGGGAGAGGCTTCCTTCGACGGCGTGCACCTCGTCGCCGCCGACGCGCGTGACCTTGAGCCCTTCGATCGAGGCGTGATCGTCTCGCGCCACGCGCGTATGTCGATCGCGTCCCACGTCGGTGATGCGGTCGTTCTGCACGTTCTCGCGCAGGTCTCGCTCGGCACGCAGGAACAGCTCTTCCGCGCCGGCCGCGTCCTCGAACGAGAGTTCGTTGTAGCCCCGCGCGTTCGGCGTGCTCGACGTGCGGATGCCTGAACGAGTCGCCGAAGGCAGCGGGAACGGGTGCGGGTGCGTCGCGTTGACCATCGAGCCGAGCACCACGGGCCGATCGGGATCACCGCCGAGGAACGAGACGAGCACCTCCATGCCGATCCGCGGAATGAACTGCGATCCCCAGCCGGTTCCCGCCCACGGCTGGAGGACGCGCACGAAACAGCTCGTTCGCTCTTCCGAACCGCTTCGCAGATCCCAGTGGAAGCGCACGCGCACGCGGCCATGTTCGTCGGTGTGGATCTCCTGGCCCGCGGGCCCGGTTACGGTCGCGCTCTCGAGCGTCTGCACGACACGCCTCTCGGGCGGCGCCGGCCGGTAGGGCTTCCGCTGCGGGACCGCGTGAAAACGGGCCTGATACCGCGTGCGCTGATAGGTGTACTCGACGCGCGTCACCACGTACGCCTCGTTGAGCGCAGCGATCGGGTGATCGTGGAGCTCGATCAGGAAGCCCGGCGCGAGCAAACGGCAGCCCGTATCGCCCGTGCCGACCTCCGCGTCGTGCCGGAGCTGTTCGAGGAGGATGGTCGCGTTGACCCCGTCCACGTTGCTCTCCTCGTACTCGCCGTGATGTTCGTAGAGGGACAAACCAGGCGTGGGCTGCGCTGGGATGGGCGCCTGCTCGTGGAGGATGGGGGCAGCGAGTGGCGCGCTCTTGCCGCGGAGCTCGAGCAGAGGTCGCTCGAAGTCGTAGTCGCGCATGAGCACCGACGTGGGCGCCACGCGACGCATTACGTGAAACCCGGCGACTTGATCCTCCCGCAACGGGCGATCGCTGGCCGTCGTTCCGACGTCGTCGCCGAGCGGCCGCGCGTTGAGCTGAGGTGCTCCGGGAACGGGCTTGAGGAGCGACACGGCATCGCAGAAGACGAGCACGGTGTCTTCGACTGCGTCGGCGAAGTGGTAGTGGATGCCCGCCTCGGCAGCGATTCGCGCGATGAACGAGAGATCAGACTCGCGGTACTGCACGCAATACTCGCGCGGCGGGTAGGTGCGCGCGGCGTTCCAGCGAAACGCGACGCGATGCTCGGCGAGGACGCTCGATGCCGCGGCAGGCATCGCCATGTCTTGGAAGACACGGCTCAGGGTGCGATGCCCGAGGAGCGCGAGCTGCGGGACGAGCACGAGCTCGAGGACGGCTTCGTGCCCCTCGATGTTGCCCGCGAGGTAGGTGCCGACGGAGGCACGCTCGACGACGCCGTGGATGCGGCGCTCGGCCCCGTTGCTCGCGCGGAGCGTGAGCGTCGCAGGCATGCCAAGGAGGCGATCGACGAGGGCACGGGGATCTTCGACGACGATGTGAACGACGAAGCGGAAGGGGTGGGAGACCTCCTCGACGCCGGAAAGCTGGACGACGGGGCGAGGATCGGGGCCAAAGGCGGCGGCGGAGAGGGAGATGCGGCCGTCGGAAGGAGTGGTGGTCGTGTGCATGGCGTCCGTTACTCGACCTCGACTGAATTGCCCGGATCCGTGATTTCAACCGTTCCGCCCCATTGACACATACACGTCGACCCTTCTGTGAGGACCTTCAGCTCCTGCAATGTCACCCGAGCTGCTCCCGCCGACCAGGGCGCCGGAATCACGGGGACGCACGGCTGCGGCGTCAGCACGCCCTGCGCTGCCGCCGTGGCGGCCGCGACTTGCGGGTTCGCCTGCGTCTTGCACATGCCGAATGGGGCGACGTTCACCATCGGCTTGTGGTCGAGCACCGTGGCCACTGGCAGATCGATCGCATCTGCGGGGTTCTGGGGCAGAACCGTCAGCGTAGAGGGAGCTGTTCCCTCGCTGCACTTGAGCTTCGCGCCATTCACGACGAGCTTGGGCATCGAGCATGCTCCTGTCAGCGCACGCGTGTACCGGACATCCAGGCGCGATACTGCGCGACGGCTTGCTGCCAAGCCGCGGCGAGCTTCGGATCCACGGCCATGCGTGCGTTCCACGTCGCGTGCAGGCGCGCATGTTGCTCGGCGCTGAGGCCGTAACGGCGCAGGATCTCGGACCTCTGCTCGGGGTCGAGGTCGAGCTCGACGTGCAAGGAAGCGTGCTGTTCTAGCGTGAGCTCGGGTTCGCGTGTCGGAGGTTCGTTGCGGGAAGCTTGGGTGCCGAAGGGGAGGAGCTTCCGAGCGATCGCAGAGATCTCCTCATTTGCCGGAAGCGTTTCACCCATCGGAGAAGATGCGAGAGGTGGCGCGCCCTGCGTGACCTGCGCGTGTTCCACGGCGGATCGCAGGGCCGCGGTGGAGGGGATGCCCTCGACGAAGGGCAAGGGCTTCGTGGTGGCCGGAGGCGCCGTGTGGACGGGGATGAGCGCGGGGGCGGCCCATGGTGAGACCGCCGCGGGCAAAGGAGGTGCTGGCGGCGCGGAGGCAGCCGCGAGCATGAAGGACGGTAGGCCCGAGGGTTTCGGCATGGCGTTCGGAGGTGTGAACTCCTGCGGCGCCCCGGCGGCCTCTGTGGAAGCGTGGCCGATCGAGGCAACAGGGGGCTGGAATCGGGCGAGGCGCTCTCTGCGGGCGTTGAACGTGGCGGAGAAGCGCAGGGCTTGCTCGCGTTGTTGTCGCTGCAGGCCCAGCGCGAGTTCGCGGGTCCATGCCTGATCGACGGCACGCCAGCGCTCGAGGGTGAGGCCGAAGCGCTGCACAACCTCCTCAGTACGATCGGTCCCGAAGTGGACGACATGCGCGAGGATCTCGGCGTAGCGGTCGAGGCGTACGGCCTTGCGGAGCGCGAGGACTTCCGGGGCGGTGTCGTCGGTCATGGGTCCCGGTGCCGTTATACCAGAGAGCAGGGGTGCCTCTACGGCTGGGCAGCAAGCCGTCAGAAGAACGCATGTGCGCTTGGCGGCTCTGTTCCTCGGCAACATCTCGCCCAGCCACGTCTTGCTCGACGCCCGCAGACCTGGCGGCGGCCGGCGCGCTCCTGGCGGGACCGGCCGGTTCGTCGCGAGCGATCAATACTCTGAGCAGACCCGTGCTTGCGGCGAACGAGCGAGGTTTCCGTGTCGCTTGCCCCTGGTTACGATTTCTTCTGAAGGGCACGCCCGGCCGGTCATCGACGCCGCGCATTCGCGGGCGAGCTGTCGTCGCTCCTCGACATGCCCGCGTGAGAGGCTCGGCCTCTCGCTCGGGATGTTTCTCCCCGCCCGGCGTTGGCTTGTCGACGGTCTGCCCGAGGAGCGGTTGGTTGTCCTTCAGTCCTCGCACGACGATGTGTGCTTGATGCTACCAGCCGCGGCCGCCGCCGCGGCCGCCGCCGCTTACATGATCCCCGCGCGGATGGCCATTTACGTCGCCACCGAGCGGCTCGATCTGCGGCGCTCGTTCGATGGGCTCTCGGGCGTCGTGCGCGAGGTGCTGCGTGAGGATCCGCTCTCAGGCGCGCTGTTCATGTTCTTCAACAAGACAGCCGACAGGGTCAAGATCCTCTGGTGGGATCGGACGGGCTATTGCCTCCTCTACAAGCGCCTCGAGCGCGGCACGTTTCGCGTGCCGCTCGCGCTCGAGCCCGGCGCGACGCGCATCCCGATCGGAGCCTCCGATATGGCCAGGATCCTCGAAGGCGTAGAGCTCCCGCCGGCGAAGCAGCGCATCCGCGCGCTTGCGGCGGGTTCCATCAAGTAAAACCTTTCTATTTACACGGCGAAGCGTTGCGTGTATGGCACGCTCCCGTGACAAACCCTGAGCTCGAGGTGAAGGTCGCCGCCCTGGAGAGTCGCCTCGCGGGTGCCTCCCGCGAGCGAGACGAACTCCGCCACGAGCGCGACGAGTATCGCAAGCTCTACGAGCTCGCCAGCATCGAGCTCGAGCGGCTTCGTCGCCATATCTTCGGCCGCAAGGCCGAGCAAGTCGATCCTGCGCAGACGCAGCTCGCGTTCAACGCGGTCGTCGAGGCGCTCGGCGGGCTCGAGCGGCTCTCCGAGCCATCGACGGATGCACAGCCGCCTTCCGAGCAGCCCGCCGGAGAGAAGCTGCCCGAGCGCAACAAGTCAAAGCAGAAGGAGCGCAGGGCCACCCCGCACGGGCGGCAGAGCCTGCCCGAGCACCTGCCCGTCCACGAAATCGAGTTGCTGCCGCTCGAGGCCAAGGGCGAAGGCGCCGCGTCCCTCGTGCGGATCGGCGAGGAGGTGAGCGAAACGCTGGAATGGCGGCCCGCGGGCTACGTGCGGGTCCGGGTCGTTCGTCCGAAGTTCGCGACGAGAGGCAAACCCGAGGACGGCGTGCGTATCGAGCCCGCACCCGAGGCGCCGATTCCGCGCTGCATGGCAGGCCCTGGGCTGGTCGCGCACGTGCTCGTGAGCAAGCACGCCGATTCCTTGCCGCTGCACAGGCAGGAGAAGATCCACGAGCGACAAGGTGTCCCGCTCGCGCGCTCCACCCTGTGCAACTGGGTGAGCGCTTCCTGCGGCCTGCTCCGGTACATCGTCGACGCGATGTCCGTCGACGCAAAAAGCGCGCATTGCATCGCCATGGATGCGACCGGCGTGCTGGTTCAGGCGAAGGAGAAGTGCCGGAGAGGCTACTTCTGGGTGCTCGTCGCCGATCGGGACCACGTCCTGTTTCGCTTCACGCCGCGACACACGCAAGATGGGCCGCGGGAATTCCTGCGCGGTTACAAGGGGTATGTCCTCGCCGACGCGCACAATGTCTACGAGCTGCTCTATCGCACCGAGGAAGTGACGGAGGTCGGCTGTTGGGCGCATTGCCGGCGCGGCTTCTTCAAGGCGCTCTCGTCCGACAAGGAGCGGGCGCTGGCGGCGCTCGGGTTCATCGGAAAGCTTTACGCAATCGACGCCGAGACCAAGGACCTTCCGCCGGCTCGCCGGACGGAGGAGCGTCGGAGGCTCGCAACGCCCGTGCTCGAAACCTTTCGCATCTGGCTCGACGTGCAGGCTCTCGTGGCCTTGCCCAAGAGCCCCATCGGCCAGGCCATCGGCTACGCTCGCAATCTGTGGGCGCCCCTCACACGATTCCTCGACGACGGCCGGCTGCGCCTCGGTAGAGTCGAGCGCTGGCGCGGTGGCCGTAGGACACGGGGAGTCGCCGTTTCCGGCTGCTTTCGCGTACGTCGCCGGTGCCTCAATCCGTGCCGTGACTCCGTTTCCAGCGCCCGCTCGTCGAACC
>NZ_JASBQE010000158.1 GCF_029960785.1 Polyangium sp. 15x6
CAACACAGGAATCCACTCCGTCGGCTGGGCGAGCCGCGCGCAGTGGATCATGCCGGAAGGCGCGTGTCGATCCCCATCGCACAAGTCCTTGAAATGAGATGGGAATTGGAACTGATCGGCGCTCTAGCATGCGTGCGACCGCCATTCCGTGTGTTCTTGATCGAGGTGCCGAATGGGCTGCTCACGATCGACACGGAGCAGGGCCCGTCCCCCGTGCGGGTCGTTCTCGTCCACCATGAGCCCCAGAGCGAGAAGTGGGCTTACGCGGCGTGGACGGCATCGCCTGCGTGCCTGTGGCGGTTCGGAGTGACGACCGCCCAGCTCTTGCCGCCTTCGTTGCCCGAGCACGACCTGACCGAGATGTCGATTTTCCCGATGACTGTGACCGAGCACGATGAGCGTGTGGCGGCGCTGATCGGACGGCTCATCGTCAATACGTGTCTCGCAATGAGCGATCCCGTGCGCGTGCGTGCGCCGGCTCCGCCGGGCCCGCGGGGCGCGAGGAGGAAGGCCGATGCGCGGCGCGGGGGCGAGGTGCCGCGAACGATGATCTTCCGGGTGGGCAAGCCGCTCGACAAGGACTTCCGGCCGGCGGTGCGGGACTACCTCGATGGGCGAAAGCGCAACCTGAGCGTGCAGACGCTCGTCGCAGGGCACTGGAAGATGCAGCCGCATGGCCCGGGGTTTTCGTTGCGGCGGTTGATCTACGTCGAGCCGTACTGGCGCGGGGATGTGGATGCACCGATCCACGTGCGGCCGATCCGGCTCGGGTGAATTCGATGTCCGAAAATCCCCTCTCGGCGCCTCACAGGAGGCGGATCGAGGCGTTGTACATCGCGCACTCCGCGACGATTCGCGCGAAGTTGCAGTGGCTTGGTTTCAGTGGTCAGACGCTCGAAGACCTGCACCAAGAGGTTTTCATCATTGCGATACGCCATGCCGAGGAGCTCCGCGACGACGCAAAGGCATGGCTCGTCAAGGTCGCCCGAGGGGTCGTCGTCAACTACCGACGGCGCCGCCGAGAGGTACTCGATGCGGAGGCAGGGCTCGACAGGCTCTCCACAGCATCCGATCCGGAGGTCCGTGAGATCGTGCGTCGCGGGCTCGATGCGCTCGGCGACGTGGAGCGGCAGTTCGTGATTCGTTACGATCTGTACGGCGAGACGATTGCCGAAATCGCGCGCGATTTCGGTATGACAGCGGAGCGGGCGTACGCGCGCGTGCGAGCCGCTCGGAAGCGGCTACGGCGTGCCATCGAGGAAGACGGATGCGCCTGGCCCGACGAGTAAGGCGCCGATGTTCACGCAACCAAAGCCCCGAGCCCCACGGGTCGCGCTCGTGGGATGTTCGGCACGAAAGCTCGACCGCGGAGCGCCCGCGCGTGAGTTCTACACGTCGGCCCTGTTCCGCGCGGCCTTACGTGCGAGAGTTTCGACGACGCCGGCAACCGGTTGGCATGCAGGAGACTCCAGATGTAGCTCGACGCCAATCGAATCACTGTACTGCAGAAACTCGTAGTGCATGCCGCCCGGCCAGGCGGACGGTCTGATTTGACGGTAGTTGGAAGCCCGCCCAACGGCGCCGAAGCCCTTTTCTGCAACGGCGTTATATGCGTCTACGACTGACGTGAGTTCTGGCGAGGGTTTGCGCTCGGTCACGTTGCTCGCTCTTGCGCCGGGTACGGATGAGCGGACGAGATGCTGTGGAACCAGAACGAAGTGACCATCCGTGTCCCGAAACCGGGAGATGGATACCAGGCCGATGTCAAGATTGGATCGAGATGCCAAGAAACGGACAATTCGCTCGAGATCAGGAGGGACCTCGTCGACGACAACAAGGTATCGCGCAAGCCCAGCTCGAAGATTGTTTCCGACAGCCTGCCACATGGTTTCGAACCGCTCATCCGCATCGGTTGTGCCAGCCAGGAACCTGAGCGCCGTATCGAGCGCCCCTCCGACGATCCGATCGAGCTCGTCAACCGTGAAGGACGTCAGAACGGACACGTAGTCGATGACTTGGCCAATCACCTCGCGGCGAGACTGGGCGTTTCGATCTCGTGGGCAAGCTCAACCGGTCCAGATGGCTCGAGTCGAACGACAGGCATGGCGGTAGACTCCGAAACTCGCACTTCTTCTGTCGGTTTGCAAGACTACCTTCGCATCACATCTCGCTGTAGAACCTACCGCACTTCCGCCTGCAACCGTATCAGCCACTCCTCCACGTGCCTCAGCTCGGTCCGAGCGGCCTCGTTCCATCCGACCGCCCTTCGCATGCGCTCAGGCCCTCCAGTGCATGCACGAAAATAACTTTAGACTTCCTCGGCCTTCGAGACATGCGACAGGTGCATGCATCCACGTCAGCTCCATGCACACGTGACCGAGGCTACAGTCCCGGGACGCTCGTCCCCCCGTCCTGCCCCGAAATGGATCGATCTCCTCCCGGAAATGCGGCATCCTCCCCGCGATCAGGGGATCGGGATTGGTGTTCTAGGCCACGACCCCCTACCCTTTGCAATGCGCTCGAGCCATCTGTCCACCATCGCCCACGTCCGCTTCCTCGCCGGTGCGCTCGGTGAGCGCGCCGGATGGTGGACCAGTCAGTTCACCCAGGCGGCCTCGCGCAGCGCGCTCGAGCGCCTCTTCCCCAGAACTGCTTCTCGTGCCGCCCTTGGCTCCGTCGTCGAGGCCGCGCGCCGGGCGCATGACGCCCAGCTCGGGCCGGGAAGCTACCACCTCTTCCGCCTGCCCGTTCACCTCGAAGACCGCCTTGCCGGCTGGCTCGCCGATGGAAAAACTCCGCTCGACTGGCCACCTCTCGCAGAAGACGCGCTGCTCGTCGCGCTCGACAAGCTCGCAGGAAAGGCCATCGTCGCTGTGAAGGGCCCCGGCCCGCTACGGCTCGGAGTTCCGAAGCAGCTCGATCTCGAACGCACGTTTCGGGAGATCGCCGCGGCGTACCGCACAGCGGCCGCGCAGAGTGTTCAGGTCCTGCCCTACTTCGAGGATTGAGGGCATGCAGGCCGTCCGCAAGTCTTCCCCGGGGTGGAGTCGCCCCTCCTTATCATCCGGTGTCCTCCCCTACACGGCGCGGGCCATCAAGGGTACCGCCCTCCTCGAGGAGATGCGCGCCCTACTCCGCGCCTATGAGCCGGGAGAAACGCCCGATGCCTTTCGGCGCCGCATGGCCACGGGCGATCCGCTCGGCAAGGCTACGGCCGCGCGCCGCGACGACCTGGTTCGCCGGGTTTTTCTTCCCCGATTCCTTGTCGATGGGAAGGAGCCCGCAACATCTTTGCGCCAACTGCTCGACGCCCGCGGTAGCGGTCCCTGGCTCCCCCCGCTCTGTCTGCTCTTCGCCGCCCGCGCCGATGTCGTCCTGCGCGAGGCGATTACCGTCTTTCTTCCAGAGGTACGGGCATCCGGCCGTTCCGCTGTCCATACCCGTGACTTCATTGCATTCCTGGAAGCGCAGGAAGCTCGGGGGCGCATGCAGAAACCGTGGTCCGAGAACGTGCGCACGAGCGTGGCACAGCACGTTTTCCACCAGCTCACGGATCTCGGTGTCCTTGGCAACGCACGCCGGGGCGTTCGGACCCTCCTCTCATACGCGCCCGGAGATCTACCTTTCGCCTATCTCGCCTGTGAGCTGCACCGTCGCGGCTGCAGCGACGCCGCGCTCGTAGCGTATCCGGATTTTCTGGTGTGGCAGATGGCAGAGCCTGAAGTACGCGAGAATATGAACCGTCTTGTTGATCTCGGTCTCTGGATTTACCAGGGCGCGGGCAGCGTCGTACGGATTTCCTGGCTCTTTTCAGAATGGCAGACCGTCCTCAATATTCTGGGAGCCCTGCGATGAGCGATTTGCTGGAACAGACGTTCGAGGAGCTCCGCCAGATGCTTGGCAGTCCTGCCGACCGTCTCACGCCTACCCATGCCGATCCGTTTTTCACGTTCGTGTTTCCGCCCAACCAAGTGCTCGACCTCGCGCGCCGGGTTCGGCGTTGGTCCAACCAGCTCGAGCGTGACGGTTTCGATGTCCAGCCCGTGAGCCTGGCAGCGCTCGCCTGGCAGCGCATCAACGCCTCCGGTCGTTGGGAGGATTGGCGCGAGATGGAGGAGCCGGGGCAATACCGCGACGCCAACGGCTCGGTGCGTGACGTGCTCCGCAAAGAGGGGGCGGGCATCATCGCCGACGTAGCATGCCTTTGCACGGAGGTGGCCCCACGGGGCCTTCTCCTGCTCACGGACGCTGCCCTGCTCCACCCCTGGTTCCGCGTGGACAAGCTCGGCGCGGCGCTGCACGACAGGGTTCGGCGCCCCACCGTTCTATTCTATCCCGGCAAGCGCTGGGGCGACCATGGTCTGCGCTTCCTCGGCATCTACCCGGATGATGCCGGCTCCTACCGCACCACCCTCCTCGGGGGCACGTGATGAAAAGCATTCGCGACGTCTTCGCACAGGGCAACGATATCGAGCGTCGGATCGAAAAAGTCATCGATTACGCCGCTGCCGACGAAGTTCGCCTCGAGCGCGAGATTACCGAGTATCGGGTCACCCCGTCCATCGAGCGGGGTATGGAGCGATTCCTCGATGCTTTCGCCACGGGCGTCGAGGGGGGCGAGGTCGTCGATGTCGGCGTCTGGGTCTCGGGCTTCTATGGCTCGGGCAAGAGCTCGCTCACCAAGTACTTGGGTTTTTCGCTGGATCCTGATCGTAAGGTCGGAGGAAAGCCCTTTTGCAGGCGCCTGGCCGAGCGTATCGAGAGCCGCGATGTCCAGCAAAGACTCCTGCGCGTAGCCCAGAAGTGTCCGGCGGCGGTGTTTATGCTCGATCTCGGCACCGAGCAGATCGCCGACAGCGCCAGCGAGCCCGTCTCGAACGTCCTTTACTGGAGCGTGTTGAAGCAGCTCGGCTTCTCTCGTGACAAGAAGGTCGCCGCGCTCGAGCTTCGCCTCGACGCAGAGGGGCGGCTCGACGAGTTTCGCAGGAAATATGCGGAGCGTTATCCTGGCAAGGAGAGCTGGGACGAGGTGAAAAACGACCCGCAGGTCGCCGTACTACGCGCGGCGATGCTCGCGCCCGACTTTTACAGGGACGATTATCCCGAGCCGGCGGCCTTCCGCCAGCTCCGCTTCGAGGACACCGAGACGGTAGAGGAGCGAACGCGCCGCATGCTCGGACTCATCCGTCGCAAGACAGGCAGGGAGAACGTCCTCTTCTTCGTCGACGAGGTCGGGCAGTACGTGGCTTCCCATGTATCGCTGATGTTGAATCTCGACGGGTTCGTCCGGGTCCTCAAGGAGATCGGGCGGGGAAAGGCGTGGCTCGTTGCCACGGCTCAGCAGACGCTCGCTGAAATCAAGGAACGGGCGGTTTTCAACTCGGCCGATCTGTTCAAGCTCAAGGACCGATTTCCACTGGCAATCGAGCTCGAAGCGAGCGACATCCGCACGATCACCCAGAAGCGTTTGCTCGAGAAGAGCAACAAGGGCGCGGCGGCGATCGGCAGCAAGCTCGCGGAGCATGGAGAGCTGCTCCGGCTGCACACCCGCACGGATGGGTTTCCAGATGGTGCCGACGTGCTCGATGCCGACGCGCTCGCCGGCCTCTATCCCTTCTTGCCTGCGCGTTTCACGTTGGTGCTCGACTTGATTCGGATCCTCGCCCGCCGCACAGGCGGCACGGGGCTGCGGTCGGCGATCCGTGTGGTACAGGATCTGCTGGTTGACGCGAGCCGAACGCTTCCGAAGGGCGTGGAGCCGCTGGCGCAGCGACCTCTCGGACGCTTGGCTGCGATCGACGACGTGTACGACACGTTCCGGGACGATCTCCGCAAAGATTTTGCATACGCCGTCGAAGGGGTGGAGCGGATTGCGAAGCACGCGAGCTTCAAGAATGACGTCCTTGCAATCCGGGTGGCGAAAGCGGTAGCCGCGTTGCAGCCCTTGGAGAACAGGCCTCGTACGGCAGAGAACATCGCTGCATTGCTCTATCACGAAATCGGTGCGCCGGGGCTTGCGGACGAGGTGCGTGCGACGCTGCATCGGCTCGTCGACGCGAGGGTGTTCGGGCTCGTAGAACTCCGCGCCGACATGGATCGGGGCGGCGGCGGTGGGTTCGTCTTTCTTTCGGACGAGGTGCAGCCGCTGCAGAAGAAGCGCGACGAGCATCGACCCACGAGCAGCGACATACAGAAGGTACGCATCGACGTGCTCAAAGCGATCTTCACCGACCCGCCGGCGGCGAAAGTCGACCAGATCAAGACGGTGAAGGCGCGTATGCTTTCGGACCGGATTCTGCTCGCGGGTGACGACGGTGACGTGCCGTTCGTCCTGGTGGAGGCGGAGCCGGGCACGCGCGAGGCGCGGCTCCAGGCGCTCGAGGCCGAGTCGCAGATGCGCGAGGATTACGGTAACACCATATTCTGGGTCTTCGAGAAGCCGCTGGACGCAGCGGATTCTCTAATCGACGCATGCCGCTCGGTGTTCATCGCGCAGGCGGAAGGGGGGCGAGGCAAGGAGCGCGACCGCGGGACCGCTCGGGATGTGGAGATCGAGCGTTTCATTCGCTCCGAAGTGCGACGCGCCGAGCGCGCCAGAGACGCGGTGCGATCGAGTTATACCGAGGCGCTGCGGCAAGGGGTCTTCGTTTTTCGGGGGCGAAAGCGTGCCGTGGCCGAGCTTGGCTCGAGCGTCATTGGCAATGCGACCGCATTCCTGGAATGGGCGGCGGCCGAGATCTTCTCGCAGTTCAGGCTGGTCAAGAAGATGATCGCCGCCGACGTTGCGCAGAAGTTCCTCGAGACGGAGAGGCTCGACCGGCTCCAGCAGAACAAGGACCGCGACCCCCTGGGGCTGGTGCAACAGAAGGGCGGGAGGTATTCGATTCACACGGGGCATCCTGCTTTGCAGGAGACGCGGCGGGCTTTTCGGGCCCTGGTGGATCAGAGCGGCTCCGGACGGGTGCAGGGCGGCGCGCTGCTCGAACATTTCCTTGCGCCGCCGTATGGCTGGTCCAAGGACACCACGCGTTATCTTTTCGCGGCGCTGCTCCTGGCGGGGGAGGTGGAGTTTCACGGGGGCGACGGGGTTCTGCGCACGGCCGGACCTCGGGCCGTGGAGGCGATACGGAACACGCAGAACTTCAGCCGACTTGGCATCTCGCCTCGGGGCGAGCCGGTACCCATGGAGGCGCTGGATCGGGCGTCGCGGCGGCTGGAGGAGATGTTCGGGGACGAGGTGCTTCCGCTCGAGGACCAGGTGAGTCGGGCCGTGCGCGCGCATTTCCCGACGGTGATGGAGCGGGCCGGGTCCTTGCCGGATAGGCTGCGGCTTCTGGGATTGCCCGGGGGAGAGCGGGCTCGCAGGCTTTTGCAGGCGGCGGCGGATCTCCTGAAAGAGGACGCAGGCGGGGCGGCAAGCCTCCTCGGAAGCGTGCAATCAAGGATTCCAGACGATGTGCAGTGGGCCCTGTCGGTCGTGCGCATGCTGAATGACGGGGGCGAGGCGGAGATCGCTGCGGCGCAGGACCTCCTCAAGAAGGTCAGCGAGCTATGCAGCCTCTTCCCGGGGATCGAGAATCTCGCTTACCATCCATCGGTGGAAGTTCTGAAGGAAATGCTAGGGGGCGAATCGTTCCACGAGAAGCGACCGGAGCTGCGACAAGCAGAACGTGCGCTGCGGGAGGCCGTGCTGTCGACGTACGAGGCAGAGCGGGCGGCCCTCCTGAAGGCGGTGGAGGAGGCGGGGCAAAGGCTGCAGGAGCGGCCGGGCTTTGCGTATCTGGGCGAGGAAGACCGGGCGGCGCTGGTGGCGGCGCTCTACGCCGCGGAGCTGCCAGAAAAGCCAGCGGAGCCGGCGGCGTTGCTGGGGCGGTTACTCTTGCGGCGGCTCGGGCTTTCGACGCTCGAAGAGCAACTCGCGCGACGGGTCGACGCGGCGGCACCGGAGCCTTCACCGCGCGAAGCTCGTGCAGCGGGACGGGAGGAAGACGCAGCCGAGGACGCGTCCCGGGTCGAGGAGGTGGTGGCCAAGGAAATCTTGCCCGAGGCGGTGCTGGCCAGCGCCGAGGACGTGCGCGCGTACGTGGCGAAGCTGGAGGCGCGACTGCTCGAGCGCATCCAGCTCGGTGCGATTCGGATCGTGAGGTAAGAGGATGTACCGCGACGAACGGCGCAATGCTCTCTCCCGTGCAGTGGCTTCCTGCCGGCGCACGCTTGTGGGGGACCGAAAGCGAGCGGAGCCCGGAGACATCGGCGCGCAGCTCGAGGCGCCCTACGGGTTCGACGTGAAAAGCGGGCGCCCGCAGCCGCTCGAGCAGATGAAGCATCTCTCGTCGTGGCAGCGGCCCGTGGCGGCCATGCTTCGGGATTGGCACGCGGTGCTGGTCTCGCAGGCGGCGGACGAGGACGAGGCTCTGAGGGTGCGGGCGGCGTACGACCAGATGAAGTACGAAATCGGGTTCGTCGCGCTGCACAGGCTCGCCGCGTTGCGGATGGCGGAGGAGCGCGGGATCGTGACCGAGTCCGTGCGGAAGGGTCGCGAATCGAGCGGATTCCGGCTCTACCAGCGGCTCGCGGGGGAGACGGCGCTCGGGGGATACGAAGAGGCATACGCACAGTATCTGGGCTGCCTCTTCGATGAACTCGCGCGCGAGCTCCCGGGGGTCTTCGATCGGCGGAGCCCGGCGTCCTTGCTGTTTCCGCGGCCGAAGGCGCTGGACGACGTACTTGCGGAGCTTGATACGCAGGAGCTCGCAGAGCTCTTCCGAAGCGAAGCGGATACGCTGGGCTGGATCTTCGAGGAGTACAACGACGCCGAAGAGCGGAAGGAGATGCGAGCGCACGACGCGCCTCGCAATGCGCGTGAGCTCGCGGTGCGGAACCAGTTCTTCACGCCGCGCTGGGTCGTCGCGTTTCTGACAGATAACACGCTGGGGCGGCTCTGGGTGGAGCAGACGGGGGGTGAGACGCAGCTCCTCGAACAGTGTCAGTATCTGCTGAAGCCAAAGGATCTGCCGGCAGCGGCGCCGCGCGATCCGCGGACGATTGCGGTGCTGGATCCGGCCTGCGGGAGCGGTCATTTCTTGCTTTATGTATTCGATCTGCTGGACACGATCTACCGGGAAGCCTGGGCGGGCCGGTTTCATCGGAGCGAGGGCTTAACGCCGCTGTGGGAGCAGTACCCAGACGAACGGGGATTTTTCCGGGAGATTCCTGGGCTGATCATCGAGCACAACCTGCACGGGGTTGACATCGATGCGCGGTGCATCCAAGAGGCGGAGCTCTCGTTGTGGCTGCGCGCGCACGAGCACTTCGACAAGATCGGGGTAAAGGGCAGGGAGCGGCCGACGCTCGGGCGAGCGAAGCTCGTATGCGCGACGTCTTTGCCGAACGATCCCGCGTTCCGGGCGCGCCTCGCGCAGAAACTGGAACCGGCGCTCTTTTCGGTGGTGGAAAAGCTCTTCGTCGATGTGGGCGAGATGGGAGTTTTGCTGCGGGCGGAGGGGGCGATCGACGCGGCGTTAAAGAAGGCGCGGAAAGAGGCGATCGAGGCGCGGAAGCGGGTGATGGGGATCGGGAAGACGAAAGGACTGTTTCCCGAATTCGACGAGCCACAGCAGGTTACGCTGGAGGAGCAGGCGGCGCTGGGACCGCTGCTGGACGAGACGAGGTTCTGGCAGGAGGCGGAGGGGAAGATCCTAGAAGTATTGCGGCAACTCGCCGAGGAGGACGAGGAGGCTACGCAATACAAGAACCGCATTGTTGCGGAAGCCGTGCAGCACGGGCTGGAGTTTTTTGACATCAGTCGCAAGAAATATGATGTAGTTTTGATGAATCCCCCGTTCGGGAGCCCAGCAACCAAGAGCAAAGCCATGCTCGACGAGGCGTACCCGGACGCAGGGCATGATCTCTATGCGATGTTTTATGAGCGGACCCTGGAGATGCTGGGACCCGCTGGGCGCGTGGGGGCAATCACCAACCGAGCCTGGCTGGCGCTTCCGACGATGACGGCATTCCGCAAAGAATTGCTCGGGGAAAAGGGAAGCGTCGAGGTCGCCGCCGACCTCGGCTACGGGGTGTTGAATGCGAAGGTGGAAACAGTGGCGGCGGTTGTGCGCAAAGGAGGGGATAAGGAGGCGCTGGGCACCTGGGTTCGGCTGGTGAAAACAGGACGCAAGGAGGAGACGCTGCGCGAGGCGCTTCGTGAAGGGGAGGCGCATCGAGCAGCGAGCGTGGTGGCGGCAAAGCGGTTTGAGTCCCTCCCGGCCAACGTGTGCGGGTACTGGATGTCGGAGGAGCTGGCGAAGGTTTATACCGGCAAAGCGATGGTCGGGAGCGTAGCGGACGTGAAGCAGGGAACGGCCACCGCAGACGATCCTCGTTTCCTGCGGTTGAGCTGGGAAGTGTCGGCTTTCAAGATCGGACTGGAGGAAGATTGGGCGCGGTTTGCGAAGGGCGGGGAATACCGGCCGTATTTTGACGATATACATCTCGTAATTCGGTGGACGGATGCTGGGAAGGAGATCGTCGCCTGGGGAAAAGGACGTCCGCAGAACATCGACTATTTCGGGCTGCGGGGCGTAACTTGGCCCCCGCGCACTAATTTGAGACTCTGCGCTCGAAGTCTTCCCGCCGGTTGTGCATTCGGGCACAAGGGGCCTTCCGCGTTTGCTGAAGAGGGTGACAATCGCAAGGCCCTGCTTGCCATCCTCTGCGCCTCGCCCGCTTATTTGCTTCTGTCTATTCGCTTCCAGACAGCTGACGACTCCCCGCAATCCATCTCCAAATCTTACGAAGTCGGACTCATCCGGGATCTCCCCTGGCCCTCCCTTACGGACGACCAGCAGAAGCGTCTCGCAACCCTCACCACCACGGCCGTTGAGATTGTCCGCCTTGGCCAAATCGAGGACGATGACACGGGCGAAACCACCGTCGCCTTCGCGGTCCCCCCCGTCCTCCTCCCTCTCCCCAGCGGTGCCCGCCCCCAAAGCCTCGAAGAAGCCACCCGCATCCGCGTCGTGGCTCGCGAAGAGCGCGTCATCCGTGTCGCCACGATTCAGGCCGAAATCGACGACATTGTCGCAACGGCCTACGGCTTCTCGGATCGCGACCGCCAGGTCATGCACGAGGAGCTTGAGCCTCCGCTGGCTACTTTGCCAGGCACGGAGTCGATCGACGAAGCCCAGTTCCGCCGCGCTTACATGACGAAAGAAGAGCTTGACGGCGAAGCCATGCCAGGGGGCCTCGACGCCGAGATGGATGTTCGCGTCGAGCACCGTCGCAAGAAGCAGGTCAAGTTCCGCGACGAGGCCACCCTCTGCCGTCTGTTCCAGGCCCCGCCGGCCCGGATTGCCGAGGAGCGCCGTCGGCAGGGCCTCTTGCGCGACGACGATCTCTACCGGGCCGCGGCGGACATCGTGAGTTACGCCGTAGGCGCCGCCTTCGGGCGCTGGGATCTTCGTCTGGCCGCGCATCCGGCATGGCTACCCGCGTTCGCCGATCCCTTCGATCCCCTGCCGCCTTGCCCCCTCGGCCAGCTCGTGAACGCCGAGGGCCTGCCCGCCACGGCCACCCGTATTGCATCCGAGGCATGGCTCGCCGCGCGCTCGGACCCGACGAAGCTGCCGGAGGGCGAGCCATCAGCCTGGGAGACGACCCAGTACCCCGTTCCCATCGCCTGGAATGGCTTGCTCGTCGACGATACGCTGGACGACGCCCAGGGGCATCGTCCCGAGGGCTCGTTCCTCGGGCGCGTGGAGAGAGTCCTCGAGCATCTATTTGGCGATGCGCGCCCGGCCTGGGAGCACGACATCGCCGAGGCACTGGGGGTCGCGTCCATCACAGATTGGCTCCGGAGCCCGAACGGGTTTTTCGCAGACCACCTCTCTCGGTATTCCAAGAGCCGGCGGCAAGCGCCGATCTACTGGCCGCTCTCCACGGCGTCGGGGGGCTTCGTGGCGTGGGTATACGCTCCTCGGCTGGAGGGCTCGACGCTCCCGGCTGTGGTGAACCGGCTGCGCGAGCGGTTGGACCACCTCCGCAAGGAACGGGAACGGCTGCTGGTGGACGACGCGGGAAAGAAGCGGGTTGAGCGAATCGAAGAGATCGAGAGGGAAATTCGGGAGAGCGAGCGGCTCTCGGCAGACCTGCAGGAGCAGCTCCGCGCGGGGTACGTGCCGCACGCAGACGATGGGTTCGTGGTCACGGCGGCGCCGCTCTATCCGACGTTCCGTCTCGCCAAGTGGAAGGATACTCTGCGGAGCACGCACGAAGAGCTGGTGAAGGGTGACCTCGACTGGGCGCACCTTGCGATGAAGCTCTACCCGACGCGGGTGGCGGAGAAATGTCGAGGGGACCGATCGATTGCCATCGCACACGGGCGCGAGGACCTCTTTGGGGACGGTACGAACCACGGAGCCAGCAAAAAACCGAGAGCGAAACGGGGCGCGACGAAAAAAGCTGCGGGGAAGAAGACCACGGACCAAGTGCCGATCTCATGGAAGAGTGACGAGGAGGAGGCAGGATGAGCAGCGCGGCACCGAGGGTGCGGATCGAGGAACTCCGCCTCGAAAATTTCCGGGCGTTCGAGAATGCGAGGCTCTCGCTCACGGACATGACGTTTCTCGTGGGCCGAAACGGGGCGGGCAAATCGAGCCTGCTCGATGCCGTCGAGTTCATGCGAGAGGCAGTAACGGATAACTTGCCGAATGCGCTCGCCCGCCGGGATGGGTTGCACGGGATCTTGCGACGTGGCGCCGGCACGGACGCATCGGTGGGCGTCTCGGTGGTAATGACGGCAACGCTCGTGGGCCGCGCGGTACGGATGCTCTATGGCTTCCGGCTTTCGGATAGCGGGCGGACGATCGAGGAAGTATTGCGGGTGCCGCAGGCGACTTCGCAGGGGTTCCACCGGCGCGGGACGGCCTTCGAAACGGGGGTGCGCGGCGTCGACCCGCGGGTGATGCCCGAGCGACTGATACTTCCCGCCATCGTCAGCACGGAACTCTGGAAGTTGGTATTCGATGCGCTAGCAGGAATGCGAGCTTACGAGATAGTGCCGCAGGTGATGGCGAGCCCAGCGCCCATCCGGAACCAGACCTCGCTCGAGAAGAACGGGGCGAACGCGGGGGATGTGCTGGAGGAGGTGAGGTCGCGGCCGGAGGCGTATCGGAGCATCGTGGAGACGCTCGGCGTCTTGACGAAGGACGTGATCGGCGTGGAGGGGCGCACGGTGATCGGGCAGCGCGTCCTGTACTTCACGCAGCAGCGGGATGCCGAGCACACAGACGCGTTCAGCGCGCCGGAGGTCTCGCAAGGTACGCTGCGCGCGCTCGGGCTGCTCCTGTCCTTGTATCAATCGCCGGAGCCGTCGCTCCTGTTGATTGACGAAATCGAAGATTCAATTCACCCGCGTGCCATCCAGGCGCTCCTGGAAGAGGTAGAGATCACCGCGGAGCGCTTTCCCATCGTTTTGACGACGCATTCTCCCGAAGTCTTGGGCCTTCGGCAGGTCATGGCGGACCGGACGCGGATCGTGCAATGGAGTCAGGGGGTAAGCCGGCTCTATCCTCTCTCCGAGGGGTCGAAGGCGAGCGTGGACCCAGTGAATACTGTGGGCGAGCTGCTCCGATACAATGCACTTTGGCCGAGCGACACCCCGGAGACGTTCGCCGGCGATCTCCTTGAGATCGGGCCATGACCGCGAAGCGGATCATCTGTGTCGTGGAGGGGGACGGTGAGCAGATCGCTGTCCCCCGCCTCGTTCGGCGCATCCTCGAGCGGTTACGTCGAGAAAAACGCGTAAGCGTCGAGGCGGAGAGGACGATTTGCGCCAAGTGCGGAGACCGCATCACGAACCCGTACAACCGAGAGCGTCAGATCGGCGTGGAGTACTTCGTGGAGCAGGCGTCCCGGCACAGACCTTCTGGGATCCTGGTGGTGGTGGACGCGGAGGAGCGCTGTGTGAAGCGAGTGGACGGGGAGGAGAGGCTCGGACCGCATCTGCTCGGCCGCGCCAGGCAGGCGGCGGGAGGCATTCCCGTGTCGGTGGTGGTGGCGAACCGGATGTTCGAAGCGTGGTTGCTGGCGGACTTCCATAGTCTCCGTTCGCGCGGTCATTTCTTGCCGACGGCGCGGTTGCCACGCTGGAGCGACCCCGAGGGGATCGCGGGATGCAAGGGCTGGCTGCGAGATGCGCTCGGCCGAGCCTACTCGGAGACCAAGGATCAGCCACGTCTGACCGAGCTCGTGTCGCTACCGCTGCGGAAGGCCATGCGGCAGCGGTCGAAATCGTTCTGGAAGCTGTACTGTGAAGTCGACAAACTTTCGAGGTGAATCGCGCCATGCTCTCGCCCATCCTCGACCTCGTGCAGAAAAAGCTTGAAGATCTGCTCGAAGATCGCCGGATCGTAGTTTTTTATGATCCCCAGGGAGTGTTTGGGCCGCTGTTCGACGGCTTCGACGCGCAGGGGCTTCTGGCCGTGGACGCACGGGCGTCGATGCTGGAGGCTCGGCGGAATGCGGATACCTCGTTGTCGCGGCTGCTCGACCCGGAGAACGGGACGGTAACGCGAATGCTGATCTACGTCCCCTGGGAGCGCGGGCGCACGGAGGCCGCACGAACCGAAGAGCCCTTCGAGGCATACGCATTGATGGGCGCGACGTTCGGAGACAAGCCCGAGCACGCGCTCGATGCGCTGGCCCGACAGGCAATGCCGGAGCGCGTGACGGAGATCGATCGGCTGTTTTCGGCGCAAGGGACCCCGTCGGTGTCGCAACTCGAGGCGCTCGCACAAAAAGCCGGATACCCGCTGCTCGCAGAGGCGCTGGGGACCGAGGATCCTCTGGAAATAGCCGCCTTATTGCTGCTCGACCCGGCACGACCGCGCAAGGTGTTGCGAAAGACGGGGGTGCTCGATGAGCTTCTTCGGATGCTTTCGGAGGTGTTCGGTTTCGACGCGCCAGAGGATCCTTCGATGCTCTGCGATGCGCTCGGCCGGTTCATCTTGTTCTCGGAGTTCGCATTCGATCTCGGGGGTGCGGTGCCTGCCCATACAGCAGGGGTAGCCCGGGCGGCAGTTCCCCACCGGAAAGCCGTCTATGCGCTCTGCGACCGGATGCGGGAAGCAATCCCGCTCCGAGAGGCATACATGGTGCTCGCGAGCGAGGTGGAGCGGGCGCTGGGGCTCTCCGGACTTGCAGCGGAGGCACAGGTCTTCGGGGAGCGGGATACGTTTGCGGCAGAGGATACCGCTGCGCTCGCGTTTGTTTCAGCCCAAAGCATGAGCGGAAGGCTCGGAGAAGCAAGAAAGGCGCTCGATCTGCGCAAGACGTCTATTTGGCGCGAGGTGCACGAGCGTAGTCAGCGCTGGCAACTTGCGCATCACGCGCTCGGGGTGCTGGAAGAGGCAGCCAAGATGCGAGCTCATGCGATCGGAGCGGGGCGGCCTGTCAGCGAGCACGTGCACCACTACGTGGCTGAACAGGACGGTTTGTACCGTCTGGATCGTGCGCATCGGTGGATGGAGCGCGCCGCTGGCGACTGCCTGGAGCGGGAGTCCGTGGATAAGCTTCTGGAGCACGCGCGACGTGTATACCGGGAAGTCGCGGAGGCAGCGCAGGTGTCGTTTTTCGAGGCCGTGAAACGCGATGGTTGGCCGCCGGAGGGGCCGAAGCAGACACAGGCTTTCGCCCGTCATGTGGCGCCCGCGCTGAAAGAGGGGGAGCGGGTGGCGTATTTCCTCGTGGATGCGCTGCGCTACGAGATGGGACGGGACCTCTCGAGGACGCTGGAACGGCTAGGAACGGTGCGGGTTGAACATGCGGCGACGGTGGTGCCCACGACGACCCCATTCGGCATGGCCGCCTTGATGCCCGGCGCGGAGGCGGGAATCGCCTGCGCGATCGTGGATGGGGCGCTGGTGCCCACTGTCTCTGGAAAATGCACGGCCACCGTGGACGACCGACGCGAGCGGCTACGCGAGCTCCTCGGGGATCGGGTGGTCGACGTGCGGCTGGATGATCTGCTCGACTGGAGCGACGCGCAGGTGCGCGAGCGGATCGGGCGTGCCTCCCTGGTGGTGGTGCGGAGTGACGACATCGACCGGGCGGGAGAGGGGACGAGCGGGCCGAGCGCACGGCGGTTCATGTCGGGAATCCTGGACGATCTGGGGCGGGTGGCCCAAAGACTCTCGCGCGCCGGCATCTCGCGGATGGTCTTTGCGGCAGACCATGGGCATGTGTTGGTTTCGGAGGTTCCGCCCGGAGACGTCGTGAAATCGCCCCCGGGAAACTGGGTATTAGAAAAGCGGAGATGCCGAGTGGGAGCAGCAGCGGGCCGGAGCGATGGGGTATGGGTTGCGCCTGCCGCGCATGTTGGGCTCTTCGGGCCGGTCGCCGAGGTGGCGCTGGCAACGGGGTTCCGCGTCTTCACCGGGGGCTCGACATATTTTCACGAAGGCCTCTCGCTGCAGGAATGCGTGGTCCCGGTGCTGTCGCTGGAGGTTCGGGCTGAGGCGGCTAGCGCAGCGATCGGGCCCGACCGGGTGGAGGTGCTCTCCAAGCAGCCGCGGTTCAATAGCCGTGTCTTCATGATCCGGTTGAAGCTCGTCAGCCTGCTCCACGCAGAGGCGCAAGTACGGGTGATGGCAGTGGATGCAGCAACGGGACGGAAGGTGGGTCGGGTGGGTGGCTGTGATGCTCAGGACCCGGCGACGGGGTTGATCACGGTCACCGTGGGGAACGAGGTGGCGGTTCCAATCCAGATCGACGAGGATTTCGGCGGCTCTGAGGTATTGATTCAGGTCCTTCACGGAAGCGGGACAGGGGTCGAGCTGGGGAAGAAGAAATTGAAGAACGAGTGCTCGTTCTGAGGGAGCGTGAAGGGCATGGAGCTTGATGCGCTAGACCGGAAGCTCGTGGCTGCCTTCGCAGGGAAGGTGGTGCGCAAGGATCTTTTGCACCAGATCAAGGGCGGCGAGAATGTGCCCTCCTACGTTCTCGAATACCTGCTCGGGCGCTATTGCGCATCGGACGACGAGGAGGAGATCCAGGCTGGGATCGCGGCCGTCAAGGACACGCTGCAGAAGCAATACTTCCGGCAGGACGAGGCGAATAAGGCGCAAGCGCTGGTAGAGCGGAACGGACGGCATCGGTTCATCGATCGGATCGAGGTGCGGTTCGTGCCCAGTGAGACGAAGTACTGGGCGTCGATGGATAACTTTGGCTACCAGCGGATCCACGTGCCGGACGAGCTGCACCGGCGCTACGACCGGCTGCTGGAAGGGGGCATCTGGGCGATGGTGGACCTCGAGTACCGCTTGCCGGAGGAGCAGGGAAAGGGACAAAGCCCGTTTCATGTAGCGGATCTGAAGCCGATCCAGCTCGCGCGCTTCGATTTTGATGATTTTTGCGAGGCGCGGCGAGGGTTCTCGACAGAAGAGTGGCTCGATGTCCTGACCCGCAGTATGGGGCTGGAGCCAGCGCGGCTTGATCATCGCCAAAAGCTGCTCTTCGCTATGCGCCTCTTACCGTTTGTGGAGAAGAATTATAATCTGATCGAACTCGGGCCTCGAGGGACGGGGAAAAGTTATGCGTATACGGAATTTTCCCCGTATGCAATCCTGGTTTCCGGTG
Source organism: Polyangium sp. 15x6 (assembly GCF_029960785.1). Taxonomy (GTDB): domain Bacteria; phylum Myxococcota_A; class Polyangia; order Polyangiales; family Polyangiaceae; genus Polyangium. The sequence continues at coordinate 17,635 of NZ_JASBQE010000158.1, forward strand.
GGAAGGCGAGCACGGCGAACCTATTCTACAACAACGCGCGCCGGAAGGTGGGACTGCTCGGACACTGGGATGTGGTAGCGTTCGACGAGGTGGGCGGGATGAAGGTGACGGACCCGGACGCCATCCAGATCATGAAAGATTATATGGCGAACGGGCGGTTCAGCCGAGGAATCACGCAGGTACATGCAGACGCATCGCTGGTCTTCGTCGGAAACCTGAACCAGCCGGTAGAGACATTGGTGGCGAGCGCGGGCACGGATTTGTTCCAGCCGCTGCCAAAGGAATTCGATCTGGCATTGATCGACCGCCTGCATTTCTACATTCCTGGCTGGGAGATTCCGAAGAACGGGAAGTCGCTGCTCACGGATCATTATGGATTCGTGACGGATTATATCGCGGAGGCGCTGCGGGCGCTGCGCCGGCAGAACCGATTCGACGCGCTCGAAGGCCGATTCCGGCTCGGTTCGCACGTGGAGGGACGCGACGCTAGCGGCATCAAGCGGACGGTGAGCGGGCTCTTGAAGCTACTCTTTCCGCATGGAGAGTACACGAAGGAGGAGCTCCTCGCTTGCTTGACATTGGCGATGGAAGGACGGCGCCGGGTAAAGGAGCAGCTCAAGAAGCGAGGCTCGTTCGAATTCTATAAGACGACATTTACGTGGATCGACGCCGACGACGGACGCGAAGCCGTCGTCGCGGTGCCGGAGCAGGGGGGCGCAGGCGCGATCTCGCCGGATCCGCTGCCACCGGGGACGGTTTATGCCGCGCTCTCGGATGCCGATGCACGAGTGGGACTCTTCCGCCTGGAGGTGGCACCGGCTGTCGGGACGGGCAAGCTTCGCACGCCCTCCGGGATACCGAAGGGGCTGAAGGATTCACTGCAACGGGCGTTTTCTCTTCTGCAATCAGTGAAGGACCGGCAAGGATTCGCCCCGGCAATGGCGCAGAAGGATCTGGCGGTCGAGGCGGTAGATCTAGCTGGTGGCGGGGCGGATGGCGAGTGTGGCGTGGCGTTCTTTGTGGCGATGCTCTCGGCCTTGCTGGGACGTGGCTGCCAGCCCGCGACGGTGATTCTGGGCGATCTCTCCGTCCAGGGGAACATCAAGCACTTACCCTCGATCCTCGAGCCGCTGCAAATCGCGCTGGACAACGGTGCGCAGAGAGCCCTCGTGCCCCTCTCGAATAAGTCGCAGGTGGCGGCGTTGCCGGAGGAGATCGTCGAGAAGCTCGACATCCTCTTCTACGGAGATGTTGAGCGGGCGATGACGAAGGCCATTGGCGGTTGAACTCGTCGCTGGCCCTTGAGGTTGGTGGCAGAGGAAACTGAGTGCACTCCCTCCGCCTCGTCGGCTACCGCCCACCCACGCCGAGCCCAAACACCCCGAGCGCCGCGAGCCCGACCAACCCGGTCACGCTTCCGCCGTGACGCGCCCCGAATTGCAGGATTTCGACATCCTCGCCGTAGAAGAACCGCAGGATCCCCTCGCAGTCGAACCCATGTTCACCGAGCCAGTGGGCCCCGTTCTGGCTCAGGCACCCCCGATTCCCGGGATGCGACATTAAAGCGAGCCGCGTCGGAAGAACGTCGGCGCCGCTCCGCCCATAGTTATACGTCACGTACTTCTCGGTGTCGGACGCGTCTGGCCCCCGCGAGCCATCCTCCCGCCATGGCGCCCCCGCGACATGGTTTGCCAGGATAAGCCGTCCCCCATACCGCATCACGAACCCCCTCGTCCGCGCCGCCGCCGCCACGCACTCCTCGCTCGCCCCCCGCGAAAACGCCTGGAACACGTCGCCATTCTTGATCGGTGTCGTCCGCCCGAGCGTTGGATGATCCCGCATCGCCCGCAACACAAACGTCCTCGCCGCTATCACGATCGCCGCCTTCGCCTCCGGATGCGCGCGCAGATGCTCCCCGGCGCACACGCGCGGCAGATACTCGTCCTCGAGCGAGAGCCACCCCTCGACCGTGAGAATCCTCTCCGGCGCCTCCTCGATCTCCGCGTGAGCCATCGGCACCCACGCGGGCTCGCGCATCCTCCGCGCGATCTGCTGCTTCCGCTCCCAGAGCACATCCGGCGGCGGCAGCGGGAGCCACTTCCGCCATTTGAGCGCCTCGGCCACCGCCCCGATCTCTCCCCACTTCAACGCTTTCGCCGTCACGGCCTCCCTGTACAGCCTGCGCAACGCGTCCGGGATCGGCCATGCCGTCTGTATCCGTTCGGCAACCCGCATCATGGCGCTCTTCCGGACTGCTGCGTAACATTTCCCCTCGATGCGGCGGCATGACGAGTTCGTCAAAAATGAAGGTGCAGAGGAGGCAACCGCCACGAAGACCG
>NZ_JASBQE010000159.1 GCF_029960785.1 Polyangium sp. 15x6
CAGAGCTTCCGCCGCATCGTGGTTCGGTACGAGCGTCACGCCGAAAACTTCCTCGGCTTCGTCCATCTCGGATGCATCGTCGTGTACCTCAGGGCGCTCCTGGACGGTTTATGAGATGAGTTCTAGTGCTCCTGTTTGGTCGCGGGGATGGTACTTTCGCGCCGTCCGTCGAGTACCAGGGTGAGTATTCCATCAGGAATCTCGCCGTGGGGGACATGAACGGAGATGGCGCGGTCGATATCGTGACCGAAATGTACGAGCATATGGACGCGCACGTCACGGCGTGGAGCGTGGCCGTTTTTCTCAACGACGGCACCGGGAAACTCGCCACGCGAGCGGATGTTCCGGAGGAATTTCGTGACCGGATACAGAGGCACTTTTTTACACTCGACCTAAAGGGGCGTTATGCTGACGAACCGTTGACCCGTGTAGTCGGGACTCTCGAAGTTCACAAGCAACATGTGGCTGGCGGTGCAAGCGTGTCCGACGTGCGTCGATACTTGTTGCAAGAAGGGCAAAGAGAACTGGCCACGCGACCGAACGACCCGGTCGGGCATGCTTTGGTCGCGCTTGCGTGCGCGGAGCAACTTGGTGCCCTCACTGGGTGTACAGCAGGATGCGCCAAAGAAGGCTGCCGAACCCAGCAAGGCCCAGACGGAACTTCCTGCTTGATCAGCGTTTCCGCTGCGCCTCCCCGTTGCCCACCTGTTGCCCAGCCTCATTCCCACCCCGTCGCCTCCCGTCGCCTCCCGTCGCCTTCCCCGCCACCCCCCTCACTCTCGCACCGTGGCCGTTCCGAGCCGTTTTTCATCGCTCTTTCAGCAACGTGCGAGGGGAGCAGCTGGAAAACCGGCCCCGTTTTCGTAAACCGTAGGTCTCGAGTTCAAATCTCGAAGGCGGCTCCAGGCGTTTCTTGGGTGATTCCGCGGGGGTAGACCCCGCGGTGATGATCACCCGCAGGGTTGGTCCGGAGGGCCGTTACCACGCTGTTACCAGCGCGTTACCACGGCTCCTCCCTGGGCCTGCGCCATGCGCCGGGCGGCCTCTTCGAGGTCCTCCTTCAGGTAGTGCACGTACCTCTGCGTGGTCGACAGGTGCTTGTGACCTGCCATCCGCTGGACAACGTGGACAGGGATGCCCACCCCCAGAAACGCGGCCCGCGCCCCTTCTCGGTCCCCGCCGGACAGCAGGGCTCCCGCGAGCGCGAGCGTCACCGCGCCCCGCTCCGCGGCGAGCCCTTGCGCTTGGCACATGCCCAGCGCCCGCCGTAGCGCCCCGGCGGCGCGCGCATGCGGGGCGGCTCTCCGTGCCTATCGGGAGGCATTCATGCATGCCAGTAGGAGGGGATGGTCGCCGTGCACCTATCATCGCAAGACCAGGACGAGGGCGGAGGGGGCGCCCCGTGTTGCGGGGGCCCATGGTGGGTGGGGGTTCCCGTCGCATCCTCCTACATCTGACAAGTGTTCCCAGCGTCAAGATCGTCCACCCGAAAAGGCGAAGCCCCAGGGAGGCCAGCACCGAGACCTGCAGGGCGGCGAGCAGCAGCTCCGCCGCGCCGCAGACCTGGAAGCTCGACGCGCAGCGGCCGAAGACCGTCAGCGGGGGAGCAGCCCGTGAGAATGCCGCAGGGCAGGCATGGGCGACCCTCCTCAGCGCGGCGTCCGCAGCGGCCCCGGCGACGCGCTGAACCGCCAGGATGGGTGAACGCGAAGCCCTCGATCCCGGGAGGGTGCGAGATCAGCCGAGATCAGGGGACGTGGCACCCGGGTTCTGCAGAATGCCGGTCACCGGTGGTTGCCGCTTGCTCGCCGAAGCGCGGAGCGGGCCCCTGCGGAAGGAAGGCTACACAATGTTCAAGCACGCTCTGGTTGGGCTGATGATCGCTTCCGCGTCCCTCGCGGGCTGTGCCGTGGGGGGCGACGAGCTCGTCGAGGAGGCCGAGCTCGCGCTCGAAGACAGCGAGGACAGCGACGGGCGCGAGCTCGAGGGCGGCGACCAGCTCGCGCTCGAGGGCGCCGGAGAGGCGCCGGACCCGCTCGACCGTGGGCGCGCCTGCACCCAGTCGGAGTGGAACGTCGCCGAGCACCACGCCGACGACAACCACACCCTGCCGATCCCCGGCTCTGCGAACACGCTCGACCCGCACGTGACCGGCTGTCACGTCAGCAACGGCTGGATCGTCTACACCTACACGTACCGCTGATCGGTACGCCGGCACCGAACGCGGGAGGGCGTCGTCGCGAGCGCGACCCCACCCCCCGCGTCGCGCAATCCGGCTCGTAAAGTCTCGGCGTTGCGCTAGAAAAGGTCGCGGATGCTCCCCGCGTCGCTTCCGCTGACCTTGCGCGCGCCGAACCCGCCCGCGCTCTTCGTGGGTCGAGAGAAGGAGCGCGAACAGCTCCGCGTCGCGTTCGCGAGGGGTCCCGTCACGCTCGTGAGCGGCGAGCACGGCGTCGGCAAGACCGCGACGGTCTTGCAGGTCTTGCGCGAGAGCTTCTCCGAGGTGCCGGTCGTCTTCGCGTCCTTCGGCGGGTTGCCGGACGGTGTCGCGCCGGATCGCGAGCTCGTGCGCATCGTCGCCGCCGCTGCGAGCGTCACCCAGATCGCGTGGGCCTCGGTACTTCGTGTGCGCGAGAGCCTCCCCGAGGTGCTCCTCGACATGGCCGAGCGCGCGCGGCTCTGGCTCGTGCTCGACGGGGTCACGGCCGATCCGCTGCTTCGCGATCTCATGAGCGTCGTCTCCCGCTACGCGCGCGAGTCGCGGTGGATCGTGACCGGTGAAGGCTTCTGCGAGAGCCGCTTCGTCCCCGGACAGAGCCTGCGCCTCGGGCCGATGCCCGACGACCAGCTCGAGACGTTGGCGCACGGGAGCGCTGCGAGGTCGCTCGATCTCGGCAGGGCCGTGGAGGCCTCCCGCGGCAACCCCGGCGCGCTCCTACGCGCCATCGCGTCGGGCGCCGCGCCGGATGTCTCGATCGTCGACCCGATGCTCTCGGCGATGCGCGCCCTTTCCGATCGCAACGCCGCGACGGTGCTCGCGTGGCTCGACGAGCACGCAGAGGAAGCGCTGCGCGACGGCTATGCGCGCAACCTGTACGCGGTTCTGTCGCTCCGGCGCCACGAGCCGGAGCTAGGCCGGTGGTGGATGCGCTGCGCAGCGGAAGTGGGCGATCTTGCTGCGCTGCCGCACGCTGCCGCGCAGCACGCCTCGCTGAAGGACGCTCTGGTGCTCCTCGAGGCGTTCTTCTCGGGGGGCGATCTCGACCGCTCGCTCCGCGACGCGGAGGCGCTCGTCGCCCGCGCCGAAGCCGAGGGCGCCCCTCGGATCGCCGGCGAGGCGAAGACGATCGCCGCCCAGTGCCTGGTGATGAAGGGTGAGCTCGCGCGCGCTCTCGCCCTGGTCGAGTCGATCGCGACGGAGGACGACGAGCTCGCCTGCTTGCGCGACGGTAGCGCCTCGACCGTCCTGGCGCTGATGCATCGCAGCGACGAGGCGCATGCACGCCTCGAGAGGGTCCGTGCCGGCGCAGTACGCCTTCCATTCCGCACGCAGAACCCGATCCTCTTCCGTGCCGCCGACACCCTCTACCAACTCGGCCTGCTCGAGGAGGCGCACGACGTCCTGTCCCAGCTGATGTCCGGCGATCGCGCTCGCTCGCTGTCGTTCCACCACCTCGGGCCGATCCTCTTGCTGCAGCTGCGAATCGCGATCGACCGAGGTGCCCTGCGCGACGTGGCGGCCCTGGAAGAGCGGCTCGCTCCGTTCGCGCGGGAAGGGACGCTCCAACACCCTTTCGCGGGATCCAGCCGGGTGTTCGCGCGCGTGTGGGCGGGCAACTTCGACGGGATCGGCGAGGAAGTGAGCGATTCGCTCCAGGCTGCGCGCGAGGGAGACCTGCTCGAGGCCCAATCGTCGGCGGCGATGGCTGCGATCGAGGTCGCGCTGGCGCGCGGCACGGACTTGGGCGTCACCCTGCGCGATCCACTCGTGCTGTCGTTGCGAAACGGGGCGCCCGCGAGCCCGCTGCTCGAAGAGACCCTGCGGCGCGCGCGCCTCCGCCTCGGCGAGCACGTCCCCTCCCCGCCTCCCGCGGTGCGGAGCATCGAGCACGAGATCGTGGCGCGCCTCGCCGATGCCGAGGCGCACGTGCTGAGGGGCGCCTGGCACGAAGCGACCACGGCCAGTCGCGCGGCGGTCCAGCACGCCTCGCGCTGGGGCTACGCCTCACGCGAAGCGCACGCGCGCTCGACGTTGACCTTCCTCCTGCTCGCCCAGGGCCGCCGCGAGGAGGCCGCGCAACAGGTAGGAAGGCTCCGCGAGTCGGCAGAGCGCATGGGGAGCGCGCGTTTCGTCCGCGAAGCCGAGCTGCTCGCGTACCTTTCGCAGCCCGCCGCCTCGATGCTGCAGCTCGTGGCTTGGGCACGCGACGAAGCCCCCGCCCCGATCGTCGCGCGCTGCGCACGACGCCTGCTCGGGGCGCCCGCAGGTCCCGACGCCGTGGAGCGCGCACTGTTCGACGCGCTCGTAGGACACCTCGGCAAGATCGCGCACCTCGCGCCGGGATCCCTCCCGAGCTGGGGCATCGCCGACGTCGATCGATCGGTCGTCCTCGACGACGGATCGCGCATCTCGTTCGAGTCCAAACCGCTGCTCTGGCGCCTCCTCGAGGTCCTCTGGGATCACGGCGGCGAGGCCAGCAAGGAGGAACTCGTTCGTGAGGGCTGGGCGCAGCCCGACTATCACCCGCTGCGCGACGACAACCGGCTGCACGTCACCATCCGCAAGCTGCGGGGTCTGCTGATGGATGGCCAGCCCCCCGCTCGCATCCTCACGCGCGACGAGGGCTACGCCCTGGGAGGCGCCCCCGTCCGCGTCCGATAGGTGCGCCAGATCAGTCGAGATCAGTGGCTCGGCGCGGGGGGGCGCTCGCAGAGGGCGGGTGCGCCGGTCGGGAACGTCTCGCCGAGGGCTTCGCGCACGGAGAGCGCGAGGCCGCAGCTGCGCGCCTGCCGCGCCGTGGCTGCCGCAATGGCAGGATCGGTCGTCCGCGCACCACCCGGGTCCGGGGCGACCAGGAACTGGTCGCCGGTCGGGGCGGTGGTGCTCAACCCGGGTGCAGAGGGGACCGGTGGGGATGGCGTTGCTGCATTGAGGTGCCCGTCTGTGCGAGCCGGCTCAGTGCAACCCCTGATGCTGCGTCTCCTCTGCGAGCGCTTTCAAGCAAACGTCTGCGGGCCTCTTGAACGTCGAAAAGAATTGCTCCTTACTCGCTGGTCCGCCCCAGAGGATCGCGCTCGCCTGGCCCTCGCTGCGAAAAAGAGAGTCTTCCGAGGTCGTCCACTCGCGCAAGGTAGGATCCTCGCAATGCGTCCCGATCGTCTCTCCACGAAAGGTCTTCAACGTGAAGCAGGGGCCTGCACCGGGCGCACGCCAGTGCCAGGACACGACGAGCAAGGGCTCGTTCGGCGGGGTGTCCATGATGGGAGGCTTTTCGCGCCCCACGACGAAGTAGACGCTTGGCGGCTCGCCGTGATGGCCAAAGCCTTTGGATTCATGGGTCGTCAACGCGACGGCATCGCTGACGCTCTTGCCAAGATTGTATGGGCCCATGGCCCTTTTGAGCTCGTCGTTGCACACGGCGATCGCAGTACGAGGAAGGGGATCGGCGGCGCTGCTCGCGTCGGCACCTGCATCCTCCTTGCGATGGGTGATCATCGAAGCGACGAACCAGAAAAGATCCGAGAAGCGCGCCTGGTCTGCTTCCTCGAGAGGATCGGTCACTCCATCGACGAACGAGCACTGACCTCCAGGCCACCGGATGGTCAGCGTGCGAAATCCGTAGTGAGGTGAGACCTGCACGTTGCGAGCGCGAAAACCGCGCGCCGCATCGCGCCGAACGCGCTGGTAGGTCGCGCGCAGGATGTCGGTCGAAACGCGGACGCAGTCTGGAACGTTTGGATCACATTGGCTTGATGCGTCAGTCAGCTGCCCATGCTCGCGATAAGGGCTGCCGTCCGGGATGACGGTGCGTTCTACATCCAAGATGAGGCCAACCGGCATCGACTCGGGCAAATCGCAAACCTGGTGGAGCGGCCTCGCAGGGGATGTCAATCCGGCGCCGCGATCCTGCTGTGTGCATGCCGTAGGCAATGTAAGCGCAAGCGCAGCGAGCAACAACCAACGCGAACGCCGATGCATGACGAATGAGACCCAGTGTACGGACGAGGCTTGGCGGATTCCCTCTCCGTGTCGTCGTTGGGGCACGGGACTCCGCTCCACGCAAGCGCGCGCCTTTCTCGGCGGGCCGCGGCGAGCAGGTCGCTACGCCGCCACGAACCCTAGCTCGGTCTGTTCCCAAGAGGGATCGCGAGGCGGTGCGCGGGGGGCTCGGGTGCAGGCGCCTGCAGCTTGCGGGAGTCGGCGTGACGGCAGGCAGCGGGACGGGCCCCGAGCAGTGCGGCGCCTTCCTCCCGGTGCACCTGGGGCACCTTCAATCTGGCGATTCACGCCTGGGACGAGCCCGCAGAGCTGCAAGCTTTCTCGTGAGGAGGGCCGAGGAGGGTCCCGACATATCGGAACAGCAGCGCTCCGCAAGGTTACGTCGGGGGGGCGCGCGTCGTGCGCGCTTCGAGTTCTTTCCGAAGCTTTCGGCGTTCGCCCTTCGGCAGCTTACGAGCGAGCTCCGCAATACGATTCAGCTCGTCGTCTGCCGGAAAGGTGATCATGCACAACGAAGGCACACCGAGCGCGCATGCAATGCGTTCGATGGTCTCGATGGTGATCGCAGCGAGACCTTGCTCGATGCTCGACAAATGTCCTTTCGACATCGCGCCGGCGAAGGCGAGATTCTGCAAGGACATGCCGCGCTCTTGGCGCAGCTGGCGGACACGAGCGCCAACTTTCGCCACCGCCAAGAACGGGACCAGGCTGAAGCTCGACGCGCGGATGCTCGCTCGCCAGCTTTTTCACATACGCCCGTCGCGCTTGGTGAGCTCGGAGCGCATCTGTACAGCACGCAGGAGCGGAATGCAGCCGGCTCTGCCATCACCCGGACACTCGTGCTGCTCGCGCCTCCGAAGATTCGGTCGACCGTGGATGTGATTACAGAGGAGGACGCACCAACGCATCTTGCGGTTCTTCTACGGGAAGGACATCGAGCTCGGTCCGTTTGATGGCGGGAAGGATGGTGTCGTCCTCGGACTCGTCGCGCTGGCGGCCCTGGGCTTGGTCGTGACGGGAACTCGATGAATGACCATCCACGCCCCGTGGCAAGGCGTTGTTATTTCTTGAGCTTGCCGGCCGCCTCGATTTTCTTGAGCTCACTGTGTCCGCCGACGAGGATGCCATCGATGAACACCATCGGAAAGGTTGGAAAACCTGCCCAGAGCTTGATGGCGAGGCGTTCCTTCCAACGGGAAAAGTAGCTTCCGTACTCGAGATACGTATACTTGACGCCTGCCTGGTCGAGCAGTTTGCGGGCGTTTTTCACGACCGGATTTTGCGCCATGCCGACGACGACGACGGGGTCACGCGTGACAGCGGCTGCGACTTCGTCGACAATTCCTCGGTGGAAAGACGCGAGGATGTCGTGGACTTCGGGGGAAACCTTGTCGCTCGGAAGGGTTGGGCGAGTGCTCATGGTCACGCTCGTGTAGTCCATACACGAGCGTGTTGCAACGTGCTGCCGGTTCGCGGTCAAGGTCGACGGGTGCGAGACTCAATCCACGTAGACTCGCGCGACCCCGAGTCCGGAGCCGCGAGCGGCCCTGACGACAATCTTACTGGGCCAGCGCCGCTACCCGATCAGGTTGCCGAGTCCCGGAGTACGCTCGAGCGTATCCTCGACTCGCATACGCGCTCGACGCGCGCGCTGGTGCTCTTCGCGGCCGGCTCGGGCGTGGCCGAGATCGCGCAGGTGGTCGGCATTCAAGTAACATCCATCTGGCCGATGATCACGCGAGCCAGGAAGACGCTTCGCGTGGCTCACGAGCGAGAGCGGGCGACGGCCAGAAAGTTGGTCATTTCGCCAACGCCCACAATCCCGCCAACACCTGCAGTTCGCGCCGAATCTTCGATTGTTGGGTGCTCGGAAGTTTCCGCGCAAGCTCCGCGATCTTCGCCAGTTCGTGCTCGTCGGCGAACGTGAGAAGGCAGAGCGGCGGCACGCCGAGCCCCGTCGCGACGCGGTTGACCGTCTCGATGGTGATGGCGGCCAAACCGTTTTCCACGCTGGAGAGGTGTCCTTTCGACATATTGCCCGCACGGGTGGCGAGCTCCTCCAGCGTCAGGCCTCGTTCGATCCGCAGCTCGTGGATCCGGGCGCCGACCTTGGCAGTGAGGGGAGAGGGTTCGGTTCGTCTCGGCATGGGTCGATGTCCTTCCGTTTGTCGCATCCTGCCACGGGACGGGGGCCGGGACAAACATGTTTCGCGTGGTCCGCGTGGTTGAAGGCCTGGCGGGTTCGTCCGGCCGGACTTGCCGGGGTTTGTCTCCGGCCTTGACGCATCATCGAGGCGCCAGGTAGAATCACCACAGGATGCATACTCGCCTCTTCCTCGCTGCATGGCTCGTGATGTCGGCAACCGCCGCAACGTTCCTGGCTGCCGGTTGCTGGTTTAGCGACGGCGACCCGGGTTCCGACTGCGCGCCTGGAACGCCCCCGAAGTGTTGCCCGTGCCCCTGGCCGGAGGACTGCCCCGACGGTGCTCCCCCGCCGCTCCCCGAGTGCGTCGATGGCGGTACCGAGGCGGGCGACGGCTCGCAATCCTCGTGCACGGATGGGACGTGCGTGGTCCCTGCTCCCGACTGGGCGCCCGTGCTGCTCGCCACGGGGGCAGAGATCGACGTGCCCGTTTGTCCCGAGGACGCGCCCGAGATCGCTTTCGAGGGAAGGCCCGCGCCGGCGTGGGGGCCCGTGTGTCCGACGTGCTCGTGTGATGCACCCGCAGGAGGAGGATGTCACGTGCCCACGACGTGGACGGTGACCTCCGATTCATGCGCGGGCGGCGGTGTCAATACTACTTTCGACCCTCCTGCGAGTTGGGAAGGTGGTTGTTCCGCGACGAACTCGATCCCGGCTGGGCTCCAGTGTGGCGGCATGCCGTGCGTCGGAGGGATCCACATCTCCGCGCCCACGATCGAGGAGCCGCCCTGTATGCCGCACGGCAGCGATCCTCCGCCCGAACCGGCCCACTTGGTGGCCGGAGGGTTTGGCGCGCCGTTCGCCCGGGCCTGCGCCCGTGCACCTTGGCCGGCATGTGAAGGAGAGAACGAGGTTTGTCTGCCGCTCTCGGGCGCGCCGTTCGCCACGTGCCTGATGCGTGCGGGCGACGAACCGTGCCCCGAAGGCTGGCCGGACAAGCGCCTCCTTTACGGACAGGTCGACGATCAACGGCAGTGCGAGGCCTGCTCGTGCGATCCGCCGACGGGCGCGATGTGCTCCGTCAAGGTTCACGTGTTCAGCGACGCGTCGTGCACGACGGAGCGTTTGGCTGTTGACATCTCGCCCGAGATGGGGGGTGATTGCCACCCCCTCATGTCCGGCGTCGCGCTCGCGGGCATCGCCGCCGAGGTGCTCGACTATCAGCCTGGCACATGCGAACCGCACGGCAGCGAACCGGTCGGCGAGGTCTTCCTCGCGAACGCGACGACGTTCTGCTGCCGCGAGCCCGTGACCTGACCTGGATCAGAACCAATAAAGGAGCGACGCACCGAAGTTCGCCGTCACCGGCTCCGTGCGCCATCGCGTCGGCTTCTCTTCGGCGATGAACCTCGACCGCAACAGGTTCCCAGCGATTTCCGCGTCCATCCGGATCTTCAGTCGATCGCCGATAGGATGTTCGAGGAGCCCGCGGAGGGCGACTCCGAAGAACGGGCGGCGGATGGGATTTGGGTACGTCCGGTTCACGGTTTCGGCCCACGTTGCTCCGGCCGTGACCGCTCCGCAGACGCCAAAGGATCCGCGCAGGTAGCAGGGGCCCAGCGTCGTCGAAGCCGTGTGCACACGCATGAGCGTCGTCCCGAGGGGCCGCGTGAGCAGCGGAAACGTCGCGCGCGCATTCGCCTCGATGGTCCACCGCTCTGCGACGCGATATCCGCCGCCGACGTGCGCGCCTCCGACGACTTCGGGGGCGATGCCAACCGCGAAGAGCCCTCCGGCCCCGAGGAACCATCGACGTTCGACCGGCACCGCTGGAGAAGGGGGCTCCGTGGGCGTCGATAGCGGCGGAGCTGCGGGCGTCGGCGGCTTTGGCGAGGGGCAGGGCTCCGGCGCCTTTGCAGGCGTCGGCGGCTCCTCGGTGGGCGTCTCGCGTTTCTCCATCCAGAGCGCCGCTGCGAGCGCCGCCTTGTAGAGCACCTCGTGGCAACACATCGCGGCCGGGTATTCGCGATGGATCGTGTCGAGCACCTGATCGTCGAGGTCCCTGAACACGAGCTCCACACCGTATCCGCCCGTTGACGTTCGGACGATGCGCGCCGAAAGGACCCGGGACGCAGGTGGCTCGAGAAGCGGCTGCGCGAGCACGAGATCGAGCAGGCCTTCGAAGTCCTGGAGACGGCCGCACGCCGGGAGCTGTTTCGCCGAAAGCTCCAACCGGTAGTGAGGAGACTCGACGTCTGCGGCGGCTGGTGTCACGGCCAACATGGCGAACGTGAGAACCAGGACCGCCAAACCCAGATTGGCGCGCCGTTTGGTTGGATGGAACACGGGCTCCCGGATTTTTTCGGGGTGCATGTCGATTCGTTGAAGGGATTTGGGCCTCGTCGACCCTCTACGAGTGAGGGGACGTTGGCGCGACCCGAGAGGTTTTACCGTGAACCAGCCCAAAAAAGAAGAATACGATGAGCTGATCGCGCTCATTCCGATTCTTTATGAGCGAGCACGAGCGAAGGGCGTTCGCGACCAGGACGCACCGGACGTCGTCGCCAATGTTTTTGTCGATGTTTGCGCCCGGGAGGAGCCGCTTCCGAGCGAGCCGACCGAACGGAACAAGGTTGTCCTGACGATTCTGACTTTCCGCATCTTGACGCACATCAAGGAGCGCAAGGCGCTGGCTCGACAGGAGCTCGTGGAGGGGTCGGCCATGGAGCTGCTCGTGCTGGAGCCGCGGGATGCGATCATGGCGCTGGAGGAGCGTCAGCGGATCGAGAAGGTCTGGCCGCTCCTGCGTCCGGAGTTTCAGCGCGCAATCGAGGGGAACGCGCTCGGGGAGAGCGCCGAGGAAACGGCGGAGAAGATTGGCGCGCGCGTCAAGTCTGTGGAGACGTGGCTACAACGCGGCAGGGAAGTGGCTCGATTCGAGCTGGCGAGGCTCGACACGATCAAGAGGCCCCGCGGCATTCGAACGGTGGTGGTCCTGGTCGGGATCGGGGGTTTTCTCGCGGCAGCACGAGTCGCGGAGGCATTCGTGGGGTGGGGGCGCGGGTTTTTCCGTTCCGGCGCGCGCGTGCTCGGCACGCAGCTCCGCGTTTTGCCGAGTGTGGCAGCCGGCGTCCTTGCCTTGGCCCTCACGCCAGAGAAGACACCCGCGTCAGCCGATGAATCGGCGGCGGTCGTGGTACAGGCGGAGCCGAGGGGGAGTGCGGAGGCGCCGAGAATGGAGTCGAGCGCATGTGCGCCTCCTCCGTTGATGGGCTCTTCGTTGGTCATGGTTGTCTCTGCGCCGAATCCGAGGCCGCGGGCCCACGCGAATCCGGCTGATAGACCAAGCTCCGACAGGGCTTCGCCGTCAGGTGCATGGCTCTTCAAGGCGAAGGCTGCATTGCGTCGTGGGAATGCTCGACGTGCCCTGGATCTCGTGGAGCTCGACGCACGCGAGAGACCGCAGCCGGACGAGGATCGGGAGAACCTTCGCGCAGCGGCGCTCCGGGCCTTGGCTGGCCAGCGCTGACGAGCGGATCGGGTTCGTCGAAAAGTTACGTTGCGCGCTCCCGGAAGGGCGCGAGGGCACCTCTCTGGGCGAGTTGCGTCCGTTGCGCCCTTCCGGGAGCATTTTTATCGGATCACGAGCATCACGAGGGCGACGGCTGCTTCGCGGAGTCGCGTTCGTCTAGGCATGAGGAAGGGAGATCCCGCGCGTGGTCGCCGCCTAGGCTCTCGGTGTTTCATAGCGCTGGGGCAGAGAATGAAGAACTCGAACGACGATTGCAAGCTCCGTGTTTGGCTGCATACTGGCGCAATCATGGTTGGTTGTTCCCAAACTATGTGATCACAACTCCGCGTGTTAGAGCAGCAAACGCAGCCGACCCACGCGGGATGCGGTTCGCCGACCCGGCAGAGGCAGAGTCGAGTTGGTGTGTGAGGTGAGCAACGATGAACGCGACGAGTAGCCGGATTCAGTTCGCCGACCCGGGCAGGATCCGATTCGGTGATCCTATCCGGATCCGATAGGCCGGTCTCTGACACAGCTTCCTGTCCGTGTTTCCTCAAAGCGAACCGGCCGTGGCCTGGGGGGACGGTAGGGCGGGGGGCAGGGAGAGGGTCAGGGGGAGCCGTGGAAGCTGAACCCGAAGGCATTCGAGAACCCAGCGCCCCTTCCCGCACGTGTCCGCCAGGCAGAGAATTGCGTGATGGTGAAAATGAGCCGTGTCGTTGGATTCTTGATGGGACACATGGAACGCTTGATCTCCTGCGCGAATCTTTTTAGTGTGACTGAAGGGGGCCGCACGGTAGGAGATACACAATGGAGCAGAGCAACCGATCGGGTTCACGGGCTTCTTGGGGTCGCATCGGAGTTGCGTTGTGCGCAGGGGCCATTGCTGCGAGCGCCTTGGGGACGGCGACGCCTGCCGCGGGCAGCCACCCCGGGGGCGGACATGGGAATGCCGGGGGGCAGGGGCTTGCGCGCCTCCTCGACGAGGCTGAAATCGAAAAGCTGACCTACTGTTATGCCGCCGGGACCGACGCCATCGGGCGCGGCGAGCTCGAGGTGGGCCGGAGCCTGTACCAGAAATGCTTCACGCCGAATGCCGTCCTCGAGGCCTATTACCCCGGTGACGACCCCAATGGTCCCCCGAGCCTGACCTCCAATCCCACCGCGTGGGCCGACGTCGCGAACAACGAGTTCACCACGAACGGCTACGTCTCGACGCAGCACTTGAACAGCAATGTCGTGATCAACGTGCAGGGGAACACGGCGACGATGTCGACCTACCTCAGCGCGACGCACGTCGTGGATCCTTCCGGCATCGTCGACCTGGCGCACGGGACCTACGAGGACATCGTCGTGCGTACGCCTCACGGCTGGAAGATCGCAAAACGGACGCTGCGCCTCCTCACCTACATGCGTGTCCAATCGCCCTGACCCGGCATCCAACGCCGGGGGGTTCGGGTTGTCCCGGGACAGCGCTGATCACGGCGCGCGCGGATGAGGTTCGCTTCATGTCTCCCAATCACGACGAAAACGAGATCCAATTCGAGCACTTCTTCGAGACGTCCAGGGACCTCCTCTGCGTGCTGAGCGGCGACGGGCGGCTGATCCGCACCAACGAGGCGTTCCGGAGCACGC
The DNA here is from genome assembly GCF_029960785.1 of Polyangium sp. 15x6. Lineage (GTDB taxonomy): Bacteria > Myxococcota_A > Polyangia > Polyangiales > Polyangiaceae > Polyangium. The sequence continues at coordinate 13,510 of NZ_JASBQE010000159.1, forward strand.
TCGGATATACGGAGTCCTCTCTCGCGGGCGCGGAGCTCACCCGGCTCGTGCACCCCGACGAAGCCGCGCCGCTGCGCGCGTTCCTGCGCCCGAGCGAGGGGGGAGACGCGTCGCTGAAGCTCGACGCGGGTTTCCTGCACCGGGACCTGAGCTACCGGAGGCTCCTCTTTTCGCTTCGCCGCGTGGTCGGTGATACGAAGGTGTACGGGACCGGGCTCGAGGTGGAGGCGCAGGAGCCCGTGGACGAATGGGAGAGGCGGCGTGATCTCCTCCAGAAGATGCAAGCGACGGGGCGCGTCGGGGGATGGGACGTGGATTGCACGACGGGACACCAGTTCTGGACCGAGGAGACGTACCGGATCCACGAGGTGCCCATCGGATTCAATCCGAACGTGGACAACGGGATCTCGTTTTACGCGCCGGAACACCAGTCGATCATCACGGAGGCCTTCAGCGCCTGCGCGGGCGAGGGCAAGCCCTACGATATGGAGTTGCAGATCGTCACCGCGAAGGGCCGCCGGCTCTGGGTGCGCACCGCGGGCACGGCGGTGATGGAGAACGGGAAGGTGACCCGGGTCATCGGGGCCTTCCAGGACATCGACGATTTCAAGCGCCGCGAGATCGAGGTCGAGGAGAAACTCTCGATCATCGCGCAGCAGCGGTCGGAGATTCACGCGTTGTCCGTGCCGGTCATTCAGGTGTGGGACGACGTCCTCGCGCTGCCGGTCGTCGGCGGGCTCGACGAGGCGCGCGCGTCCGAGATCACGACGCGGCTGCTCGACGCGGTCGTGGCGACCAGGGCGCGGTTCGCAATCCTGGACCTGACCGGGGTGGAGACCGTGGACGCGGGGACGGCGGACCGGCTCTCGGGCATCCTCCGCGCCATTCAGCTCCTCGGGGCGGAGGGGCTCGTCACGGGGATCCGGCCCGCCGTGGCGCAGACGTTCACGTGCCTCGCCGCAGGGTTTTCGGGCGCGAGGACGCTCAGCAACCTGCGCGAGGCCATCAACGTATGCATGCGGGGGAGCGCGCGGCGCGCGGACACGCGACAGCACCCTCCCGAGAAACGGCCACGCGTGCGGTAGCCCGAGGAGGTTCTGCTGAGATAGGTGAAAGCCCTCAGCGGCAAGCGAAATCTGCTCGTGTTCTTTCAGGACGCCGCCGCGGGCGGACCGGCGTGCGGCGCGTCGTAGGCCTGGCTCGACGCGCCGAGGTTCTCGACCACCAGGATGTGATCCATTCGCCAGACCGCCTCGTGCGCTGGCGCGCGGGATGGGGCTTGCGCTCCTCTCACGGACCACCGCGCGGGCCCTGGTGCACGCAGGGACCGCGCGACGTGAATGTTCGTCGAACAGTCGATCAGGGGCAGCTGGAGCTGCACTCGGCTTCGGCCTCGGCCGCGCAGTAGGCGTAGGCATTGATCTCGCTGCTGCACGCGAGGGCTGCCTCCACCGAGCAAGACGCCTCCAACTCGGCCTCGCAAGCCACGGAGGCGGTCACGACGAGGCCCAGACCAATCCCCGCGTGGCACTCGGCCTTGCACATCGCCTCGACACCGTCGCCGTAACCGGAGTTGTGGGCCTTGCACTTGGTCACGCACGCCGCCTCGGCAGAGCTGAATGCCGATTCGTGCAGAGCAATCCACGTCGAGAGATGCCTCGCAGCAGGCCGCGACATAGGCCTCGCAATCGACAGCGGCATCGAGCTCGGCCATGCACGTGGCCTCGGCGCTGGCCGTACACTCCGCGCAGACGTCATTGGCGGACGCAGCGCCAGCAGCGAAAAGCGAAGCAGCGAAAGCGAGCGCGCCGCCGAAGAACGAGTTACGCATGAGATTCAACCTCCCTCGGTGGACCGGGGATCATTGACGGTCCGCACCGACTCCAAGCAGCTTGCATACCGAGGACATAGTGAACAAATGGGACAGCCGAGCCCGCATGGAATCTGGAATGATCACTGAATTGTCGTCCAGCGCTCCTAGTTGCAGCGAGGGCGGCGGGCATCCTGGAGTTTCTGTGCAACAGGGAATCATTTGGCGTGCAGTCCTGGCGCGGTTCGTTGCGGACGTGTCCGGGGAGCGTCCGAGACGGCAGCCAGGAGCCGAGTGCGGTAGCTCCGCTCGCTCGGAGTGCGGGGGGCCCGACCCGTGAGCGAAGGGCTGTCCCTACCGCGACCGCTCGGCGAAGCTTGGCGCGCGCAAGGGGGCGAGGATCGGTCGAGGCGCCCCGACCGTGCTCGCTTTAATGGTGTGGGGTAATACGCAACTGGCGAACGAACGTGCGCCTCGTTCGCCGCCTCCGCGTCCAGGCCGGAGCTTTCTCGCCGGATGAGGGAGCCTCGGACCTCGTCCCCTCGTCGGATCCGTCGCCGGAATCGGCGATGATCGGCACGGACGATTACCAGCGCTTGCTCGCCGCGCTCGACGGAATGGCCGAGGGGCAGCTTGCCGTCCTGCTCTTGCACGACCAGGAGGAGCTCACGCACAAGGAGATCGCCGAGGAGCTCGGGATTCCGGTCGGCACCTCGAAGTCCCGTCTATACCTCGCACGCAAGGAAGCGCGACGCAGGCTTCGCGACCGCAGGCACGAGTTCCGCCGCGCCCTGCCGCTCTTCTTCGTCGCCGACTCGTTCGCCCGCGAGTCCGCTTCGGCCGCGGGGAGCTCGAGCGCTTGGAACACGCTCGCGTCGGTGGGTGCCGGGGCCATCCTCGGGGCCGCGGCGGTCGCCGCTGCGATGCTCTCGCTGCCGCCTCGGACACTCTTGTCGTGCGCCGCTGTGTCGACTGTCGCGGGATGCCCGGGGGTCCCGGAATCGGTGGTGGGTTGGTGCGACCCCAACGCCCTTTTCCCGTCCCCCGGCTGCCTTGACGCAGGGACGGATGGTGACGCGGGCACTGACGACGAAGCGGACGCCGCGCTCGATGCGGAGCCCGACGCCCAAGGCTCCTGCCCCGGCGTCTGCGTGCGCGGACCGAGCGACGATTGGGGCGCATTGTGGAGCGAGGAGCCGCTCCTCGTGTGGATCGGCCCGGCGAGCGAGATGCCTGCCACCTGTTCCGACGGCGCAAGTGATCCCCAGGACGTCAAGTTCCGCCTCTTCTCCGGCCTCGTCGCCCCTCCTGCCACGTGCGATACGTGCGAATGCGAGCCCTCGACGGGGACATGCGAGCTCTTGCCGGAGACGATCGAAGTCCGGACTGGCACGTGCGCGGAGAGCGGCGTCTCGTCGCTGCCCTTTGGCGGCCTGCCGGCTGGGACGGATCCTGCTCGAGCGACCACGCGCTGCCTGCGGGCGCTCAATGTCACGCGGGGAGCGGGGAATTCTGCGCGCAATCGGTCCGCGCCTCCCCGCTCCCCGGGCCGACGTCCGAGTCGTGCGAGGTCAAGGTGCTCGAGGTGCCGAAGTTCACGGCCGAGACGAGCTGGACGACTGCTGCGCTCGCATGCGGCGCGAATTCGCCCTCTGGGCAATGCGGCGATGACCGATTGTATTGCTCCCGATCCATGCCGTTGCCGTGGAATATTTGCGTGTGGCGACTGGGGATCCACACGTGCCCCGAGAACTTCGATTACGCGCCACCGTACGTGATGTATGGGAAGATGCCGACTGATAATCGGTCGTGTACCAAGTGCGAATGCGGCGCGCCCCAGGGGAGCGGGTGCCTGGCGACGATGCATCTCTACGACGATGGCGCGTGCGCTGCGGAGTACAATCCTTTGCCGCTCTCCTCGTTCGTCGAGCAGTGCCACAACGTCCAGCCCCCCGGCCGCGTGCTCGGGAGCAAGAGCATGACGGACCCCGCCTACATGCCTGGCACGTGCCTCGCGAGCGGCGGCGAGCCGATCGGCGAGGCGCAACCGAACGCGGACACCGCGGTCACCTTCTGCTGTATCCCGCCGTTTGCGGGGTAAGTAGGGCCCGCAGCGCCGGTCCTGCGCACAAGTCGAGGCATGCCACGTCGGGCGATACTCCCGCTAACTTCGCCGATGTAGATTGGCGCGCTGTCTCGTAGAACGGGGCCTTCTCTTGTTTCGCCATTGATCCGATGAGCGGTGGAGCATTGCGACATTCGGTTGCGCTCCCCATGCTCTTGGACAGAAGGCCGTTTACAACAGTCATCCTGGGAGAAACGATCATGAGGCGTTCTGTCGTTCAAGGACTCTTGTTCTCGTCCGTCTTGTTTTCCGCGACGGCAGTTCATGCGGGGAAGGCGGGACTTGTCGTCCAGTTCCCTGACGGGAGTGTGCGCAGTGAGTGTGTGCGATTCTCCGAGCGAGAAATTACTGGCTATGACTTGCTGAAGAAATCACACATGGCGATCAAGTCGCAGGGGTTTGTTGAGCTAGGAGCCGCCATCTGTAGCATCGAAAACGTCGGATGCGATTATCCGGCCGAACCTTGTTTTTGCCGATGTCCAAGCATCGCGGAAAGTTGCACGTACTGGTCCTACTGGACGCAAGATGAGACGGGAAGCTGGGTGTATTCGCAAGTTGGAGCATCTAGTCGGCATGTGCGCGACGGCTCCGTCGATGGCTGGAGGTTCGGGGATGGATCGGCCCCGCCCGTAAGTGTCACCCTTGATGCCATTTGCCGGTGAGCGCTTGCAACGGCTGCTGGGCAGACGGGTTCCACCTAACGTGTAGGTCCGCCTCCCACCTATTTCTCGCCGCCCGTGAACCCTTTTGACCCGTGGGTGCGCATTCCCCATCGGGACGACGACGAACTCGTCGGTCCTGCCGCTCGGGGCTGATATCTGCGCGCCTGGGCCAAACACATCCGAAAAGGGATGCCGAATCGGCCCCGAGCGGCTTTTTGTAACGACGTCTTCGCCGATCCTGGGCGGCTGCGCCGCGTGACACCCCACGTGCGCCCGTCGCACGGCGCACCCGCCCCGGGTCGGCGAATGGAGGTGTTCGCCATGTCTGCCGCTCCCCATATCGACGAAGACGATTCGGAAATCCAGGTTTTTGTGCGATATGTCCTTCGCGGGCACCCTCATGCCCGCGCTGCGTGGCCTGGACGAGGAGGGGACGATCGACCTCCTGCCAGTCAAGGGGGACGTCGATCGCAACACCCCCTCCGAGCTCCGGGCCCCTCCGACGCGTATCCGCCTCCGGGCGCTGGTTTGAGCGGCGGAGGCCGGGCATGCCACGTCGGCAAGTCACGTCTCCCCTGCTCGTCGAGATCGGCGCGCGGATCAGGGACATCCGCCTCGAGCAGGGGATGTCGCTGGACCAGCTCGCCAGGAGGAGCGGCGTTGCGAAGGGGAACCTGTCGAGCACCGAGCACGGGCGGGTCAACGGTATCTCCTCGCCCAGCCTCGTCTTGCTCGACGGCCGTGGACATGCAGGGCCCGCGCCGACGTGTTCCCGGCGGGACCGCCTGGTTCGTCGCAAGCGATCAATACTCCGAGCAGGCCCGTACCCTCGTCGAGCCGCCTTCGGCCCGGACAATGCGGCATGCCGTTCGCCTTGCGCTATCCCTGAGCCGCGACCTCATGCGGCAGCGCGATCCTCTCTCCACGCAGCCCCGCCATGACCGCCCTACGTAGGTACGCCTTCGGATCGAGCCCGCAGAGCTTCGCGCTCTCCACGTACGAATAAAAAAGCGCAGCCACCTCGGTCCCACGCTTCGACCGTGACCCGTAGTGATTCTTGCGCCCGACCACGACGCCGCGTTCGGCTCTTTCGGTATGGTTGTTGTGTGCGCCTTGCCAAGGCGCGCATCCCCTCCGGGTGCGAAACCCGGCCGGCAAACTGTCGCTCCAGCCGGAAGCACTCGGAGCGGCTCACGAGGTAACGACATGAGCTGAAGCACTCCGAGAAAAAGCCCCTTTTGGGGGCTAGAGCATCGTTCAGTTCGTTTCCATCATGATCACGCGGCCATAGCCGTTCGGCCACGCCGCTCGATCACTTCGAGGTTCAGGAAGGCTGCGTAGCGGCGGAGGTCGAAGAGGTTCCTGCGCGCGC
>NZ_JASBQE010000015.1 GCF_029960785.1 Polyangium sp. 15x6
GGCGGCGGGCGCCGGGGGCGGCGCGGACGCGCTGCCGCGGGCCCTGCCGCGCGCGAGCCACGCCGGGAGCACGCCCTCGGCGCGCGCGAGCTCCTCGGTGGAGAGGACCTCCGTCTCGACGGACTCTTCCTCGAAGATGTGCTGTTCCGCGGGACGAACCGGCTTCGGCGGCGCGGGCGGAGCAGCCTTCGCCGCGGGAACCGGCGGAGCGAGGGCCGGGGCGGCGGGCTGCGCGGCCGGGGCGGGCGCGGACGTCTTTTGCGGGGCGAGCGCGCGGATCAGCATCTGCACGTCGTCCCAGCCGAGCTTCTGGCGGAGGTTGCCCATCGCCACGAGGACACGCCCGCGCTCGTCGCGCGAGAGCATCGGCATCTGGCCCCGCCAGGTCACGGTGCAGAGGGCGCGATCCGTATCGATCCAGAGCGCGTCGCCGACGAGGTTGAGCTCCTGCGCCCCGCCGCGCGGTCGCTCGACGAACGCCTGCGGGCGGAGGCCCGGCAGGCGGGTCGTGAGGCGCGGATGATCGGGGTGGAGGTGCTCGAGGACGATCTCGAGATCGGGCGTGATCTCGGGGAGGCGCTGATCGGCGGGCGCCGCGTTGAAGTACTCGATCTCGATGTCGTCGGGCAGCGGCCGCGTGTGCCAGCCTTCGTGGGAAAAACTCCCGCGGTGGCGTCGGAGCCGGGTCTCGCGTTGCGGCCACCCGGCGGCGATGGGCCCGAAGCCCACGGGCGAGCCGTCGTCTTTCAGCGTGTGTTGCCGGCGCGCTGGGTGCAGGTTCGGCAAGGGCCCGGGCGCGACGGGGATGCCGACCGGGTTCATGGTCCCGGGCCCGCCCTGCGCGCGCTCGTAGCGCAGGGGCATGTGGGTGAACGCGGGGCCGTCGGTGATCTGCGCCTCGCCGGACCAGGTGCGGTCGGCGTGGACCTCGATGGCCTTGTCGAGCGAGCCCACGACCATCCGCGCGAGCAGCGACCGGCAAGGCTTGTGATGCGCCGCGAACGCGTGCCCGACGAGCGTGACGTCCGCGCCTTTGCGGAAAGGAACGAGGTCGCTCGGCGAGTAGACGCTGCGCCGGGCATCGTCGTCCCAGTGATTGTCGGCGTCGTTGATCGGCTCCTGGCCCGACGAGAGCCGGAGCTCGCCCGGGACCAGCTCGAACGTGGCCTTGCAGACGACGGTGAGCACCCACTCGCGGCTCTGCCTTTGCCAAGGGAGAGAGGCCACGTAGAACGGGCCGAGCGCGACGACCTCCATTCGGCCGACAGTACCACAACGGACGGAAGGGGTGAGGGCGAAGGCGGCGTGGCCCGGTCAACGTGCGGCGCTCGGCTTCGCCTCGGCCTCCGCGAGCGCCGCGCCCCGCTCCCGCGCGAGCAGCGGGTTCTCGCGGAGCGCGGATTCGAGCAGGGCCCTGGCCTCGCCCCTCGCGCGGATCGCGGCCTCCTCGTCGCTCGACGCACGCGCCTGCGCGAGCCTGAGCGCGCCTTTCGTCGCGAGCGCCGTCGCCATGCGAGGGTTTTGGGCGAGCGCCGCGTCGCACAGGGCGATTCCGCTCGCGAGATCTCGATCGGCGGGCTCTTTTCTCGCGGCGAGCCAGGAAGCGCGCATCTCGTGAAGCTCGGCGAGCGTCTGGTAGAGGTGCGGATCGGCGCGCTCTTCTGCGAGGAGGCGCCGGAGGGGCCCGATCACGTCCTCGAATGCAGCCGCGTCTGCCCGGCCCTTCGAGACGGCCCAGCGCAGGTCGAGGCGTTTTACGCGCGCCTCGTTCAGGCGAGCGTCGATGTCCCAGGGCGCCGCCGCGACCAGCGCTCGGAACGACGCGCGCGCCGTTCCGAGCGCCGCCGTCGGATCTTTTCCTTGCCCGAGGAGCCACGAGGCCTCCGTCATGGCGAGCAATCCCTGGATCTCGCGGCTCGCGGACGGCGGCCCGAGCCGCTCCATTTCGCGAACGAACGCCCCGGCGCGCTCGAGCGAAGGGCGCGGATCCCGGCCCGCGCCTTCGGCGTGTGTCGCCTCGATCCAGAGCGCCCACGCCGAGAGGTTCGCCGAATCGAGGGCGTTCGTCTCGTGGACGGCGGCCGCCGACGCGAGCGCGCTCGCCACGGCGTTCTCCGGCGAACGGCCTTGCCACGCGAGATATTGTGCTCGTCGGAAAAACGCGAGCGCCTTGTTGATGGCCGGGTACGTGAAGCTCGGATCCCGCGCGATGGCCTCGTCGCAACGCGCGACGGCGCGCTCGACCGAGGTGCCCGGATCGACGCCGCGTGAGGCCTCGATCCGGGCACGCTCCGCATAGGAAGAACAAACCTCGTTGTAGGGCCAGAGGAAGGCCGGATCGAGCCGGATGGCCTCCTCGTAGGCGGCGATGGCGCGGCCCATGGCTTCACGCGCGTCGAGCCCTCGGCTCATCAGGTAAAGAAACTTCGTCCTGTGCGCCGCGCCCACGAGGTAATGCGCCATGGCGTCGTCCGCACGGACCCGCGCGGCGTCCTCGGCGCGCGCGATCGCCTCCCGGATGATGGGCTCCGGCTCCGCCGTCTCCGGCCCGTACACGGTGCGGAATGCGAGGATGCTGTGCAGGAGCGCCATCTCGAGCCGCGCCGACGAACGCTGCGCGTCGGCCGAAATGGCCCGGTCGCAGGCGCGCCTCGCTTTCTCGAAGCTCGGACGGAGGAGCGCGGGCCGCGCGTCCGACGCGAGGACGACCTGGATCCAGAGCTGGCATTCGGCCTCGTGCACGGCCGGATCGCTGCGCGCGATCTCGGCCGCCGCCGCGTAGGCCGCCGCCGCCGGCTCGAAGGCCTGCATCATCCTGTCGAGATCGAACGCCGCGTCGCGCCGGAATCGGCTGCCCTCCGCGAAGAGTGCGTCCCCTTCGAGCTTCTTCGCCTCGTAGAGCCAGGGCGATTGCCGGAACGCCTCGCGCGCCTTTTCGAGCGCGACGTCGTTCTTGCCCTCGTGCAGCGCGATGAGCCCCTCCACGAATGCCAGCGACTCGAACCGCGCCCCGAGCGACGCGCGCAGGTGCGCGAGCGCAGGCTCCTTGTATTCGGCGGCGAGGGCCGCGATCCTCGCATTCCTGCGCTCGCGGTCCTGGATCCTCTTCGTCTCCTCGAGCGCCTTTTGATGCTTTTCCACGAGCGCGAGCCCCATCGCATACCGGAGCGCCGGCTGCGTGTATCCGGCGTCATGGGCGCGGCGCAGATGGGAGAGCGCCTCTTCGGGCTCGTGGAGCGCGAGATACCCTCGCCCGAGCGCATCGTGCCCCGGCCCCTCCGCGGCGGGGCCGAGCTGCGCCATTCGCCGCTCGATGCCTCGCAGCCGCTGCCGCACGATGTCCCGTTCGCGCTCGATGTCGTGCAGCGGCATCACCTGCGCGTGCCGCAGGAAGAGCTCCATCTCCTTCACCTCCTCGCCGAGCTCCCGCGCGATCGCGGTCCTCTCGGCCGCGGCGCGCCGCTCCCCGACCCAGAGGACGAGCAGGACCACGGCCGCCGCGACGAGCGCCGCCCCGAGCGCCACGCGCGCCTTGTGCCTCCGCGCGGTCTTCCAGAGGACGTATCCGAGCGACGCGCGGCGCGCCTTCACGGGGACGCCGTCGAGGAAACGCGCGAGATCGTCGCCGAACGCCCACGCGGATTCATACCTGCGCCCCGGCTCCCGTTCGAGGCATTTCATCACGACGGCCTCGAGGTCCTCCGGCAGCTCGGGGCGGACCTTCCGGAGCGGCGTGGGCTCGTCGAGGAGCAGGCTTTGCAAGACCTCCATCACGTTGCCCTCGAAGGGCGGCCGCCCCGCGAGCAAATCGTAGAGCGTGGCGCCGAGCGCATACACGTCCGTCCGCCGATCCAGCGCATGCGGGTCGCCCTCCGCCTGCTCCGGCGCCATGTATCCGGGCGTCCCGGCGAACGAGCTCGTCGTGGAGGGGCTCGCCTCGCCCAGGTCCCGTGCAATGCCGAAATCGGTGATGTAGGGCTTGCAGACCCCGTCTTCTCCCCGCTCGATCATGATGTTGTGGGGCTTCACGTCGCGATGGATGATCCCGAGCCGGTGCGCCTCGTGGAGGGCCGCGGATACATGCAGCATGACGCGGACCTTTTCTTCGAGCGTCATCCGGGCGCTCGCGACGTCGAGCGGCTCGCCGTCGATGTATTGCATCACGATGTACGGCCTGCCGCCGAGGGCGGCCGCCTCGTACACCTTGCAAGCATTCTCGTGCTCGAGCCTCGCCTGCGACCGCGCCTCGCGGAGGAGCTTTCGGTTCGTCTCCGCGTCCGACCCGTGCAGGAACTTGAGCGCCACGTCGCGCCCGAGCTGTTTGTCCCGCGCGCGATACACCGAGCCCATCCCGCCGCGGCCGAGGAGCACGAGGCCGTCGAATCGCGAGCGCAGCACGACCGGGACGCTCGGCGGATCCGCGGGCGAGGCGCACGACGTGAGGACGTCCTCGGTCTCCACCATGGCGTTCCTCGCGGCGTTACAGGGGCAGGTGGAGATCGCAGAGCGCCGCCGCTTCGAGCGTCGTCTGGATCGCCGGCTTGCCATTGCACGTGAAACGTCCGTCCTTGCCCGTGCAGGCGCTCGCCATGTCGTACCGGATCGAGACGCCGCACGTGTTCAGCAAGGTGCCGCAGAGCCGCGTGATCCAGGAGAGCTGGGTGCAGAGCCCGCAGGTCGAGAGCAGGTCGACGCGGGGCCATGCGTGATACACGGGGGCCTGGCCAGGGCCCGGGATCCGTACTTGCCAGAGCGCCTCCGTGACGGTGAATCCGAGATCGCCCGCGTTCTCCGTCCCGGCCACGCTGGGCCCCGAGAGGAAAATGGGCACGGGGAAGCCGAGGGGATTCAGGTGCGCGACGATGCACGTGAGCACGTCCTCCTGCGCCGACGTGGCGAGGCCGGTCGTGAGCCACGTGGAGGTGGTGCGCAGAATGCCCTCTCCCTCGTACGTCTTGTTCCCGCTCGCGAGGTTCGTCCCCGCGGGCAGGGCGCAGCGCGTCGCATAACGAAACACCTGGCGTCCGCCCGAGGTATCCAGGAGGCCCGTGGCTTCGATCGCGGGATTCACGGCCGATGGATCGGATGGATCCGCCGCGGGAACCGCGAGGGCCGCCAAGAGCTCCATCACGTTGGCGTGGTATGCCAGCGGGCTCGCGCCGTTGATGCCGCCGGAGCCCGCGGGGCCGCCGCCCTGCAGCTCGAACGCTGGGCTTTCCGCGAGCTCGAAGGCGCCCGGAGCCGCTTCGCCGCAGCCGATCGAGAAAAGGAAAGCGCCCAGGGCAAGTGCCCGCGCTCCTCGAACCAAGGACATGACCCCTCCCCTGGGGCGCTCTTGCTGCCCCGGACATCATGACAACGCAATGCGATCACGTTGAATCGTGTTTGCGGTGGTTGGGCGGCCTCGCCCGGCGCACCGCCGCGTTATCGGAGCCTAGCTTCGTGGTGGGAGGGGGCGCCATGAGAGATTGGTCCCCATGAGGCGTACGGCATTCCCTTGCGGTCATCGAGCCGCGGCGGAGGCACAGCGCTACGATGTGTAAAGAGAAGCACAACGGTTTGGAGCGGAGGCGCGTGCGCGTACACTTGCGGAGCCGTTTGTTGTTGCCCCCCTGCCCGGGCGCATCCAAAGCTCTGGCATGCACTTCCGTTGCTACCGGATGCGCGTGATCTGCGAAGAATGCGGCTCGAGCTGCCCCGTCGACCAGCCCGCGCTGGCCGTGCGTTGTGCAGCCTGCGGGAACGATGAAGAGCTCCCCGTCGACTATCTCCGCGACCACGTCTTCGGACTCACGCTGAAGCAGGTAATGCCGCTGGCTCCCGGCGAGGAGCGGCCCCTTCTCATGCTCAGCGCCGGCACCCAGTTCTTCGGCATGCAGAGCCTCCGCTCGCCCACCTGCAATGCGTGTGCGACGCCCACCGATCTCTCGTGGCTGCCTCTGGGTAGCACCGGCCAGGCGCCTTGCAGGGGATGTGGGGCCATGATGGCCACCTATCCAGCGCCGGCATGGCTTCGCTCGCTCGGGCGGCACGCCGCGCAGGTCTTCGTCCCCCTGGCCGCCGAGGCGCCCCGGTCTCTCCGACCCATCACGCTGGGTTGCCCCGAATGCGGCGCCAAGCTCAAGGTCGGCGCCGGCGATCGACGCATCGTGACGTGCGGCTATTGCGACTCCGATGTCTTCCTGCCCGAGGAGGTATGGCGAACGTTTCATCCGGTGAGGAGACGCGCGTCCTGGTTCATCTGGTTCGAGGAGTGATGGGCCAGCTTCCTGCCACACACTTCCCTTGACGGCTGAGCGTGCTCGGTCGTACTGTCCTCCGCAACTCCCATCCGGCTTCATCATTGCTCCAGGGAGAGAGGACCGACGACATGCAATTACCCGACGTGAACGCAGCGAGCGAGGTATACGAGAAACACACCGACCATTTCGGAGGCGCTGCCGAGGGGTGGGGCGACGCCGAGACGCTGACGGCAGCGCAACGCGCGGCCATCGTCGAGGCGGCTGCCGTCGTCGCGACGGCCGCGGATCTGCTCGGCGGCGCTGTCGTGATCGAGAGGGCTGCCCGGAGGGCCGCGACCAAGCTCCGCGCGCGTTATGGCATCCGTGACGTCGTCCTCGACCTGCGCATCATGGGCGTGAGCGACGCGATCTTGAATGGCCCCGCCATGCGGAGCCGTGACAATCCCATCTACAAGCACGTCTTTCAGGAGGGCAGCGCCGGGGAGATCACCGAGGCCAGGATCCGCGAGGAGCCCGAGCTCGCCGAGCGGATCCTGGAGCGGTTCGGGGGGATCGAGGACTTCCCGGGCAAAGCCGCTGCCTACGCCGGGCTCGAGCAAGCGCTCGAGAAGAGCTTCACGGCCCGCGACGCGCTCGACGCCGCCGAGACGGCGCAAAACAAAGCCGGCGATGCCGAGATCCAGGGCCGGCTCGCGGTCCGCGCGGCGCTGGAAAAGGCGTACGGTATGCTCCGCACGGCATTCCCGGGGCAACGCAAGCTCGTCGAGTCGTTCTTCTTGCGGCGCGAGCGCAGCGCCAAGAAGGGCGCCGGCGGGAGCGGCGGCGAGGGCGACGAGGACTGAACGCCGAAACGGCGCTTTCGTCGCTGGCAAATTCTGCCCCGAGATCGGGATCCCGTCTTCGAGCATGCTCGAACGATGCACCGGAGCCCCGGAACGACGCATTTGCCCCCTCCAAAATGCGCACGGGACCGCCGCGGCGCCGTTCGGGCTCCGAAAACCGTCGCGCCAGGCGCTGCCGGTGCTCTCGCGCGCGTCCGAACGGCCCGCCGGGGCTCCTGTGCATCGTTCGGACATCTTCAAAAGTAAACCACGCCACTCCTGTGCCTCGTTCGAGCATGTCCGAACGAGGCACAGGGAGACCGTCGCGAGGTTTGCGCACGCCCGAAAGCGAAAACCTGCTTTCAGGGCGTGATTTGCCGGCATCCGAGGGCATCTTCGCGAGCGCCGCGCTACACGTGCTCGATCCACTGCCGAACGACGTTCACGAAAGCAGCCCGTTTCGCCTCGAGGTCCTGCGCATCCCGGAACTTCACCGAGGCCCGGTCCTTGCCGAGCCATTCGAGCAGCGACGCCGGGTCGTCGATGGCAAACCCTGGGGACTCTCGCTTCTTCGCGCCGAGGTGCAGGATGACCTGCACGCCGTCTTTCGCTCGCAAATGGAACGTCGCGAAAAACTCCGACGTGCGGAAGCTCGGCGCGTTCCACTTGATGCCCTCGCCGATACGGGCATCGGCGCCGAGGATCGCCTGCCGGATCTCGCGAATCTCCTTCTCGAAAGGATGATCGAGCGACGCGAGGAACGCCTCGACGTCGTCGGGCGCGGGCGCGGACCGTTTCGTCGTCTTTTTGGGGGCGGCTTTCGTGGTCACGGGGACGCTCCTCGTCACAGATCGATGGCCGCGCCGCCCGCCGCCGTCCAGGCGGCGCGGGAACGGATTCGATCGCGGTACGCGGTCACGGCGGGAAATGCCTCCGGGGTATCGAGGCGCGTGCCGCGGAGGAGGTTCACCATCACGCCGACGCTGCAATCGACGAGCGTGAATTCGCCGAGCAGATAGTCGCGGGACGCGAGGTGCGTTTCCAGGACGCCGAGCGCACGGCCGACGTCGGTCGCGACCTGCCCCACGAGCTCCGGTCCGGCGGCGGGGCCGGTGCGCCCGGTCTTCGGGGTGAGCACGTCGGCCCACCAGAGGCGCCCGGCATACCCGAAATTCGCGGCGTCGAAGAAGAGCCATTGCAGCGCCTCGGCCCGCGCGGCCGGGCTCTTCGGCCAGAGCCCGGCTCCATACGTATCGCCGAGGTAGGCCACGATCGCGTCGGATTCACGGAGCACGAGCGCCCCGTCTTCGAGGACCGGGACCTTGCCGTGGGGGTTCCTGCCGAGGAAGGACGCATCCCGCTGATCGCCGCGGAGGAGATTCACCTCCACGGCCTCGTACGCGAGGCTGAGCTCGGCGAGCGCCAGGCGCGCTTTGAGGGCGTTGGGGGACGGGGGGAATGTATAGAGGCGCAGCATCGACTGTGGAGGCTAGCGGGAGGAGCCGCGGGAAGGCCAGGCCTTCGCACGGGGCCATCGCTCGCGTTGCTTCCGTCTTCCCGCCCGCCTTGCGCTCGCGTATCGTTTCGCACGCTGTCCCATGGAAAACCTAGAGCTTCGTTTCGCAGCGAAGGACATCAACCTCTCCGTGCGGAGCTTTTCGGTCGTCGAGGAGATGTCGACGCTCTTCGACGTCTCGCTCGTCGCGCGATCGGCGGACGAGGACATCGATCTCGACGCCCTCGTCGGAAACGGCGCGGGGTTCAAGGTCGCGGGCGGCCTCGCCTGGACCGGCGTCGTGCAGTATGCCGAGCAGATCGAGGTCGAGCCCGACGGGCTCTCGACGTACTTCCTGCGGATCGTGCCGGCGCTCTGGCGCACCTCGCAGCGCCGCAACCAGCGCATTTTCCAGCACCTGTCGATCCCCGACATCACGAAGAAGCTGCTCGCGGACTGGGAGATCGAGCCCGTGCTCGAGCTCGACGCGGGCACGTTCCCGAAGCTCGAGTATCGCGTGCAGTACGGCGAGACCGACTTCGCGTTCCTCTCGCGTCTGCTCGAAGAAGCGGGCATCAGCTACCATTTCCGCGCGCCGGATCCGGGCAGCGAGACGCCGAGCAAGCTCGTCCTCGTCACCGATCCCACCGTGCGCGAGGCCGGCGCGCCGCTGCTCTACGTGAACAACCTCGAGCACGCGAAGTCGCGCGACGCGATCACGCACGTAAAGGTCTCGCACCAGGTGCGGCAGGGCCGCATGACGCTGCGCGATCACGATTTCCGCAGGCGGCCCGACTTCCAGCTCATCGCCGAGTCGAAGTCGACGTTCGATCAGGAAGATCGATACGAGAGCTACAGCTACGTGCCCGGCGCGTTCGTCGTGGATCCGGGGCGCGTCGACGAGCGCGAGGCCAAGGCGCTCGCGGCGCGCAGGCTCGACGGCACGCGGCAAGGCCGCCGCAAGGTCCTCTTCCAGACGACCGCGCTCGGCCTTTCACCCGGCGACGTGTTCTGCATGGAAGGGCATCCGCGCGAGGATCTCGCCAAGGAAAAGCGCCTCCTCCTCGTGCAACGCACGCTCGAAGGGACGAGCGAGGGCGACTGGTCGAGCACGGGCACGGCGGTGTTCGCCGACGATCCGTACCGGCCCGTGTCCGTCACGCCGAAGCCGCGCATGGGCGGCCTCCAGAGCGCGGTCGTCACAGGGCCGCCCGGCGAGGAGATCCACGTCGACGAGTACGGCCGCGTGCGCGTGCAGTTCCACTGGGATCGCGAGGGCAAGTACACGGACGAGAGCTCGTGCTGGATCCGCGTGAGCCAGGTCTGGGCCGGGCGCGGTTATGGCAATGTCGCGATCCCGCGCGTCGGGCAGGAGGTCCTCGTCGATTTCCTCGAGGGCGACCCCGATCAGCCGATCATCGTCGGCCGCGTCTTCAACGGCACCTCGCCGCACCCGTACAAGCTGCCCGATCACAAGACGAAGACCTCGTGGAGGAGCGATAGCTCGCCCGGATCCGGCGGCTTCAACGAGATCACCTTCGAGGACGCCAAGGGGCGCGAGAGGGTGTTCATGCACGCGCAGAAGGACCGCGAGGAGGTCGTCCGGGAGAAACACACGCTCCAGGTCGGCACGGATCTCGACGTGCAGGTCGGCGAGCGCGAGACGCGCAAAGTGGGCGCGGATCAGACGCTGCACGTCGTCGGCAGCCGCACGACGCGCGTCGAGCAGAGCGACGTGCTCGTCGTCGGGGGCGAGTGCCACATCCAGGTCGGCGAGACGGGCGCGTCGCTGTCGAACGATCGGGTCGTGCTCTCGACGGGCAAGGCTTCGCTCACGCTCGCGGGCGGCGACATCTTCCTCGACGCGAGCGGCAGCATCAAGGTGAGCGCCGGCGGGCTCGCGGGGCTCGCGGGGCGCGAGGTGCACATCGACGGCGCGCCGAACGTCCTGCTCAACACCGCGGGCGCGAGCTCGCCCGTGCCGATGTCGCTCGGCGCGGCCGAGATCAACCTCGCCGATCTCTCGTTCCCCGAGGCCGTGAACAACGCGGCGAAGGCGCTCCAGGCGAAGATTTTCGACGAGATCCCGGGCGGCTTCGACGAACAGGCCGTCGAGGGAGCGCTCCGGCGCCTGCTCGAAGAGCCGCCCGCCTCGCTCGCGGACGCGCCGGGTTACTTGATGGTGCCCGAGGCCATCAACGAGCAGCTCCAGGGGGCGATCGACAAGGTGCTCGGCGTGCCGGGCGTGATCGTGGACGACATCCTCGATCGCGTGGCGCTCGAGCAGAAGAAGCTCCAGGAGCGCATCGATCAGATCCGCGCGCGGGCCGGCGAGATCGCGGGCGACGTGCAGGAGAAGATCCGCGGCGCGGTCGAGGATCTCCGCGCGCGGGCCGAAGCCGCGAAGCAGATGGCCATCGCGAAGTTCGAGGAGGTCAAAGCCAAGCTCGAAGCCGCCAAGGCGCAGGTGCAGGCCAAGATCCAGGAGCTCCGCGGCAAGCTCGAGGAGGCCAAGGCGCGCGCCGTGGCGATCGTCGAGGAGTTCAAGGGCAAGCTCGAAGCGGCGAAGGCGGCCGTGCTCGGCAAGGTGGCCGAGGTGAAGGAGAAGTTCGCCGAGGCCAAGGCGCGGGTGCAGGCCAAGATCGACGAGATCAAGGGCCGCATCGAGGCCGTCAAGGAGCAGGCCAAGGCGAAGATCGAGGAGATTAAGGGCCGCATCAACGACCTCAAGGAGCAGGCCAAGGCCAAGGTGCAGGAGATCAAGGAGCGCGTGATCGCGCTCAAGGATCAGGCCGTCGAGCGCTTCCAGGAGATGAAGAAGCAGGCGGGCGAGATCATCGAGATGGCCAAGACGCAGGTCGAGGCCGCGAAGGCCCGCGTGCAGGAGCTCAAGGCGCGGATCGAGGGCGCCAAGGAAGAGGTCAAGCAGAAGGTCCAGGAGTGGAAGGGCAAGGTCGAGGAGTGGAAGGCCCAGGCCAAGGCCAAGGTCGAGGAGATCAAGGGCCAGGCGAAGGCCGTCGTCGAGGAAGTGAAGGGCCAGATCGAGAGCGCGAAGGAGACGGTCAAGCAGACCATCGCGGACGCGAAGGAGGTGGTCGCCGACATCAAGGCCATCCCGAAGGAGTTCGTCGCCGAGACGAAGGCCGCGTGGAACGAGATCAAGACCGACGCGAAGGAGACCTGGAACCAGACCAAGGCCGACGCCAAGCAGACCTGGGAAGAGGCCAAGGAGACCTGGAAGCAGACCAAGGCCGACGCCAAAGAGACCTGGAACCAGACCAAGGCCGACGCCAAGCAGACGGTCGAGGACGCGAAAGAGGCCTGGAAGCAGACCAAGACCGAGGCGAAGGAGACCTGGAACCAGACGAAGGACGAATTCAAGCAGGCGGGGCAGGACGCGAAGGACGCCTGGAAGGACATCAAGGGCGACGCGAAGGACGCCTGGGGCGACATCAAGAACGAGGCCGAGGACTTCTGGGGTGACCTCGAGGGCCAGGGCAAGGACGCCGCCGAGGGCACGAAGGACGCACTCGGCGCGGCCCAGGATCAAGGCCAGGGCGCGCTCGGCGACGTGAAGGGCGCGCTGCAGAACGCGTTCGGCGGGAACGGTTCGAATGCGCTTTCGGGCCCGCAGGTGAACCTCGGCCAGGGCGCCGCGCCGGACGGCGGATCGCTCGGGCAGATCGTCTCGCGCGCCGGTGGTTTCACGGGCGACGACGTCGCCTCGGCGATCAACGGGGGTTCGAAAGGCGCGACGATCCTGCAGAGCCCCGGCGAGGGTCAGCTCTTCGTGATGAAGACGCAGGGCGCGGTGCCGGTCTCGGGCACCGAGCTCGAGGCGAACCTCGTCGAGGCGCAGATGAACGGGTTTTCATCGAGCGACGCGTTCATTCACACCCTCACGAAGAAGGGATACGTGGTCTACGAGCGGCCCTGGGGCGAGCTCGCCGAGGCCTTCGTGAAGCGCGCCGCGGTCATTTGAGGAGATTTGAGGAGCGAATGTCGCGATACGAGAGCCGAGACGTCTCCTTCGACGTACCCCGCCACTGGGAGGACCGGACGATGGTGGCGTTCGCCGCCACGCCGCGGCCTGGACAATCCACGGCGCCGAACGTGGTCATGACCCGCGACGTGCTCTCCCCCGAGGAGACACTCGTGTCCTACGCGGACAAGCAGCTCGCCGAGCTCGGCAAGCGCCTCGAAGGGTTCGAGCTCAAGGATCGGAAAGAGCGCACGCTCGGCGGGCAGCCGGGGATCGAGCTGCATTTCACGTGGCGCGCGCAGTCGGGCGAGCTCGAGCAGAGGCTCGCGATGGCGCTCGGCCGGCGGCGCACGGTCTTTTGCTTCAATGCGACCGCGGCCAAGGTCGACGCGGATCAGATGAACCCGCTCTTCGATCGGATCCTGTCCACGGTGCGTTTCCCCCGCCCGGGGGAGGAGGCGTGAGGGCGTAAATGACGACGGCGCATCTCGCGGCGAAGGTCGGTTCGAGGCTCGCGCATGCGGCGATGCCGCTCGTCACGCCGAGCCAGGCGATGGTCGCGGCGACGCTCGGCAGCGAGGTCGTGGGCCCGGCAGGGCTCGGCGGCGCGGGCGCGGCGAGCCTCGGCGCGGGCATCGGAGCTGCGCCGGCCGGGACGATGATCTCGATCGTGGACATGGTCCCGATCCTCACGACGGGCGTCGTGGCCACGGGCGCAGAGGACGTGATGCTCGGGCCGGGGCAGATGGCCGTGCTCGCCCCTTCCCTGCCCCAGCCATGCGGGCCGCACGTGGCGCAGCCGATCGTCGCGGGGAGCCCGAGCGTGCTCGTGCACGGCAAGCAGCTCGTGCGGGTCGGCGACAAGACGAGCTGCGGGGCCACGGTCTGCGACGGGGTGAAGACCGTCGTCGTGGGCGGCGCGGCCGCGGCGGCGAAGCCGGTCTCGCTGAACGATCTCGCGGGCTCGCTCGGCGCGGTCGTGCTCGGCGCGGTGCTCACGAAGACGGGCGCGATCGAGCGGATGAACGAGCTCGGCGCGGCGCTCGTCGAGGGCGCGGAGAAGGTCTCGGCGGCGGCCGACAAGGTCACGGGCGCGGTGTCGAAGACGCTGGACTTGGCGCAGGCGAAGGTCGACAAGGCGCTCGACAAAGCCCAGGGCAAGGCGAACGCTACGCTCGACAAGGTCGACACGAAGGTCAACGCGGCCATCGACAAGGTGACGGGCGCGATCGACAGGACGCTCGACAAGGCCGAGGCGAAGTACGAAAAGGCGCTCGAGAAGACGACCGGCGCGGTCACGGGCACGATCGACAAGGCCACGGGCGCCGTGACGGGCACGATCGACAAGGCCACGGGCGCGGTCGACAAGACGCTCGGAAAGGCCCTCGGCGCCGCGGAGAAGGCGGCCGACAAGGCGGGCGCGGCCGTGGACAAGGTCTCCGGCGCGGCGGGCGCGGCGCTCGGCAAGGTCGGCGATCTCGTGGGCTCGGTGGGCGGCGCGCTCGAATCGATCCTCGGCGGCGCGCTCCTCTTCGGCGGCGGAAAATAGGTCCCGTTCGAGTGCCCCGACGACGTGAAGCCGCTCGACCAGGAAAAAAAGTCCGGGCGCGGCGCATGGTGATGCTCGTCCTCGGGACGATCGTGGGGCTCTATCTGCTCGTCTGCGTGCTGCTCTTCGCGGCGCAGCGCCGCATGGTCTTCCCTGGCCCGAAGCTCGGCCTGCGCCCGGAGAGCGGCCTGGGCGAGCTCGTGTGGGTGGAGCGTGGCACGCCCATGCTCTTCCGGAAGCCGCCCGCAAACAAACCCGTGTTCGTGTTCTTTCACGGCAACGGCGAGCAGATCGCGGACGTGGCATGGCTGGCCGATCACCTGGCGCGTGTGAACGTGGGGTTCGCGGCGATCGAGTATCCGGGCTACGGGCTCGCCATGGAGCAGGGAACCCCCTCGGAAGCCGCGATCCTCGAAGCGGCCGAGCGGGGCATCCGCCACATCCTCGACAAGGAGAACGTCCCGCGGGACCAACTGGTCCTCGGGGGACAATCCCTCGGCACGGGCGTGGCCATGGCGATGGCCGCGCGTGGGTTCGGCGCGCGCGTCGTGCTCCTTTGCCCCTTCACGTCCCTTCCAGACGTGGGCGCGGAGATCTTTCCCTTCCTGCCCGTGCGCCTCCTCCTGCGAGATCGCTTCGACTCCGCCGAGCGCGCGAGGGACGTGAACGTGCCCGTCCTCATCGTGCATGGCGTGCAGGACGAGCTCATCCCCGTGGAGCAAGGACGAGCGCTCGCCTCGCGGCTGCCGAACGCGCAGCTCGTCCAGATCCCGTGGGGCGGCCACACCAACCTGTGGTCGTTCCCGGAGACCACGGCGGCGGTGCTCGCGTTCGTTCGGGGATGGAATCCGGACGTGCCGGCGCCGCGCTGAGAGCCTTTCAATCGTCGTCCGGCTCGACCGTGATCCGGAGCGGCATCCCGTACTCGCGCGCGTGCTCCTGGACGAGCTTCGCCTTCGTCTCGGCGACGTCCTTCGTGTAGACGCCGGCCACGCCGCGGCCGGTGTTGTGCACGACGAGCATGAAGCTCAGCGCCGACGTCTCATCCATGTGGAAGAAGCGGACGAGCACGTCGACCACGAACCATTTCGTCGTGTAGTTGTCGTTGTGGAAGACGACCTGCCAGCGCTTCGCCTTCTCGACCTTGCGCTTTTGCTCGGTGGCGAGGTCGGAATCCGTGTCGTCGCTCCGTCGCTTCGGGTCGTTCGCCATGCCGAGCGGGGATCTTATCCTCGCGCCCGCCCTCCACAAGCCTCGCCGCGCCGCATGCGCTAGGCTCGGACGTGGCCTCGTCGCTCTCCGCGTCTTCCAGCTCCGAAGCGAACGACCTCGCCCCCGCCTCGCGCCTCGCTCGCCTGCTCGACGGCCGGCGCATCGTCGCGCTCGCCGGCGCGGGCATGAGCACGGAGTCGGGTATCCCCGATTATCGAGGCCCCGAGACCGCGCGCCGCGCCCGCAATCCCATGCAAGCGCGGCAGTTCTTGCACGACCCCGCCTCGCGGGCGCGCTACTGGGCGCGCAGCATGAACGGCTGGCCGAGGATCGACGCGGCCCGGCCGAACGCGGCGCACGTCGCGCTCGCCGCGCTCGAACGGGCGGACCGGCTCGCGGGCACGATCACGCAAAACGTCGACGGGCTGCACCAGGCCGCGGGCAGCGAGCGCGTGGTCGAGCTGCACGGCGCGCTCGCCCGCGTTCGTTGTCTCGGCTGCGGGACGATCGAGCCGCGCGCCGCTTTGCAGGAGCGCCTCATCGCGGAAAACCCTTCCTTTTACAGGTGGGGCACGGCCCTCGCGCCCGACGGCGACGCCGACCTCGACCACGACGCCTTCGCCGATTTTCATGTCCCCGTTTGTCTCGGATGCGGCGGCACGCTCAAGCCCGACGTCGTCTTTTTCGGCGAGAACGTGCCGGCGCGCGTCACCGAGGCCGCGTGGGCGCTCTTCGACGAGGCCGAGGCGTTGCTCGTCGTGGGTTCGTCGCTCACGGTGTACTCGGGTTATCGGTTCGTGCGCCGCGCGAGCGAGCGGGGCGTGCCCGTGGCCATCGTGAACCTCGGCCCGACGCGCGGCGACGAACACGCCGCCGTGCGCGTGGACGCGCGGCTCGGCGAGCTCTTGCCGCACCTCGCGGCGACGCTCGGCGCGTGAGGCCCCGCGCGCCGGGTCTCCCTGGTAACGCCAAGAACCAGACCTGATAATTCGAGTGACCAAAACGCCTTGATCCCAGACGGCCTTCATGCATCATGGAAGGTTGGCACTGGAGGCGCTCACTCATGGCTTATGGTTCCGAACCGTCGAGAACCCCGTTGTCCCGGGGGTTGCTCCCCCTGTTCGTGGTGCCTTTCTTATTCGTGCTCCTGGCCTGCAGCCAGGGAGCCGACGATCTTCCTCCGCGCGGCTCGGACCCGTCGATGGGCGGCGACAATGGCGTGGGGGGCGCGGGAGAAGGCGGTTTTGGGGGCGAAGGCGGATCGGGCGGCGCGCCGGCGCTTTGCCAGGAGGGCCAGAAGAAGACGTGCACCGTGGAGCTCGGCGAGCACAACGGCGTGAAATCGTGCTTCAAGGGCGTCCACGTCTGCAAGAATGGCAAGTGGGGGCCGTGCCAGGAGGACAAGGCTTCCCTCGCCCCGGGCGGCGCGCCCAGTGAAAAACCCGCGCCTCCGGGCAGCAGCGTCCTCGCCGATTGCGCGAACAACCCCTGTGATCCCTCGTGCCAGGTCTTCGACGAGGATCCGCCCGGGGGGCTCAAGCCGTTCGCGCAGACGCCCATTTTCACGTGGCAGACGGGTGATCTCGGCAATTATCCGCCGGACCTCGTCGCGCAGGGCGTGGGCCAGCCTTGCGACGAGGGCGTCGATTGCCAGTTCAATCAATACTGCTCGGCGCCGGTGTTCGGCACGTGCAACCACAACAAGTGCGCCGTCGGCGCGCCGCTCGGGTACGGCTGCGATCCCTGCGTGGACGACATCTGCGCCATCGACCCGACGTGCTGCGAGACGTCGTACGGCGGGACGTGCGGCCACGATTACTGCGAGGTCGGCGCGAAGCTCACGGACGGCTGCGACCCGTGCGTCAGCGCGATCTGCGACGTCGATCCGAAGTGCTGCGGTCTGCCGACCTGGGGCACTTGCAGCCACGATTATTGCAAGACGGGCGGCTCGCTCACGACCAATTGTGATCCTTGCGCGGCGACCGTCTGCGCCGACGATCCGAAATGCTGCAACCTGGGCACGACCGGCACGTGCTCGCACGGGTATTGCTCGACGGGCGCCGCGCTCGTCCCGGGGTGCCATTCGTGCGTGGCCGACATCTGCGCCGCCGAGCCGAAGTGTTGCGACTTCACGCCGGGCACGGTCGCTTGCACGCACGATTACTGCATCACGGGCTCGAAGCTCAACGCGGCCTGCGATCCGTGCGTCGCCGCGGTGTGCGCCGCGCAGCCGAGCTGCTGCAACAATACCTGGAACTCGACCTGCGTGAACCTCGTCGCGTCGGTCTGCCAGCAGAACGACAAGTGCCCTTCGCCGAAATGGACGTCGTCCTGCGTGGACAAGGTCACGACCGTCTGCGGAAACTCGTGCACCGCGGGCTGGGCGCAGCGATGCGTCGACAAGGTCCCCGCCTTGTGCGGCAAATCCTGCGATCCGGCGAGCTGGACCGCGGACTGCGTGGACAAGGTCGGCAGCGTGTGCGGCAAATCGTGCGGGCCGTTCGCGTGGGACTCGGCCTGCGTGGGCATGGTCGACACCGTCTGCGGCGCGAAGTGCTACCAGGATCCGCCTTGCTCCCACAACAAATGCGACTCGGGCGAAAAGCTCGATCCGGCGTGCGATTCGTGCGTCGCCACGATCTGCCAGGAGCTGCCCGATTGCTGCAACGTCGCCTGGACGAACCTCTGCGTCGACCGCGTGAAGACGCTGTGCGGCCAGGGCTGCCCGGTCAAAGGCGACTGCGTGCCTTGGTTGCCTGGACAGACCGATCCGGAGTGCGCCGGCTACGACCTGTCGATCGGCGTGCCCTGCAGCGGGTCGGTGCCGGTGTGCAACCACGGAAACACCGCGGTCCCCGCGGGCGTGAAGCTCATCCATTACGCCGCGGGCTCCGGCCAGTTCGGCAAATGCAACCCGAACCAGGCGCTCGCCGGCGTCCAGAGCTGCACGACGCCGAGCCCCATTCCGCCTGGGAAATGCATCAACGTCCCGGCCGCGAGCTGCGGCCTCGGCGCCTCGAAGCGCGAGATCATGGTGAACCCGCCGAGCTACGGCGGCTACACGCAGCTCGACGAATGCCTGTGCCTCGACAACTGGGCGTCGTTCGCGCCGAACGTCGCCTGCGGCTCGCCGAGCTGCTCGAACACGACGACCGCGACGGTCAAGCGCGTGAACATGTTCGTCGCCCTCGACCGCTCGGGCTCGATGACCACGGACATCGGCGGCGGCGAGACGCGCTGGTCGGCGACCGTGAAGGCGCTGAAGAAATTCTTCCAGGATCCCGGCTCGGCCGGCCTCGGCGTCGCGCTCCGGTTCTGGCCCGACAACGCGCCGGTCTCGGGCTGCAACGACACGAGCTGCAGCGCCACGGCCTGCCGGTCGCCGCTCGTCGACGTCGGCATCCTGACGCTGCAATCGGCGCCGGCCGACGCCCAGGAGAAGAAGCTCGTCGACGCCGTGAACGGGAAATCGCCGAACGGCAACACGCCCATGTACCCCGCGCTCTCGGGCGCGACGCAATGGGCCATCAATTACAAGAATGCGAACCCGAACGAGGACGCCATCGTGGTCTTCGCGACCGACGGCGATCCGGTCGGCTGCAACGAGAACGAGTCGGACATCTCCGACCTCGCGGGCAATGCGTTCTCGACCAAGGGCATCAAGACGTACGCGATCGGCATCCAGGGCGCGAACCAGGCGTTCATGAACCAGATCGCATCGAAGGGCGGCACGAAAAAAGGCTTCTTCGTCGCGCCCGGCGGGAACGTCGAGAACGAGCTGCTCTCGGCGCTGATCCAGATCAAGGGCGATACGCTCTCCTGCGATTTCGTGGTCCCGAACGGCGGCGTTTACGATCCGAGCGCCGCGAAGGTCACCTTCACGCCGACGTCGGGCGCGCCGGTGGTCCTCGGCAACGTGGCCTCCGCGGGGGCCTGCGGGGCGGGCTGGTATTACGACGACCCGGCGAACCCGGCCCAGCTCAAGCTTTGCCCCTCGACCTGCCAGACGGTCCTGAACGACGCGGGCGCCAAGCTCTCCGTCGATCTCGGCTGCCCCGGCGGATACGATCCCGCGACGTACACGTACAAATACGAGGCAGAGTGTCCGCAGGGAACCAAGGTCCAATGGGGCTTCCTCGCGTACGACACGCTCACGGCCGCCGATACGAACGTCGTCTGGAAGGCGCGCACGGCGAACGCGGAGGCGGCCCTCGCCGCCGCGACGTACAAGACCCTCGCGACCGCGAAGGCCTCGCCCAACACGCAGGTTTGTCCGATGGGCGGTCCGGCGCCGTGCCCGATCTCCCTCTACGACAAACTGGGCCAGGCCGACGCGCAGCGGAGCCACCTCGAGCTCTCGATCACCTTGAATCCCGCGTCGAACAAGAGCGCGGCGGCCATCGTGAAGAGCTGGGACCTCAGCTACTCCTGCCCGGACTCCGAATGAAACGATCGATCCTCGTGCTTGGTCTCTTCGTGACGGCCCTCGCCGCGTGCGGCGAGGGCGCAGGCCTCCCGCCGCGCGGCAATACGGCTTCGAGCAGTTCGTCCGGCGCGGGACCGGGGGGCGCGGGTGGGCAAGGCGGAGCGGGCGGCGGCGCCGGCGGCGCCGGCGGGCAGGGCGGCGCCGGAGGTCAAGGCGGCGAGGGTGGCAAACCCGCGCCCATTTGCGGCGATGACGCGCTCGATCCCGGCGAAGAATGCGACGACGGGAACAGCGACGCCGGCGACGGTTGCTCGCCGGAATGCACCGTGGAGCTCGGTGAAATCGAGCCGAACGACACGCCCGGCCAGGCGAACCCTTACAAGGACCCCTTCCCGGCGAAAATGGACGCCGAAGGGGACGTCGATTTCGTCTCCTTCACGGTCGCGGCCGCGAATAGGAGCGTGATCGCGCGTATCCTCGACGTCGGCGACGGAGGGTGCGCCACGGGCGCGATCGACACGATCCTCGAAGTGCGCGGGGCGGACGGGACGACGGTCCTCGCGAGCGACGACGACGCCGGGGAGGGAGCTTGCTCGCGCGCCGTCCTGCCGAGCCTCGCGCCCGGATCTTATTTCGCGCGTGTCGTGGCCTCGGCCTCCGCGTCGAGCCCCACGTTCGTGTATCGATTGCGCATCGACCAGGTCGTCGACGTCTGCGGCGACGGGCAGAAGACGCCCGCCGAGGCCTGCGACGACGGCAATACGTCGCCGGGTGACGGGTGCAGCCCGACCTGCTCGATCGAGATCACGGAGACCGAGCCCAACGGCACCGCCGCGACGGCCGACGCCTTTTCGGAGCCGTGGAACGGGGTGCTCACGCCGCTCGGGGACGTCGACGTGGTGTCCGTGGTCCTGGGCGCGCCGGCGGCGAGCCTGACGGCGACCACGACCGATCAAGGCACGAATGCCTGCGCCGCGAAAACACTCGACACGATCGTCGATATCCTCGCGCCCGACGGCACGACCGTGCTCGCCACGGGGGACGACATCGTGGGCAACTGCGGATCCGCGCTCGCGAAGAACCTCGCGGCGGGCACGTATTTCGTGCGCACGCGCGGCGGCTCCCTCGCCGGGAACCCGAGCCCGTACGGCCTTCAGATCGTCATCCAGTAGGTTTTTCCGGCGAAGGCGTCAGCGCGGCAGGCAATCCCGGCAGCGCTCGGCGCCGTTCGCGGGGAGCGACGAGCAACGATCGCGGAGACGCGACACGAGCTTCGCAAATTCGGGGTCGTCCTTCAGCGCCGCGAGCGCGGATTTTACTTGCTCGGCGCGCGTCCGGTTTCTCCCCTGGAACCCGTCCGGGAGTGCGAACGCGAGCTCGTAGAACGCCTCGGCCTGGGCGAGGAGATAGGCGCGCGGCGGCGGGCCTTCGAGCGCCGCGTGGAAGAGGATGTCGTTCGTGATCCACTGCAGCCGCGTCGCGCGCCCGCCAGCGCCCTCGCGGGCTCTCTGCGAGTAGATCCGCGCCTCCTCGATGCGCCCGAGCTCCTTCTCGATCGCCGAGATCATCGAGTACCAGTAATGCGGCGTGTCCGAGCGCTCGGCCTCCGCCTTCAGCATGTTTCGAGCTTCGTCGTGCGCGCCCACGCGCCTGAGGAGGTACGACGCCGTCGAGACGACCGAATACCGCTCCTCGGGGGTCTTCGCTTCGCGATCGGCGCGCGCCACGGCGGCGAGGACGTCGGCCCGGAGCGGCTCGGGCACGGGGCCCTCGGGGTTTTCGTGCCGGAAAAAATCGATCGAGGGCCCCACGGCCGCGAGCCGGACGTCGACGGACGCGCCCTCGCGTGACCGGAGCGAAGCCGCGGCCGCGAGCCATTTCGTTTTCCACGTGAGATAGGCCGCGTCCTTGCGATCCGCGGCGAGCCAGGCCGCGAGGGCTTCGGCCCGGTGATTGACGAGCGAGCGCGCGGCCCACGTGGTCTCGGCGTTCGAGAAAATGAGATCGAGGTACGAAGGGGCGCTCGCGGCGGCGGCGCGAGTCTCGTCCGCGAGCGTCGGATCCCGCCGATCCGACGAGGCGAGCCCGAGGAGCGTGCCCGCGAGCAGGGCGCGCTCGCGGTTCATGGTGGAAGGACAAACCTCGATCGCCTTGCGCAGGGCCGCGAGGATCCGCGTCTGGCTCCACGTCTCCTCGGGCAAGAGCTCCCACGCCGCGTGGGCGAGCGTGCTGCAATCCTCCGCGCTCGGCTTGCCCTCGTCGAGGCGCGCGGCCGCCGCCCGGAAGCTCTGCGCCTTGCCGCGCACCGCCCCGAGCGCGCGATCGAGCTCGTCGATGTCGACGCTCCCGTTCAAGCGCAGGAGCTCCTCGCGCTCGGGGCTCAGCACCAGGATCGTCGGATAACTCGACACGGAGAGCGCCTCGCCCACGCGTTGCGCGTCTTCCGTGTCGCCGTCGAGGTGGACGGGCACGAAATCACGCATCATCTCGGCGAAACGGGGCTTCGAGAAGACCTCCGATTTCAGATCGTTGCACGGCGGGCACCAGGCCGCGCCCCAGTACAGAAAGACGAGCTTGCCCTCGGCGCGCGCCCGGACGAATGCGCGGTCGGGGGTGAGGTCGGCCCAGGGCCCGGGAAAAGAATGTGAGGCCGGGGCCGTCGCGGACGCCGTCGTCGCGGCCGCGGGACGCTCTTCCGGCGCAGGCGCGCGCTTGCTGCACGCGGCCGCGAGCGCGAGCGCCGCGAACAGAGAACCTCGAAGCGCAGCGCGGCCGTCTCGCATGACGTTCGTCCGATCCCGAGCGGAGCGTATCGCGGGCCCGAGAGGGCGTCCACGCGTTGCCCCGGATGACAGCCGCCGCGGCCGCCGCTACCATCGGCCGCGATGCTCCTCTCTCCGCTGGCCCGTGCCCGCGTCAAGGTCGCCCGTACCCTCGCGGACGCCATTCGCAGCTCGAAAGGGCTCTCCGCGCGCCTCCTCGGCTTCCGCGCGCGGCCGGTCGAGGGCTGCACCGTCGATCCGGACCTCGCGCTGATGCTCGCGCTCGACGACGTCCTGAAATCGAGCGACCTCCGCAGCTTCGCGCCGCACGTGGCGCGCGCGCGCATGGCCGAGTCCGTGTGCATGGTGGAGATCCCGCGCCTCGAGGGCGTCTCCGTATCCGACATGCGCCTGCGCGGCGATGCCGGTCCGATCCCGGCCCGGAAATATGTGCCGGAGGGCCTCGCCGCGCCTTCGCCGTGCGTGGTCTTCTACCACGGCGGCGGGTTCGTCACGGGCGACCTCGACACGCACGACACGTTTTGCCGGCAGCTCGCCGTCGAGGGCCGCGTGCGGGTCATCGCCGTCGACTACCGCCTCGCGCCCGAGCACCGCTTCCCCGCGGCCGTCGACGACGCGGTCGCCGCCTTCCGCGACATCGCCGCGCGCGCGGCCGATTTCGGCGTCGATCCGGCGCGGATCGCGGTCATGGGCGACAGCGCGGGCGGCAACCTCTCCGCGGTCGTCTCGCTGAAGACGCGCGGCGAAGCCCACAAGCCCGCGCTGCAGGTGCTCCTCTACCCCGGGCTCGACGCGACCTGCGCGCACCGCTCGCACGCGGTGTATGCGAACGGCTGGATGCTCACGAAGGGGATGATCGACTGGTATTACGAGCATTATTTCGGCCTCGATCCGGCGGTCCGCCGCCACCCCGACGGCTCGCCGCTCCTCGCGCCGAGCGTCGAGGGCGCGCCGTCGGCGCTCGTGTTCACGGCGGGATTCGATCCCCTGCGGGACGAGGGCGCCGCGTACGTCGAGCGCCTCACGGCCGCGGGCGTCCCCGCGCGACACGTCTGCCACGAGTCGATGATCCACGGCTTCGTGCTCATGGGAGGCGTCGCGCCCCCTTGCCGCGAGGAGACCTCGCGCATCATCCGCGAGGCATCCGCGGCCCTACGGAACGGTTTTTCCTGAGGAACCCGGGCGCACGTTCGTCTCGATCCATTCGGCGTCCTTCGCCGCCGAGAACACGGGCAGCCGCTTGTGCCAGCGCTCGCCGGCGGTGGGCCTTTCGAGCGTGATCCGGAGCGCCGCGATGAGCTCGAGCGGCGTGCCGTCCCGGCCCGCGTCGAAGCATGCCTTGCCGAGCCCCGCGAGCACGGCCTGCGCGAGCTCGTAGCCGATCGCCCATTGCGGCGGCGTTTGCTTTCCGGCCGGCGCTTCCCAGTACCGCTCGCAAGCGCCTGCGTCGTAGGACGTCCAGCTCCGGCACACGAGCGGCCGCGCCGCATGCACGCCGCAGCCGCCGTCCGCGTCGAGCAGCGGACAGGACACGTGCGCCGCGGCTCGCGCAGCGCGCGAGAGCCCGCGCGTCCGGGCGTCGGCCGCCTGCACGCGGCCGAGCAAGTCCGCGAGCTCCTCGGGCGAACGCGTGGCCCGGAGGTGCGCGGCGATGCGGAGAACCTCGGGCGCCACGACGAGCACCTTGGCCTGACAACACGTCGAGCAGCCGCGACGGCACGCGATCGGCGCGTCGGGCGGCTCGTGCGCGTGCGCGGTCGCCGTGAGCGCCTCCGCGCGCTCGCTCGCGATCCGCGCGGCCTCGATCGCGCGCTCCGTGCCCTCCGCGACGAGCGGCGCGAGCGCCTGGCTCTCGCCCTCCGCGATGCCGACGTAGATCTCGGGCGAATACCGGCTCGGGCGCGCGAGCGGCAAGGAGCGGCGTTCGTCCGTCATGGACCAGGGGATATCAGCACCACGCGCGTCCCGCCAAGTCGGGCAGATCCCGCGGCGGGCAAGCGCGGCCCGCACTTCCCGTGTAGACTGCCCCGTGGTACTGCCGCCATGACCCATTACCTCGACGCGATCATCTCGGCGATCCGGGACGCCGGGCAGCACCTCGACGCCGCCAAGGTCTGGCTCGGCCGCGCGGAGAAGGCCGCCGGCTCGACGTGGCAGATGCCGCTCTTCGGGGCCGCGGAAGAGGCGCACGCCGCGGCGCGGGCGCGGCTCGACGCGGCGGAGGCGTCTCTGCGCGAGCTCGGCCCCGCGGACAAGCTCCCGCCCGTCCTCGATGAGCTCCCGAGCCGCGTCTCGGCTTTGCGCCGCGCCCTCCACGCCTCCGAGAAGCGGCTCATCGACGCCGCGCTCCTCGCGGCCGCTCGTCCGCTCGGGCACGCCTGATTGCCGTTGGTGCACCAACGGCATCGTGCTAAGGCCCGCCGCCTCGCGCGGGATCGTGCCCCATGATGGTGACGGAAAAACGATATTCCTGGCTGCGCCTGCTCCTCAAGTACCGCGGGACGGCGCTGTCGCGGATCCGTGGCCGCATGGCCCTCACCACCTTGCTCGCCGTCGGGGTGACCGTCACCGATCTGAAGTACGGGTTTTTCCACCCGGACCTCACGACGATCCCGTTCACGCTCATCGGCCTCGCGCTCAGCATCTTCCTCGGCTTCCGGAACAACACGAGCTACGACCGCTTCTGGGAGGGCCGAAAGCTCTGGGGCGGCCTCGTCAACACGACCCGCACGATCACGCGCCAGATCCTCACGCTCGTGAACGATCCGGCCGATGGCGCCCCCGACAGCGACGCCGTCGCGGCGTTTCGACGGGAGATGGTCTATCGGATCATCGGCTACACGCACGCGCTTCGGCTGCACCTCCGGGATCAGGATCGGCTGGAGGAGATCGAGCCGTTCCTCGCGGCGACCGAGATCGACGGATTGCGGGGCGAGCTCAATCGACCCACGGCGATCCTCCAATCGGCCGCCTTCCGCCTGCGCGACGCCTGGCAGCGCGGCTGGATCCACCCCTACCACCTGTCCGTGCTGGAGCAGAGCCTCACCACCCTCACGGACCTCCAGGGCGGCTGCGAGCGTATCAAGAGCACGCCGATCCCGCTCTCGTACACCTCGCTCATTCACCAGCTCGTGGCCATTTATTGCTTCGCGCTGCCGTTCGGGATCGCGAAGACGGTCGGGGTGTTCACGCCGGTCGTGGTCGGGATCGTGGCGTATGCGTTCTACGGCCTCGACGCGATCGGCGACGAGATCGAAAACCCCTTCGGCACGGACGCGAACGATCTGCCGCTCTCGGGCCTCTCGCGCATGATCGAGGTGAACCTCCGGCAGCGGCTCGGCGAGACGGATCTGCCGCCCCTGCTCAAGCCGAAGGGCGGCCTCCTGACCTGATCGGCGCTTGCGTCTCCGCCGGTCCGGGGGCGACAATCGCCCGCGGATGCCCCCCTCGCCCTCCTCCCACCCAGCGGTCGCGAAGTACGCGGAGCACATCAATCCCGCCTTCGTGAAACTCCTCGGCGCCTTCGGGTACGGCCGCGTCTTCGTCCGCGCGAGTGGGACGACGCTCTGGGACCACGAGGGGCGCGAATATCTCGATTTCCTCTCGGGGTTCGGCGCGCAGAGCCTCGGGCACAACCACCCGAAGCTCCGGGCGAACATGGCCGCGTTCCTCGCGGACGACGTGCCGAACCTGGTGCACGTGGGCCCGCCGGTGCACGCCGCCGAGCTCGCGTCCGCGCTCGCGCGCCGCGCCGGGCCGCTCACGATGTGCCTCTTCTCGTGCACCGGCGCCGAGGCCGTCGAGGCCGCGCTGAAGCTCGCGCGCGCCGCGACCGGGAAGAAGACGCTCCTCTATTGCAAGAATGGCTATCACGGGTTGAACCTCGGCACGCTGTCGACGTCGGGCATCCCGCGCATGCGTGAGCTCTTCGAGCCGCTCTTGCCGGCCTGCCAGGAGGTCCCGTTCGGCGATCTCGACGCGCTCGACGAGGCCCTCGGAAAGACCCGCGCCGCCGCGTTCCTCGTCGAGCCGATCCAGGCCGAGGGCGGCATGCTCGTCCCGCCGAAAGGGTATCTTCGCGCGGCGCAGGAGCTCTGCAAAAAGCGCGGCGCATTGCTCGTCCTCGACGAGGTGCAGACCGGCATGGGCCGCACGGGCTCGCTCTTCGCTTGCGAGGCCGAAGGGTTTTTCCCGGACGTCCTCGTGCTCGGCAAGGCCCTCGGCGGCGGAATGGTGCCGATCTCGGCGACGCTCACGACGCCCGATCTGTGCAAGCGCGCGTTCGGCACGGCGGAGCGCTTCGATCTGCACGGCTCGACGTACGCGGGCAATGCCTTCGCTTGCCGCACGGCCGGGGCGATCCTCGACATCCTCGACGAGGAGGGGCTCGTGCAAGCGAGCCGGGAGAAAGGCGAGCGGATGCTCGGCGCGCTCCGGGATCGCATCGGCAAACACCCGCTCGTGCGCGAGGTGCGGGGCCGCGGGCTCTTCGTGGGGATCGAGCTCGGGCCGACCGAGAAGGGCGGGCTCTTGCATCGGGCCTTGCCGGGCCTCGTGGAGGCGGTCTCGCGGCGCATTTTCGGGCAATGGCTCAGCGTGCGGCTGCTCGAACATGGCATCGTGGCGCAGCCCGCGAGCCAGCAATGGAACGTGCTCAAGCTCGAACCGCCGCTCACGGTGACGGACGCCGAGATCGATCGCGTCGTGGATCGGATCGGCGCCTTGCTCGACGAATACCGCGAGGTGGCCCCGATCGTGCGCGACGCGACGGCGCGGCTCGGCCAGCAGTTCGCCGGCGGCTGGAGGTTCGGATGAGCTTCGCCACGTGGAAAAAAGAGGCCGCGTTCGCCGCGACGCTCCTCCGCAAGCGCCCGTTCTCGTGCCTGATCCAGGTCACGAACCGCTGCAACATGGAATGCAGCTTCTGCGATTTCTGGCCGAACCCCGCGCCGCCCAAGCAGGAGCTCTCGCTCGCCGAATACCGCCGCGTCGCGGACGAACTCGCCGAGCTCGGCACGTTCGTGATCTCGGTCGAGGGCGGCGAGCCGCTCGCGCGGCCCGACATCGTGGAGATCGTGCGGATCCTATCGGAGAAGCACATCACCGCGCTGTTCACGAACGGCTGGTTCGTGACCGAGGAGAAGGCCAACGCGCTCTGGGATGCGGGGCTCGTGCACGGCAACGTGAGCATCGATTACCCCGAGGCGAGCCGGCACGACGGAAAACGCAGGCTCGCGGGGACCACGGATCGCGCCTGGAAGGCGGTCGAGCTCCTCCGCGACACGGCGCCGCGCGGGGGCAAACAGGTGCACGTGATGACGGTGCTGATGG
Organism: Polyangium sp. 15x6; assembly: GCF_029960785.1. GTDB lineage: Bacteria > Myxococcota_A > Polyangia > Polyangiales > Polyangiaceae > Polyangium. Next base: position 27,842 of record NZ_JASBQE010000015.1, read on the forward strand.
AGGACAACTGGCGCGATCTCGAGGCGCTGCTCCAGCAGAGCGAGGCGCGCGGGGTCGGCCATCAGCTCACGCTCCTCAGCATCGCGGGTTATCGCCGCGGCAAGGAGGGCCCCGACAAGCTGCCGCCCGTGGGCGTGTCCGCGCACGTGCTCGCGCTCTGGGAGAAGTACCCGCACCTGCGGTATTTCCGCGATTATTTCGCGCGCATGGACGCGTTCCTCTCGCAGGGCGAAATGCCCACGTGCAGCGCGGGCAAGACGGGGTTCAACATCGATCACGTGGGCAACGTCTCGCCCTGCATCGAGCGGATCGACGAGAGCGTGGGCAACGTGCGGGAGGCGAGCCTCGGGGAGCTTCATCGGCGGCTCGCGGAGAAGCAAGCCGAGATCGCGACGTGCCAGCAATGCTGGACCGCTTGCCGCGGGATCAACCAGGCGCTCGGCAATGGCGGGTCGACGCGCAGCCTCTTCGATCTCGGCACTAGGATGCGGACGAGCTGAACGCGATCGCGAGGCCGAGCGCGGCCGTCGCGGCGACCCGCACGCCCTCCCGCTTGACCGCGCCGTCGCGTCCGTCGAGGACCCCGCCCATCGTGGACAGGCCCCAGAGGACGACGAGCGCCCCGGCCGCGAGCTGCCAGAACGGATGCCGATCGCGTAGCCAGAGCAGGTGCAGCGCGAACGCGAGCGTCGCGGCGAACGCGAGCGCGGCATAAACCTTTGTACGCGTAGAAATCGCCGCGTCGGGCCGCGCAGGCGGGTGGCGCGGGAAGACGATGCCCTCGGGGGTCCAGCCAGGGTGGCGTACGAAGGTCCGGACCTTGTCGCCGAACGTCTTCGCTTGCCGGGCGACGGCGATGAGGTCGCGGAAAAACACCCATTGCGCCCGCGCGCCGTCGTGCGTCTGGTAGCCGAACGGCGTGCCGAGGACCGGCGGATCGGCCGGATCGACCTCCACGTGCGTGCCGAACATCCGGTCCCACACCGTGAACATCGCGCCGAAGTTCTTGTTCAAATACCGCCGGTTTCTCGAATGATGCACGATGTGCGTCGCCGGCGTGACCAGAAACCAGAGCCCCGGGCGGTGGAAGACGCGCGAATGGACGGTGAGCGCGTAAAAGGAGATGATGGAGATCGCCACGAAGAAATGCAGCGGCGGGACGCCGAGCATGGGGATGGGCGCGTAGAAGAGGAAGGCGTACGTGTCGGAGAACCAGGGGTGGCGTGTGGCGACCGAGACGTTGAAATGCTCGGACTGGTGGTGGACGCCGTGGATGGCCCAGAGCGCGGCCACGGAATGGCCGGCGCGGTGGTACCAGTAATACCCGAGGTCGCCGAGCGCGAACGCGAGGATCCAGGGGACGATCGAGCCCTCGGGCCAGCGCACGAGGGCGAGTTCGTCGTAGGCGAAATCGTAGAGGCCGAGGAGCAGCGGGCCGAGGAAGAGGCCGAGGACGATCTCGCCGAGCCCCGCCGAGAAGCTCCCGAGCGTGTCGGCGAACCCGTAGACGCGCTGCCCTTTGCGGCGCGAGAGCGCGATCTCCAGGGCGATGATGGCGAGGTAAAAAGGGACCCCGAGCGCGTAGTACCCATTCGTCTCGAGGCGGCTCATGCGCCGAGACTACGGAATCGCGCCCGGGGCGTAAAGGGCGGGGTTCATGACCATGGGAACACCTTTTTCAAGCCATCCGGTACGCTCGTGAGCACACGACGCGCCCTTGCCTGGCCCTTTCACGCGCCCCACCATGCATCCCCCATGCACCCCTTGTTCACGCTGGAGGGCCGCAAGGATCCTCACCCCATCTACAAACGCCTCCGGGCCGAAGAGCCCATCTCGAAGGTCATCGAGCCCTATCGGAAAGTGCCCTTCTGGCTGCTCACGCGGTACGCCGATTGCTCCGACATGCTGCGGGATCCACGCTTCGGCAAGGATTTCACCCAATGGCCCCCCGAGGAGCGTTCGCGCCTGCGCGTAGCGGGCGAATTCGACGTGCTCGGCAAGCACATGCTGGCGGCCGATCCGCCGGACCACACGCGGCTTCGCTCCCTCGTGGCCAAGGCCTTCACGCCGCAGATCGTCGAGGGTCTCCACAGCCGGATCTCCACGATTGCGGAGAACCTCGTCTCGGCCGCCCTCGCGCGCGATTCGAGCGGGATGGACCTCGTCTCGCAGTTCTCGTATCCGCTGCCCGTCACGGTCATCGCCGAGATGCTCGGCGTTCCAGCCGCGGACCAGGACGATTTCCGGCGCTGGACCACGACGCTCTTCACGCCCGCGGACACCGAGGAGCAGCTCGCGCACCTGCGCGCCACCGGATTCGAGTTCTTCCAGTATTTCATGGCGCTCATCGAGCGCCGCAGGGCCGAGCCGAAGGACGATCTCGTGAGCGGGCTCGTGGCGGCCGAGGAAGGCGGCGATCGTTTGAGCACCCAAGAGCTCGTGGGAATGCTCTTCCTCCTGCTCGTCGCGGGCCACGAGACCACGGTCAATCTGATCACGAACGGCATGCTCGCGCTGATGGATCACCCCGAGGAGCGCGAGCGCCTCGTCGCCGCCCCGTCGCTCCTCGAATCGGCCGTGGAGGAGATGCTGCGATATTGCGGGCCAGTGGAGACGACGACGTACCGCTTCGCGCTGGAGGACGTGGAGATCGGCGGGGTGACGATCCGAAAAAACGAGCTCGTGCTGGCATCGCTGCTCTCGGCCAATCACGACGAATCACGCTTTCCGGACCCGGACCGCTTCGACGTGGGGCGAAAGCCGAACAAGCACATCGCATTCGGCTACGGGATCCATTTCTGCCTCGGCGCGCCCCTCGCGCGGCTCGAAGCGGTCATCGCCGTGGACACGCTCCTCCGGCGCCTGCCACGGATGAAGCTTTCCGTCCCGCGCGAGACCCTCGAGCCGAGCTCGATGCTCCTGCTGCTGCACGCGAAGAAGCGATTGCCCGTCCAGTTCTAGTCCAGGCCTGAAGCCGCTGCGCTGGGGCGTTGCCCCAGGCCCCACCAGGGGCTATCCGCCCCTCGACCCGGACCAGCCAGGGGCTGGACCCGGGGTCGATGAACTGCGCGATGCGCAGTTCATCGAACAGGCCGAGTCAAGACCACCCACCACCCTGCCAACCAAGACAGCCGCGCTGCCCTTTCGACGGGCGAGGCGGTCCAACGGGCCCGTTGGAAGAACTGCGCGGAGCGCAGTTCTTCCACCCTCGGTCCAGGCCGTGCCTGGTCCGGGTCGAGGGGCGGACAGCCCCCGCGGGGCCCGGGGCGGCGCCCCGGCGCGGCGGCTCCAGATGAGAGACCCGTACTTCAGGTCTAGACCTGGTCGCTCCCTGGCGGCAGCGGGAGTTTTACGCAAAAGGTCGCGCCCTTTCCCTTCTCGCTCGAGACGGAGATCGTGCCCTTGTGCGCTTCGACGATCGCGCGGCAAACGAAGAGGCCCGCGCCGAGCCCGGCGTGTGCGTCCTGCCTCCGCTGGAACGGCTCGAAGATCCTCTCCTGCTCCTCCGGCGTGATGCCGACGCCGCGATCTCGCACCGAGACGACCGCGAAGCCCGGCTCCTGGCCGATCGATATCGTGATCGGCTGTTTGCTGCCGAATCGCGCCGCGTTCGACAGGAGGTTCACGAAGACCTGCTCGAGGTGCACCCGATCCCAGTGACCGTACACGGGGCCCTCGCTCTGGATTTCTGCGGTGCACCCCTCGGCCGTGAGCTCTGCCTGCATCTTCCGCGCGACGTTCCGTACGAGCTCCTCGATCTCCACACGCTCGAGGTTCAGCACCGCGTTGCCCGCGGCGACGCTCGACAGGACGAACATGTTGTTGATGACCTGCGTCATCCGGCGAAGCTCGCGCGTCGAGACCTTCAAGAATCGGCTGACGTCCGCCTGGCTCATCGCGGGCGTCGCGTCCTCGGGGCGGGGTCGAAGCATGTATTCGTAAAGGAGCCGCAGGCTCGTCAGCGGCGTGCGGAGCTCGTGCGACGCGAATCGCAAGAACTCTTCGCGCGCGTGAACCGCGCTCTCGAGCTCGCCCTCCACGCGCTGGAGACGGTCGATGCGCTCCTCGAGCTCGGTCCGGAGCTCCCGCTCCCGAGCCAAGCTGCGGCCGAGGGCCTTCGCGCGCTGCTGCAAAATGAGGGTCAGCACGAGCGTGATGCCGAGTCCGACGATGAACGTGCGCAGGACGACCTTGCGCGTCGCGGTGAGGGCACCGTAAGCCTCCGCCTTGTCGAGCTCGGTCGCGATCCCGAGCTGGAGCTCCGGATCCCATACCCAGGCCCCGATCACCTCCACGCCTCGATAATCACGATAGCCGTCGACGTCGATCCCGGATTTCCCGGTGACGGCGCTCATGGCCATTCTCGTCAAGGGCTGCCCCGAGCGGGGTACGTCGGAGCGAAAGCCGCGGAGCATGTTGCCGCCCGGATCACGCAGCTCGATCTCGTGGCTCGAGTGCTGGCCGGCCGCGAGCAACCCGATGTCGCGCAGGAGCGGCTCGAACCGGCTCTCCGTCGCGAGGCGCGCGTGACGATCGAATGCATACGTCTCGCCCGTCTCGCCGACCCGGCCCGACTGCGTGATGCGCGAGAATTCTCCGGTGGGATCGATACGGAAGACGAGCGCCGCCACGATCGCCCCGTCCTCGTCGCGCACGGGCGTCGCGACCAGCATCGTCGGGACGTCGACCTCCAGGTTTGGGTCGCGCATGAGAAAGGGCGCTCCGGTCACGGTCGAGCCACGAAGCGCCGCGGTGAGGGTCTCCGGATCCAGGCGGCTCAGCGTGTTCGTCGCGACGGCGTCGCCGTGATCGGAGGCGATTTCAATGCCATCCGGGGCGATGATGTCGAAGCCCATGTACTGCTTCTGCTGGACGACGTCCCGCAACAAGCGCCGCAGCTCGCCGAGGTACGGGCCCTCGTGGAGCGCCCCTCCGCCGCTCCGGCGCTTCGACTGCGCCAGGACCGCGCGCCGCACGCCGGCCTCGCCCGCCCAGCTCTTCGCCGTCGCCTCCATGTGCCGCTCCCAGGTCACCAGGCCCTCGCGGGTCGCTGCGAGCACCGTCTGTACGGTCGCCGCGGCCTGGCGGCGGTGAATCGCGTCGATCTGGGACAAGCCAATCCACGTGCTCAGACCGATTGGCACGAGCATGACCAGGAAGAGCAGCCAGTCCGCACGTTGGGTCTCGACTTTCACTTGATTGCCGCGGCGCGGGCGGGAGGCAACCAAGAAAGATGCCACGAGCGCCCTGTGTGGTTCCTGCCCGCCGAGGGGGCTCCACGAGGGAGCGGCGAGAAACCAAGCCGCCGGCCGCCGCAAGGACGTGTCGGGTGAGCCGCTGCGAGCGGACGCGTGTGCTAGCGGCGGAGCGCGAACGCAATGCCGCTCTGCAGATTGCTCCGCATGACGATTCCCTCGAAATCGGTGCCGATCTCGAGGAGCGTCCGCGCGAAATCGGGCCGCACGCCCGTGACGACCACGCGCGCGCCGAGGAGCCGCGCGGCGCGGGTCGCCGAGACGATCGCGGTCGCGACGTTCGTGTCCACGGTGCGCACGCCCGTGACGTCGAGGATCACGGTGTGTGCGCCGTGGTGGCCGACGCCGTCGAGGAGCGTGCTCATGATCCGCTCGGCGCGCACCTCGTCGACGCTGCCGACGATCGGCATGGCCACGACGCCGTCGGCGATCGGGATGAGGGGCGTGGAGAGCTCGCGCAGCGTCTCGTCCTGCGCGGCGATCACCTGCTCGCGCAGGTACAGGAGGCGGAGCGCCTGCTCCTTTTGCTCGGTGACGTCCGTGGCGATGCCGCAGACGCCCATGAGCGCGCCATAGCTGTTCAGGATGGGGAACTTGATCGTCACGTAATGGTGCGTCTTGCCCCCGAATACGACGGACTCCTCGAACTGAATGGGCTCGCCCCGACGCACCGCCTCCTCGTCCTTCTCCCGCATCGCGTGAGCGACCTCGGGCGGGAAGAATTCGCTGTCGGTCCGGCCGAGCAGCTCCTTTCGGCTCTTGCCGTACAGGCGCTCGGCGTCGCGGTTCAAGAGGATGTACCGACCTTCCGCATCCTTCACGAAAATGACGCCCGGCGAATGGTCGATGATCGCGTGGAGGAGGCGCCTCCGCTCGTTGTCCACGCGCTCGACCACCGCGGCGCGCATCGTCGCCATCCGGGGCGGCGCCTGGGCCCGCACGTCCATGAGCGCGCCCTCGAGCGCGATCACCTGCGCCTTCAGCGAGGCGTTTTCGCGCTGCAGCGCTGCGATCTCCGCCTCGAGCGCGGCGACGTCGACCGCCGCGCCCTCCGCCGTTCGTTCAGATCCCATGGTTCCCCTTCCGAGTATTTCTACAACCGGGGCCGAAACGCAAGCCAGCGCGTTCACGCTGCACTCCCTGGTTGAGTCGATGGTGGTGTTCGTGACACCCTCTCCATTCACCATGCAATCGAATGTCTTCACGGCCGTGTTCATGCCGCTCGCGCTCGGCGTCATCATGCTCGGGCTCGGCCTCGGCCTCGGGCTCGAGGATTTCCGCCGCGTCGTGGTGTATCCGCGGGCCGTCTTCGTGGGGCTCTTCTGCCAGACGGTGCTCCTCCCGCTCGCCTGTTACGGCATCGCGAAGGGCTTCGGGCTCCCGCCCGAGCTCGCCGTGGGGCTCATGTTGCTCGCCGCCTCGCCGGGCGGCGCGACGGCGAACCTCTTCAGCCACCTCGCGAAAGGCGACGTCGCGCTGAACATCACGCTGACCGCCACGAACTCCATCCTCAGCTTGTTCACCTTGCCGTTCATCGTGAACATGTCGCTCACGGCGTTCCTCGGGACCGAAAAGAGCATTCCGCTCCAGTTCGACAAGGTGATCCAGGTCTTCGCCGTGGTGCTCGTGCCCGTGGGGATCGGGATGCTCATCCGGGCGAAGCGGCCGGCCGCCTCGGATCGGCTGCAGAAGCCGGTGAAGATCACCTCGGCCGTGTTCCTCGTGCTCATCATCGCCGCGGCCGTGCTCAAGGAGCGGGCGAACCTCTTGACGTCGTTCCGACAGGTGGGCCTTGCCGCGCTCGTGTTCAACCTCGTCAGCATGGGGATCGGGTATCTGGTGCCCCTGCTCGTGCGGCTGCCGAAGCGGCAGGCGACCGCGATCGGGATGGAGATCGGCATTCACAACGGGACCTTGGCGATCGCCATCGCCTCGGCGCCGACGCTGCTCAACAATTCGACGATGGCCATTCCGCCGGCCATCTACAGCCTGATCATGTTCTTCACGGCCGCCGCCTTCGGGAGCCTCGTGGCCCGCGGAAACGAAAAAGACGCGCCGGACCCGCAGCCGAAGGCGGCGTGAAGCCCGCGGTTCAGGCGCGCGCTTTGGCCTCGCGTGGCTCGCGTAGGAGGTAGATGCCGAGCGCGAGCACGAGCGCCGCGGCGGCCCCGAGCCCGACGGACAGCCCCTCCCCGAAGAGCCTCTCCAGCCACGCAGGCTGCACGACGAGTATCGTCATGACGAGGGCATTGTTGATCCCGTGCACGAGGATGCCGGGCAAGAGCGACCGCGTCGTGTGGCGGGCATACCCGAGCAAGAGGCCGAGCGAGAACGTGGGGATCATTCGGTAAATCGAGCCGTGCGCGAGGCTGAAGAGCAAGGACGAGGCGATGAGCGCGACGGCGATCCCGGCGCGCGAGAGGCCCGAGAAAAGGAACCCGCGGAAGAGCGTCTCCTCGCAGAGCGCGGGCAGGACGGCGACGACGAGGATCAGCACCCCGAGGGGCTGGCCGTCGAGCAGGAGCGCGTCGCTGAGCTTGTCCGAGAACTCGCGGGGGACGGGCACGAGGCGGAGCGCGATCGCGCTGACGGCGACGCCCCCGGAGAGGCCGGCGAGGACGGCGCCGACGAGGGCGCGCGGGCGCGGCAAGCGCAGGCCGAGCGTCTCGCGCATCGAGGCGCCGGACACGGCAATCGCGGCGAGGGCGGGCAGGAAGATCAGGCCGAGCTGGGTGCTGGCGAGCTGCACGGTCCTGTTCGTGGTCTTCTCGAGGAGGACGCTCGCATAGAACATCACGACGAAGATGACGGCGAAGGCGCCGAGGGAATACCCGAGGCTCGGGGTCCCGCCTTTTTGCCGCTCGAACGTGAAGACGGCGCGGAAGGAGCCGCGGCCGCCGAGCAGGACGTCCTCGCGCTCGAAGACACGCGCGGCGAAGAGGAGCGCGAGCGCGGCGAACAAGGTGGACGAGCCGAGCGTGAAGAAGACGAGATCGGGCGCGACGTCGCCGAGGTAAATCGCCTTGATGAGGAGGGCGACATTGAGGAGCGGCACGAAGGACGTGGCGACGGAGAGCTCCATCCCGGGCAAGGACGTGAGCATCGAGAGGAGCATGACGGGCAGATAGACGGGCGTGAGCAGGTTCTGCGCGTCCTTGAAATCGCGGGCGAAGGCCGCGACGGCCAGGAAGAGGGCCGAAAAGAGGAGCGTGACCGGGATGAGGAGCGCGAAGGTGAGCGCGTGGGCCGAGAAGGGCACGTCCATTTCGCCGGGGAGGATGCGGCGGAGCGTGAAGCCGAGGCTCGCGACGTTGACGAGGGCCGTGACGAGGGAGACGACGAAGACGGCGAGGAATTTGCCGGTGATGATCTCGAGGGGCAAGAGCGGCGCGCAGAGCAGGGTCTGCATGGTGCCGCGCTCCTTTTCGCCGGCGGTCATGTCGGCCGCGCGGAGGAAGCCGCCGAGGAGGGACATGAGGATCAGCATCATCGGCATGAGCGTGCCGAGGACCTTGCCGACCCGACGTTCGTCGGGCGCGACGTTGCGCGAGACGACCTCGAGCCCGGAGGTAAAACCCTTGGGCAAACCCTTTTCGCCCTCGCGCGAGACGAGGAGGCCGTCGCGGGCACGGGCGAGCGCGTAATCGAGGCGATCGGCCGCGAAATCGGAGTCGCCCCAGACGGAGTCGTAATAAATGGTGACGCGGGCGGCCTTGCCGGCGCGGACGTCCTCGGAAAAACCCCGCCAGGGGACGAGCACGGCGTGCGCCTCGCGAGCGCCGACGAGCGCGCGGGCGGCGAGGGCGACGGCGGCGTCGGGCCGGCCCGTATCGTGTTTTTTCGTGTCCGTGCTCGGCCCAGCGCCGGGGTCTTTGCGGGGTGGCCCGGGCGGGCGCGGGGGCGCGGGCACGGGCGGCGGAATGGATCCGGCTTCGAGGTCCCGGCGGAGCGCCTCGGGGGCGCCGAGCCAGGGCTGGATTTCGAGTTTGTTTTCGCCTGCCGCGAGCGTCGCGGAGACGTCGGGGGAGAGCTCGCCCCAGACGGCGATCTTCGACGGGCGCGCTTCGAGCGCATCCATCTCCGCGCCCGCCATCTGGCTCATGAGGAGCGCGAAGAGCGGATAGAGCAACATCGGCAGGAGGACGAGGCTCACGAACGTGCGGCGATCCCGCAGCGTCTCGACGAGCTCCTTGCGCAAAATGACGAGGACGATGAAGAGCCTCACGCCGCACCTCCAGGAGCCGCGCCGTCCGCGCGGGGGGCGCCACGCTCGACGTGGTAAAGGAACGCATCCGTGAGGTTCTTCGCGTCGCCGGCGCGCGCGCAGAGGGCCGGGACCTCGCCCTCGTCGACGATGCGGCCCTCGTGGATGAGGGAGATCCGATCGCAGAGATATTCAGCCTCGCTCATGATGTGCGTGGAGAAGAGAATGGCGCGGCCCTTCGCGCGCTCCTTGCGGATGGATTCGACGATGAAGCGGCCGGAGAGGACGTCGAGCGCATTCGTGGGCTCGTCGAGGATGAGGACGGAGGGCTCGTGGAGGAAAGCGCGCGCGATGTTGGCGCGCTGCTTTTGCCCGGCAGAGAGGGTGGCCGAGGGCCGGTCGGCGAACGAGGCCATTTCGAGGTCCCGCACGAGGTCGTCGATCCGCGCGGCGAGGCGCGCCTCGGAGAGGCCGTGCAGGCGGCCGAAATACTGCAATGTCTCGCGCGGAGAGAGCCGCTGGTAGAGCTGGGTGTCGCCGGAGAGAAACCCGATCAAGGCTTTGGCTTCGAGCGGGCGCTCGGCCATGTCGATGCCGCCAATCCGGACGCGTCCCTGCGTGGGCCGGAGGATGCCGGCAAGCATGCGCAGCGCGGTCGTCTTGCCCGCCCCGTTCGGGCCAAGGAGGCCGACGACCTCGCCAGGACGAACGGCGAGATCGAGGCCGGCGACGGCGATGGTGGGGCCATAATGCTTGACGAGGCCCTCGGCGGCGAGGGCGGAGGCTTCCGAGGACATCGGGAGCACTCTGGCAGCGACCGCGCGTCGGTCAACGGGAGCTGCTGAGCATTGGTTTCATCTGGGGGCGCTTCGCTGGGGCGTTGCCCCAGGCCCCACCAGGGGTTGTCCACCCCTGGACCCGGGGCCTGCGCAAGCGCTGGACTCGGGGTCGATGAACTGCGCGATGCGCAGTTCGTCGAACAGGCCGCAGCTACCGCCCCGGCCGGTGCGTGGGGCAACAGTTCCGAGGTGCAGGATTTTGTCTCGGGGGACCGATGAGTTTTTCCTCGGCCCGGGGTCCAAGGACGTGAAGCACCTCCGCGGGGAGTTGTCGTACGCTCTCGACGAACCCGGCCGCTCCCGTGGTTCCTCCGTCACGTTGGCGAGAACAGCGAGAAAAGACCATGCAAAACAGGTTTCAGCGCATCACGCCGTTCCTCTGGTTCGACACGCAGGCCGAGGAGGCGGTGAAGTTCTACACGTCGATCTTCCCGAACTCCCGGATCATGATGGCCACCCGGTACAGCAAGGAGGCCGCGCAGCAGTCCGGCCGGGCGGAAGGGTCGGTCATGACCATGGGCTTCCAGCTCGACGGGCAGGACTTCACCGCCATCAACGGCGGCCCGCAGTTCACGTTCAGCGGGGCGATCTCGTTCGTCGTGCATTGCGAGAACCAGGAAGAGGTGGACCACTACTGGAACCGCCTCACCGAGGGCGGTGACGAGAAGGCCCAGCAATGCGGCTGGCTTCGCGACCGCTTCGGGGTGTCCTGGCAGGTGGTGCCGAAGCAGCTCGTCGAGCTGCTCTCGGATCCCGACCCGAACCGAGCGCGAAGGGCCACGATGGCCATGCTCGGGATGAAGAAGCTCGACATCGCCGCCCTGCAAAAGGCCGCGGCGGGCTGAAGCCCATCGACGCATCACCTCGGGGCGCACGCGGGCTCGACGAGCCGTAACGACGGCCCCGCCGGGTCGAGCTCCGCGAGCACGCCGAGAGGCATGACGAGCTGCGGATCCGTGTGGCCGAAATCGACGTTCGTGACGATCGGGATGTCGGTCCGGCCAAATTCACCCGCGACGATCGAGACGATTCGCTCTTCGAGCTCGCGCTTCTGCTCGGGCGTGTAGCCCCGGGCCCGCCCGAAGACGATCCCCGCCACCCGATCGAAGATGCCCTGCATCCCGTAGTTACGCAGGAAATACCCCACGCGCGCCGGAGGCGGCACCTCCTCGGAGGTCTCGAACAGGAGGATACGCCCCGTCCAGAAGGCAGGCTCGGGCCAGAAGGACGTGCCTTTCATCATCTCCAGGACCTCGATGCAGCCGCCGAAGAGCCGCCCCAGGGCCGGGCTCGTGCCCTGGAGCCGGCGAAAGCCGCCCGGATCGTCGCGGAGGGGCTCGACGAGGCCGACATGCGCGGGGTCGTTCCAGTCGGGATAACCTTCGACATACGCGCCATAAGGTCGATAGGTGCAGGCCGGGGCGGCCGAGAAGAGTATTTCACGCAGGTGCGCGGCGCAGGCGGGCGGCAAGGCGCGGAGCTGGGCAAAGCCGGCCATGACCGATGGGCCGTGGAAGGTGACGAGGCCGAGCTGGTTGGCGAATGTGAGCAGTGTGGTGGTATCGGAAAAACCCATCAGGATCTTGGGGTTCGTCCGGAGGATCTCCCCGTCGAGGTAGGGCAGGACGCGGACCGAATCCTCGCCGCCGATGGAGGCGAGGATCGCGGCGATTTCGGGGTCGGCGAAGGCGTGATGGAGGTCGGCCGCGCGGGCCCGAGGGTCGGCCTGGAGGGCCGCCGGGGTCATGCGGGCGGTCTTCATCTCCCGCACGCGGAGGCCGAAGTCCTCGCGCAAGACGGCGAGGCCTCGCTCGAAGACGTGGGGAAACAGAGCCGGCCCGCCCCAGGAGGGCGAAACGACGGCGACGGTATCACCGGGACGCAGGTGTCGGGGGCGAATGGGATCCATTGGTATGTCCTCTCCTTCGTCAATGCTCCGATGCCGACCGAGCTCCATCCTTTCCCGCGAGCCCGGGATGCTCCCGGAGCGCGTCGGTCCCCCCCGCGTCACCGTTTTGTCTTCCAATCTGGACACACGCGTGCGACATGGACGTCGGGTAGAAGACCATGATCCGTTCCGAAGAGACGCTCGATGAGTCCGGGGAGGACCACGCGCTCGTACGCACGCTCGAAGCGAAGGTGCGGGCGCTCGAGGACGAGCTGCGTTTTTTCCGCGCGCTCGCCGACGAGCTGCCGCTGAGCCTTTATCACAAGGACCGCGAAGGGCGCTGCGTCTGGGCCAACGCGGCGCTGCTCGAGAGCGTCGGCACCGGGCTCGAGGGCGCCCTCGGCAAGACGGTGTTCGATTATTACCCGCGCGAGCTCGCGGAAAAATACGACGCCGACGACCGGCGCGTGGTCGAGACGGGCGAGACATGGCAGGGCGTCGAGGAGCATCAGGCGCCCGCCACCGAGGGCTCGCGTTACGTGGAGGTCAAGAAGGTGCCCGTGCGGGACGCGGAAGGCGCGATCTCCGGCTCGATGGGCATCTACTGGGACGTCACGGGCGTGCGCCGCGCCGAGCGCCTGGAGGAGGAACGACGCGCGCAAGCCATCACGTTGCGCGAGCTCGGCGCGCCGCTCTTGCCGCTCGCCGACCGGGTCCTCGCGATGCCCCTCATCGGCCGCATCGACGGCGCGCGCGCCGCCCAGGCGCTCGATTCCCTCCTCCACGGCGTCTCGGAGCGCCAGGCCGCCGTGGTGCTGCTCGACGTGACAGGTGTCACCATGATCGACCACGAGGTGGTGCGCCTGCTCGTCGACGCCGCCGGAGCCGTGCGGCTGCTCGGCGCGCGCGTGGTGCTCACCGGCGTCAAGGCCGCCATGGCGCAGGCCATGATCGAAATGGATGCCCGTCTGGACGGGATCGTCACGCTGTCGACGATGCAGGCAGGCGTCGCATGGGCGCTCGCGCGGCGGGGATGACCCTTCTGCGGGCGGAGTCGCCTCAATCACCGCTGCCGTACCGAGCGAGCTTGCGATAAAGCGTGGCGCGATCGAGCTTCAGGAGCTCCGCCGCGCGCGTCTTGTTGCCGCGCACCGCCTCGAGGACCCGCAGAATGTACCGGCGCTCCACCTCTTCGAGCGGCAGGAGCTCCGCGGGATCGTCCGTGGCAACCACGACGTGCTTGGCCTCGTGGTTGCGAATCTTCTCGGGCAGATCCTCCGCGCCGATCTGCTCGTACGTGGCGAGCGCGACGGCGCGCTCGATGCAATTCGAGAGCTCGCGGACATTGCCCGGCCACGCATAACTCATGAGTTTGTCGGCCGCCGCAGGCGACAGGCCGGTGACGCGCCGCCCGGTCGCTGCGGCGAACTTCTCCACGAACCTCTGCGCCAGGAACAGGATGTCCGTGCCACGCGAGCGCAGCGGCGGCATCTCCACCTGGACGACGTGAATACGGTAATACAGGTCCTCCCGGAATCGGCGGTCCTCCACGGCGGCCTCGAGATCGCGGTTCGTCGCCGACACGATACGCACGTCCACGGCCACCTCGTCATCGCCGCCGACGGGCCGCACGACCCGCTCCTGCAAGACCCGAAGGAGCTTCGGCTGCAGGCCGAGCGGCATGTCGCCGATCTCGTCGAGGAAAAGCGTCCCCCCGTGCGCCTTCTGGAAGAGGCCCGTGCGCGCCACGCGCGCGTCCGTGAAGGCGCCGCGGACGTGGCCGAAGAGCTCGCTCTCGAGCAGCGCCTCGGGCATCGCCGCGCAGTTGATCGCGACGAACGGCCCGCCCCGCCGCGCGCTGCGCCGGTGCAGGGCGCGCGCCGCGAGCTCCTTGCCCGTGCCGCTCTCGCCCGTGATCAGCACCGAGGTGTCGAGATCGGCCACCCGTTCGAGCATGTCGGTCGCCCGCTTCATCGCCGCGCTCGCCCCGACCATCTCCTCGAATTCGCGCGCCTCCGCCGCCGCGTGCCGCAGCCGCTTCACCTCGTCGCGCAGCGCCCGGTGCCGCACGGCCCGCTCCACCGCGATGCGCAGCACTTCGAGCTCGAAGGGTTTGGGGAGAAAATCGTACGCGCCCGCGCGAATGGCCGCGATCGCGGTGTCCAGGCTGCCGAACGCGGTGATGACGATGACGGGCACGTCGGGCCGCGTCCCCACGATCCGCTCACAGAGCGCGAGACCGGTCATGCCCTTCATCTGGAGGTCGGCCACGACCACATCGAAATCCTCGGCCGCGAGCCGTTCGAGCCCCTCCTCGCCGCTCGTGCGGTACGACGTGACGAACCCGCGCTTTTTGAGCCCCGCGTCGAGCAGTGCGCAGACCTCGGGCTCGTCGTCGATGATCAGGACACGCCCGGGGATGCTCGGCCGCACAAGGGCAAATATACGCGAAACCGGCTGCCTTTGCCCACCTCGCTGTCGACACGGATGAACCCCTCGTGCTCGCGCACGATGCCATACGAAACGGAGAGCCCGAGCCCGGTCCCCTCGCCCACGTCCTTGGTCGTGAAGAAAGGTTCGAATATATGGGCCACGATGTCGGGCGACATCCCCTCGCCCTCGTCGCGGACCTCGATGCAGGCATACGTGGCAACGTCCCCGCCGATGTCACCGGGGGGCGCCGCGCGCTCTTCGTGGACCTCCACGCAGAGCTTTCCGCCCGCCTTCATGGCTTGGATGCCATTGACCACGAGATTGGTGAGCGCTTGCTGGATCTGCGCGGGGTCGGCGTCCGCCTCGATGGGCGCTTCGCCCGCCACGACCTCGATCGACACGTTCCGCTTATCCGCGAGCGGCCCGAGCAGCGACACGGTGCGCCGCGTGACGCCGTGGAGGTCGACGCGCGATTTCTCGACGCCGCGTCGGCGCGCGAAATCGAGGAGCTGGCGCACGATGCGGATGATGCGATCGGTCTGCTCGGCGATGATGCGCGCGTCCCTCTCGACCTCGTCGGGGCTCGCCCCGTCCTCGCAGAGCATACGCGCGCGACCCGAGATGACCTGGAGCGGCGCCCCGAGCTCGTGCGCGATGCCCGCCGCCAGCTTGCCCACGGTCGCGAGGCGATCGGCATGGCGGAGCTGCCCGAGCGCGGCGATGCGCGCCTCCGTCTCCCGCGCCGCGCGCGCGTTGGCCTCGGCGAGGCGGTCGCACATGAGGTTCATCTCGTGGGCGAGCTGGCCGATCTCGTCGCGCTGGGACAACGCGAGGCGCGCGGAGAGATCACCCGCGCCGACGCGGCGCGCCTGCGCGATGAGGCTCTGCATCGGCCGGCCGACGAACCATACGCCGAGGCCCGTGGCAATGAGTCCGCACACGAGCGCGACCGCGAGGTTGGCGAGGAACGTGTTGAAGAGGGCCGTCCGCACGTATCGCTTCTCGCCCGCCAAGGACTCCGCGAGCTCGATGGCGCCGAGGGATCCTCCGCCCTCCGCGACGACGGGCACGAACGTGACGAGGTACTCTTCGTGAACGTCGTCGAGGTGTGGGAGCCTGAGCACGAGCTCTTCGCCCCTCGCGACGGAATCGAGCTCGGCGCGGGGCGCAGCGGGGGCGTCGGGGCTCTCCGCGGGCACGTCGAGGGAGACCCAGCGGATGCGCACGTGGTTCTCGCGCTGGTTGGCGAGCTCCACGATGGCGCGGGCCCGCTCGCGCCCGTCGGCGTGGACCACCGCAGCGACGGCCCCGGCGAGGGCGCGGCCATAGGCGTGCGAGTCGTGGCGGATATCCGTCTCGAAGAGCGCGATCAGCCGTCGCACGCGGAAGTAGGCGTGCACGGCGACAACCGCGAATACGCCCAGGATGAGGGCGATGGCGAGCTTGCGGGCGAGCTTCACCGAGGGACCGTACCACGAGCGCGCCCTCGGGATGGCCGACGGGCCCGCCGCGAAACGGGCGTCATCATGGCGTAACCGTGAGCGTCGGAAGCTGGGTCACCTCGAAGAAGAGCCCTGCATTCGAGCCTGCGCCGTTCAGATCACAATAGGTCCACTTCGTCCCGTCGAGGCTCACCCGGTAGGCGTACCGGTACGAGCCCGAAACGGCGGGCGCGAGGAACGAGGCCTTGTATTCGTCGTCGTTGCCGATCTGCGTGTCGTAGGTGGCCGGGAAGAACTGCCAGCCGCTCTGGGTGGTGGGATTGATGCTGGCCGGGCCGAAGCCCACCTCGGCCTTCAACGTAGCGCTCGCCCCGGCGGCCTCGGTCACGCCCGCCTCGTAGACCCGACCGTAAATGACGGGCGTCATCGCCGACGCGGATACCGTCATCGAGGCCGGGGATTGCACATGGCAGGAATCGATCTCGTACGCCTGATCCGATTCGTTGGCCGTGATGTCGCCCGCGCAGGCGCACGCGCTCACCATGCTCGCCGAATTGCGCGGCGCGACCGAGGTCGCCGCGAAGTCGGCCTTGTTGTTGTCGGTGTCGGCGCACGCGCCGGAGAGGCGTTGGATCGATTGCGCGGCGCTCGACGCTCCGGGCGCCGCGCCGCTCCCCTCGACGCAGTTCGCCGTGCTTCCATACCCCACGAAGTCCATGATCTTTGCGCCGCTGGGGCAGCCGCCGCTGAGCGCCGTGGTGGTGTTGACCAGCGCGACCTTGCCGGCCGAGGCGCTCATGTTCGTGGTGCCCGTCGCGTCGGACATCGGCAATGCCGCGCCATTCGCGCCGCCGGCTTGCTGGATCAGGAAATAACCGCCGGGCGCGATGGTGCCGCTCAGGTTCGTCACGAGCCACGTCGTCCCGGCTGCGCTCCCGTATTGCACCGACCAGCCGGCGAGGCTCACCGAGGTGTTGCCGCGGTTGTGGAGCTCGACGAAATCGTTCTTGTACGTGGCGCCGGCGTTTCCGCCTCCGCCATAAATCTGGCTGATCACCACCGTGCTCGCGCAGGGCGCAGAGGACGGCGGCGCGACGGTGCCGAAGCCGACGCTCGACGTGTACACCGCCGCGAGCGCCGTACCGTCGGCGCCCTTGGCCGCCGTGGTGACGCGGACGCGGTACGTCGTGCCATACGAGAGCGCCGGCGACGGGGTCCACGTGGCCACGGCGCCATTGCCCGACATCACGGGCGAGGCAGAGGCGAAGCCGAGGCAGGTGACGAATCCATCGGTCGAGAGCTGGACCGTGCCGGCGCAAGGTCCGACCGTGGTCTGCGCGGTGAGCGACGTCGGATCCATGGCCCCACCGAACGTGACCGCCACCGTGGAGGTCACCGGAATGCCGGTCGCGGCGTCCTCGGGCGACGTGCCGACCACGGCCGGAGGCTCGCAGAGGCCGGCAGCGCAGAGGCCGCTCTTGCAATCCGCCGGCGCGAGACAGCTCTCGCCCACCCCGCAGCCGGAACAACCCGCGCCGCCGCAATCGACATCCGTCTCGGAGCCATTCTTCACGCCGTCGGCGCAGCTCGCCGCCTTGCACACGCCGCTCGCGCAGACGCCGCTCGGACATTGTGCGCCGGTATTGCACTGGACGCACAGGCCGCCGCCGTTGCAGATCTTGCCTCCATCCTGGTTGCACGCCGTGTCGGCGGCGAGCGGCGGATTGGAAGGCGCGCCGGACGTGCAGACGTCGGACGTGCAACCATTGCCGTCGACGGGCACGTCGCCGTCGTCGACCTCGGAAGAAGTCCCGCCGGAGCCGTCGCAGATCGTCTGCACGCAATCGCCGGCCATCTGGGAAGGAAGGGGCGTGCCCGCAGCCGCATACTCGACGCCGCACACCCCCATCGCGCACACGCGGGTCTGGCACGGGGTATCCTGCCCCGGGCAATCGGTGACGGTGAGGCATTCGACGCACGCGCCCTTGCCGTCGCAGATCGATCCGGCGTCGTCGCAGGCCGTGCCCGACGGGACGGGCGGGTTCGCACCGATGCCGCTCGTGCAGATGTCCTTCGTACACGCATTGCCGTCGACCGGCACGTCGCTGTCCTCGTGAACCGGGACCACACTTCCGGCGCCGTCGCATTGCTGCACCACGCAATCGCCCGGCTGCTGCTCGGGCGCGGGCGTGCCGGCCGGCTTGGGCGAGGTGCCGCAGGCGCCGTCGTCGCAAGTGGCTGTCACGCAAGGGTTCGCCGGGGCCGGGCAATCGTCGGGTTTCCGGCAGGACGCCCCCCCGCCCTGGCCGCCGTTTCCCCCTCCGCCGTCGGGGGGCGTCCCCTCCGCACACGCGCCGCCGAGCACAGCGAGCGCTCCCAACAAGATCGCCCTGACAATCCTCTTCTTCATACCCTCGTCTTTCATGGTACCTTCGCGTCGACCTCGATCACGCTTCCGGGCTTTCGCGGCTCCCATCGTAGCGAATCGCCGAGCAGCGTCGAGATTCGCTTCGGCCGCCCACCATCGAGGCGCATGAGGTAGAGCCCGGGCCCTTCGCCGGAGCTGCGCGTCGAAAAGAACGCCAGGATACGGCCATCGGGGCTGCACGCGGGATACCCATTTCGACGCCACGAGATCCGTGTCCTTGCCGCTGCCCACGGCGAACACCACGCGCACGCCCTCCGAATGAAACGGAGTTGCTTTCGCATCGGCGTACCTCCGAAAGGGACAGGGAATTCATCCGGATGTCGGGCCCACGGCGCCCGGGTGCCGGCCGGCGTTGAGCACGACCGTGCGCAGATCGTCGACATCGAAGGGTTTGTCGAACACCGCGAAGGCGCCCGCGGCGCGCGCGCGCGCGTGCGTCGCCGCGTCACCGAACGCCGTGGTCAGCACACAGGGCGTGCGCCACCCGACCTCGCGCAGGGAGGTGAGCACGTCGAGCCCGCTCTTGCCGGGCATGCGGATATCCGAGACGATGACGTCCGGGAGGCTGTCTTCGGGCGCGTCCCGCGAGAGCACGCGCAAACGTTCGAGGAGCTGCGTGCCGCTCTCGAACTCGATCACCGTATGCCCGTCCTTGCGCAGCGCGTGCGCGAGGAGACGACGCACCTCCAGGTCGTCCTCGGCGAGGAAGACGCGCAGCGGCTCGCGGCGCCGCAGGTCTTCTCCGCCGACCGAAACGTCCCACGCCGCGCTCCATGTGCGTTGCGCCATTCCGCTCCGCCCGACTGCAAACGGTGCGCCACATCGATCCCCGCCGAACGTCCGCCGATACGTGACGACGCGACGCGCGCGGGTGCCGTGTTTCGCGGCGCTGTCGCATTCTGCGACGGCGACGCGTTTCGTCAGTCGTTCTCGGGGAAACGAGCGAGCATCCTCACCGCCCCGCGATCCACCCGTCGAACGTCCCCTCGCCGCCCGCGCTCCCGGCATCGACCTTGATCCACAAATTGAGGAATGCCGTCCCCGCCGTCCGCTCGGGGTATTTCCGGTACGTCGCCGGCACCCGCGCCCCGAGCCCGTGGAACGTCACGATCCGCGTGCCCACGGGCGCCGCGTCGAGCGCCGCCTCCACCCGCGCCGTGTCCTCGCGAAAACGATCCTCGGTCAGCGGAATGGCGTCGTCGAGCCGCCTCGCCTCGGGGAAGATGTTCTCCTCGAAAGGATTGCAGAAGTAATAGGCTCGGTACACATCCCAATCGATGTCGTCGAGCGTGCCTCGACGCACCTCGGCCCGGCCCGCGAGCCCGAGCGCGTCGATCACCTCCATCGCGGTCTCGACGAGGGCCGCGCGATGCTCGATGCCATGGAACACCGCGTCGGTCGTGAGGGCGCCCGTGAGGCAGAGCTTGCCCACGCCGGCGCCGACGTCGAGCACGGGGCCGCCTTCCTCGGCGAGGAGGCGGCTCACCTTGCGGGCGACGACGAGCGGCGTCCAGAAGCGTGACGAGACGCGCCGGATGGGCTCGGGGAAGAGCTGATCGAAGGCGCGATCGGAGACGGGGCGCCCCGCGCGGAGATCGCCTATCACCTGGCGGAGATCGGCGTCGAGTTCGGGGCGCGTCATGCAGGGATCAGAAGCCGGTGTAGCGCAGGAACGCGTCCGGCTTCTTGCCGCCGTACGAGCCGTTCCAGTAGCCCTTCTTGTAGTTCGCCTCGGCCACACCCGTCGAGGTCTGCGAGCCGATGAACGTGCCCTGATCCGGATCGAGCACGATACCGATGTGCCCCGGCCAGTGGACGAGGTCACCGGCCTGGGGCTCGGTCACCTTCTGGAAGTAGGGCGAACTCCCGAAGTCGTTCGCCAGCATGTACGGAAACTTCGGGTTCACCGAGGCCCGCAGCACGGCGACGACGAACTGGTTGCACTTCATCTCGGCGTAGGAGATCTCGCGGCCTTGCATCCGCTCGTAGTTCCGGGCCACCTGCGCAATGTCGTATCCCATGGAAGAGTCCTCCCGCTTCGCGAAGAATGGTCCAAGTTTACACGCAGATGGCGCCGATGAAAACCCCCTTTTGGTACGTCCTCAGGGCAAAAGGCCGCGGAGCGCTGCGGCAAGCGCCGGCGCCGCGTCGGGCAAAGGGCCACGACAAGCACGACGCGCAGCGTCGAGGAGGACCTCGGGGCGTGATAACGCGGCGCGCGCGTGCGCTTCGTCGGTGAGCCGGACACCGAGGCCGAGCGCCTCGACGTCGTGGGCGAGGCGCACCGACTCGGGGCTGCCGAGCAGCGGGAAGACGGCGAGCGGCACGCCGGCAATGGCGGCCTCGGCGAGCGTCGAATAACCGGCCTTGGCGAGGACGAGGTCGCAGGCGCCGAAATAACTCTGCGGGTCGGGCGTGATTGCGGGGAAATGGACGAGGGGGCCGCGCGGCCGCGAATCCGGGGCGTGGGAGGGCGCGAGGAGCCGCACGCCGGAGGCCGGCGCGGAGGCCGAGAGGACGTCGTACAGGACGGCGTCGAGGCTGCCGCCGAGGCCGAGGCCGAGGAGAAGGTCGCCGTCGGAGACGCCGAGCTCGCGGCGGATGGCCGCGCGATCCCGGCGCGGGCGTCGGGCGAGGACGCCGTCCGTATCCTGAATGGCGGAGAGGCCCGCGAGGGGCATGGCGCCGAGGCGGAGGCGATACCCGAGGCACGCGCGGGCGTACGCATCGGCGAGGATGTCGTCGACGTCGGCGCCGAATCGGCCGGCATACATGTCGAGCCACGTGAAGTTCGAGCAAACGACGGCGGGAATGCCTGCGCGTTCGGCGGCGAGGAGCGCGGCGGCGGGGGCGTCGGCGACCACGAGCGCGGCGCCGAGGGACACGAGGCGCTCGGCCTCGGCCGCGACGAGGCGGGGGAGCTCGGCGCGCCACGCGGCGAGGGCCTCGCGGGAGCGGTCGAGGTCGAAGTCGAGGGCGCCCGCGCGCGGGGCGAGGCCGGGATCCAGCGAGGCCGCGGCGAGGTCGACGGGCGCGGCGAGGAAGGGCAAGGCGGCGCGGATCATGGGCGCGGCGGCGCCGGCGCAGAGCGTGACGGGGACGCGGTCCTCGGCGAGGCGGGCCGCGAGCGCGAGCATGCGGGCGGCGTGGCCGAAGCCGTGATCGGAGGCGTAGACGACGATACGCGCAGGGTGCGCCGCAGGCATGGCCCTCTGGTAGCGCAAAAGGGCGCGGCGTGGGCGGGCTTTGTGATAAGAGCGGAGATCATGCGCCTGTCCGACGTGCTCGCCGTGTTCGAATCGATCGCTCCGCTCCGGCTCGCCGAGGGCTGGGACAACGTGGGCCTGCTCGTGGGCGACCCGGCGGCGGAGATTCGCGCGGCGCTGCTCTGCATCGATTACACGCCCGGCGTGGCGGCCGAGGCGCGCGAGAAGGGCGTGGATCTCGTGTATTCGTACCACCCGCCGATCTTCGAGGCGATGAAGCGGGTGGTTTCGCCGGGGCCGATCTTCGAGGCGATCCGGGACGGGATCGCCATTTACTCGCCGCACACGGCGCTCGACGTGGCCGAGGGCGGGACGAACGATTTCCTGGCCGACCTCCTCGGCCTCGGCCGCGGTCTGCCCGCGCGCCGTCCGATGCGCGCGCCGGGCGCGAAATTCGGTCCGGCGCCGGAAGGAGAATCGCTCGGGCTCGGGCGCATCGGCGCGCTGGAAGCGGAGGCGTCGCGGGAGGAGCTGTTCGAGCGAATCAAGCGAGGTCTCGGGATCGAGGCGCTGCTCGTGGCAGGTCCGACGACAGGAATGGTGCGCACGGTGGCAGCGAGCGCGGGGGCGGCGGGGGCGATGGTGGAGGACGCGCTCGGTCAGGGGGCAGAGCTCTACCTGACGGGCGAGATGAGGCACCACGACGCGCTGCGAGCAGCGAAGCTCGGCATGACGGTGGTGTGCGCGCTGCACTCGAACAGCGAGCGAGCCGTCCTGCCGCGCATCCGGGAGCGAATCGCCGGGTCGCTGCCGGGCCTCTCGGTGTTCGTGAGCGGGGCGGACCGGGATCCGTTCGTGGTGAGGTAACCAAACTCACGCCCCGACCCGTCTCGCGCCGATATCGGAAGGTCGAACCGCCGGACGACCCTTCCTCGCCGGAACAACGGTTCCGTTTTTTGTCGCCCGACCCTTCCTTCCCAAAAAACGGAAGGCTCAGCGGCGTCACGACCCTTCCTTTCCGGACCGCGCCTCCCCTCGGCGCGCCGCGGACCGGTCTGGCGCCGGTTCGGCCTCCCTTTTTTTCGCAGGCGACCCTCCGGCGGCGGATTTGGCAAAGGCCTTCCGCACAAAAGACGGGTCGCGAGGCGATTCAGGGAACCGTTGTTTCGTCGAGGAAGGGTCGAACGCGGGATCGGGAGTCCGATATCGGGCGAAGACGGGTCGAAACGCTTCTCGAGTCCCCTGCCCCCCGTCCTCAGCCAGCCTTTTCAGGGGCGGCGGGAAGAGGCGGAATGCCGAGCTTGCCAAGCACGATGTCGGCGGTCTGCAAGGCGCCCTCCACCCATCCCTGGGCATCGGAATAAGCCTCGCCGCAGATGTACACCGGCGCGTCGCCGACCGGCTGGGTGATCCGATCGCGCACATCCGCGCTCTTCACCCCGACGTTCCAGCTGTTCCAGCCGCCGCCATAAGGATCGTCGCCCCAGTCCATGTACGCCGCCTCCTGGACCTCTGGCGTGTACGAAAGTCCGTGCACCACGGCGAGCTGGCGCTCGATCTCCTTCACCATGCCCTCGGGCGCCGCGTGCGCCTTCCACTCGGGCTCCATATCGTCGCCGCGCCCCGCGCTCTCGCGTACCCCCTTGAACTTTTTCTTCTCCGGCACGAGCTTCGCGAGCTTCTGCCAGCCGCGGCCGCGCTTGTCGCGGAAGCTATCCCAGAAGCCAATGTTGTTTCCGTCGTCGTAGCTCGCCAGGAGCATCGCCGGGCCCTGCTCGACCGCCTTGCCTTCGCGGGTCGGCCAGTAATACGTCTGCCGCACCGGCAGATCGGTCGTCGTGCGGCCCGTTTGCACGCCGGCGGGCCGCCACCACGGGTACTGGTACGTGGTGAAGAGCTTGAAGAGCGGTTGCGGGGTGACGGAGCGGATCAGCTTGTCCACCGATTCCCTCCGCAAAAACTCGCTCCCCTCCGCGAGCAGCTCCAAGGACCGGCGCGGCATGGCCAGAATCAACGCTTTCGCGGTGATCGGCGGGCGGTCGCTGAATTCCACCTGCACGCTCCCGTCCGTCACCTCGAAGCCTTTGACCCGCGCCCCGAGCTGGATCGTGCCGCCCGCCGCCTTGAACCGCTCGGCGAGGGTCAAAGGCACCTGCTGGAAGCCTTGCTTGAACCCCTCGTAATGGGGCGTGATGCCGAAATCCGTCAGATACCAGGGAATCGCGTCCGCCGCGTTCCAGTTGTTGATCGTCGACTGGTATCCGCCGGCGGCGAGGGCAAGCTGATAAGCCTCCCCGCTCATCACGCGGGCGAGCACCTCCCAGAACCCCTGCTCGTGGAGCGGCTTGCCGTCGAAGGTGGCCCGGCGGGCCATCTCGTGGCGCTGCTCGTCGTTCAGATCCGGATTCGTGATTCCAGGCACGATTTGTTCGATCGCGCTGACCACGATGGCCCCGGCGGTCTTCCCGTGCTCCTGAAAACGCAGGCGGTAGGGCACCTTGGCCGGCTCGACCTCGAAGTCGTCGAGCCGCAGGTGGGTGCCGCGAAGGTAAGCGATGTTCGCGGGGGCGTCGACGGGGAAGTCATAGGTCTCGATCTTCTGCTCGGCGTCCTTGTTGAGCTCGTAGAGGAGGTTGACGATGCGCTTCTGCACCGAGGGCAGGATACGCATGCCCCCGAGCTCGGCCTTGGCAAGGCCGGGGGCTCCGGGCGGGGTTACCGAGAGGAGGCGGCCGCCAATGCGATGGCTCGCCTCGAGCACCACCACGCGCTTCTGTTTCTCGGTCGCGAGTCGCCATGCGGCATACACGCCGGAGACGCCTCCTCCCACGATGGCCACGTCGAAGATGGAATCACTCATGCCACTGTCCTTTCTCGATGTTACGCTGTACGGCGGGTTCAGGAGACGAACTGGGGTCCGTGCCGCCTCGGGCCAGACGTGTCGCTCGGGTCGCGCCCTCACCGCGGCTGCCGAGGACTGCGGCGGCGTCGGGGCGATGTGGACATCGAACACGGGCGATCGACGGAAGCCTCCGGCGCACGACGATTGTCGCACGATTCGCGGAACGCGGGCGGACGCGGCCGACACGTCCCGCCCGTGGGCTCAGGCTTTTTTGCGCAAGGTGTTGATCTGAATGTGGGGCCAACGGGTGGTCTTGCCGCTCGAGCCGAACATGAACTCGAAAAACGTGATTTGTTCATATTGCAGCTGGAGAATTTCCTTACCGTCTTCGACCACGGTTTCGATCCACAGACGCAGCTTCATGTCGGCGGCGCGGGCGAAACGTTGGATGAACGGAGTATTCAAGATCCCGCCTTGGGGGCCGCCGTCATGGTTGGTGGAGAGCTCGATCAAGGTGTAGCCCTTGATGTTTTGGTCTTTGATCGCGTCGCGCAGGCGCAGGTCCGGGCGGGCCGAGTACGGGTAGTGGCTGTCCGCCAGAATCCGCTGGATGTAGGTGCGATTGCCGTCGGGGTCGATCACCGGCAGCGATTTGTCATGCACCCAGTCCGGTGCCGGTCTGTCGAGGTTGATCGGATCTTTCTCGGATACGCCCATGCTGGACGACATCGAGAGAAACGGGATTTGCCACGCGGCGAGGCCGCTGGGGAATTCGGGTTTACCGTTGTCCACGACTTGAAAGCCCCCGGTGAGCAAAATCGAGCTGCCGTGCGGAATCGTGCCGCTACGTGCGATGGAGTAGGGCGGCACGAAATTGGGGCCGTTCGCGCCCGCGCCGATCGAAATGCCGGGATAGCCGTTGTCTTCCAGCACGGATTGTTCGTCCGCCGGATGGTTGTACATTTGATTCAGCCACAAATACATCCCGTCTTCTTCGTGGATGCCGACCCCGTCCCTGACCCGCTGGATGCTTTGGTTGTATTTGACCGCGCCGACGAATTGTTCATTGGTCCCGCCGCGATTACGCACGCCGCCGTCCACCAAGGTAAAGGTGAGCTCTTCCGTATAGTCTTCGCATAGGAAGTGGAAGATGCCGAAAATGGTCTCCGTGTTGGTGCCGGGAGAGGGCATGCAGGTGGTGTGGAGTCCCCAGCCGATGTTGCTCTTGGTCGGGTTGTCGTTGACCCAAGTGCCTTCGAGTTGCGCCAACACGCCGTAGTTGGCCGGCTCGCGCAGAACCGCATCGGTGTAAGTGGGATAGGGGGGCTGGGGGGTCGTGGGAATCGACATGGGTTGACCTCATTACTTTCGAATGAACCAGCGACAGTAAGCGACAGTACGCGAGCGAAGCGAGGCATGTCAAGTCGACTGGGGTTCGGAACAACGTTTGAGGCGCCGTGCCGGCCTCCCCCGCCAACGCACCCAACACGGCCGAAGATGCAGAACCCGCTTCGAGCACCAAGTCGAAAGAGCTTGACTTTGATCGTTACATGCGTCTCGCCGATGCGGCGCGCGCTGCGGGCTCTAACGAGATGGCGCTGCGGGCGTACCCGCACGCCCTGCGGGTTCGGCCGGGCGAACCCACGGCGCTTGGCCGGCTCGGGCTTTCCGCGGCAGCGGCCGGCGATTGGGTGATGGCCACGCGCTACCTCTTCGAGGCAATGTTGGACGATGGCGGCGCAACCCCGGAGGAGGCGCAGATATTCTCGAGCACCTTCACGCGTGCTCGAGGCGAGGTCGCCAAGGTCAACGTGACGGCTGACACGCTCGGCGCCTCCGTATGGCTCGACGGGAACGAGCCGCCGATCCCGAAAGGCTGAACCGCCCGCCGCGCCGGGGCTCTGCCCCGGGCCCCGCGGGGGCTATCCGCCCCTCGACCCGGACCAGCGCAAGCGCTGGACCTTTAGGGGAAGAACTGCGCGATGCGCAGTTCTTCCCACAGGCCGGTGCCAAGACCAGGGACGGTGTTGCCGGCCACGGCGACCTCAGTTGGCAGGATCACAACTTGTCTTGCCTCGACCTGTTCGATGAACTGCGCATCGCGCAGTTCATCGACCCCGGGTCCAGCGCTTGCGCTGGTCCGGGTCCAGGGGTGGACAACCCCTGGTCGGGCCCGGGGTGAAACCCCGGCGCTACGGCTGCCCGATGGGGCCTCAGGGCTGCTTGGGCCAGGCGCGGACGAAGGTCGAGAAGAATGGCAATGCGTGGGCGGAGGGGTGGGGGTCGACCTGGGTGTCGACGCCGCTCCGCGTGCTGGAGAAATCTCCTTCCCACACGATGGCGCCCGAGGTTGTATCGACGATCGACACCTTCCCTGAAAGCGTGGATTCGACGGCGTTGCCGCCCATGCTCCCGGCGCCGTGGACGGTTTGCTCGTAATGCAGGCGCGCCAGGACGAAGTATCGCGCGTCGAGGGAGGCCTTGAGCTCGGCGAGCCGGCTCGGGTCGGTGCCTCCTTCCTCGTAGACACGCAGGTACTTGGACTCTTCTTGGAGTGCACCCTGGAGGGCTTGATCGTGCTCGGCGTTGCTGACGATCGGGATGTCTTGTCGGTTCTGCCGGGTCGCGCGAATGAACTGCGCGACCACCAGCGAGCGCTCCCTGGGGCCCACGTGGGTGGTGTCGAACTTCACGGGCATGATCGCGATCCTGCCCGTGACGAGCTCCTTGGAGGTGAATGCGGGATCCACGCGGAGGTTCGTGGGCTGCCAGGCGCAGCCTGCGACGACGCCGAGCCCGAGCATGGGCATCGCGGCGATGAGCAACGTGGAGGCCGCGCGCTTGATGCGACCAAGGTATTTCGATGACTGCGAGGAGTGCATATCGTTCACGGAAACCCTCGCTCTCTGGATCGAGCGTCCGAATCGTGTGTGTTCGTGCCAAACAACACTAACCGGAATGACAGGATGATGTCAAGCGGAGGTGATGGGTCACGCGATCGGCGTGTCGTCTTCGCGCACCAACCATTCATCTCGTAGCGATTGCTCCTGAACGAGCCGATCGGCTATCGCCTCGAGCGTGGGTCGGTCCGCGACGTCGACGATGAGGTCCGGACCCACCGTGAAGACAGGAGCCGAGCGCTCCTCGTGCAGCTCTTTTCGTAGCTGCTCGACGAACGCGAAGGTCCACACGTTCAAGGCGTACTCTCGGCCGTCGTGGAGCCGGATCATCATGTTGAAGAAATCGGGCACCTCGTCCGGCGGCTCCCATTCCTCGAATTCGAGCCACAAGGATGCGATTTGGGGGGTCATGGCCTCACCTCTCAACGGTCTCTGCTGGGCGCGTGGCGAAACGAAAGCGTCGCGACGACCGGACGGTGATCGCTGCCGCCGTCGCCTGGACCGAGCCGCGCGTCGATCGTTTCGAGTGCGTTCGAGTGAAAGATGTAATCGATTCGCACGAGCCAGGTCGGCACGGGCACGCCGAGGAGGACCGGGCGTGAGCCGCCGCGCTCGGGCGTGGGTTCGCCCGGGAACGTGTGCCCGAAGCCCCACCCCGCGTCGCGAAAGGCGTCGCGCATCACGCGGGTGACGATCGCATGCGCCGCGTTCTGATCGGTCGCGTTCAGATCACCCGCGAAGATCAAGGGGCCCACGTGCGCGGCCGCGAAGTCGGAGAGGGCCCGCGCTTGTTCGTCGCGCGCGCGCGCATTCGCGGGCCCGGCGACGGTGTGGAAGTTGACGAAGGTCACGTGTTCTGTCCCGATATCGAGCTCCACGACCATCGGTGTACCTATCCACGCGATACGATCGAGGGGGCTCGCATCGACTTTGCGGAGCGGATGGCGGCTCAGAAGGCCGCTGCCCGTCACGCCGGGTCTCGCATCGAGCAGGCGGTAGGGATACCTTTCGGAGAGCGCTTGCTCCAGCGCGGCCGCATGCTCGGGGGTCACCTCCTGCAGGGCCACGATGTCGGCATCCACCTCGCGGATCACGCGTATCGTCGCGGCCGTGTTCGGATTGAAGCCGAGGGTATTGTAACTCATGACGCGGAGCGCGTTCTCGGTTGCCTGCGCGGTTCCACCGCGCGGCACGAAAAGACCGCCCCAGAGCCACGCGAAGAGGAGCGCCGAAAGGCCGACGATGGCATACCCCTCACGCCGGCGACGAAGCGCGACCGCCAGCAGAATCACGGGCGCTGGCAAGAACGCGTAAAGAAGCAACGCGTTCGCCGCGAAGGACCACCAGGTCCGATCCCCGAGCCCGTAACGCGTGATCAGCACGGCGACGAGGACCAGGCCGTAGGACCAAACGAGGGCGTCGAGGAATCGGTCGCGCCAGGACCGACGGTCGCTCGAACGAGGAGCTTCCTGGGTCGGTGTGTCGGCCGGGGGCATATCGGGAGGTTTAGCACTCGGAGACGAGAGGAACGAGCCGTTCCCGTGGCCAGCCGAGGGCCGAGACGCGCGTCATCTGCAGTAACGCTGGCCGACCCTGCACATCACCGTCGCGGGATACGCCGAGTCCGTGTCGATCCAGGAGCCGTACCTCCACAACCAGCTCCGGCCGGTGTCGAGGTTTCTCAGCCTGATCGATTCCATGCACCAGCCGTCGGTGCCGCTCAGGTTGATGCGCAGCCACCGGAGGACCCCGATGTTCGACGCCGACACCTGATACGTATCCACCTGATTGCGCCGGAAGTCGTTCCTCTCGGGCGATGCAGGCCGAAAACCCTGGACCCTCCCCCGATCACCGACGATGTCGATCAGCACATCCGAGTCGGTGCCGGCATCCTCGCGATCGCAGGTCCGGGTCTCGATCTCGTAGAGATCGGCAAACGCCGGAAGCGAAAAGAGGAAGCAGACGGCGAAGGTGGGAAGCATCTGTTTCGCAATGATTCCATTTCTCATGACGGCGCCCCCTTTTTCACGATGATCACCCTTCGCGAGCATCCGCTCGCGTGCCTCGGGTTGCAGCAATGCCTGGGCCACTTCGGCGCGTGCCGTGGGTGCGGCGCGCCCGCTTTTCGGTCATCCTGACGCGCGTCATGCCGCGGAGACCCCAGGACCCGGTTCCCCCGTTCCCCTACGAGGAGCGCGACGTCTCCTACGAGGGAGCCTCTCCCGAAATCACACTCGCCGGCACCCTGACGCTGCCGCGGGGTGTGCCAAAGGCGCCGGCCGTGCTCTTCGTGACGGGCTCAGGACCGCAGGATCGGAATGAAGAAGTCGCGGACCATCGCCCTTTCCTCGTTCTCGCGGATCACCTGACCCGGCGCGGATTCGCCACGCTGCGCGTGGACGATCGGGGCGTGGGCGGCTCCACGGGAGACGATACCCGAGCGACCCAGGAGGATCTCGCGCGGGACGTGGCCCGGGGCCTTGCATTCCTGCGGCAATACGAAGCGGTCGATCCGAGACGGACCGGGCTCCTCGGGCACAGCGAGGGCGCCCTCGTGGCGGCGATGGCGGCGGCGCATGACCCGGAGCTCGCGTTCCTCGTCATGCTGGCCGGACCCGGTTTGCCCGGGATCGATGCAATCCACCTGCAGAGCGCGCTCCTCGCCCGGAGCCGCGGCGCAGACGAAGGCGCCGTCCTGCGCGAACGCCGCATGAACGAGCGTGTCTTCGCAGCCGTGCTCGCCGCGCCGGACCCGGGCGCGGCCTTCGACATGGGAAAACGTGTCCTCCTCGAAGAGCTCGCGGCGCTGCCCGAGGGCGAGCGCCCGGCGGACGAAGAAATGGAGCGAACCGCCGAAACCATGGCCACCATCGTGAGTGCTCCCTCGTTCACGAGTTTCCTGCGCTCCGATCCGGAGCCATTCCTGCGCGCCGTCCGCTGCCCCGTGCTCGCCCTCGGGGGCTCTCTGGATCTCCAGGCGCCGGCGCGCGAGCACCTCGCGGGCATCGCGGCCGCGATCGAGGCCGGAGGCAATCCACGCGCAGAGGTGATCGAGCTGCCGGGGCTCAATCATCTATTTCAGACCGCGGTCACGGGGGCCATCGAGGAATACGAGCAGATCGAGGAGACCTTCGCGCCGGCGGCCCTGCAACGGATCGCCGCGTGGCTCTCGGCATGGGAATGAACGTCTCGTCCCCGCGCCCGGGAGGGTTCACCTCGGCCGCGCAATCCCATACCGTTCGAGCCGGCGATAAAAGGTCGCGCGTGGAATGGCGAGCGTTCGGGCCGCCTGCGCGGCATTCCAGCCATTCTCGGCGAGCGCGCGCAGGATGGCCTCGCGCTCGGCATCCCCGCGCGGCCGCTCGATGCGCCGCGACGGCAAGGGCCGCGCCTCCCGGAGGCCGAGGTCGCCGGGTCGGATCACCTCGCCCTCGGCAAGCACGATCGCCTTCATGAGCACGTTTTCGAGCTCGCGCACGTTGCCGGG
The DNA here is from genome assembly GCF_029960785.1 of Polyangium sp. 15x6. Taxonomy (GTDB): domain Bacteria; phylum Myxococcota_A; class Polyangia; order Polyangiales; family Polyangiaceae; genus Polyangium. The sequence continues at coordinate 58,766 of NZ_JASBQE010000015.1, forward strand.
CCAGGAATGGGCGAGCAGCACGCGCATCGACGACGGCGTGATGCGCGGAGCGGGCCTGCCGAGCTCACGGGCCGCGCGCGCGACGAGGTGCGCCGCGAGCTCCGGCAGGTCTTCGAGCCGGTCGCGGAGCGGGGGCAGCGTGACCTCCACGACGCCGACGCGGTAATAGAGATCCTCGCGAAAACGGCCGACGCGGACCTCGGTCCGGAGCGTCCGGTTCGTCGCGCACACGAGCCGGAAATCGACGGGGACCGTGGTGTCGCTGCCGAGCGGGCGCACCACGCGCTCCTGCAGGACGCGGAGCAATTTGGCCTGGACTTCGAGCGGCATTTCGCCGAGCTCGTCGAGGAAGAGCGTGCCGCCCGACGCCGCCACCATGAGGCCCCCGCGATCGCGATCCGCGCCGGTGAAGGCGCCTCGCTTGTGGCCGAAGAGCTCCGCTTCGAGGAGGCTCGCAGGCAATGCGGCGCAATTGATCCCCACGAAGGGGCCCGCCCGGCGCGGGCTCCCGTCGTGCACGGCCCGCGCGACGAGCTCCTTGCCGGTGCCGCTCTCGCCGAGGACGAGCACCGGGAGCGGCGATGCGACGACGCGATCGAGCGTCGCGAGCACGCGGCGCAGGGCGGGGCTCCGGCCGATGATGCCCCGATCGTCGTGGCGATGGTCGAGCGCCTCTTGCTTCGCGCGCACCTCGTCGCCGAGGCGTACGATCTCGGCGGCCTGGAGCCGCGCGAGCTCCTCCACTTTGCTGCGCTCGGCTTCGAGCTCCTCGGTGCGGCGCCGAAGGTCCTCGATGAGGCGCGCGCGCCGGAGGACCAGCGCGACGTGATCGGCGAACCCGAGGAGCAGGTCGATGTCGGCCTCGCGAAACCGCGCCTCGGTGAATCGATTGTCGAGGTAGAGCGCGCCGATCACGCCGTCGGGCGACCGGATCGGGACGGCAATGACGGACCGGAGGCGCATGGCGTGCACGGAGGCATTTTCACGGAAACGTTCGTCCTCGCGCGCGTCGGCAGTGCAGACGGCCTCTGCCGTTCGCATCGCCTGCTCGGCGATCGAGCGGCTGAATTTGAGGTGGCTCTTGCCGATCTGCTCGCGATCGACGTTCCGCGCGGCCGGCACGTAGAGCGCCCCGGAGCGCGGGTCTTCGAGCACGAGGAAGCCTCGTTCGGCGCCCGTGAGCTCGATGGCGGCGTCGAGCGCCATGACGAGGATGCCATTCGCCTCGTCGGTGCCATTGAGCTTCCGGTAGAGGTCGAGGAGGCGCGCGAGTTTTTCCGTGCGTCCCTGGGGCGCGCCTCGGGCGTGGAGCTCGGCAGGCGCCCGCGGGCGCCGTCGTGGATGGGCGAAAAACGCGCTCCGGAGCTCGGGCGCGAGGCCCGAGGCGGCTTCCTCCCAGAGCGCGTCCGCGCGGGCGCGCAGCGGTATGGCGCGCGCCCGTTCGCCGGAGGGGTCGAGCGCCGCGGCGAGCCGGCTCGCGCATACGGCAATGAGGTCCGGCTGCCCCGCGCGCTCGGCGAACGTGAGCGCTTCTTCGAGTCGCGAACGTTCGCCCGCGGGCGCGCCACGCAGCCGGTCGAGCTCCGCCCGCCCGAGCGCTTCCCGCGCCGCGACGTCGGGCGCCTCGCGCGCCTCGCCGGCCACCGCATCGAGCGCGCGCGCCGCGGCCGAGAGGTCCCCGGCCGCGAGGTCGATGTCGGCCCGTTCGAGCGCGACTTCGGCGGCCTCGCGCGCCATGCCGAGCCGATCGAACGCCCCGCGGGCCCGCTCGGCGGCGTCGCGCGCGAAGGCGAGGTCGCCGAGACCGAACGCGTTTTCCCCGACCGCCGACGCGGCCGCCGCGGCGATGGCCACGAGCCCGGCGGCCGTGGCGTCCGCCTCGGTTTTCGTCGCGGTGCGCAGGCCTCGCTCGAAGGCGCCGACGTCGGCCCATAACTTCGCGAGGTTCGAGGCGAACAAGAGGCCGACGTCTTGCTGCCCGAGCGCGCGGCTGACCCGCGCGCCGCGCTCGTAGGCCTCGAGCGCCTCGGCGAACCTGCCGATCTGGTGGCACGCGGTGCCGAGGTTCGAACACGTCCGCGCGATGGCGTCGCTCAGGCCGTGCTCCTCCGCGATCCAGAGCGCCTCGCGATGGCCGGCGAGGGCCGCGCGGACGTCGCCCGCGCGGTAGTCGTGAATGGCGCGATGGCTCCGCGCGCGGAGCAGGCGCCGCGGCGAGCGCTCGGTCGCGGCGGCCGAGAGCGAAAGATACTTCCGCGCCGCGCGGAGATCGCCGAGGTGGGTCGCGGCGACGACGAGATCCTCCACGAGGTCGGCGCGCACGTCGTCGTCTGGCAGCGCGGGCGCGGCTTCGAGCGCGGCCTCGGCGACCACGCGCGCCTCCGCGTGACGCCCGAGCCGCGTGAGCGCGCGTGCTTCGAGATCCGCGCGCCGCGCCCGGCCCACCTCGTCGAGAGGCTCGCGCGCGGCCTCCGCGAGGACCGTGAGCGCCCGCTGCGCCTCTCCCTGCTGCGCGAGGCAACTCGCGAGCGTGAGGAGCGCGCCGCCGCGCCGCGCCCCGTTCGCGAGGCGTGGGAGCCTTCGTTCGATCGCTTCTCTCGCGCGCGCTGGATTGCCGGCGAGCTCGATGACACGCACGGCGAGCAGCCACGCTTCGTCGTCGGCGTGCTCGGCGTCGACCACCGCCTCGGCCGCGCCCCGGAATGCGCGGGGTTGCCGGACCGCGTCGGCTCCGTGTTCGGCGAGCCGACGTGTCGCCTCGGTCGCCCGTCCCGCGAGCGCCCAGTGCCGCACGGCCTGCCCTGCCGCGTCCAGACGTTCTTCCAACGACGCCGCGGCATCCGCGCGACGCGCATCGAACGATCCCGCGATCGCCGCGTGCGCCGCGCGGATCGCCTCGTCGCTCAAGGCGAGCGTGGCCGCCTCGCGTCGCGTGATCCGCAGGGCATCGGCGTCCCGCCGCGCGAGGCCGCGGCCGACCAGCGCGGAGACTTCGGCTTCATCGACGCCGAGGCTCGACAGCAGGGGGAGACGCGCGCGGCCGGAGAGCGCGACGAGCAGCGAAAGCGCGCGCTCCTCGGCCGGCGGCAGGGCGCTCGTGACGGCGGCTCGGGGCCTCTTCGGGACGAGGCTCCCCTTCGTGATCGCACGATCGAGCTCTCCCTCCGCCGCGCTGCCGGCTTGCAGCTCCGCGACGACCTCGGCGATCGCCGCGGGGTGCCCGCCCGTCGTCGCGAAGAGCTCGGCCTCGACGCCGGAGAGGCCGACATCCAGCATCCACCGCTTCACCGCGTGCGCCGCGAGCGGCCCGAGCCCGATCACCGAGGCCCCCGCGGATTCGCCGAGGAACACGCCCTTCGCGTGGTCGATCTCGGTGACGACGAGGAGCACCGGATCGGAAGGATCGAGCGACCGCGCGAGGGCCGAGAGCGCCTCGCGGTCGTCGTCGGGCAGGAGGTGGACGTCGTCCACGAGCAGCGCCACCGGTGTGCCTCGACGAACCAGCCGATCCCGCGCCTCGAGCGCGGCGCGCAGGCTCCCTTCGGCCAGCGGCTCGGAGGCGGCGCGCGTGACGAGGGATGCGAACGGCCTTCGTGTCGTGGCGAGGGCTTCGACGGTCGCGACCCGCGTCTGCGCGATCCACTTGAGCTCGCGAAGCAGGCGGCTCCTCCCTGCCCCTTCCGGGCCGCGGACGATCGCCATCCGCGGCCCGGCCATCCCCGCTTCGAGACGATCGAGCAGCGCCACGAGAAGGCCGAGCTCCGCCTCCCGACCCACGAGCCGTGGCGCTTCCCGCGGCGGGACGTGTATCCACGACGCGTGCCCGCCGAGCGCCTCGATGACCTCCTCCGCGGACGCGGGACGCGCGGCGGGATCCGGATCGGCGAGCCGACGCGCGAGGCGCTCCACCAGAGGAGGCAGCCCGTGCCCGCGCGCGAGATCGAGCAGCGTGACGCCGACGGCGTAGAGATCGCTGCGCGCATCGGCGCGCTCTCCGCGTAACACCTCGGGCGCGATGAACCGCGGCGTCCCGCTCGGCGCCGCCACGCTCCCGAGCCGGCCCGCGCACGACAGATCGAGCAGCACGCCACGACCACGCTCGTCGACCATCACGTTGGCGGGCTTGAAATCCCCGTGCCGGAGCCCGAGGCGATGCAGGAACGCGAGCGCGGACAGGGCATCGACGAGCGGCCCGCGGAGCGCCTCGAACGAAGGCGCCGCCCGATCGAGCTCGCGCCCGGCGACGACCTCGGTTGCGAGGTAGTGCAGCGCCGCGTGTTCGCCGTCCCGCGGAAGAGACCCGAAATCGAGCACGCGGACGAGGTGCGGGTGGACGAGGCCCGCCAGGTAGCCGAGCTCCGCGCGCAGGGCCCATTCGTCCTCCGCGCGCCGTAGCACCTTCAGCGCGACGTCGGTCTCGAGGACGAGGTCTTTCGCGAGGAACGTCCGCGCGAGGCCGCCCTCGCCGAGCGTCGCGACGACCCGATAGCGGTGGGCGAGGATCTCTCCCGGGGCGACCAAGCCCGCGGAGTGTCTCACACGTGTCTCACATGTCGCAACGAGACACTTCCTGCGGGCGAATCACGCGTCCTGCCTCGTGAATTCGCGCGTCCTGCCCCCGGGTGTCGCCTTGGTACGCCCCCTGCTAACGGCCCGCGCATGCATTCCGGTCGCGTGCTTCTTCGTCTCCTCGCCGCGTCGCTCGCCCTGGGGGCGTGCATCGTGAGCCCCCAGCCGACGCCCCCCGAAGAACCCACGCTCCTCGCGGATCTCGTCTCGACGGGTGGGCCCATGGACATGGCCACCACAAAGCGCTTCGTGGGCGAGCCCGGCGCGGTCACGCCGCCGCGAGGCAACGTCGTGGTCACGAACCTGGACACGACCGACGCGCCGGGCGTGGCGACGGTCGCCGCGGACGGGAGCTTCGACATCACCGTCGACGGCACGGAAATGCACGAGTTCCGCGTCGAGATCGTGGGCCCGGACGGCCTCCGCTCCAAGCCCCTCGATCTCGTCCTGAATGCCGCCGGCAGCGCGTACGAGCCCGGTCCGCGGCCGCTTGCCGAGTGCCTCGTGCTCGACCCGGCGTTTTCCCTCTCGTTCGACGGCGCCGGCGACACCCGGAGCCTCGTCGTCCGCAACGATTGCCCGGACGAACTCTCGTTCCTCGCGCCTCGTCTGCGCCGCGGGCAAGCCGCATACGGGTTCGATCCGACGGCGCCGTTCGTCCTCGCGCCGGGCGGCGCGCAGACGATCACGGTCGACGTCGGATCGCAGGCGAACGAGCAGGTCGACGTCTTGTTCGTCGAGACGACCGGCGCCGTCCGGGATCGCCGCCCAATGACTCTCTTCGTAACCCCCTGACAAACCATCGATTCACCAGAAAGAAGGAGAACACCATGTTCCAATCGAATACGTTCGCGCTCCTCACGCTCGCTCTCGTTGCACTGCCTGCCTGCGGGAGCACCGTCGACTCGGGCGGCGATGAGCAAACCGGCTACACGAAGGACGAGGCCCGCGCGATGAACGGCGTCACCGAGGACGGCAAGGACGTGTGCGCCCTCGAAAGCTGGTACGACGACGGCACGTGCGACGACTTCTGTCCGGCGAGCGACGGCGATTGTGTGGTGGGCGGCGGCGGCGAGCTGTGCAGCGAGGAAGCCGGCATGCCGTGCGGAGAGGGCTACTTCTGCGATGTTCCGATCGACACGATGTGCGGGGCGATCATCGATCAGGCCGGGACCTGCAAGCCCAAGCCCGAAGCGTGCGACCAGAACTACGACCCGGTCTGCGGATGCGACGGCCAGACGCACGCGAACGCGTGCACCGCAAACATGGCCGGGACGGCCGTCGCGACGGCGGGGGCCTGCCCCTGATCACGCAGGGTCATTTGCGGAACTCGTCCGCCGAGAGCCCCGCGCGCCGGAGCAGCCGGTAAAAGCTCTCCCGCTCGATCCCCGCGTGCTCCGCCGCGGCCGTCACGTCCCCGAAAAACCTCTTCAACACCGCCTCCAGGTATCGGCGGCTCGCCTCGGCGCGCGACGCATCGACGGCCTCGCGATACGTGAGCTTCGCGAGCTCGGTGTCACGCGCGCCCGTGGCCGCCGCCGCGTTGGCTCCCTGGATTTCCGGCGGCAAGGAGCCGAGCGTGATCTCGCGCGTCGTCTCGATGATCGCGGCCCGCTCGACCGCGCTCCGGAGCTCCCGCACGTTGCCCGGCCAGCGATAAGCGCTGAGCGCATCCATCGCCGCCTCGGAAAACCGCGTCGCGCTCGATCCCGCGTGCGGCGCTCGTTCCGCGAGGAACCTCTGCGCGAGCAAGGGAATGTCCTCCGCACGCTCGCGCAGCGGCGGAAGCTCGAGCACGCACACGTTGAGGCGGAACCACAGATCCTCGCGGAACGATCCGGCTTTCACCATCCCGCGGACGTCGCGGTGTGTCGCGGCGATCACCCGGACGTCCACCTTCCGCTCGCGCGGCTCGCCGATGCGGCGAACGGAGCGCTCCTCGAGCACGCGCGTGAGCTTCGCCTGGATCGTCGGGCGGAGCTCGCCGATTTCGTCGAGGAACAGCGTGCTTTCGTGCGCCTCCTCGAAGAGGCCGGCGCGGTCGGAGGTCGCCCCCGTGAAGGAGCCGCGCGCGTGGCCGAAGAGCTCGCTCTCGATCAAGGACCGCGGAATGGCGGCGCAGTTGACGGCGACCAGGCGCGAGGGCGCACGCGAGGAGCGCTCGTGAATCGCGCGGGCCACGAGCTCCTTGCCGGTCCCCGTCTCGCCGAGGATCAAGACCGTCGCGTCCGTGGGCGCGACGCGCTCGATGAGCTGATAGACCCTTCGCATCGCGGGCGAACGACCGATCATCCCGCCAAACCCGTCCACGTCCCGCGGCTCGTGGCTCTCGTGGAGCACCGCCGCCTGCGCGAGCGCGCGCTCGACGAGGGCCTTGAGCGCGTCGGTCTCGAAGGGCTTCGTGACGTAATCGTACGCCCCTTCGCGCATGGCCTGCACCGCCGTCGGGACCGTCGCATACGCCGTCATCAAAATGAACGGCACCCCCGGCCAGCGCGCGCGCACCGCGCGGAGCACCTCGAGCCCGTCGCCGTCGCTCATGCGCAGGTCACAGAGGACCACGGTGATCGGCTCTCGCTCCAGCGCCTCCAGCGCCGATCGCACGCCCCGCGCGGTGACGACGCGCCCGAGCTTGCCGAGCACCTTGGCGAGCATGGCCGTCATGTTCGGTTTGTCGTCGACCACCAGGATCGTCGGCTTCACGCGGCTTCTTCCTTTCCGGCGTCCACGACCACGCCCGGCAAATCCACGACGAACCGCGCGCCCCCGCCGGCCCGCGCCTCGGCCCGGATGCGCCCGCCATGCGCGGTGACGAGGCCATAACAGACCGCGAGGCCGAGGCCCGTTCCATCCCGCCGTGTCGTGAAGAACGGCTCGAAGACGTGGTCGATCACGTCGTGCGACAACCCCTCGCCGCGATCGAGCACCTCGAAACGATACCCGTCCCCCTCGCGCCGCCCCTCGACGAGGACCGGCTCGGCGCTCGACGTCGCCTCGCGCGCATTCGAGACGAGGTTCACGATCACCTGACGGATCCGCAAGGAATCGACCAGGACCATCGCTGGCTCCGCGTCCACCACGACGGCCGGCGCGCCCGGTGAAGTGGATCTTCGCGAGGGCACGCCTTCAGCGCGATCCGCCGCGTCGCGGAGCAGTTCGGCCGCGTCCACGGGGCGCGGCACGAGCGCGGGCGTACGCGCGTACACGAGCAGCTCCTCCGCGATGCGCTGGCAAAGCGCCGCCTCCTCGTCGAGGATCCGGAGCTCGTCGCGCATCGCATCGTTCTCCACCTCCTCGCGCATCGTGCTCAGGTATCCCCGGATGACGGTGACGGGATTGTTGATCTCGTGCGCCACGCCCGCTGCGACCCGCCCGATCGCCGCCAAACGCTCGGCGGCCACGAGATCCGCCTCCGCGCGCTTCAGCGTGTCGAGCATGCGATTGAACGCGTCCGCCACGACCGCGAGCTCGACCGCGGGGACGGGCTCGACGCGCGCCGTCCGATCCCCCTCGGCCACGCGCCGCGCGACGCGCTCAAGCGACCCGAGCGGCGTGGCGAACGACCGCCACAGGTTCCGCCCCGCGAGCAGCGCCACCGCGGCCGCGAGCAGGCCCGTGCCCACGGCGATCAGAAGCGCGAGCCGCACGGCGCTCGCGGACTCGCCTTCGGCTTTCATCGCCTCACCGTCGAAGTAGCCGGCGATCGCGTCGGCGTGCTCCGTCATCCTGTCGACGAGGGCGTTCGCCCGCTCGTGCGAGCGATGCACCTCCGCCCAGTCTTTCCGATCGATCGCCGGCAGGATCTCCTCCGTGAAGACGCAGCTCAAGTCGCAGCTCGCGTCGGCGATCGCGTCGAGGCGCAGGGCGCCCGCGTCGTCGACCATCGGCCGGAGCGCGCGGAGCTCGTCGTTCAACTTGTCGACCCACTTGTCGTGGTGCGCGACGTGGGAAGGGTCGCGCAGGATGATCGTGTGCGCCTCGTGGATGTATTGCTCGCGCGCCACCACGCTGAGCAGCGCCGCGCGGCGCGAGGCCACTTCCAGGTCGTGCGCCTTCAAGATGGCTCGACGCGACGCGAGCGCCGAGACCACGGCGCTCGCGCCGCTCGCGAGCACGAGGGCCACGAGGAGGCTCACGGTCAGGAGCAGACGGCCGCGGAGGCGATACGCCTGCGGCGACGACGACACCGCCATGCCACGCCTTTAGCAATGCGCATGACCCGAAGCCAGCGCGGCGCGAGGGCGCTCGTATCCGCGGAGGTCACGTGTTGTAACCGGTTCGGTCACTCCCTCCTCCCCTGGCCACGTGATGCTCCGGGAAACCCGAGGGGTCCGCCCTGGCACGAAGCGTGCTGCGCCGCCGCTGCGGCTTGGCGACGAAAGACCCTGCGGACGACTGTAATCAGCGGCTCCCCCTTGCGTCGGCAAGGCGAGGGTTGCGCAGACGCGGATGCCGCGCGATGAACCGGAGCCGCCTGCCCGAATCCACCCCCTCCCCCGATCGTGATGCCGAATTCAGAAGGAACTTGGAGTCCACGCATGAAGACCACGCTGGGCCTGCTCGCCCTGCTCTTCGCATCCGCCTGCAGCGGGCCGGAGGTCCCTTCGGCCTTCCAGCCGGATTCTCCCGCATCACCCGCGGCGTCCCCGGCGCCTCGTCCGCCCGTCGCGGCGGTGCTCGCGGCCTCGGACCCGCGGGACGCCAGCGTCTGCGTGCCCGAGAAGCCTTGCGTCCTTCCCGACTCCGAGGACGAGGGCGGCTCCGGGCATCAACACGGCGGCCACGATCACGGAAATCACGGCGGCCACGATCACGGAAATCACGGCGGCCACGATCACGGAAATCACGGCGGAAAAACCCCCGCGCCGCCCCCCACGGGCCACGAAGGCCATCGCGGCCACCACCATTGACCGGATGGAACCTGCCATGACGACGAGGTCTCTCTTTTCGTTCAGCGCGCTTCTGCTCGCCTTGGGCCTGTCCGCCGGCTGCGCGAGCGGGACGCTCCCCCAGCACGTCGGCGAAGTGAACGACATCTTCGCGGCGCGGAACCGGCCTGATCTCGCCGTGTCCGTGCCCGGGGAGGACGAAGACTGGGAGAAAATCGCGGCGGAGGTGCCGAAGCTTTTGTCGAAGCCGCTCGACGCCAACGGGGCCGTGCGCATCGCGCTCGCGCAGAACCGCGAATTGCGCGCGGCCTTTTACGAGATCGGCATCGCCCGCGGTCGGTTCGTCCAGGCGGGCCTGCCGCCGAACCCCGAGATCGATATCGGCGTCCGGCGCCCGAACGATCCGGCGCAGCCGCTCCAGCTCGACATCGGGATCGAATACAACCTCACCGGGCTCCTCATGCTCCCGCTGCGCAAGGGCGTCGCCGAGGCCGAGCTCGCGGCGGAGCGGCTCCGCGTCGCGGGGCAGGTGCTCGACATGGCCTACGCCACGCGGACGGCGTTTTACACGGTCCAGGCGCGGCAGCAGGAGCTCGACCTCCGCGTCCGCGCGCTGAAAGCGTTCCAGGCCGGCTTTTCCGCGGCCGAGGAGCTCCACCGGGTCGGCAATCTCCCCGAGATGGATCTCGCCACCCAGCGGGCGGCCGTGGAGTCGGCGCGCGTCGACGTCGCGGAGGCGGAAAACCGCCTGCTCGACGCCCGCGAGAACCTGAACGTCGCGCTGGGTTTGTCCGGCGAGCAGACTGGCTGGACCGTCGATCCGAAGCTCCCGGATCCGCCGGCCGAGCCTCTCCCGGTCGAGCGGCTCGAGCAGCGCGCCGTCGCGTCGAGCTTCGAGCTCCAGGAGCTCGAGGCGCGCATGCGTGTCGCCTCGAAGCGCGCCGGGCTCGCGCAGACCGAGGGCACCGTCCCCCACATCTCCGGCGGGTTCCACGGCGAGCGGGATGAGCTTGCGTGGGAGATCGGCGGCCACGTCACGGTGGGTTTGCCCATCTTCGATCGCAACCAGGGCACGGTGCTGAGCGCGCGCTCGGAGTTCGGCGCGCAGCGCGAGCGGTATCTCGCGACCGCCACGTCGCTCCGCGCGACGGCGCGCTCCGCGCTGAACCGCGTCGAATCCGCGGGCCGGCGCGCGCGCCATTACCGCGAAGTCGTCCTGCCGGCGCGCGAAAAAGCCCTCGCGGAGACGCTGCTCCAGTACAACGCCATGCAGGTCAGCGTCTTTCAGGTCCTCGAGAGCCAGCGCCAGGTCACGCAATCGGCCCTCGCCTACGTCGAGACGCTGCTCGATTACTGGAATGCGCGCGCGGCCCTCGATCAAATCCTCGCCGGCCGCCACCGCGGCCTCGCGCTCGGCCCCGCCGGCGCCTCGCGAACGAACCTCCCCTCCGGAAGCGACGGCGCCGCCGCCGAACACTGATTGCAAGGAAGAGATACCATGGATCGCCGCAAATTCGTCCAGTTCGGGGTCGCCGCCGGTGGAGCCTTGCTCGCCTCGCAATCGTTTGGGCAGGCCAAACCCGGCGCCGCGCCTCCTCGTCCCGCGCCGAAGCGCGCCGCCTTCCCCGGCGGACAGGTCGCCGTCACCACACCGAACGGCGTGACCTTGCCCCTCAAGGAAAAGGACGGCGTGAAGATCGGCCACCTCGTCGCCATGCCCGTCAAGCACACGTTCGCGCCGGGGCTCGAGGGCGATTGCTGGGGCTACAACGGCCGGACGATCGGGCCCACGATCGAGGTCGTCGAGGGCGATCGGGTACGGTTTTACGTGACGAACAAGCTCCCCGAGCCGACCACGGTGCACTGGCACGGCGTGATCTTGCCGAACGGGATGGACGGCGTGTCGGGCTTGAACCAGCGCCCGATCAAGCCCGGGGAGACGTTCGTGTACGAGTTCACGTTCCGGCACGCCGGGACGTACATGTATCACCCCCATTACGACGAGATGACCCAGATGGCGCTCGGCATGATGGGGATGATCGTGGTGCACCCGAAGCGGCCGAAGGGTCCGCCGGTCGATCGCGATTTCGTGCTCATGACGCACGAGTGGAAGATCACGCCGGGCTCGCGCCGGCCGGATCCGAACGAGATGACCGATTTCAACGTGCTCACGTTCAATTCGAAGGCCTTCCCCGGGACCGAGCCGCTCCTCGTGGGCCGCGGCGAGCGCGTGCGGATCCGGTTCGGCAATCTCTCGGCGATGGATCACCACCCGATCCATTTCCACGGCCTGACCTTCGAGACCACGTGGACCGACGGCGGCGAGATCCCGGCGGTCGCGCGTCATCCGGAGACGACCGTGCTCGTGCCCGTCGGCAGCACGCGCGTCATCGAGTTCGTCCCCGACGAGCTCGGCGACTGGGCCTTCCATTGCCACATGACCCACCACGTGATGAACCAGATGGGCCACGGGATGCCGGTCATGGTCGGGGCCGACGCGCGGAAAATCGACCCCAAGGTGCAGAGCCTGCTCCCCGGTTACATGACGATGGGACAAACCGGCATGGGCGAGATGGCCGAGATGGGCATGCCCGTGCCGAAAAACTCGATCCCGATGGGCGGCGGGCCCGGTCCCTTCTCGTCGATCGACATGGGCGGCATGTTCACGATCCTGAAGGTCCGCGACAATCCCGAGACGGCCGATCCGAAAGGCTGGTACCAGCACCCCAAGGGGACCGTGGCCGATCGCGTGGACGATGCGCAGTTGAAGGCGGATGGGATCGATCCGGATGTGAAGTTCGGCTGACCGCGCGAAGCCGCTCCCGTCCCCTCGCGTGCGCCTCCCGCCGTCCGCGCTACGCTCGCCCCCGCGATGATTGGCTCTGCGGTCACGGCCGTGCTCGGCCCGACGAACACCGGCAAGACGCACCGGGCCGTCGAGCGCATGCTGGAGCACGAGTCCGGGATGATTGGCCTGCCGCTCCGGCTGCTCGCGCGCGAGGTCTACGACCGCATCACGGCGCGCCTCGGGGAGCAGCGCGTCGCGCTCGTGACGGGCGAGGAGAAACGTATCCCGCGCCGGCCGCAATACTGGGTCTGCACGGTCGAGGCGATGCCGCGGAACCTCGAGGTCGAGTTCGTCGCGGTCGACGAGATCCAGCTCGCCTCGCACCCGCAGCGCGGGCACGTGTTCACCGAGCGCCTCCTCGATGCCCGCGGCACGAAGGAGACCTGGTTCATGGGGGCCGCGTCGATGCAGCCGATCATCGCCGAGCTCCTGCCCGCGGCGCGGATCCAGTCGTTCCCGCGCCTCAGCCGGCTCGCCTTCGCCGGGGCCGAGAAGCTCGCGCGGCTGCCGCAAAGGAGCGCGATCGTCGCGTTTTCCATGCAGGAGGTCTACGAGGTCGCCGAGCGGCTGCGGGCCACGCGCGGGGGCGCGGCCGTGGTGCTCGGGGCGCTCTCGCCGCGCACGCGTAATGCGCAGGTCGCGATGTTCCAGTCGGGCGAGGTCGAGTACATCGTCGCGACCGACGCCATCGGGATGGGGCTGAACCTCGACGTGAAGCACGTGGCGTTCGCGGCGCTGCGCAAGTTCGACGGCCGCGACGTGCGGGACCTCGAAGCCGCGGAGATCGGGCAGATCGCCGGGCGCGCGGGGCGCTACACGAGTGATGGGTCGTTCGGCACGCTCGCGCCGCTCACGCTGCCGCAGGGCCTCGCGAACGCCGTGGAGGCGCACAGGTTCCCCGCGGTCCGGCGGCTCATGTGGCGGAACGCGGATCTCGATACGAGCTCGATCGACGGCCTGCTCGCCTCGCTCAGGCGCTCTCCGGGGCGGCGATCGCTCGTGCTGCAGGAGAGCGCCGAGGACGCGGCGGCGCTCGCGCGGCTGGCCCAGGATCCGGCGATCCGGGCGCGGGCGCAGGGCCCCGAGGCGGTGGAGCTGCTCTGGGAGGTTTGTCGGATCCCCGATTATCGCAAGCTGCTCTTCGAATCCCACGTCGCGCTGCTCGCGGAAATTTTCGCCCACCTCGCCGGGCCGCGGGCATGGATCGACGAGGCGTGGATGGACGAGCGCGTGCGGGAGATCGATGATCCGGCCGGGGACATCGATACGCTCATTGCGCGGATCTCGGCCATCCGGACGTGGACGTACGTGTCGCATCAAGGCCGCTGGGTGAAGGATCCGGCGGCGTGGCAGGAGCGGACGTCGGCGATCGAGGATCGGCTGAGCGACGCGCTGCACGAGCGGCTGGTGCAGCGGTTCGTCGAGAAGAGCGGCGGCGGGAACAAGGCGCGGGCGGCACAGGGCCCCACGCGAAAACCGGCGCCGACGCGGGCGGAGCTTCGCGCGATGGACAAGGCGAATCCATTCGGCAAGCTCGCGGCGCTCAAGGCGCCGCAGGCGCGCGAGGCGGGCGGGGCTTCGACCGACGAGGCGCGCTGGGTGGAGTCCGTCGTCGCGGCGCGGCACGCGGCGATCGGCGTCGATGAATCGGGGCGGGTCACGTTCGAGGACGGGCGCGAGCTCGGGCGGCTCGTGCGGGGATCGAGCCTGCTCCTGCCGGACGTGAAGCTCGCGGCCCTGCTGGAGCTCGGCGCGGGGGCGCGGGCGCGGATCACGCGGCGGCTCGTGGCGTTCGCGCGCGACCTCGTGGAGGAGCTCTGCGCACCCTTGCGAGCGCACGCGCCGCGCGGGCTCGGGGCCGCGGCGCGCGGGATCCTTTATCAGCTCGAACAGGGGCTCGGGACGGCGAGGGCCGAGGACGCGGCCGCGCAGATCGCCGAGCTCGCGCCGGAGGACCGGGACAAACTCGCCGCGGCGGGCATCGTGGTGGGCGCGCGGGTGCTCTACGTACCGGCGATGCTCAAGGGGCCAGCACTTTCGCGGCGGAGCGCGCTCGTGGCGGCGTTCGCGGGGGCGAAGGCGCCGCGAGCGCCGGGGCCGAGCGTGGTGTCGATGCCGATCACGCGGATCGCGGAGATGTCGCTCCACACGGCGGTGGGATATCCGGTCTTCGGGCCTCGCGCGGTGCGCGCGGACGTGGTCGAGAAGGTATTCGCGGCGATCGAGGAGGACGGCGGCCTGCCTCCGGCGGGAAAGCTCGCGGGATGGCTCGGGTGTCCGGCGAAAGAAGCGGCGAAGGTCGGCGCGGCGATCCTGGGCGAGGCGCGGAGCGAGGCGGCGGCCCCGGAACCAGCGAGCGCGGCGAAAGCGTAAGATTTGCTCGGAAACGTGCGTTGGATCCGCGAGCCGCCTTGTGGCGCGGGGCGTCGACATTTATAGTCAGGTGCCTACTTTTTTTCCTTAGCGGAGGTCCGTCTCATGCGTGACGCGTGGATGCGTGCGGGTTTGCTTTTGTGCGGCGTCGTGGGGATGACCGCGGGATGCTTCCAGGTCCCGGCGGAGTCGAACGCGCCCGATGACAGGAACGAGTCCAGCGGCACCCCGGGCGCGGGCGGCAACGGCGGCGAAGGAGGCGACGACGGAGGCTTCGGCTCCGGCGGGGAGGGCGGCTCGCAGGGCGGCAACGACGACTGCGCGATCGGGCAATACCCCACGCTCGACGGGATCCCCGCGAGCGCCACGGTCCGGTACGTGTCGACGATCTGCACCGCGAAGCCCGGCGAGGGAGACGGCACGCGGGACAAACCCTTCGGGAGCCTGCAGGAGGCGGTGAAGGAGAGCGCGCCGGGCGACTATCTCGTGCTGATGAACAAGTCGATCTTCCTCGAAAACGTGGTGATCGACAAGCCGCTGACCGTCCTCGGCGCCGATCCCGAGACGCCCGCCGAGGAGGCCTCGATCATCGTGCAGGCGCCCGCACCGAACGCGATCATCGTGCAATCGAAGGACGTGACGCTGCGCGGGATCATCGTGCAGAACCCCCAGGGGGCCGGGATCTGGGTGCAAGGCGGCGCCGCGACGATCGACGGGTCGAAGGTGACGAAGGCCGAGAAGAGCGGCGGAAGCGAGCTCGAGCGGGGCAACGGGATCCTCGCGACCGACGACGCGAGCATCATCGTGCAGCGCACGATCATCGTGCAATCGGACAACACGGGCGTGCTCGTGCAGGGCGCGCGCGGCACGATCACGGGCAGCACGATCTCGCAGAACAAGGGCGTCGCCGGGATCTGGGTGCAGCGATCGAGCGGGTTCGTGACGCTCTCGGGCAACATGATCGCGGCGAACGCGGGGACCGGCATCTCGGTCCTGAGCTCGCGGGCGATCATCGTGCAAAACACGGTCGGCCAGACTGCCGTCGGCGGCAGCGGCGACGATCGCGCCGACGGGATCGTCGTGGCCGAGCATTTCGTGAATGGCGTGTCGGAGGGCTTCGCCGAGGCTTCGCTGCAAGGCAACGAGATCAGCGGCAATGCGCGGCTCGGCGTGCTGTTCTCGGGCGACGCGCGGGGCATCATCGTGCAGAACACGGTGAAGGGCAACGGCGCCGCGGACACGGCGAAGCGCGGCGCGGGCATCTGGGTGCAATCGGGCGCCGGCGCGCTCGCGCCGATCACGATCGAGCAGAACGTCGCCTCGGGCAATGGCTTCGCGAACATCGGCGTGGGCGGCAATTCCCGGGCGATCATCGTGCAGAATCCGTCGATCGGGAGCGCGATCGCAAAACCCTGGACGGCGAACGGCGTGACGGCGAACGCGGGCGAGGGCATCGTGGTGTTCGGCGGCGGTCACGCGTCGATCAAGAACAACGTGCTCGCGGCGAACGGGCGCTCGGCCGTCTTGCTCGAAGGCCCGGCGAGCGGCACGACGGTCCAGGGGAACACCATTTCGGGCAGCGAATACGCGATCATCGTGCAAAGCGTGGCCGAGCTGCCCTTCCTCGAAATGAACACCCTCCTCGACAACGGGAAGATCGACATCGTCGCGGCCGGAGAGGCCGGTCACCCCGTGCCCCACGAAACCTTCGATACGCCGTGAAAGGAAGGACGACCATGACGAACCGATTGCATTTCGTACGTCTGGCTGCACTGCTCGCCGCGCTGCCGATCGGGGGCTGCGGGGCTGACAATTCGCAGGCGACGCCCGCCTGCGGCACATACGCCGACGCGCCCAAGGGCGCGAGCAGCGCGGTGTACGTATCCGCGACCTGCGGCGCGCGGGACGGGGACGGCTCGGCGGAGCGGCCGTTCGCGAGCATCCAGCAGGGGATCGACGCGTCGGCCCAGGGCGGCGCGGTGCTCGTCGACGCCGGGACGTATGCCGAGAACCTGAGCATCACGAAGACCGTGGAGGTGCTCGGCGCGAACACGCGCGGCGAGCCGGAGAATGCGAGCATCATCGTGCAAGCGCCCTCGCCGTACGCGATCACGGTGGAGGGCTCGACCGTGGTCCTGCGCGGGATCATCGTGCAAAAGCCCCAGGGCGCGGGGATCTGGGTGCAGAAGGGCGGCAACGCCGTGCTCCAGGACTCACGAATCGAGGGCACGGTCGCGGTGAACGAGGACGGCCACGGCGTGATGGCCACCGACAGCGGCAGCATCATCGTCCAGCGGACGATCATCGTGCAATCCGAGGGCGCGGGCGTGTACACCAACGCTGCCGCGGCGGCGAAGGTCGAGCGCAGCATCATCGTGCAGAACGGCGGCTTCGCGGGGATCTGGGTGCAGAGCACGCTCGGCGAGGTTTCCCTCGTGGGGAACGAGATCAGCGAGAATGCCGAGGGCGGCATCACGATCCTCGGCTCGCGCGCGATCATCGTGCAGAACCAGGTGAAGAACACGAAGAGCCGCATGTCCGGAGGGCTTGCGGACGGCATCCGGGTGATCGGCGACAGCAAGGTCGGCGAGGCCTACGTGGAGATCGGCGGCGAGAAGCCCGAGAGCAAGAACGTGGTCGAGGGCAACGACCGCGTCGGGATTCTCTTCTCGGGCGAGAAGGCGCGCGGGATCATCGTGCAAAACGAGGTGGTGGCCAACGCCGACGACACCAAGCGCGGGGCCGGGATCTGGGTGCAATCGAACGCCGGCACCGCCCCGAACGCGGACCAGACCGTGGGCATTCGAATTGCCCAGAACCGCGTCGAGGGGAACCATTACGTCGGGATCGGCGTGACCAACAATGCCCGGGCGATCATCGTGCAGAACCCGAGCATCAGCGGGACGATCGCGGGAGACATCAAGGCGAACGGGATCCTCACCAAGATCGGCGACGGGCTCGGCGTGTACGCGGGCGCGAGCGCGCACGTCGACAAGAACACGATCAGCGCGAACGCGCGCGTGGGCGCATTGTTCTTCGGGGCGGCGAATACGTGCGTCATGACGAACAACGTCTTCGAAAAGAACAGCGAAGGGTCGATCATCGTCCAGAACACGGACGGCCTCGCCCTCGATACGAACGAGGCCGACGTCCCGCCGGTCGCTCCCGCCTTCCCGGTCGGCGTCGACACGTCCGATCTGTGATCCCACCCCGGCGGGCGCCGTCGCTGACGCGCGCCCGCCTCCCCCCGCTCAGCCCGATAGCGACGCCGCGAGCGCCCTCGTCTCCTCGGCGAGCTTGCCCATGTTCGCGGATTCGAAGATCGAGATGCTCTCGTCGAGAAAGCGGCTCGCCTCGGCGAGCGCCGCTCCGTCGCCCTTCGCGCGCGCGTGGAGCACGCGCGCCATCGTGCGGCGCGCCGTGCCCCGCATGTAAGGCGAGCTCATGCGGTCCGCGAGCTCGATGCAGCGCTCGGCGTGCCCCTTCGCCGCGTCGAGCTCGCCCGTGACCAGGTGGCATTCGGCGAGCGCGCGTTGCGCCTCGGCGAGGCCACGCAAAGAGCCGAGCCGCTGGTGCAGGACCTCGGCCCGCGAGAGCGTGCGGATGGCCGCGCGGGCGTCACCGCGGGCGAGCTCGAGCTCGCCGACGTTGCTCAGGATGACCGAGCGGTGCTGGACGAGGTCCCAGCGCTCGGTCTGTTCGAGCGCCGCCCGCCAGGTGGATTCGGCCAGATCGAGGCGGCCGCGGAAGTAATGGAGCGCGGCGAGCCCGTTGTAGGCGTCGACGGCCTCGACGGGCGCGTTCGCCGCGATGGCGCGATCGATGGCCCGCTGGTAGGTCGGCTCGCCCTCGTCGTACCGGCCGGTGTGCAGATAGCCGTTCCCGAGGACGCGGTAGGCCGACGAGAGCGCCCGCTCCCATTCCTGCGTGCGCGCGGCGGCGTCGCCTTTTTCGTGCGATTCGAGCACGCGGCGGAGACGCTCGGCGCAGTCGCGGTGATCCCCGAGGTGCACGCTCGCCCCCATCGCGCCCGTGAGCGCCCGCAGCGCGAGCAGGCTCTCGTCCTCGCCGAGCCATTGTTCTGCTCGGACAAACGATTCTCGCGCGTCCGCATATCGCCCGGAGTGCTCGAGCGCCCAGCCTTTTTCGATGGCCACGCGGGCCTTTTCGTCGGCGAAATCGTCGCGCTCGGCGGCGCGGGCGAGCGCGTCGTCGGCGACCTCGATGGCGCGCGCGAGGCTGCCCGCGAGAACGAGCTCGTGCGCGAGGCTGCCCGCGAGCGAGAGGAGCTCGCCGAGCCGCGTGGCCTCGTCCATGGCCGAGGAGGGCATTTCGAGGAGGATCTCGCGCGCCGCTTCGAGCATCCGCACGGCCTCCTCGATGGCGTGGGTGCGAATGGCGCGCTCCGCCGCGCGGCGCTTGTACGGCAAGGCGAGGGCGAGCTCGCCGGCCTCGCGGAAGTGGTGGCCGATGAGGTCGTCGTGCGGGCCGGGGGAGCCGCCCGTGGCGCGCTCGAGCCAGAGCGCCGCGGCTCTATGGAGCGCGCGCCTTCGCGCCTTGGGCACGCGCCGCTGCGCGACCTCCTGCAAGGCCGCCTGCGTGAACGCATAATCGAGCTCGCCGGCCAGCATCGCGTCGCGGCGGTGCGCGAAGATGCCGCGGCGCACGAGCTCGGCGAGCGAGCGCGGCTCGAAGCGCCCTTCCAGGAGCTCGCCGAGCAGCGACGGCCAGAACCTACGGCCCGCCACGGCCGCGGCCTCCACGGCCTCGCTGAGGCGCGGTTCGAGCCGATCGAGGCGCCCGAGGAGGAGCTGCTCCAACGTCTCGGGCAGGCGCACGCTCGCCGCCCGCGACGACGAGAGCCGCCACGTGCCCTCGCCGACGACGAGCACGCCCTCGTCGACGAGCTGGTGCACGGTCTCCTCGACGATCAGCGGCACGCCGCCCGCGAGCGCCGCGATCTGCCGCACGAGCCCCGCGGGCACGTCGATGAGCGCGCGGAGGACGTGCCGGATGAGCGCCTCGCACGCGTCGTCTTCGAGCGGGTCGACCGGGATCGTGACGACGCCCGAGGCATCGCGGAGGAACGAGAGATCCGGCGCGGCGGCGCCCTCGGCGCGGCTCACCAGGACGAACAGCGCGGGGTAGCCCGCGAGGCGCTCGATCACGTGGCCGAGCAGGGCCTTCGTCGTCGCCGTGGCCCACTCGAAATCTTCGAGCAAGAACAGCAGCGGCGTGCGCGTGGCGAGCCTGCGGTAGGCCTCGGCCACGGCGTCGAAGAGCACCTTTTTTTGCGCCTCGTCGCCGGCCACGACGTCGCGCTCGGCGGTCGCGTCGCCGCTCGTGCCCACGCCGAGCAGCGCGCCGAGGTTGCGACCGAGCTCGACCTCGGCCTCGCCGAGCGTCGTGGGATCGACGGCGCAGTAG
Organism: Polyangium sp. 15x6; assembly: GCF_029960785.1. Taxonomy (GTDB): domain Bacteria; phylum Myxococcota_A; class Polyangia; order Polyangiales; family Polyangiaceae; genus Polyangium. The sequence goes on from NZ_JASBQE010000015.1 coordinate 78,872, forward strand.
CGGCGAATGTAGTGGTCGAGCTTGGCGCGGACCTGCTCGGGGCCGTCGTCGTCGACGACCCGCGCGCGGTGGCGGATGGCCTGGAGAAACGGCTCGTACGGGACGCCTTGCCCCGCCGGGGTCGAGCGGCCCATCTCGAAGTAGTAGGTCTCCCCCTCGCGCTCTTCGAGCTCCTCCACGAGCGCCATGCAGAGCCGGCTCTTGCCAACGCCCGCGGGTCCGGTGACGACGACGACCTCGGGCTTTTGCTCCATGCGGGCCCGCGCGAGGACGGCGCGCAAGACGGAGAGCTCTTCGTCGCGCCCGATGAGCGAGATGCGAACGCCGTGGATCTCGTTCGTCCCGAGATACGCGGTGGATTTCTTCGACGCGACGCGGCGGCCGGGGACGTCGGCGCCCGCGCTCGTGGTCTCGTAGAGGCCGCGGACGCGGCGGAGGACGGCGTGCGTCGCGACAATCTCGCCGGAGGAAGCGGCGCGCGCGAGGCCGCGGGCCTCGAAGACGGGCGCGCCCGAGACGAAGGGGACGCCGCCGCCACGCGGCTGGGTGGAGACGACGCGGCCGGCGTCGATGCCGAGGCGCACGCCGAGCTTGAACGAGGGCGGGAACGTGGGGTCGGAGGAGAGCGCGCCGAGCGCGGCGCGGAGCGAGAGGGCGGCGTCGAGGGCGCGCTCGGCGTCGTTCTCGGCCGCGCCCTCGGGCCCGAAGAGGCAAAGCGCGCGATCAGTGAAGGGCCCGATGGGCTCGCCGCCGTGACGCGCGAGGACCTGCTCGAGGCGCGCGCCGACGACGGCGAGGCAATCGAGGTGCTCTTCCAGATCGACCGAGGCGTCGAGCGCGCCGAGGGTGAGGTCGACATAGAGGACCGTGGCGCTGCGGACCGAGCGCGCGTCCTTGGCCTCGCGGGGCGCCCACGCGCCCGAGCCGACGGCCGTGGGGAAAGGCCGCGACGCGCCTTCGAGGAGCGAGGTCACGCCGGGCAGCGGCCCGAGGGTGCCATCGGCGCCGACGACGATGGTCTCGGAGAGCTCGATCGGCGCGGGCGAGGACGGGCTCGGGGGACGATCGGTGACGGCGCCCCCGCCCGCGTCGAGTGATCGGAGCTCGCGCAAAAGCTCGTGCGTGAAGTGCTCGACGGTCTGGTAGCGATCGCCGGGGTTTGTCCGGAGCGCTCGGCCGATGACGGCGTCGATCCCCGCGGAGATGCCGAGGTCCGGACGGAGGCGCGAGGGCAAGGTCAGGGTGCCTTCGAGGCGCGCGGCGAAGAGGCGGGCGAGGCCGCCGGACTCGTCGAAGGGCCGCGCCCCGGTGACGAGCTCGCAGGCCATGATCCCGAGCGCGTAGATGTCCGCGCGCCCGTCGACGTCGTTCGCCTCGATCTGCTCGGGCGCCATGTACGCGGGTGTGCCGCTCACCTGGCCGTCGACGGCGAGCTCGGGGCCGCCATCGAGGCCAAACGCCTTGGCCACGCCGAAGTCGACGACCTTCACGAAACACGCGTCGCCCGCGAGGGTCGTGAGCAGCACGTTGCCGGGCTTCAGGTCGCGATGGACGATGCCGCTCCGGTGGGCCTCGGCAACGGCGCTGCCGACCTGGGCCATCACGTGGCCGACGAGCGCGGGCTCGAGCCGGCCCACGCGGCGCAGGCGTTCGTCGAGCGACTCGCCGCGCACGTACTCCATCACGATGTAGTGCAGCTCCGTCGAGGCACTGCCGAAGGCGTGGACGACGACCACGTTCGGGTGGCTCAGGCGGGCGAGCAGGCGCGCTTCACGGCGGAAACGCGCGTCGGTCTCGAGAAGCGTGGACAGCTCGGGTCGCAGGATCTTGATCGCGACGAACCGATCGAGGGCGAGATCACTCGCGAGCAGCACCTCGCCCATCCCACCGGCGCCGAGGCGCTTGATGATCTGGTACTTCTGCCCGAGGACCGTTCCGGGGGTGAGCTTTGCCGTGTCGATGACGCCCCTCGCGGGCCCCGAAAGACCTCCCCCGATCCCCGTGGGCCGTGTTCGCCCGTCGTACCATACCGACGAGCGCCGCGTCACGAGGGTCGCGCGGGGCTACTGGAACAGGAACGAATGCCAGTACGCGAGGACCTCGCGGACGATGAACCACGGCTCCTTCAAGAGCCGCCGGCTCATGCGCGCGGGCACCGTGTACACCGCCACGCCCGCGCGCTCGAAGAGCATCTTCACGCGCGGCTCGTGATAATAATGCGTCACCGCGATCGCCCGCGAAAAGCCGTGGCGACGCATCAAGAGCGCCCCGTTCCGCGCCGTCCACGAGGACGTGATGCCCGCCTCGTCGAGGATCACCGCGTCCTTGGGCACGCCCGCCGCGACCGCGCGCGCGCGCATCACCTCGGGCTCCGAAAAACCATTGTGGTCGTCGACAGCGCCGCTCATCACGAGCGCCCCGACGAGCCCCTGCTGGTAGAGGCGAATCGCCTCGTCCACGCGATCCGAGAGCGCGAGCGACGGCGTGCCGTCGTCCCAGACGCGCGCCCCGAACACAATCGCGCAGTCCGCCCGGCGTTCGTACCGCGTCGGGCCGAGCGTGACCATGAGGAGAAGCGGCATGGCCACGAAGCTCGCCGCCGTCACGGCCCCGCACGCGGCCGCCCGCGCGAGCGACCATCGAGGACGATCCGCGCGATCCGTCGCGATGCTCGCCGCGAGCGCGGAGAGACAAACCAGGACGACCAGGGAAGCCGGGACAAACGCCGGGCCATGGATCGCCCCGCTCGCGAGGACGCCGTAAAACGTGGCGACGTCGCGCGCGGCGAGCGCGGCCCCGATCCCGACCACGATCGCCCCCCCGAGGCGCGCCCACGCCGGGCGCAAGGGCCGCGCCGCGTGCCACAGGAGGACGACGGCGGAGGCGAGCTCGAGGACGCGGAAGATCGGCCGCGGCAAACCCGCGTCGCCGAGCCAGGTGTGTGTCGAATCGAAGGGAGGCCGCAAGGCCTCGCCCGCGAGGTTCACGAGGGCGAGCAGGCCGACGGCGAGGCCCACGCCGCGCAAGGTGAAGGCGGCGTGGGAGCGGAGACGAGAAGCGCGCGAGATCAGGTGATCGTGGGCGGGTTCGAGATGCGGGGCAGGCGCGTGCTCGGCGACGCGCCGCTCTTCGAAGACGGCGCCGCTTGCGAGTTCGCGCCGCCGTAGAGGGCCTGGATCGAGGCCGGCATGCGCGAGCCGGGCGGCATCGACGGACGGCCCATCGGCGGGCGGTACGAGGGACGCTTGACGGCGGGCATGCGATGCGCGCTGCCGCGGCGCGAGAGCGGCGTGCGGAGCGAGAGCGGCGCGACCTCGTTCGCCGCGTCCTTCATGACCTTCGCGAGCACGCCGTAGACCGTGGCCCACGCTTCCTTGACCTCGGGCGTGAACGCCTCGCCGAGGCCCTTTTCCAGCGTCCAGAGGAGCGCCGCACCGACTGTGTCGTAGTGATCGTCGCGCACACCGTAGGCCAGGTGGCGGCGACCGAGCGCCTGGACGGTCGGGATCAGCGCATCGAGGCGATCGAGCGCCTGGACCGCCACCTTCAGCGTGGACATGAGCTTCTTGCCCTGGTCCTTCATGTCACCCCGGAAGAGGGGCTTGAGAGACGGATCGACCTCGAAGAGCCGGCCGTAAAATAGTCCGGCGGCCACGTCCGCAATCGGCGCGACCATCTCGAAGGTCTTCTGGACCAGAAGCTTCTGCTCGTTGTTCATCGTTTCCTCGCGGTCAGCCCTGTTGTCCGGGCGGAGAGATGCTTCGGCGACCACCAGCGCAACGACCTCTATCCAAGATCTGCGCCGACGTTTCACCGTAGCATGGGTCGGGCAGGCTCCGACAGTATTTGTTGCGAGGACGCCAAGCACATGGCGTCCAGCGCGCATCGTCCGCGCCCCGACGCGAGGCCCGCAACGTTTGCACCCCAACGACATGGATGTCGCGCCGAACGGTGGAAACGCGCGGGATCGCAGGGCGCGGAGGGGTCAAACGGGAATGATGCCGCGCTTCTTGAAGGGCCGCTCGATGCGCTTGTGCCGCGCGAGCTCGAGGCCCCAGGCCACGGCGCGCCGCGTGTCTCGCGGATCGATGACGTCATCGATGAGGCCCCAGCCGGCGACCTTCATGATGTCGATGTTCTTCTGGAGCATGTCGACCATCTGCTGCTTGAGCTCCGGCGGCGGCGGGGCGTCGCCGAAGAGCTTGCGCGCGGCGATGCCGAGCATGCCCTCGGGGCCCATGACGCTGATCTCGCCGGTCGGCCACCCGACGATGAGGTCCGGCTCGTAGGCGCGGCCGCACATCACGTAATAGCCGGCGCCATAGGCCTTACGCACGACGACCGTGACCTTGGGGACGGTCGCGGCGCTCATGACGTGCAGCATCTTCGCCCCGTGCCGGATGATGCCCTCGTGCTCGACCTTCGACCCGATCATGAAGCCGGGTACGTCCTGCAGAAACACGAGCGGGATGTTGAAGGCGTCGCAGATCTGCATGAACCGCGCGGCCTTGTCGGACGAGTCGACGTCGAGCACGCCGCCCATGTGGTTCGGCTGGTTCGCCACGATGCCGACGCTCTGGCCCCCGATGCGCGCGAGGCACGTGATGATCTGGCGCGCGAAGCGGGGCTTGATGTCGAAATACTCGCCGTGGTCCACGATCGCCGCGATGAGCTTGTACATGTCGTACGCTTTGCGCGGGTTCTCGGGGAGCAGGTCGAGCAGCGACTCCTCGCGGCGATCCGTGGGGTCGGTCACGGCGAGGCGCGGCGGCTCCTCCTCGCAATGCGACGGGAAGAACGAGAGGTACTTCTTGATCGCCGCGATGCATTCGGCGTCGTTCTTGAATTCGCCGTCGCCGACGCCGCTCTTCGTGGAATGGATCTTCGAGCCGCCGAGGTCCTGCTCGGAGATGTCCTCGCCGGTCATGGCCTTGACGAGCGGCGGGCCGCCGAGGGCCATGGAGCCGATTTCCTTCACCATCGGTACGAAATCGGCGAGGCCCGGAATGTAGGCCGTGCCCGCGGCGCCGGGGCCGACCATGGCCGCGACCTGCGGGACGACGCCGCTCATGACGACCTGCTCGCGGAAGAGGTGGCCGCTGCCCGCGAAGAGCGAGATCGTGTCGGGGTGGCTCGATCCCGGGTCGATACGCGCGCCGGCGGAATCGATGAACCACACCATGGGCCAGCGGCCGCGCAGGGCCATCTGGCGCAATCGCGTGACCTTTTCCTCGCCGGTATGGCCGATGCTGCCGCCCTTGACCGTGAAATCGTAGGCAGCGGCGCAGACCATGCGGCCGTCGACCTTGCCGAAGGCGCAGACGACGGCGTCGGACGGCGGGCGATCCTTGCCGTCGCCGGCGGCGAGGCCCATCTGCGTGCCGTGCATGCCGACCTCGAAATGGACGCCGTCGTCGAAGAACGCGGCGAGCCTCTCGCGGGCGGTCAGCTTTCCGCGCGAATGTTGCTTCGCGACCTTGTCCTCGCCGCCCATCTTGCGCACCTCGGCGCGCCGGGCCTCGAGGTCCTTCAAGAGCTCACGCATGTCCATGGGTCATTTACCCGTCCATTTGGGGGTGCGTTTTTCCAGGAACGCCATCAGGCCTTCCCGCGCGTCGTCCGTCGAGAGCACGGCCCCGAGGCGCTCGCGCAAGAGAGGCAATGCATGTTCGAGTGCGAGATCGGCTTGCGCGGCGAACGCTTCGAGGCCGAGCTTGACCGTGATCGGGCTCTTGCTCGCGATCTGCCCCGTGATCCGCGCGACCTCGGCGTCGAGCCCGTCCGCGTCGACGGCCTTTCCGACGAGCCCGATCGCCGCCGCCTCGTCGGCCTCGAGTTTGTCGCCGAAGAGCATCATCTCCAGCAGGCGCCGCTGCGGTACGACGCGCGCCAGCACGGCCATGATCATCATCGGGAAGAGGCCCCGGTTGATCTCGGGCGTGCCGAGCTTGATCCCGCGCGCGGCGACCGCGAAATGGCAAGCCGCCACGAGCCCGAGCCCGCCGCCCATCGCGACCCCGTTCACCCGCGCGACGAGCGGCTTCGGCGAGCGCGTGATGGCGAGCAAGAGATCCGCGTAATCGCCCTTCGGCGGCAATTCCGAGCCCGGCCCGGACGAGCTCATCTGCGTGAAATCGCCGCCGGCGCAGAACGCGTCGCCCGCGCCCGTCAGGACGATCGATCGCACCGAATCGGCGGCGGCCGCGTCTTCGAGCGCCCAGAGCAGCTCGTTCACCATCGCGGGGCCGATGGCGTTTTTCTTGGGCGGGTTTTTCAGGGCGATCCAGAGGGCGCCGTTCTCCTTCGCGGCGACCTCCAGAAACCCATAGGCGCGCGCCGTCGTCATCGCGGCGCTCCGAGCGAGAGGATCTCCCGCGCCTCCTCGACCGTCGCCGGCCGCCGGCCCACGTCGCGCACGAGCCGCACCGCGGTCTCGACGAGCTCACCGTTCGATTTCGCCATCTCGCCATTCGGCAGATAGAAGTGGTCCTCGAGACCACAGCGGACGTTGCCGCCGAGCACGAGCGCCGTGGCGATCATGCGCCAGGCGCCGTGGCTGATCCCGATGACCTCCCACTCCGATCCGGCGGGCATGATCTTCGTCTGGAGCTGGAGCGACTCGACATGCGCCGGAATGCCGCCGAGCACGTTCACGATGAACGAGAACTGGAGCGGCGGCCGGAGCACGCCCATGTCGAGCAGCGGCGCGATCCCGTGCGTGTGCCCCGTGTCGAAGCACTCGAGCTCGGGCTTCACGCCCGCCTCGTTCATCACCTCGAGCAGCTTGATGATCTTCGAATAGGTGTTCGGAAACACCATGTCGAAATCGAATTGCTTGCGCTTGGCCGAGTACTTCGCGTAGTTCATCGTGCCCATGTTGAGGGCAGCGATCTCGGGCTTGCTCTCGCGCACGTACGTGCATTGATCGGACACGTCTTCGAGGATCGTGCCCGTCGAGAAATTGAGGATGATCGGACAGCGGGCGCGGACCTCTTCCTTGATGCGGGCGAAGACGGCAGGCGAGAAGGTCGGGCCGCCTTCGTCGTTCCGGGCGTGGATGTGCACGACCGAGGCGCCGGCGTCATAGGCGCGCTTGCATTCGTCGGCGATCTCCACCGGCGTGTACGGAATGCCCGGGTTTTGCTTGCGATTGGCGAGGACGCCCGTGACGGCGCAGGTGACGACGCAGATATCGGGATCACGCACGCCGGGCTTCTTGGCCTCGCCCGTGAACGACGGCTTCTCCTTCATGGCTTCTCCTCTTCTTCCCCTGCGCGGGGAGCGCCCTCCACCTCGGACACGCGGCCCTCGACGTGCGAGACGACGCGCTTTTGCAGCTTGGTCAGGATGCGCAGCAAATGTTCGAGATCGCCCTGCGACAGATCCGTCAGCGCGCTCCGGAAGATCTCCATCGGCTCGACCTGGATCTCCCGCGCGAGCTTCTGACCTTTTTCGCTGAGCCGGATGTAAACGACCCGCCGATCCGTGGTCGAGCGCTCGCGCTTGACGAGCCCCTCGCGCTCCATGCGGTCGATGATCCCGGTCACCGTGCTGTTCTGGGCCCGGATGCGCTCGGACAGCGACGAGAGCGACAGGTCGCCGAGCTCCTGCAAGAGCTTGATGACGGTGAGCTGCGGGCCTGTGAGCCCGAACTGCGCCGCCAGGCCCTTCGTCAGGCGGCGCGACTCGGTATAGAGGTAGATCATCGTCTCGACGATCGCATCCACCTCGGGCTTGGTTTCGGGAGGGAGGGAGGCCGCCACGGATGTTTCGTGTACGAAATATCCGGGCCGGAACCAAATGTCAAGGAGGGAGTTCTAGCAAGCAAGCTCACGGCTTGAACGGCCGGAGCCCCATGGTCCGCGTCCGAGCGAGCCGTTCGAGGAACTGCTTGCGGGTGAGGACGATGGCGCCGAGCGCCTTCATGTGCGGCGTCATCACCTGGATGTCGATCCAATCGCAGCCCGCCTTGCCGAGGTGGTCCACGAGATACAAAAGCGCGACCTTCGACGCATTCGGCGTGAGGTGGAACATGCTCTCCGCCGAGAAATATCCCTCGACGCAGACGCCATAAATGCCGCCCACGAGCGCGCCCGCCTCGTCCCATACCTCGACGCTGTGCGCGAAGCCGAGCCGGTTCATCTCCTTGTAGGCGTCCATCAGCTCCGGCGTGATCCACGTGCCGTCCTGCCCGGGCCGCGGGACCTCGGCGCAGCGCTCGATGACCGCGTCGAAGCCTTGATCCACCGTGCAGCGGAGCGGGGTCTTCCGGAGCTCGCGGCGGAGGCTGCGCGAGAGGTGGATCCGCGAGAAATCGAGGATCGCCCGTTCTTTCGGGCAAAACCAGGGCAAGACATCGAGCCCGTCGATCGGCCAGGGAAAAACCCCGCGTCGGTACGCCTCGACGAGCACACGCGGCTCCAGGCTGCCGCCCACGGCCACGATGTCGTCGGCGTCGATGCTCATGCTGGGTCTTCCGGGACGCCGGCCATAAAAGCGCCAAACCCCCCCCAGGTCAAGCCTTTGAGCGCGGCCGAATCCGGCTTATAGGCCAGGCGCGTGCCCGTCTTCGAGAAACGTACCCGGATCCAGGCCCCGCCCGAGGTCGTCTTCGCGTTCCACGAGCGTCCGGACGCGCTGAACCTCCTCTTGCCGCCGTGGGAGCATGCCCGCATCCTCGAACGCAGCGGTGGCCTGGAGAAGGGCGCGCGGACCGTGCTCGAGACGTACATCGGTCCCGTGAAACAACGCCTCGTGGCCGTGCACACGGCATACGAAAAAGGGCGGATGTTCCAGGATACGGTGATCGAAGGGCCGTTCGCCCGGTGGGTCCACACGCACACGATGGAGCCGGACGGCGAAGGCGGGACCTTCCTCGTCGACCACATCGATTACGCGCTGCCGCTCGGCCCGCTCGGCGCGCTGTTCGGCGGGGCGTTCGCGCGGCGGAAGCTCGAAAAGATGTTCACGTTCCGCCACGCGGTGACGAAAAAAGCGTGCGAGGGTTCGCTCGGCTCAGCGTTTGTCCGATGAACCGGGCCCGCTGCCCTTCTCGAGCGCAGAGAGCTCGAGGAGCACGGCCTTGACGCGCGGATCCTCGGGATCGAGGGCCTGCGCTTTCTCGTACGCCTCGCGCGCCTCCACGAGTTTGCGCTGCTTGGCGAGGGCGTTGCCGAGGTTCACCCACGCGCTCACGAGCGCCGGATCGAGCGCGAGCGCCTCGCGGTAGACGACCTTCGCGCGCTCGAGGTCGCCCTTCTGCGCGATCGCATAGCCGAGGTTCGAACGGTACGTGGCGCGGCGCGGATCCCGCGCGACGGCCGTCTCCAGGCATCGAACCGCGCGATCGGTGTCGTTCAGCGTGAGCAGCGCGGTGCCGAGGTCGTTCTGGACGCGGGCGTCGTTCGGGGCGAGGCGCGCGGCGCGCTCGTAGGCGCGGACGGCCTGCTCCCGCCGGCCGAGCGCGAGCAGGGCCGTGCCGAGGTTCGTCTGTCGCTCGGCCACGCCGGGCTCGATCTCGGCGGCGCGTTCGAGCTCGCGGACCGCTGGTTCGAGCTGCCCCGTCGCGACGAGCCCGACCCCGAGCGCGGAGTGCGCCTCGACGTCGTTCGGCGAAAGCTCGGTGGCCTTGCGCAAGGCGGCGAGCGCGGCGTCGGCGCGGCCGAGGACGAGGAGCGTGCGGCCGAGCTCGAGGTGCGCCGGCGCATACGCGGGCTCTTTTTGCAGGATCGCTTCGAGATCCTTCACCGCCTGGAGCAGCCCGGGGTGCGTGGGCGCGGCGCCGTAATCGACGGGCGCATCCTCGGCGGACAGGCGCGTCCGCACGAGGCCGACGACCGGCGCGGCATCCTTCGGCGCGAGCGTCTTCGCCTTCTTGTACGCCTTCTCCGCCGCCGGAAAATCGCCCTTCGCGAACGCCTCGTCGCCCTCGGCGAGCGCCTTGTCCGCGGGCGTCCCCGTGCCGCGCGCGAGCTTCGACGGCGCCGGCTGCGCGGCCTGCTCGGTGGAGACGGGCGCGTCGAGCGGGACCCCGGAGCCCGGAGGCGGCGTCGCGGACGCGGGCGCGGAAGCGGGCGCAGGTACGGAAGCCGTTGCGGAAGCGGTTACGGGAGCACTTCCGTAAGTGGTGGGCGGCAACGGTTGGGGGGGCGAGGGCGCGGGCTGCGTGGCGGGGCCGCAGGCGGCGAGGATCACGAGCGTGATCACGCCGCCCGGGCTGGCTCGGTTCTTCATCACAGCTTGTACGGGGTCATCGAATGCTCTTTGCCGTCGTAACGCAGGAGCACGGGCTTGTTGTCGAGGCGCGTCGCCACGGCCACGGGCCGCTTCCAGCAGCGGACGAGCGAGACGAGCGTCTCGCGCGCGTAATCGGCCCGGAGGTCCACGCCGCCGTGCTGGTGCTCGAGCAAGAGCTCGCCGCGATTCTGATGATTCGCGTCGACCACGCGGATGTACGGATCGCCGAAGTTCGTGAGCGAGAAGAGCAGCTTCTCCTTCACGTCGCGGAACTGACGGCTCTCGATCTCGAACCGATCGTTTCGCCCCGAAAAACCGAACGTGTAGAGCTTCTGCTCCAGCACGAATTCGGGGGTCAAGAACTCGTCGATGAACGTGACGTCGTTGTAGAGCGCGCGGACCTGGAAGATCTTCTGCCGGCCGAGGCCGAGGCGCATGTCCCAGCTCCGCTTCGCGTCGAGGTCGTTGCACTCCTCCCATTCGCGGCCGAAGCGCCCCTTGTTCCAGCGCTCCTCGATGTACCGGAAGAGCTCGACCCCGAGCTTGTACGGGTTCAGCCGGCCCGGCGCCGTGGCCATGACGCCCGCGTTGTTGTCGGCGTAATCGATGATCTCCGAGGCATCGAGGATCTTCTCCGTGAGAATCTTCGAATGCCAGTACGCCGCCCAGCCCTCGTTCATGATCTTCGTCTGGCGCTGCGGCACGAAATAGAGCGTCTCGTCGCGGATGACCTCCAGGATGTCGCGCTCCCAGCGCTCGAGCGGCGCGTGATCGAGCAAGAAGCCGAGCACGTCCCGCTCGGGCCGCTCGGGGACCTTGCGCTCGGGTTTGTCCTTCGCGAGCTGCTTCTTCTTGGCCTCGATGTACTCCTCCGGGTTGATGAAGGATTCCATGTACTCCTTCGCCCGGAGCCGCGGCACCTCGATCGGCTTCTCGTCCTCCTCCTCGTCGCCCTTCTTCGCGGCGCCGCGGCCCGAGAACGGCTGCCAGGGGTCGATGAGGTTTTCGAGGGACAGACATCGATCGATGAAATCCTCGACCTTGTTGATGCCGTGCCGCTCGATGTGCCGCGCGACGCGCGCGCCGTGATTCGCCATCTTGTCGATCCAGCGCCGATCGGGGTCGTACGGCGTCGTCTTGCGGACCGGATCGATGATGTTCCCCTTCTGATCGAGGTCGGTCGAGCGGAAGCAGAAGTTGTTCTTGAAGAAGTCCACGTGCGCGTACACGTGGGCCATCACGAGCTTCTGATCCGTCAGCGAGTTCCCTTCGAGCAAATAGGCGTACGAGGGGTTGTTGTTGATGACCATCTCGTAGATCTTCGAGAGGCCATACTCGTAGCTCTTCGAGAGCTGCTCGTACTCCATGCCGTACCGCCAGTGCGGATACCGGCTCGGGAAACCGCCGTACGCGGCGATCTCGTTCATCTGGTCGTACGTCAGGATCTCGAAGATCACGGGGAAGAAGTCGAGGCCATAGTCGCGCGCCACGGCCTCGACGCGCTGCTGTGTGTCCCGCAGGTAGCGGGGGAGCGCGGTGTTCAGGGCAAACTTGCTCATCTCGCCTCTACGCTCCCTCTCTCACTTCCCCTTGCCCAGGAAATCCTTGATGCTCCCCACGATCCCGTCCTTGTCGCGGATCTCGCTCGTCACGACGCGCTCGTCGCGGCCGAAATGCTCGCGCAGGTCCTTGATGAACTGGCCCGAGCCGTACGGGCTCTCGACCTGGCCGTACGCGAACATGTTCGCCTTCGGCAGGATCCGGTTTTTCAGGACGTCCACGCACGAGAGCGTGTCGTCCATCGACCAGTTGTCCCCGTCCGAGAAGTGGAACGGGTAGATGTTCCACTCGTCCGCTGGATAATCGGCGTCCATGATCTGCGCGCAGAGCTTGTACGCGCTCGAGATCATCGTGCCGCCCGACTCGCGCGTGTGGAAGAACGTCTCCCGATCGACCTCGCGCGCGACCGCGTCGTGAATGATGAACCGCGATTCGAGGCCCTTGTATTGCTTCGTCAGCCAGGCGTCGATCCAGAAGGACTCGATGCGAACGATCTCCTTCTGCTCGTCGCCCATCGAGCCCGAGACGTCCATCATGTAAATGATGACGGCGTTCGCGACGGGCTCGGTGACCGTCTTCCACGATCGATATCGCTTGTCGTCCGGGACGGGCACCACGACGGGCTTGTCGTGCTGGAACGTGCCGCTCGCGATCATGCGCTTCAGCGCCTCGCGGTACGTGCGCTTGAAATGGCGCAAGGACTCGGGACCGACGCGCCGGATCCCCGAATAACGGTCGTGCGCATTCGAGATCTTGTTCTTGCCCTTGTCCTGGATGTCCGGCAGTTCGAGCTCTTCGCCCAGGATCGCCGCCAGCTCGTCGAGCGTGACGTCGACTTCGAGGATGTGATCACCGGCGTCGCTGCCAGCTTGCCCTTGCCCGGGCTGCTTCTCGTCCCCGCCGTGGATCGGGTCGCCGGGGTTGCCATCCCCCTGCCCCACGCCCCCTCGCTGCTTGTCCCCGTATCGGAACCGCGGGATGTCGATATGAGGGATGGGGATCGATACGAGATCCTTGCCCTTCCGCCCGACGAGCTCGCCTTGCGAAATGTACTTGCGCAGGTTCTGCCGGATCCTCCCGCGGACGATCTGGCGAAAACGGCCGTGGTCCTGGTCGATCTTCAGCGACACCTCGGAAGTGTAGCAGATCCGATCCAAGCGAGGCTCTTTCTGCCCGACGAACTGCGCGGCCGCCAAGCACGTTTTCCGCACGTCCAGCCTGGTCTACACGAGGGTCGCGTCCCCCGTCGCTCGCGCTCTCGATCGTCGGGTCGCTCACGCGGTCCTCGATTCCTTGCCCGGGGGCGCGGCCGTTCAGCGCGCGGAGCAGGCGGTCAGTGATCCGCGCGATCGCACGGTGAATTGGGCGTCCAGGACAGGGCTTGTGATACGCTCCCAGGTGATGTCGCGGGGCACTTATTCCATAAGGATGCTTTGGTTCTTGCTGTCCTTCGTGGCCCTCGGATGCGGGGGTCGAGCGGAGCTGCTCGGGCCAGGACAAGGCGAGGGCGGCCAAGGCGGCCAGGGCGGCCAGGGTGGCCAGGGCGGAGGCAATCCCTGCGTCGAAGACGGGAACCCCTGCCAGGACGGAAACGCCTGCTGCAGCGGCACCTGCGAAAACGGCGTGTGTGGCCCGAGCGCGTGTCTTCCCGATCAGGCGCCTTGCACGGACGCAAGCGAGTGCTGCGCGAAGATCTGCCAAAACGACCGCTGCGGCTTCAACCAGTGTACCCCCGACGGGTTCGGCTGCGAGTCGAGCCTCGATTGCTGCAGCGGTATTTGCCAGAACGGCATCTGCGGGATCGGCCCGTGTTTGCCCAACGGCGCGAGCTGCATCGAGGGCATCCAGTGCTGCAGCGGCAGTTGCTTCGACGGCCTCTGCGGGTTCGGCGAGTGTTTGCCCGACGGCTTCGACTGCTCGCAGGACCCCCAGTGCTGCAGCGGCGTCTGCAACGCGTTCGGCGTCTGCGGGTTCGACCAGTGCGTGCCCGACGGCGGCTCCTGCGGCGATCTCCTCAAGTGCTGCAACAGCCCGTGCATCAACGGGGTCTGCACCATCGGGCAGTGCACGGGCAACGGCATCATGTGCAGCTCGTCCGACGAGTGCTGCTCGGGCCTGTGCGGGAACGGCGTCTGCCTCGGCAAGCCCTGCACGCACGACGTCTGCGTGGTCGGCCCCGCGCTCGATCCCGGCTGCGGCCCGTGCATCGCGTCGATCTGCAAGCTCGACGCGTTCTGCTGCACCACGAACTGGGACGGGCTCTGCGTGAACGCCGTGGACTCGGTCTGCGGGCTGAATTGCGGCGAGTGCACGGAGGATGGGCTGCCGTGCATGTCCGGGGATCAGTGCTGCTCGCAGGTCTGCAACGCGAAGGGGACCTGCGGCGCGCTCGTCTGCGCGCCCGACGGCAAGCTCTGCCAGACCGGGTCCGATTGCTGCTCCGGGCAGTGCTCGAACGGCGTCTGCGGTCCGCCGCAGTGCAAGTCCGACGGCGTGCCGTGCATGATCGCCGGCGAGTGCTGCACGGCGCAGTGCTCGAACGGCGTCTGCGGCCCGCCCAAGTGCCAGCCCGACGGCGCGATGTGCGCGAGCGCCGCCGACTGCTGCACGGGGCAGTGCTCGAACGGCGTCTGCGGCCCGCCGCAGTGCCAGCCCGACGGCAAGGCCTGCATGACGGCCGGCGACTGCTGCACGGGCGCCTGCACGAACGGCGTCTGCGGCAAACCCGTCTGCCAGCCCGACGGCGTTCTCTGCAACGTGTCGAGCGAGTGCTGCTCGGGGCTCTGCTCGGGCAACGTCTGCGGTCCGCCGGAGTGCCAGCCCGACGGCGCGATGTGCGCGGGCGCGGCCGACTGCTGCAACGGGCAGTGCACGAACGGGATCTGCGGCGCTTCCGCGTGCCCCTCGGACGGCAGCGTGTGCGGCGACTGCGTGGCCCAGAGCTGCTGCAACCAGCTCCAGAACTGCTTCAACAGCCCGACCTGCCAGAACAACGTGCAGTGCTTCCTCACCTGCGTGGCCGGCGGCTCGGGCCCGGGTCAGTGCTTCTTCCAGTGCGTGAACAGCCCGCAAGCCGTGCAGCTGCTCGTCTGCCTCGGATCGAACTGCGGCCAGGGCGTCTGCCTCTAGTCGTGCCCGTCTCGCCCCTCCGGATCGCCGCGGCGTTTTCCCTCCTCGTCTCGCTCCTCATCCCGGAAAACGCCGCGGCAGAGCCGCCCACGCCCGCCGAGTCCGCGCTCCTCCACGACCTCGAGAAGATCGTCGAATCGAAGGCGAACGCAGGCTGGAAGATCGATCGGTACGAGCTCGAGACGATGATGCCGGACGCGCTGCAGAGCATCTGCGGCGCGCCGGAGACGGCGCGGCTCGACGCGCTGGACAGGCAAGCGCGCAAGGTGGAGTCGCTCGGAGGGCCCATCGCCGAGGCGTTTCGCAAGAACGGCGGGAAGCTCAGCGGGCTCTCGGATCTGCTCGCCGCGACACGGGTGCACGATCTGCTCGCCGAAGCGTTGAAGCGCGCGCCTGCCGAGTGCCCGTTCTGGATCACGCCGAGCCCCGCATTCCGTGGTCTGCAGACAGACGCGTCTCGCTTCACGCTGAACCTCGAGACCGGCGGGCTGTTTCTGCTGCGACGAACAGAGGGAGTGTTTCTCCCCGGCGCAGGCACGCTCGGCCGGCTGCTCGTCGGGCGCGGGCTGTCGGAGCGCTGGACGGCGCTCTTCGGTCTGGAGTTCGGCGGATGGGCGATCATCGAGCAGAGCGACGGCACGACGAACTTCCCGCTGGAGTTCATCGGCGCCGCGCCGTTCGTCCTGCGTCACGTGCGAACGACGTGGCAATACGATCTCGAGCTCGCGCCCGTCGTGTTCCTGACGCAGTCGGATCTACGGCCGAGCGCAGGCGGCCGCGTGGGCATCGCAGTGGGCGTCTCGACGCTGCGAATCCGAGGCATCATGCCGTGGGCCGGCGTGCAGCTCTCTGCCGAATATTTCCCGGAGAACGGAGTGCGCGACTCCGTGACGGTGCTGAAGGGCGGCGCGCGCGTGGGCTTCGACTGGGACTTCTGATCAGCGCGAGAAGGAGAGGCCCCACCAGGCAATGACGCGCGGCGAGCCGCCCTGATCGAAGATCACAGGGCCGATGCCGATGCCCGGCGCGATCCCGCGGAGCTCGTCGCGGAGCGCGCGCACGGGCCAACCATGTCCCTGCGCAGGATCGTCATACCGAAACACGAGCGTGGGCCCGCCATCGAGCGACGAGTCCGCGCGCTCGATGCGAAACGGCGCGACCCGGCGGCCGCCCTTGAGGAGGTTCCACCCGATCTCCGCCTCGATGGCCTTGCCCTCCCAGGGCAAGAGGTCCGTCGCAAGGAGGCGAACGAGGCTCCGCACCGCGAGGAACGCGCCAGGCGCAGCAACGAGCGCAAGGACGCGCCCACGCCCTTCACCAATCGAAGAGGGATCGAGGGAGCTCCCAGCCGCATAGATGCGGCGGAGCGACTCGGGATGCGCACCGACGAGCTCGTCGAGCGACCGAACCTGCGAGACGACACGACCGTGCTGCACTGCCTGCATACGCCGGCAAGTCGCACGGTTTGAGACGCGCAGCAACGCGGAAGCTCGTCTTGGGCCGCCGCGCCGCCGGGGCTCTGCCCCGGACCCCGCGGGGGCTATCCGCCCCTCGACCCGGACCAGGGCAAGCCCTGGACTCGGGGTGGAAGAACTGCGCGATGCGCAGTTCTTCCAACGAGCCCGTTGGATCGCCTCGCCAGTCGAAAGGACAGCGCGGCCGTCTTGGTTGGCAGGGTCGTCGGTGGTCTTGAGATCGGCCTGTTCGATGAACTGCGCGAAGCGCAGTTCATCGACCCCGGGTCCAGCGCTTGCGCTGGTCCGGGTCCAGGGGCGGACAGCCCCGGTGGGGCCTGGGGCAACGCCCCAGCGAGGCGTCCCCAGGAAAACCTCGTCAGGCGCGCGGCGTGCGGCCTGGCGGAGGCGTGCTTCGCGAGGGGACCTGCTGCGGCACGGGCGGCGGGGACGGGGGCGCGAGTGCGGGTGCTGGTGCGCTCGTGCCGAGACGGCGCGCGACGTCGGTCAGATCGAGGCCTGTGGCTGCGCGGATCTGCTCGGACATGGCGATGGCCTTGCGCGCGAGCGAGCCGTCGTCGCCTGACGGGAGCACTGAGAGCGTCCCGATCTTCGTCGGCGTGCGGGCGCCTGCGATGTGCGGCAAGAGCGGCATCATCTGCTGGAGTGCGAGGATTTCCAGCGCGCCGGGCCCGGCCTTGCGGATCTCGTCGACGATGCGGTGCAGCGCCTCGGCTTCGGCTTTGCCGAGCTCGATGATCTTCGCTGCTTCGCCGCGTGCTTGCTCCTCGAGGTTCCGCCGCTCGGCGTCGTGCGGCTGGATCACGTCGGCGAGCAGCTGCCGCTCGACCTGGAGTGCGCGGGCCTTCTGGCGGTTGATCTCTGCCTTGACCTGCGCGATCTGCGCGAGGACCTGACCCTTTGCCTCCTGGATCATGGCCTCGCGACGGCTCATCGCGTCCTTGATCCGCTTCTGCGTCTCCTGCCGCGCGATGGCGAGGTCTGCGTCGATCTTGGCGACCTCGCTCTTCGCCCAGTTCTCCGCCTTCTGCTCGGCCGACTCCGCCTGCGTCCTGGCCTCGACGATGCTCGCGTCCATGCGCACGCTCGCGCCACGCATGCGACCGATCGAGTTCAGGTAGTTCGCGTCGTCGGCGACGTTCTGGATCTTCAGCGTATCGAGCACGAGACCCATGCGCTGCATGTCGTGCTCCGCCTCTTCGAGCAGCTTGTCCGCGAACGCGGTCTTGTCCTGGTTGACCTGCTCGGGCGTGAGCTGCGCCAGCACGCCGCGCACGTTGCCTTCGAGCGTCTCGCGCGCGATCGCCGCGATCTCGTCGCGCGACTTGCCGAGGAAACGCTCGACCGCGTTCGAGAGCCGCGGCTCCTCGCCCGGCAGTTTTACGTGCGCGACGCCTTGCACGTTCAGGGGGATGCCGCCCTTCGAGTAGGCGCCCTTCACGGAGATGTCGACCGGGATGTTGTTCAGATCCATGCGGTCGACGCGCTCGAGCAGCGGGATGCGCACCGCGCGGCCGCCGCGCACCGAGCGATAACCGACCTCACGCGAGCCCACCTGATGCGACCCGCCCGAGAGGACGAGCACCTCGTTCGGCGAGCTCACGAGCAAGAGGTTCTTCAGCGTGTAGACGACGAAACCCACCACGACGAACGCGGTGAGACCGAGGACCATGATGATCGGAATCACGAAGCCCTCCCGTGCGATCCGAGGACCTGCTGGATGTCGATGCCCATCGCGCGCCCCGTCTCCTGAAGGACACGCGTCACCGCGGCCGGGTACGCCGCGACGAGCGCGCTGAACGCCTCGACGTCGTTGCCCGCCACCACGTTCACCTCACCGACCTGCGTCTGCGCCACGCGCGCCGCCGCGGCCGTCACGAGCTGCCGGAGCTGCTGGAGCACGTACGCGTCCTTCGCGAGCTGCCCTGCGGCCGCCCACTCCTGCGCCACGAGCCGGAGCGCCTCGGCCGTCGCCTTGCCGTTCTCCACCGTCGGCGCCGCCTCGCCGCGCGCCTTGAGCTCCTGCGCCTTGCGGTTCGCCTCGGCCGGCAGGATGACGTCGCAGTTGAGACGGAGTTTTTCGAGCTCGGCGCGCAGGGCCTGGAGCTCCTGCTCGGCCACGGCGCGCTCGGTCTCGGCCGCGATCTCGGCCTCGTTCTCGATCTGCTTCGCCTCGGCTTCGAGCTTGGCGCTCTCGGCGCGGTAGTTGTTGCGGCTCTGCACGATCACCGTCTCGGCGCGCTTCGCCGCCGTCTCGGCCGCCTGCCGCGCCGCCGCTTGCGCCTCGGCCACCGCCTGGTTCGCTGCGTTCTCGGCGTTCGCCGCGTCGCGCAGCATCGTCGCGATCCGGCCGCGGCCGAGGTTCGCGAGGTAGTGCTGATCATCGGAGACGTGCTGGACCTTGAGCACGTCGAGCTCGAGCCCGAGCTTGTCGAAGTCGTCGCGCGCGTTCTCCACGAGCGTCTCGGCGAACTTCAGCCGATCCTCGTTCACCTCCTCGGGCGTGAGCTGCGAGATGACCTCGCGGAGCACGCCTTCGAGCGTCTGCTGCGCCGCGATCGAGATCTGCGTGGGCGTCGTGCCGAGGAAGCGCTCGACGGCGTTGCGCACGGCCGTGTCGTTGCTCGCGATCTTCACGTTCGCGATCGCGTGCACGCTGAGCGGGATGCCGCCCTTCGAGTAGGCGTTGTGCACCTGCACCTCGACGGGGAACAGCCGCATGTCCATGCGGGCCACGCTCTCGAGGAAGGGCACGCGGAAGCCGCGGCCGCCGTGCAGGATCTTGTAGCCGCTCACCGTGCCGTCGGGCAGGACGTGCTTGCGGCCGCTGAAGACGAGGATTTCGTTCGGCCGGCAGATGAACAGGAACTGCCGCAGGACCGCCACGAAGATCCCGAAGAGCACGATGATGCCGCCCGCGGCGAGCAGCACGAGGACGGCTTGATCGAGGTCGGGCGTCCCCGCGCCCGACGTCTCTGGATACGGACGGCTCGTGCGTCGCTGCTGCGCGTCGATCGACGCGAGGAGGGCACTGCCGAGAAGATGATACCCCATCCGCCGAGCGTAGCAGGCATGACGCCGCGCCCGGTGCGTGATCGACCACGCGATCGCCCGATTTCCTGAGACCTCAAGCGAGCTCGGAGGGCCGCCGCGACACGCGCGCCACGTCGCCCTCCACGTCCTCCACGAGGACATGGTCGCCGCGCGCGATCTCCTCGCCGTCGCTGCGCGCGAGGATGTCGACGCTCTGCCCCTTCAAGACGATACGAATCTTGCCGACCTTGTCCTTGCCGACGGGCACGAGCACGCGCCCCACCGAGCCGCCGGCGTGGGTGACGTCCGCCGACGTCGACGCCGATCCTTGGGACACGAAACGAAATGCGAGCTGCGCGAAGAGGCCCGATGAGAGACCCGAGGTCGCCGCGAGCACGAAGATCACGACGGGCCCCGCGAGCGCGAAGAGGTGCAGGAGCGAGCCCGACATGCCGAAGCCGAGGAGCGTGAAGACCCAGAACCGGAGCGAGAGAAAAAACGCCAGGATGTCACTGGCTCCCGTGCCCGCGGGCGTCGTGGTGAGCGCCTTGCCGGAGACGTCCTTCGCGAGGTCCTTGCCGCCGCCGTCGCTCGCGTCGTGCGCGTCGCCGGCGTCGGCGTCGCCCTTGCCCCCCGATACGATCTGCACGAGCAAGATGCCCAGACCGACGACCAGGGAGAAGAGGTAGACGAGGCCCATCGGCAAGAGAGTATCGCGATCGAAGGGCCGAACGATATGGATCGGCGACCGAGACGCCCGGTCGCCGATCCGTACGATCCGGATCGGCAACCTTGCCTCCAGGGAGGCGATCCCAACGATTCGGATCGGCAACCCGGGCTCCAGGGAGTCGATCCGAACGATCCGGATCGGCAACCCTGCCTCCAGGGAAGCGATCCGAACGATCCGGATCGGCGATCGTGCGCCCTAGCTGCCGCGCAGCACGGCCTCGTAGACCTCGCGCACGCGCATCGTGACCTCCCGGTAGCGCGCGAGCAGCTCCACGGCGGCCTGCGCGCCCGGTCGATCACGGATGCCCATGCGCCGCGCCAGCGGCCAGAGGCCCGGCGCGCTCTCTTCGAGCAGGTGCGACGCGTCGGCGTGCACGATCCGGATGCGCCCGCCGAGCTTGCGCAGGAACGCATATCCATCCCGCAACGCCTCGGCCTGATCCGGCGAGAGCTTGCCCGACGCCGCGAGCGCCTCGATCGCGAGCGCCGTCTCCGTGGTGCGTACGCCGGGATCCGCGCCGCTCAACATCTGCAAGAACTGCACGCAGAGCTCGAGCTCGAAGAGCCCGCCGCGCCCGAGCTTGAGGTCGTATCGGCCATGCCGCTCCAGCGAGAGCTCCTGCTCCATGCGCCCGCGGAGCCGGCGGAGCTCGTCGGCGACCCGCGCCGGATCCCCCGGCATCGCGTAGGCCGCCGCGTGCGCGATCTCGATGGCCCGCGCCCCGAGCTCGACGTCACCCGCCACGGCGCGCGCCCGCAAGAGCGCGAGGCGCTCCCAGGCCGCGGCCTCGACGTGCGGCGTGTCCGGCCCCTTCGCGTGGTAGCGCGCGAAGGCGTCGATCGACGTGACGAGCAAGCCCTGGTTGCCCGAGGGCCGGAGGCGCGTGTCGAGCTCGTAGCCGGGCCCTGCGGGATGGAGGATCGAGATCAAGCGGATCACGCGGCGCGCCGAGCGCGCGAAGAACGCGTCGGGATCCGCGCCGGCCGGGGCCTTCTCCGGATCGAAGAGGAAGAGGACGTCGAGGTCCGAGCCGTAGCCGATCTCGCGCCCGCCGAGCGTGCCGACGGCGAGCACGGAGAGGCCTCGCACGGGCTCGCCTTCCGGCGTGCCGAGCGCATGCCGCGTCGCCGCTTCGAGCGAGGCATCCGCGAGCTCCGAGAGCACGTAGCCGACCTCGCGCGGGCCGAGCTCGCTCGCGAGATCCGCGAGGCCCACGTCGATCACGACACGCGCCTTCGCCTGGCGGAGCGCGCGGACGAGCTGCTCGTCGGGATCCTCGTCCGCCGTCGCGGCCTCGCGCTTGGCCTGTTCGAGCTCCGCGCGCACGGACGCGCGCGTCGGGACGCCACGCGCGAACAGGATGCGATCGCCGTGCTCGGGGTGCTGCACGAGCGCCTCGGCGAGGAACGCGCTGCCCCCGATCGCCTCGACGAGCCTTCGCACGAGGCGCGGCTCGTCGCCGAGGAAACGCAGGTACACGCCGGGATGACGGAGCCGCGTGAAGAGCCGGCGTAACGTGCGCGCGGCCTGCTCGGGATCGGCCGCGTCGGCCACGGCGTCGAGGACCGCCTCGCCGAGCCGAGGATACGCCTCGCGGCTGCGCGCGCCGAGCACGGCGTCCGGGCGGCGCGAGAGGTCGAAGAGATCCCGCGCGACGTCACCCCAGCGCTCGACGGTCTCGAGGGCATCGGTCGCTTCGGGCGTCGCGCCGGGCAAGGAGACCTGCGCGACGCGGCGGAAGGCCGCCTCGAACGCCGCGGCGTCGCCGTCGTCGAGCGCGGCGAGGGCCTCGGCCCAGGGGGAGGGCGCAGGCGCGCCGTCGGGCACGAGCGAGCGAAAGCGCTCTTCGACGCGGCGGAGGTGTTTTGCCAGGTCGACCTCGAACGCCTCCGCGGATGCGAAGCCGAGCGCCCGCGCGAGCCTGCCTGCGGACTCAGCGTCCGCGGGCCAGACGTGCGTCTGCAGGCCCGTGGCGAGCTGCACGGCGTGCTCGGCGCGGCGGAGCACGAGGTAGGCCTCGGCGATCTCGCGCGCCTCGCGATCGGTCACGAACCCGGCCGCGCGCAGGCGCCGGAGCCCATCGAGCGTGCCCTTCACGCGGAGGCGCGCCTCGCGGCCGCCCCAGATGAGGAGCAGCGTCTGCACGAAAAACTCCGCCTCGCGGATGCCGCCCGATCCGAGCTTCAGATCCCGCCCCGGCTCGCGCGAGAGCTCGGTCCGCGCCCGCTGCACGAGCTTCGTCATCTCGACGGCGATCGTCGGATCGACGCGCCTGCGCCACACGAACGGCTCGAGCGCGGCGAGCACCTCGTCGCCGAAGTCGAGGTCCCCCGCGATGGGCCGCGCGCGCACGAGCGCCGCGCGCTCCCACGTCCGCCCGAACGACTCGTAATACCGCTCGGCCGCGGCGAGCGAGTTGACGAGCGGCCCGCTCCGCCCCTCGGGCCGCAAGCGCAGATCCACGCGCCACACGAACCCGTCCGCGGTCACGTCTTCGAGCGACGCCGTCACGCGCCGCGCGACACGCGTCCAGAAGTCGTGGAGCGGGAGCGTCTCGCCGCCGCCCTGCGAGCACCCGCCCTCGTCGGTGTCGTAGAAGAACACGAGATCGACGTCGGATCCCACGTTGAGCTCGCCCCCGCCGAGCTTGCCCATGCCGAGCACCACGAACCGCGCGGGCGCGCCGCTGTCGCGCCGCGGAGGACCGAACCGCGCCGAGAGCTGCGCGATCGCGGCCTTCACGGCCGCGTCGATCGTCACCTCCGCGAGCACCGCGATCTCCTGCGACGTCACATCGACGTCGGCGCCCCCGAGCGAAGGTGGCAAGAGCTCGCGCAGCGCCACGCGGATCCGCTCTTCCCGCGCGAATCTCCGCAGCTCCCGCGCCACGCGCTCGCCGTCGTCGCCGTCCCCGATCCGCGCCCGGAGCCTCGCGACGAGCCCGGCGTGATCCCGCGCGGCCTGGTGCCCCTCGGCCGCGATCGTCTCGACGATCTCGGGCGACGCTTCGAGCGCGGGAGCGAGGCCCGGGTAAGCGCTCGCGAGCAGCACGGCGAGGGCGAAGCCGACCGAGCCGGGTTCGAGCCGCTCGGCGAAACGCGCGGCGTAGATCTCGGCGCGCCGCCGATCGACCCGCTGCGCGAGGGCGTGGAGCCGGGAGCGCCGGAGCATCGGAAGGCCGCAACGTAGCAGCGACGCGCGTCCGGCGCCTCGTCTCGTTTTTTCCTTCTTCCTCGGGGCCGCGCCGAGCAGGCGGGGCGGAAGCATCGCCGATCTCCCTCCCGTCGATCCCGATGCGCCTTGGCGAGTCTCCGCCCACCTCCTATGCTCCGCTGCGTGCGTCTCCTCTGCCTGTCCGACATCCATGGACGCGCGGATGCGCTCTCCGCCGTGCTCGCGGTGGCCGAGCGCCGCGGCTACTCGAAGATCCTCGTCGCCGGCGATCTCTGCTTTCCCGGCCCCGATCCGCTCGAGACGTGGCGTCGCCTCACGCAGATACAGGCCATCCTGGTCCAGGGCACCGGCGATCGCGCGCTCGCGACACTCGACATCAGCAAGGTCGTCCCGAAGAGCCCTCATGAGCGCTCGCGGCTCGAGCGCCTCTCCGCGGTGCGCACCGAGCTCGGCCAGCTCATCCTCGCGCGGCTCGGCCGGCTCCCCACGACCCACCGGATGAACCTCGAAGACGGCAGCGAGCTCCTGCTCGTCCACGGATCCCCGGTCGATCCGTTCGAGCCGTTCTCCCACGACATGACGGACGAGGAGATGGCGGCCCTGCTCGGCGACGACCCGGCGGACGTGATCGTCTGCGGCGGCTCGCACGTGCCGTTCGACCGCATGGTCCAGGGCGTGCGGATCGTGAACGTGGGCAGCGTCGGCGAAGCCCCGGGCGGCGAGGGCGCAGGGCAAGGCTTTTCGCATGCCGATGTCACGCTCCTCGAGACCAGCATCGCCGGCGTCGAGGTCGAGCAGATCTCCGTCCCCCTCGGGAAGGCGGCTTAGTGAGGGCGCGGCGAACCCATCGGCGTTTCAGTCGGCTGGCTTTCTTTCATCTTCTTGTAACCCCGAGAAACCACACCGTCCCTGCACGGTAGCCGTTCCCAAACGACGACGTGCAGCGCTATGATGTAGTTTGGCAGCATGAACAGCGGGCCGCCTGACGACGATATCGAAGCCACGCGGGTCGCCCACGTGAAGGAGCTCCAGGACGAGCTCAGGGCTCGATCGCAGCGTGATCGCGCCTATCTCATCGTGCTCGTCGGCTCGAACGTCGGCGAGATGTTCGAGGTCGAGTTTCCGGAGACCGTCCTGGGCCGCGGGGCGAACGCCACGGTGCGTCTGAACGACGACGGCATCTCGCGTCGGCACGCGCGGCTCGTCCGCGCCGGCAACGACGTGGTGCTGGAAGATCTCAACAGCTCGAACGGCACCTCGGTGAACGGCGAGAACATCAGCCAGCGCATCCTGCGCGACGGCGACAAGATCCGCCTGGGATCGACCACGATCCTCAAGTTCACCTACCACGACCACCTCGACGTCAGCTTCCAGCAGCAGATGATCGATGCGGCGCTGCGCGACGGGCTGACGAAGGCGTTCAACAAGCGCTACTTCCTGAGCCGCCTCGAGACCGAGATCGCCTACGCGAAGCGGCACCGCGCGCCGCTCTCGCTCGTGATGTTCGACGTCGACCACTTCAAGCGCGTGAACGACACGTACGGCCACCTCGCCGGCGACTACGTGCTCACGAAGATCTCGAAGCTGACGATGAACACGGTGCGGACCGAGGACGTCTTCGCGCGCTACGGCGGCGAGGAGTTCGGCGTGATCTGTCGCGGTGTGTCGCTCGGCAACGCGGGCATCCTCGGCGAGCGGCTGCGCTCGGCCGTGGAGACCGCGTCGTTCGAGCACGAGGGGACGCGTATCCCCATCACGATCAGCGTCGGCGTCGCCGCGAGCCCGGATCTGCCGGTGGAGACGCCCGAGCAGCTCATCGCCGCCGCCGACGAGGCGCTCTACCAGGCGAAGCGGACGGGTCGAAACCGCGTCCTCCTGAAGCACGGGACAGGCTGACAGGCTTTCTACGCGGGTTCGTCGAGGGCCCGTCGCAGATCGCCGACGAAGGAACGGACGACGCGCCGTTGTTCGTCGCCGCTCGCGGCCTGCTCGATGCGCCGCGCGAGCGCGGTGCCGACGACGACGCCATCAGCGCCGCCGGTCGCCTCGCCCGCCGCGAGCCTCGCGCTCACGCCGCTGTCGATGCCGAAGCCGACGAGCACGGGCCGATCGAACGACCGACGCATCGCCTCGGCATCCCGCGCAGCCGCGGCGAGATCCGACGGGCTCGCCCCCGTCACGCCCGTCATCGAGATCGAGTACACGAACGCGCGAGGCGCGCCGTCGAGCGGCATGGAAGCGCGCCGGATCGCCTCGACCCGCGCCGCGTGGCTCGTCGGTGAGACGAGCGGCACCACGCCGAGCCCCTCGGCCGCGCACGCGCCTCGGAGCGGCCCCGCCTCCTCGGGCGGCAGATCCACGACGAGCAGCGCATCCACGCCGGCCTCGCGCGCGAGCCGCGCGACCTTTGCTTCCCCCGCGACGAGCACGGGGTTGTAGTACGTGAACAGGACGAGCGGCGCTTCCGAGCGAGCGCGGATGCGCGACGCCACGTCGAGCACGCGTTCGAGCGTCGCGCCCGCCGCGATCGCTCGCTCCGCCGCGCGCGCGAGCGTCGGGCCGTCGGCGGTGGGATCACTGAACGGCACGCCGAGCTCGAGGATGTCGGCGCCCGCGTCGATCGCCTCGACCGCGAGGAAGCCCGACGCCTCGAGCGAAGGATCCCCGACGCAGAGGTACACGCAGAGCGCCTTCCGGCCCGCGCGACGGAGCTCGACGAAGCGCTGATCGATCCGGTGCATCACTTCCCTCCGCCGTACGCCGTGATCGTGTCCAGGTCCTTGTCGCCGCGGCCCGAGAGGCAGACGAGGATCCGCGCAGGCCGTCCCCTCGCCTCGGCCTCGCGCCGCGCGATCGCCCCGATCGCCGCGAACGCGTGCGCCGTCTCCAGCGCGACCACGATGCCTTCGGCGCGCGCGACCTCCCGCGCCGCGTCGAGCGCCTCCGTGTCCGTCGCCGAGACGTACGTCGCGCGCCCCGTGTCGCGCAGCCGCGCGTGCTCCGGCCCCACGCCTGGATAGTCGAGGCCCGCGCTCACCGAGTGCGCCTCGTTCACCTGCCCCGCGTCGTCGCAGAGCACGTACGTCTTCGCCCCGTGCAGCACGCCGACGCGCCCGCGCGAGAGCGTGGCCGCGTGCTTGTCCGTGTCGAGCCCGTGTCCCGCGGCCTCGACGCCGTAGAGCGACACGCTCGGATCGCCCTCGAACGCCTTGAAGATCCCGATCGCGTTCGAGCCGCCGCCCACGCACGCGATCACCGCGTCCGGTAGCGCCCCGCGATCCAGGCACGACGCGCGCGCCTCGTCGCCGATGATCCGCTGCAGCGACGCAACGAGCGTGGGATACGGGTGCGGTCCCGCCGCACTGCCGACGCAGTAGTACGTCGTGCGCACGTTCGTCACCCAGTCGCGCAGCGCCTCGTTCATCGCGTCCTTCAGCGTCCGCGATCCCGACTCCACCGGCACCACGCGCGCCCCGAGCAGCCGCATGCGCGCGACGTTCGGCGCCTGCCGCTCCATGTCGAGCGCGCCCTGGTAGACCTCGCACGGTAGGCCGAGGAGCGCCGCCGCCGTCGCCGTCGCGACGCCGTGCTGCCCCGCGCCCGTCTCCGCGATGATCCGCGTCTTGCCCATCGCCTTCGCGAGCAAGAGCTGGCCGAGCGCGTTGTTGATCTTGTGCGCCCCCGTGTGACAGAGGTCCTCGCGCTTGAGCAGGAGCTCCGCGATCGCGCCTCCGTCGGGATCGATCCGCCGCGCGAGCCGCTTCGCCTCCGTCAGGGGCGTCGGCCGCCCGACATAGCTCCGCAAGAGCTCGTGGAGCTCCGCCTGGAACGAAGGCGCCGGCAAGATCTCCTGCCGCGCGCGATCGAGTTCCTCGAGCGCGGGCACGAGCGTCTCTGCGACGAAGCGCCCTCCGAACTGTCCGAAATACCCTGCCCCGAGCACCCGAGAAGCCTGCTCGCCCGCGTACTACCGGGCGAGCAGGTCCTTCCTGAAAGGCGCGTGCAGCGCGCCCCGCGGCGCGCAGGTCACCAAACGGCGCACATCTTCGCCGGGTGCATCGGCGTGCCCTCGGCGCACGAGAACGCCTGGGCGAACTCGGGCGTGTTCACGAGCGGACCGTTCACACGGAACTTCGGCGCCGAGTGCGTGTTCGTCTTCGCGTGGAGACGCGCGTACTCGTCGCGGCTCTTGGCGCACCAGGCCTGCGCGTGCGCGAGGAAGAACTGCTGATCCTCGGTGAAGCCGCCGGCGACGGTCATGTTCGCCGCGCCCTTGCGCATCTCGCGGTAGGCCATGAACGCGAGCCTGATGCCGCCGAGATCCGCAATGTTCTCGCCGAGCGTGAGCTTGCCGTTGAGCTTCACGCCGGGCAGCGGCTCGTACGTCGAGTACTGCTCCTCGACGCACGTCGTCTTCTTCTTGAAGAGCTCGCCGACGGCGGGCTCCCACCAGTTCTCGAGGTTGCCGTTGCCGGCGTACTGCGAGCCCTCGTCGTCGAAGCCGTGCGTGAGCTCGTGGCCCACGACCATGCCCATGCCGCCGAGGTTCACCTGGATCGCCGACTTCACGTCGTAGAACGGCGGCTGCAGGATGCCGGCCGGGAAGACCATGTGGTTCTTCTGCGCGTCGTAGTACGCGTTCACCATCGGAGGGCTCATCTGCCACTCCTCGCGGTCGACGGGCTTGCCGATCTTGGCGAGCCTGCGCTTCTGCTCGAACGCGCCGGCGGCCATCGCGTTCTTCCCGTAGCTCTTCCGGTCGATCTCGAAGTCGTAGCTACGCCACTTCGCCGGGTAGCCGATGAGGTAGGCCATGGTGGAGAGCTTGGCGAGCGCGCGCTCCTTCGTCTTGTCGTCCATCCAGTCGAGCGAGCGGACGCGGACGCCGAAGGCCTTGCTGATCTCCTGCACCATCTGCTCGGCGGCGCGCTTCGAATCGCCCGCGAAGTGCCGCGATACGAATGGCTGCGCGACGAGCTCGCCGAGCGCGTGATCCGTCGCCTCGACGCACCGCTTCCAGCGCGGCTTCTGCTCCTTCAGGCCGAAGAGGCGGGCGCGAAGGGAGAACGCTTCGTCCACGAACGGCTTCGACAGCTCGTCGGCCGACGCGCGCACGATCTGCCACGTCAGGTAGCTCTGCCAGACGTTCGGCTTCACCGACGCGAGCAGCTTGTCGAGGCCCTCGAAGAAGGGGATCGACGTGAGGTTCGCCTGCTTCACGTCCGAGATCCCGAGCGCCTTGAAGTACGCATCCCAGGGGAACGTGGGCGCCTTCTTGGCGAGATCCGCGCGGCTCACCATGTTGTAGATGCCCTTCGGATCACGACGCTCCACGCGCGTCTTCGAGATCTTGGCGATGTCGGTCTCGAGCGCGAGCACGTCCGCCGCGGCCTTCTTCGCGTCCGCCTCGGCGAGCCCCGCGAGCTTCAGCATGCGCTCGACGTGGGCCACGTACTCGGCGCGGAGCTTCTTCGAATCGTCGTCGTCCTTCGTGTAGTAGTCGCGGTCCGGCAAGCCGAGGCCGCCCTGATCGAGCGTGGCGATGACGCGCGTCGCGTCTCCGGGATCCTGTTCGCCCGAGATCCAGAACAGCGGGAAGATCCCCTTGCCGTGCAGGTCGGTGACCAGCGCGGTCACGTCCTTCGCCGACGAGACCTTCCGCGCCCGATCGACGAGCGGCTTGATCGGCGTGATGCCCGCGGCGTCGACGGCCGCCTCATCCATGCACGCGGCGTAGTAGTCGCCGATCTTCTGCGTCGTCGGATCGGGGTTCTTCGCCTTGCCCGCGTCCTCGAGGATCGTCTTCAGCGCGAGCTCGTTGCGCTTGTCGATCTCGCTGAAGCTCCGCACCCAGGTCGCCTCGTCGGACGGGATCTCCGTCGACTTGAGCCAGCCGCCGCAGGCGAACGAGTAGAAGTCCTTGCAAGGATCGACGGATTTATCGAGCGCGGCGCCGTCGAGGCCCACGCTCTCCAGCGTGACCTCCACGGGCGGCGGGCCCTTGTCGGCGGGCGGAGCGACGGTGGGCACGGGGCCCGCGGTGTCGGTGATGGGCTCGGGTGTAGCCGAGCCACACCCAGCGAGGAGGGACATCGCCACGGAGGCGAAGGCGAGGGAAAGCGTGCGCATACGAGTCTCCGGTCGGGGGAGCGGCATCCTAGGACGAACCGCGGACGTCGCAACGATGGACGTCGCTCCGAAGCCCGTGTGAACCCGCGAGAGCGCGTGAACCGGAGAGGACGTGGAAGGCCGTGTTCGAGACTGCGATCAGCGACGCGAGATTTCTACGCGCCGCCGGCCCCTGCGCGCCGCGACGGCCGCGCCGACCGCGAGGCCCGCGATCCAGCCGAAGGATGCATCGCTCCCGCCGCCGACGACCCGACACCCGCAGCTCGCCTCCTCGCCACCGTCCGTGCCGCCGCCGTCGCTCCCGCCCCCGCCTCCGCTTCCGCCGGCAGCTCCGCCTCCGCCCGCGCCTCCGCCGCTTCCACCGCTTCCGCCGCTTCCGCCGCTCCCGCCGGCGCCTCCGATGCCGCCCGCGCCACCCTCACCGTTGAGCTCGTAGGCGCCGATGTCGATCGTGCCGACCGTCGTGCGTTTCGCGCCGTCGTACGGGTGTACGTACTGAATCTTGGGGGTCAAATCGATCCCGCCGCCCATCCCCGGCGCCTCGCCCGCGTCCACGCAGGGCGAGCCTTCCTTCAGCCGGTAGTTGAACCCGGCCTGGTCGACGAACATCGGATCGCCCTGGAAGTTCTTCCCGAGGCTCGCGTTGCCCTGGTTCGTGAGCGTCCCCGGCCCGACGAAGATGTTGTTCCGGATGACGGCCGGCACGGCGTTCGAGCCGATGTTGAGGAACGTGCCGCCGTTCGGGCGCTCGTTGACGAACGTGTTGTTCACGACGAACAGCTCGGTGATCGGGTTCGCCCCGTTCGACTCGAGGCCATAGGCGAGGATCGAGCTGTTGTCCGTGTTCGGCCCCTGCTGGATGAGGTTGCCGATGATGAACGTCAGGCCGCTGCTCGGAATGTCGATCTCGTAGCTGCCCGTCCCGTCCTCCTGCGTGAGGCGGTTGTAGAGCACGTGGTTCTCGAGCGCGCGGCTCTTCAGGAGGTGGCCGATCTTCGATCCGTGCGACCAGTTGTGCTGGAAGACGAACTTCTTGACGTGGTTGATGTAGAGGTTGTGCGACTGGCCGTCGCCCGCGCCGTTCTGCGCGAACTCGCTGAACTCGATCAGGATCGTGCTGTCCGGGTTGTCGCCGGCGAGGATGCCGTTCTCGTTGTCGTGGAAGTAGCTGTTGCGGACCGTGAGGTTCGCGCCTTCCTGACGGATGCCCGCGCCGTTCTTGGCCGGGACCGCGGCGCCCGAGAACTCGATGTACTCGATCGTCGTGTCGTTCCCCGCGATGACCCAGGTCGCCTTGCCGCCCGAGTTTTTCCCCCCCGCGTCGATCTTCGCGACCCCACCCACGCCGCGGATCAAGAGCCCGTTCTTCGACCAGCTGCAAACATCGCCGGTGTAGTCCCCGGCCGCGTCGATGTGGATCCAGTCGCCGTCTTCCGCCGCCGCGATCGCCTGGCAAGGCGTCTCGTACGTCTTCCCCGGGCCCACGCTCAGCGTCCCCGCCGATGCCGTCGCCGCCACGAGCGCGCACGGCGCCGCAACGAGAACTGCCCAAAGCACTCTCGAACCACTACGCATCATCATCACCAAGACCTCCTACCTACGCGTCGTCCGCGCCGTCCGCCGCTCCTGCGGCTTCCTGCGCGGCGCGCCGAGCTTCGTGGACGAACGCGCGCATCTTGCGCTCATCCTTCACGCCCGGCGCGTACTCGACGCCGCTCGCGACGTCGACGCCCCACGGACGCACGACGCGCACCGCCTCGGCGACGTTGTCGGGCCCGAGCCCGCCCGCGAGCAGGAGGCGACGCGCACGCGCGAGCTCGACGACGAGCGCCGGATCGACACGCACGCCCGTTCCCCCCTTTTGTCCCGGGACATGCGCGTCGACGAGCAGGAGATCACCGCCGTACCGCGCCGCGAGCGCGACATCCTCCGCGCTGCCGACGCGCAGCGCCTTGAACGCGCGCGGCCCGAGCGCGTCGATCACCTCGGGCAGCTCGTCTCCATGGAGCTGCACGCGATCGAGCCCGACTTCTCGGGCGAGCTCCTCGACGCGCGGCGGATCCAGATCGGCCACGACGCCGACGATCTCGACGCGCCCACGCGCGGCATCCGCGAGCGCACGCGCGAGCGTCACGTCGATACGACGTGACGAACCTGGAACGAAGTTGAGGCCGATCATGTCGGCGCCCGCGGAGACGGCGGCCTCCACGTCCTCGATCCGCGTAAAGCCGCAGATCTTGACGTGGAGGGCCGGGGGGGGCCGATTCACTCGATGCCGAGGAGCTCTTTGACCTTGGCGATCACCTGCGGCGCCTGGATGGGCTTGGTGATGTACGCGTTCGCGCCGAGCTGCAGCGCGCGCTGCCGGTCTTCTTGCGAGCCCTCGGTCGTGATGATGATGATCGGCGTGTCCTTGTGTACCGGATCCGACCGGACACGCTTGACGAGCTTCAGCCCGTCCATGATCGGCATGTTGATGTCGGTGATGATGACGTCGTACTTCGTCGAGGCGAGCTTGCGCAGGCCGTCGACGCCGTCGTCCGCCTCCGTGACGCGCAGGTTCTTGAGCCGCGCGAGCGCGAAGACCAAGAGCTGCCGCATCATGGGCGAATCTTCGACAATCAGGCAGGAGTACTCGGCCATCGATCAGTCCTCCAGGTCGAGGAACGCCTGTACGGAAGGCACCTTGCGACCTGCATCGGTAAACAGCCGCGCGCTGACGAGCGCGAGGGCGGCCTGCGCGCCCAGGAGCCGGAACAGCTCACCGTCCTGGTCGTCGAAGGCCGTCTTTTGGGAAAGCGTCCCGAAGATGGCGATGACGCCGATGGGCTGGCCATCGATGAGCAGCGGGACCACCGCCGCGGGGCGCTCGACCGTACCCTTCGAGACGTCGTTTTCGGCGTCGTAGTACAGCTTGCCGGTGGAGAAAGCACGCCCGATCGGGCCGTCGTCCACCGGTAGGGTCGCGATGTCGGCGAAGCTCTGGCCCTCGGTCGCCACCGCCACGAGCTCCTTCTTGTCGTCCGAGGCGATGTAGACACCGAACCGAGCCGCGCCGAGCAGCTGCGCCAGGAGCTCCTTGATGTTGCGGAGCACGTGGCGAACGTTCGTCGAGGAGTGGAGCTGCGAGGTCGCGACGTAGAGGTTCGCGAGGCTCGCGAGCTCCGACTCCACTTCTTGATGGCGCGAGGTGTAGCGATCACTCACCGCCTCCATCGCCACCGAGCGCTGGAGCAGCGCGTTCTTCTCGCTCTCGAGCGCCTCGATCTTCCGCACGAGATCCCGGATCGCCGTGTCGCTGGCGATGTGCGAGCGGAGCCTCCCGTTCTCGTTCTCGAGCTCCGAGAGGCGCTCGCGGAGACGCTCGTTCTCCTTCAGGACCTCTTCGGTCAGCTGAGCGCCTTTGCGGAAGAACTGCTGGATGAACAAATCCCGCTCCCTTTTCAGGTCTTCCGGAGGCTGTTCGCTGGGCGCTTTGGATCGCCCTTCGTTGTCGCTCATCGTCTCCCTGGGATCTCCAGCGACCCGGACGGTAGCACGCCCGGCTCGCCGGCAGGAAGGCCCCTTAAGATGGGCGGGCCAAGCTCATTTCTTCCGGCCGCCGGCCGCGAGGGCCGCCCAACGCTCGAGATCCGGGGAAAGAAGGGTCGGTACTCGCCGAAGGGCTCGTACGTCCCGTGCGCCCACCAAAAGCATGACGGCGCGAAGCTCGGACTCTACCTGGTCGAGGAAGGCGAGCGCACCATCCCGGCCCCCCGAAAGAAGCGCTTGCAGAACGGGACGCGCGATCCCAGCCGCATGCGCGCCGAGGGCGATCGCCTTCGCCACGTCGACGCCGCTCGTGACGCCGCCGGTCGCGATGATGCTCTTGAACCGCGGCCGCACCTCGCGCGTGAACAGCACCGAGGCCGCCGTCGGCACACCCCAGTCACGCAGCTTCACGCCGAGCGATCGCTCCTGTCCCGCGGCGCGCGCCGTCTCCACCGCGACCCAGCTCGTGCCGCCCGCACCCGACACGTCCACGTGCCGCACGCCCGCCTTCGCGAGCTTCTTCGCGGTGCGCGGCCCGATCCCGCAGCCCGTCTCCTTCGCGACGACCGGCACCGGCAGCTCGGCGACGAGCCGTTCGAGAGCCCCGACCACGCCCTCGAAATCCCGATCCCCGCCGGGCTGCACGATCTCCTGCGCCGGGTTCAGGTGCACGCAGAGCGCGTCGGCGCCCACGGCCTCGACGAGCTCCGTGACCTTCGCGGTCTCGAGGCTCTTGGCCTGCACGCCGCCGATGTTGCCGAGCACGAGCGTCGTCGGCGCCACGTCCCGCACCATGTACGTCTCGCGCGGCTCGCCCTTCAGGATCGCGCGCTGGCTGCCGAGGCCGAAGCCATAGCCGCGCTCCTCCGCGATCCGCGCGAGCTCCCGGTTGATGCCGCGCGCGCGCTCCGTGCCGCCCGTCATCGCCGCGATCACGAGCGGCACGCGGAGCTTCTTGCCGAGCAGCTCGATCGACGTGTCGATGTCGTCGATCACGAGCTCGGGCAGCGCGTCGTGCACGAGCTCGACGCCCTCGAACAGCGTCGTCTTCGCGCGGAAACCCACGTCACCCGTGGCACAGAGGTCGATGTGGTCGGCCTTGCGCGAGGAGATCGACGAGGCCTGAGCCGGGAGTGTATGCAGTTCGGTCATTCGATCCGTCCGCCCCCTCCATGAGGCTTGGCGGTCCACGAATCAAGGGAAAGAATCCCCGACACTTTTCGACGCGAAGCCGCTCACGCACTAGACTGATCGCATGGATCTACCCGCCGAACCGAGAGTCCGCTGGATCCTCCATCGCGCCGCGGCCCTGCTCGAGCAAGGCGCCGAGCCCGTGCGCGGCCTCGTGCTCCCCACCGCCGACTATTTTCCCGATCCCTTCGACGGAACGCCGAACGCGGTGGCGAAGCTCCTCGAGCGCGTGCAAGCGCTCGCGGGCCTCTCGGATCTCACGGTCGAGCTCACGCTGGTCACGCCCGAAGGCGAGGCGATGAGCACGGGCTGCGGCAGCGGCGCCTGTGGCTCCGGCGGCAAGATCGAGGCGCGCCTCGATCGCGTGGGTCGTCGCCCCGATGGCTCGTACGTCGTCGCGGTGGGCACGGGCGAGGTGCGTGATCCGGTGGTCCTCACGACGGCCCTCGTCCGCTCCGTGGCCTGCATGTTCATGACCGAGGCCGACGCGTACGACGGGCTCTCCGCGGCCGAGCGCGAGCCCGTCACGGATCTCGCGGGCGTGCTGCTCGGCTTCGGCGTCCTCCTCGCGAACGGATCACACGTCGTGGTGAAGGGCTGCGGCGGCGCGAAGATCCACTCCGCGACGCGCCTCACCACGAACGAGCTCACGCTCGCGCTCGCGATGTTCTGCAAGCTCTTCGGCACGGACGGCCGGATCGCCACGCGCCACCTCGACGCCGTGCCGCGCGAGCGCTTCGCGGAGTCCGAGACCTGGGCCCGCGCGAACGCGGCCGTCGTGCGCAGGCTGCGCGAGGATCCGGAGGGGATCCAAAGCGACGCGTTCGTCCTCGATCAAGCCGAGGGATGGATGTCACGCCTCTTCGGCTTCGGCCGCAGCAAGCGCGCGCCCACGGCCGAGGAGACGCTCTCCGAACTCGAACGATCGATGCGCGCGTCGGCGCCGAAGAAGACCGTCGATCCCGAGCGCGCCAAGAAGCTCGCCGAGCTCCGCGCGCTCGTGGACGAGACCCTGGAAGGACAATGAGCGGACGACTCTGGGACAAGGGCGGCGCCACCGACGCCGCCATGCTCCGTTACACCTCCCGCGACGACTGGAAGCTCGATCAACGCCTGCTCGCCTACGACCTCGTGGCCACGCGCGCACACGTGCGCGGGCTCCGTCGCATCGGCGTCCTCTCGGAAGGCGAGCTCGACGCCATGGAGCGCGCGCTCGCCGAGCTCATCCGCAAGAACGACGCGGGCGAGCTCGTGCTCACCGAGGCCGATGAGGACGGCCACACGGCAATCGAGGCCGCGCTCGTCTCGATGCTCGGCGACACCGGCAAGAAGGTGCACACGGGCCGCAGCCGCAACGATCAGGTCCTCGTGGCGATGCGCCTCTACGAGCGCGACGCGATGGACGAGCTCGAAGCGCTCGTGCTCGCCGCGGCCTCGGCCCTCGTCGCGCTCGCGCGTCGCGAGGAGAAAACACCGCTCCCCGGCTACACACACCTCCAGCGCGCCGTGCCGAGCTCGGTGGGCCTCTGGGCTGGCTCCTTCGCCGAAGGCCTCCTCGACGCGGTCATCATCGTCCGCGCCGCGCGCGCGCTCACCGATCGCTCCCCGCTCGGCGCCGCCGCCGGCTACGGCGTGAACCTCCCGCTCGATCGCGAGGGCGTGGCGCGCGAGCTTGGTTTCTCCGACGTCGCCTGGAACCCGCTCGGCTCGCAGACCTCGCGTGGCATCGTCGAGGCCACGCTCCTCGCCGCCGCATGGCAGGTCATGGCCATCGTCCGCAGGCTCGCTTGGGACCTCTCCCTCTTCACGACGAGCGAGTTCGGCTTCGTGCGCCTCCCCGACGCGTTCACCACGGGCTCGTCGATCATGCCGCAGAAGCGCAACCCCGACGTCGTCGAGCTCATGCGCGCCGCCTGCTCGATCGTGCAGGGCGCGCTCGTCGAGGTACAGACCCTCGTCGCGCTCCCGTCCGGATATCACCGCGATCTACAGCTCACGAAATCGCCCGTGCTGCGTGGCCTCGACGAGACGCTCGCCACGGTCCGCCTCCTGCCGCGCCTCGTCGAGGGCCTTCGTTTTGACCACGAACGAATGCTCGCCGCGATCACGCCAGAGTGCTTCGCCACCGACCGAGCCGTCGAGCTCGCCGCCTCCGGCGTCCCCTTCCGCGAGGCCTATCGCCGCGTCGCCGACGAGATCAAAGGGCTCGCTCAGGGAGACGCGCCGGCGAGCCTCGCCGCGCGCGTCTCACCGGGCGCCCCTGGCGATCTGCGCCTCGATCTCCTCGAAGCGCGCCTCAAGTCGCTCACCGCATCTCGGTAACCGCGTCCGCGCCGCCCACCAGCACCACGTCCGCCAGGCCGACGAACAGGCCCGTATCGACGACGCCCGGGATGCGCCGCACCTCGGCGTGCGTCCGCTCCGGGTCGTCGAGCGGCTCGAAACGCGTGTCGAGAATCCAGTTCATGTTGTCCGACACGAAGGGGAACCCGTCCGCCTTCTTGCGCACGACGGGCTCACCCCCGAGATCTTTCAGGTGCCGCGACGCCGTGGCCACCGCGAATGGCACCACCTCGATCGGGATCGCCGTCCTCGATCCGAGCTTGTTCACGAGCTTCTCCGGCGTCACCAGAATCACGAGCCGCTCGGCCTCGTACGCGACCACGCGCTCGCGCAGGAGCGCGCCGCCGAGGCCCTTCGTGAGCGCGAGCTCCGGCGTCACCTCGTCCGCGCCGTCGAACGCCACGTCGATCCCGTGGATCTCGTCGAGCCCGACACACTCGATCTGCAGCCTCTTCGCGAGCTCCTCCGAGCGCTTCGAGGTCGGCACGCCCCGCACCCGGAGCCCTCGGCGCACCCGCTCGCTCAGGCGCTCGATGAACGCCTCCGCCGCGCGGCCCGTACCGAGGCCGAGCGTCATGCCATCCGCCACGTGCGTGAGCGCTGCCTGCGCCACCCGATCGAGCGCCGCCGGATCCGGCCCCTGAGACATCGTCATGCCCCGCCCTTGCTCGATCGCGGCCGCCGCGGCAACCGCGAACGACCTTTTTCCGCGGCCGTCTTCGCCGGCGACTTCGCGCTCGGCTTCACGCCGCCTCCCGCACCGTCGAGCGGCGCCGGGCAAACGTCGCGCACCCTGCAGCCTTTGCACTCTCTCCCGGACCAGATCCGATCGAACGCCTCCTGCATCTCGTCGAGCAGCACGTCGTCGTCCGTCAGGATCCCCGCCTCGAAATTGCGCCGCCCCTCGCCCTTCGCGCCGAGCCCCGCGCCCGTCAGGTTCGCCGATCCGAGGTACAGCGCCGCGCCGTCGACCGCGATCATCTTGAGGTGCACGCGCGGACAGCGGCGCATCGCGAGCCCACCCGCGGCGAGCTCCCCGTGCCGCGCGAGCTCCTCGCGAAACGCGCGTGACGGCACGCCCGCGTGAAGCAGCCTGAGCTCCACCCCGCTCTGCGCGAGGCCCTGCAAGACGGAAAGCAGCGACACGTATCGACCGCGCGCGCGCGCCCTCGATCCCACGGGCGCCTCCACGCGGAGCTCCTTCACGTTCGCCGTCGCGATCCACACGCTCACGCGCGCCGACGCGAGCACGCGCTGCACGAGCACGTCGTAATGCGCGCGGTCTCGGAGCAGGCGCAGCTCGACGCGCCGGCCGCCCAGGCTCAAGGCGACGTGGCCTCGACCGAGAGATGCGCGGCGAGGATCGACCGCACGTCGTCCGGCATCGGGCACGACGCCATCACGTCGAGGTTCGTCGTGACGATCGTGTGCTCCACCAACGCCACGAGCACGGCCCCCTCCTCGCGCAGCATCCGGTACCTGAGCGTCGCGCTCCGATTCCCGAGGTGCGCCGTGCTCGTCTCGATCCGCAGCGCCTCGCCGTACCGCGCCGGCGCGCTGAACGACATGTTCACCTTCACCGCCGGCAAACCCACGCGCCGCTTCACGATGAGGTGCGGGTATCCCCCGTCGAGCCCCGCGAAGAAGTGCTCCATCGCCTCGTGCGCGAAGCCGAGGTAGTGCCCGAAGAAGACGATGCCCGCGGCGTCGACCTCCTCGAACTTGATCGGCCGCACGAAGGCGATCATGGCTTCAAGCGAGATCCTCGGCGAGCTTCGTGATCGACGCGGGCCCGAACTCGGCCCGCGCCACGTACCGCGGGTGATCCACGCACACCGCGACCTTCGCCGTCTTCGCGCGGATCGCCGCGACCGCCTCCTCGGAGAGCTTCACCTTGAAGTAGTGCACCGCCGTCGTCCGGTCCGGCATCACGCCCTTCGGATCACTCTTCGCGGGCGCGCGCACCCCGTCGACTTCCACGCTCACGCAGCCTTCGAGGCCCTGGAGCTCGATCAGCATGCGGTCGCGGACCACGGCGTCCGGGATCTCCACGAACAAGGTCAGGCTGAGCTCGCCCGGGCCCGGGATCAGATCGTTGTACGTCTCGATCTCGTGCGCGATCGCGCTCTCGCTCGTGATGCGCTCGGTGCGCAGCATCTCCTGGATCTGCAGGAGCACCGAGTCTCGGTTCTCGAACACCCCCGACATCTGCTCGCCGAGCTTCACCCGGCGCGGCCGTTTCTCCTCGATGACACGCGCCCGGAACCTCGCCCGGATCTGCTCGTAGTCGCCGAGGGGCAGGATCTCGCTCCGATCGATCGGTCGCATCGCTCTCTTCTCCTCCAGGATCAGGCTCGTTCGGCCTTCGTCGTGGGTTCGGCGCCCTCGGCCGACAAGAGCCCGTAGGCGCGCGCGAGCGCCTCGATCGGGTGGAGAACGTGCTTGCCCGTCTCCTTCACCACGCGCAGCCCCGCCAGCGTGCAGTCACTCACGACCATGTCCGGCTCCATGTCCGACACGCCGCGCACGAGCTTCTGCGCGTAGCGGCGCCCCGTCTCGTAGTTCGCCGCCTTCATGCCCCACGTCCCGTCGACGGCCGAGCACTGCTCGATCACGCGCACGTCCGTGTCGGGCACGACGCCGAGCACGCGCGCGCCGGGAAAACCGACCTTCTGCGCGCGCAGGTGGCAGGCCGCGTGATAGGCGACCTTGCCGAGCTTCTCCGGGAACTCGCGCACGAGCTTCTTCTCGCGGCCGAGCTTCACCAGAAACTCCATGAGGTCGATCGTCGCCGCCGCGACCTCCTTCGCCTCGGGCGTCGGCAAGTACTCCGCCCACTCCTTCTTCATCGTGTAGCCGCACGTCGGCCCCGGCACGACGATCGATCGGCCCGCGCGCACGTGCGGCAGGAGCAGCTCCACGTTGTGCCGGATCTTCTCGGTCGCGGCCTTCACGTCGCCGCCATCGAGGTTCGGCATCCCGCAGCACGTTAGCATCGCGCCGCGATCTTCCCCCGCGCCGGGGTAGCGCACGCGCACGCCGTTGTGCTCGAGCACGCGCACCGTCGCGTGCGCCACGTTCGGCACGTTGTACTCGCCGTAGCAGGTCGCGAAGAGCACGACCTCGCCGTTCTTCCCCGCGCTCTCGGCCGGCTCGTGATCCGCGAACCACTCGCCGAACGTCACCTTTGCCATCGGCGGCAGCGGGAACTCCGCCGAGATGCCCGTCACCTTCTCCTGCACCTTCCGCACGAGGCTCGACGCGAGGACGAAGTTCGAGATCGGCGCCATCACGCCCCCGCCCACGGCGCCGATCGCCTGCGGCTCGCCGAGGATCTTGTCGACGAACGTGATGCCGTCGCGCGCGGCGCGGTTCGCTCGCTCGCGGGCCATGAGCCGCGGGAAGTCGAGCATCTCCGACGAGCTCTCGTCGGGCGTGTACGGGCACTTGATATAACAGAGCTTGCACTGCCAGCAGGCGTCGCTGACGGCCTTGATGTCCGCGTCGTCGATGAGCTCCGCGCCCTCGGCGCGGCCCGACTCGATCGCCTTGTCGACCCGGTTGAACAGCTCCGGGAACGAGCCGCAGTAGCCCACGCACATGCGGCACTCGTGGCAGATCTGGAACGCGCGGCGGAGCTCCTCCTCGAGATCGCGCGCGTCGTAGTAGCGCGGATCGTGCGGGCTCGTCGCCGGCGGGGCCTTGGGCTTGCGGGGGATGACGCTCACGGCTTGCTCTCGTCTCCGGTTCGTCCGGGCAAAGGGGAGGACGCGCCTTGGGACGCGGCAGGCGCGCGGGAGAGCAGCGGCTGCCGCTCACCCGCGCGCCGCGCGGCGCGCTCGATCAGAAGTCGAGCGAATCGAGGGCCTTCGCGAAGCGGCCCGCGTGCGACTTCTCGGCCTTCGCGAGCGTCTCGAACCACTCGGCGATGTCGTCGAAGCCCTCCTCGCGGGCCGTGCGCGCCATGCCGGGGTACATCGTCTCGTACTCGTGCGTCTCGCCGGCGACGGAGGCCTTGAGGTTCTTCTCCGTGTTGCCGATCGGCAGGCCCGTGGCGGGATCGCCGACCTGCTTCAGGTAGTCGAGGTGGCCGTGCGCGTGGCCCGTCTCGCCGTCGGCCGTGTCCTTGAAGAGGCCCGCGATCTCGGGGCGCCCCTCCACGTCCGCGACCTTGGCGAAGTAGAGATAGCGGCGGTTCGCCTGCGACTCGCCGGCAAACGCGTCCTTCAGGTTCTGGTGGGTCTTGGTTCCTGCGAGGTTCGCCATGGGTGATCTCGTCTCCTTCGTACTTCGGAACGATGGGGAGGAACTGCGAGGTGAAACTAGCGTGGTTTGCCCGCGCGCGTACGGAAAGCCGTGGGCACGTCTGCGGCGCAGGCCTCGCACAGCCCGCGGTAGATGCGCTCCACGGCGCGCAGGGAGAACCCCGGCGCGGCCGCGTTCACGCAGGGCGCGAACTCCGTGATCGGCTCGCCGTTCGCGCACGAGGGCACGTCGCGCACGAGCCCGCAGCGATCACACACCGCGTGGTTGTGCGGCGTCATGTTCGCGTCGAAGCGCGCCGCGCCCGGTGACAGGCTCAAGGACACGCAGAGCCCTGCCGCGGCGAGCGCGTCGAGCGTGTTGTACACGGTCGCGAAGCTCATCGTCGGCATCCCGGGGCGGAGCCGTTCGAAGAGCTCCTGGGCCGTCGGGTGCGTCGGGTCGCCCGCGAGCTCGCGCGCGATGGCAAGCCGTTGCGGCGTCAGCTTGAGGCCGGAGGCCCGGACGCGCGCCAGCATCTCGGCGTAACGTGCTTCGGCCTCGGGGCACGCGTTCGGCACGTCCGGTGGATACTTAGAAAATTTCTCAGCTGCAAGAACTCCTGAGTTGAGGAAAATCCCTACACTTCTCTGCGTCAGCGGCCCCCCTAGGAGCGACAGGGGGACGCGAAAAACCGTGGAGAAGCTCACGTTTTTACCTGGCCCACGATCCACCGGTCTCTCGAACACGCGTGGACGGCCTTGCCAGACAAAAAACCGACTGACATACTGTCGCCCCCTCGCGAACCGGGTTCACGTATACGTGTACCTGCGCGCTGCGGGGAAACCGGAAAACGAGGACGACAACGCCCCGCGCGGCCCGGGGGAACAGGGCCCGCACGATGGAAACGAGAGGACGCGTTCAGAGATGCCTACCGACGCCATTCAGTGCAAACCGCTCGAGGTCGCCGTGGGCGACAAGGGAATCGAGCGCGCGATCAAGCACCTCAAGCGGAAGATGGCCGCGGAGGGCATCCTTCGTGAGCTCAAGAGGCGCCGGCACTACATGAAGCCCTCGGTCAAGCGCCGCAAGAAGGCGTCCGAGGCTGCCCGCCGCCGCCGCAAGCGGTCCAAGATGGACGTGATGCAATAGCCCGGCGGCGCGTCCGCGCGCCTCCTGGTAACCCGGTGCGCCTCCGCGCGCCTCGGGCCATCGACGATGACGCCGGCCGCTCTGCGAAGTCCGGCGTTTCGTCGTTTTGTTCGACCTTGAAGCTGCTCGTCGTCACCACCTCCTATCCCAAAAGCGACGCCGATCCCTCGGGGCACTTCGTCCGCGCCGAGGCACG
The DNA here is from genome assembly GCF_029960785.1 of Polyangium sp. 15x6. Lineage (GTDB taxonomy): Bacteria > Myxococcota_A > Polyangia > Polyangiales > Polyangiaceae > Polyangium. The sequence goes on from NZ_JASBQE010000015.1 coordinate 120,993, forward strand.
CGCGCTCGCGCGGCAAGGCCACGAGGTGCACGTCGTCGCGCCCGGAGGATCGCCGTTCGACGAACCCGCGCGCGATCCCGCGGCGCCCTCGCTCCACGTGCATCCGGCGGGCGGAGGCGCGCTCTTCGGATGGCCGGGCGCGATCGATCGCGCCCGCCGCGCGCCCGCGCGCCTGCTTCATGCGCTCCCCTTCGCCGTCGCCGCGCGCGCGCGTGCCTCCGCGATCGGTCACGTCGATCGCGCCATCGCGCACTGGATCGTCCCCTCGGCCGTTCCCCTCCTCCTCGGTTTTCCCGCGCCGCTCGAGGTCGTCGGCCACGGCGCCGACGTGCGCCTCCTCTGCGCGATGCCCGCCGCCGCGCGCATCCTCGTCATGCGATCGCTTCTCGATCGCGACGCCTCCTTCCGCTTCGCCGCGGCGTCCTCTCTCGACGCCCTCTCTCGCGCCTTGCCCGCGCCGCTCGCTGCGCGCCTCGAACGCGCCTCTCGCGTCGAGCCCGTCCTCCTCGATCTTCCCGACGTCACGACGCGCGCCCGCATGCTCCGCGCCTCGCTCGTGAAGGACCCATCCGCGGACAAACTCGTCGTCGCCGCGGGCCGCCTCGTCCCTTCGAAGCGCGTCGACCTCGCGATCGAAGCCGCGGCCTCGGCGTCGATGTCGATCGTCGTCGTGGGAGATGGCCCTCTGCGCGCCGAGCTCGAAGCTCTCGCGCGTGCTCGTCGCGCCGATGCGCGGTTCGTCGGCCTCGTGCCGCGGGACGAAGCCCTCGCGTGGATCGCCGCGGCCGACGTCCTCCTGCATGCCTCCGCGGCAGAGGCTGCGCCCACCGTCGTACGCGAGGCGCGCGCGCTCGGCGTGCCCGTCGTCGCGTGCGCCGCCGGGGACGTCGCCGCGTGGGCTCGCCATGACCCTGGCCTCGTCGTCGTCGCGCCCGACATCCGGGCCCTTTCGGCCGCGCTCCGGGCCGCCGCGGCTGCGCGTTCGTAGGGTGCCATCCCGAGTTCGGAACGGACGTACAAAGCGACGAACGTGGCTCTTGCAATCCTCGACAGTTCGACTAGGGTGCCGCCTCGCGCTGCGGGGCAAACACCACGCAGAGCGGCTCGGGGCGTAGCGCAGCCTGGTTAGCGCACTTGACTGGGGGTCAAGGGGTCGGTGGTTCAAATCCACTCGCCCCGACAAGGTCCGGAGGATGAAAGTCCTCCGGACCTTTCGGTTTTTTGTGCTTCGGCGTCGAACGAGACGCGGACGAAGGCCGTTCGCGCCTCGGCGCGTCGTGCCTTCAGGGTCCGTTTGTCGAGGGGATGGGAAAAACCGCGCGGCCGCTCGTGCCGCGCGCGCTCACTTGAAGCCGATGCGGAAGTTGACCGGGCCGCAGTCGGGCGCGTCCTCCATCGACAGCGTCGCCTCGTGCCGGCCGGGGTCGCCCGTCAGCGTCAGGCTGCCGCCCGTGCTGCGGTCGCCCTTGTCGCCGATGCCGATCGGCAGGTCGAGGGCCGCGCCCGCGCCGGCCCAGGTCAGGCGCAGCGTCGCCGTCGTCTGCTGATCGACGGGGCTCAGGTTCTCGCCCTTGAACTCGACGACCAGACGCTCGGCGTTGGCGATATCCGAACGGAACGTCGCCTTGGCGCCGCAGTCCATGCGGAAGCGGTGCGTCTCTCCGCGCTTGATCGATAGCGCCGCCGAGGGCGGAGGCTGGAACGCGTCACCCTTCTTCGGCGGCGGGATCTTCACGACGATGCAGCCCGTGGACGCCGCGGCGAGGACACCGAGCGTCGCGATACGCGCGGCCCCGGAAAGAATCGCGGAAACCTTCTTCGACATGACAAGCGCCTCCATGGAGCCCGCCGGCCCCCTCCGCGCCCGTGCGGGTACGGATCGGCGGCTACCATTTCGCGTATAAACGACGTCGCACGGAAGATCCACACTTTCACGCGGTCCGTGGCGCGCCTCGCGCTTCGTAGTATCGTGCGCGTCCCATGGCCGAATCCACCCCCGATCTCCGCGACCTGCCCAAGGACCGCGCTTACGACGAATTGGACCGCACGCTCGAAGCCGTCCTCGCCGGCATCGAAGATCCCATCGCGGCCATGGCCACGATGAGCGCGCTCCTGCATCACGGCTTCGGCCATCTCTGGACCGGCTTCTACCGCGTCGTCGCCCCCGACCTCCTCCGCGTCGGTCCTTATCAAGGCACGCTCGGCTGCCTCGAAATCCCCTTCGGCAAGGGCGTCTGCGGCGCCGCGGCAAAGGAGCGTCGAACGGTCGTCGTCCCCGATGTCCACGCCTTCCCCGGCCACATCACCTGCGACGCCCGCTCCCGCTCCGAAATCGTCGTCCCCGTCCTCGATGCCTCGGGCGCGCTCCTCGCCGTGCTCGACATCGACTCCGACCGCCCCGCCGCCTTCGACGACGAGGACCGGCGCCGCCTCGAAGCGATCGTCGGCTGGTTCGCCCGCACGCCCTGAAGGCGCATCTTCCCTCTTCGCAGCCCTTCCCTTACACTCGGCCGCATGCTCCGCCCCACCTTGCGAATGCCGTCCGGATATCCCGACGCGGCGCCGCATCTCCGCGACGAGGTCCGCGTCCTGCAACGCGAGCTCAAGCGCTGGGCGTATTCCATGAGCCCCGACGGCCAGTTCGGACCGCGAACCGATGCCGCCGTGCGCCATTTCCAGCGCAAGCGTGGCCTCAAGGACGACGGCATCGTCGGACCGCGCACCTGGGACGCCGTCCTCGATCCCGACGCGAAGGCCATTGGCGCGAGCTTTCAGTATCAGCCCGTCGGCGCCTCGGATCCCACCCCCTCCAAGCCCAAGCCCTCCGAGCCCGAGACGACCCCGACGAATCCCGGCGCGGGCGGCGCCTCGTGGATGACCATCGCGCGCAAGGAAGAGGGCGTCCGCGAGACGTCGGGGAAGGCGGCCAATCCGCGCATCGTCGAGTACCACGCGACGACCACGCTCCGCGCGAAGTCGGACGAGATCGCGTGGTGCGCCTCCTTCGTGAACTGGGTCCTCAAGAAGGCCGGGTACAAGGGCACGAACTCCGCCGCCGCGGCGAGCTGGGTGAAATGGGGTTCGCCCACGACCGCGCGCCAGGGCGCGATCACCGTCATCTACAATGCCAGCGCCGCGAATTCGTCCTTGTCGACCTCCGGCAATCACGTCGGATTCCTGGTCCGCGAGACGAGCACCCATTACGTGCTCCTCGGCGGAAATCAGTCGAACTCCGTGAAGGAATCGAGCTTCGCCAAGACGAAATGGCGGCTCAAGGCCTATCGCTGGCCGTCGTCCTGAGGGCGACGCCTCGCGCCCTCACCGCTTCGTCGCCGGAACACTCGCGTCTCGTTGCGCGAACGCCGCGGCGGACGGCAAGAGCCGGGTCGTGCCCTCCACGGTGAATCGATGCTCGTCCCCGCGCGCGTCCCAGATCACGACGCGCCGGATCGCCCCGAGATCCCCCCGCGCGACGAGCACCCGATCGACCTCGATCCGGGCCCGCGCGCAGCCCGCTCGCGGCCTGCGCGGAACCGCGGAGATCACCGCCATCCACGCGCGCCCCTCGTCCCCCGAGACGACGACGTCGAACGCGGCGCCGAGGCCCTCCGAGAGGACCGCGGCGAGCGCGACATAAGGCGAATCCTCCAGCGTCGACTTCGCGATCACGTGCCCTCGACGCACGAGCGAGGTCTCGTTCCCATTCGCGAGCAGGACCTCTTCCGCCGGATCGTCCGGGAAAATCCGCACGAGCGGCTCGCCGTCCTCGCCGCGCCACGCGTCCACGAGCTCCGCCACCTCCTCCACGCCCCCCGCGTGCACGGTCGTCCGCCGCAATGCCGCGCGGTAGGCCGACGTGCCCGTGTACAGCGCCGCGAGCACGCCGAGGAGATCGCCCTCGGGCCCCGTCCTCGGCGCCGGCAGCGTGATCTCCGGCAGCGCGACCTCGGGCACCTCGCCCCGCGCCCGCCCGGAGACCCCGCTCGCCGACGTGATCACGCCCTCGTCCTGCTGTTCGAGGAGGAGCAACGGGCACGAGAGCCAAGGGGTCGGAGGCTCCGTGGAGAGTAATGTGTCGGGTCGACAAACAGCCGCCGCGTGGGTGCGTATCGCCCGCGTGTTCGCCCGACCGAGCCCCCCGCCCGGCGCTCCCTCCGGCGGCGTCGCGCCTCGGGCGGTAGCGCCCTCCTCCCGCGCGGCGACGGGGGCGCCGGCGAGCGCGTGAATCCAGGCCAGGCCCGAAGGATCCCGTGCGCCGAGCGCGTCGCGCGTCTCGCCGGAGATCGACGAAATGCGCGCCCCGATCTCGCGAACGAACCAGCTCTCGTGGGGCTTCATGGCCGCTCGCACGGCGCCCCACGCCCGCGCGAGCGCCGCTTCTCCGCCTCGCGTGAAGGCTTTCTCCAGAAAACCGCGCGCCTCTTCCTCGTCCGCGCGGAAGAGCGCGAGGATCCCCGCGCAGCCGAGCAGGAATGGATCCGATCCGCCATGCTCCGCGGCCTCCCGAAGATGCTTCCGGGCGACCTCGAACGAAGCCTCGCTCGCCGGCACGCCGAACCCCTGGAGCATCGACGCGACCCGCAAGAGCGCGAGCCCGGCCCGCCCCAGGATCCGCGGCCTCCGTGGATCGTCCCAGCGCGCGCGCAAGGACGCCTCCGCGAGCGCCGCGCGCGCCTCGTCCACGCGACCTTGCCGCTCGAGCACGTACGCGAGCGAATACGACACCCCCGCGACCAGCGCGAGCAGGCTCGGCCCCGCTTCGAGCCGGAGCCACGCGCGCATCAGCCGATCCCGCAGGACGGAAAGCGTCTCGCTCGCCTCCCCTGCCCGGCCGCGCGCGGCGCCCACGATCGCGTGCGAGCACTCCGCCGCGCAGAGCGCCTCCAGGATGGGCAGGTGAAGGCTCCCCGCGAAACGCGCGCGCACCTCGGCGATCCGCGCGTCCGCCTCTTCGTGTCGGCCCGCGGCGTCGAGCGCCGTCACCTCGTTGCACGCGACCGCGGCGGCGATCTCGAAATAGGGTGTCTCCGTGGCGCCGGCGAGCCGCTCGCGCAGCCCCGCGAGCACCGTGGCCGCCTTGGCTGGATGGCCCGCGAGCGCGAGCGTCGCCGCCGCATTCGCGGCCCCCAGGGCAAACGATGCGGAAAGCGCCTCCGCGGCGGGCGCGGCGGCCCGGCGCGCGAGCTCCCTCGCCGCTTCGAGCGCCCGATCGAACGCGCCCATGCGCCCGAGCGAGAACACCGACCCCGCGAGCGACGCCGCCTCCACGGCGCGATAGCCGCTGCCCAGGGCGCCCACGCCCGCCGCGCAGGCCATCGAGAAATGGTTCGCCGCGGTATCGTCCCAGCCGAGCTCCTGGCAGCAGACGCCCGCCGCGTGGGCCGCGTCGGCGTGCACGGCCCGAAGCCACGGCGGCTCGCCCGTGAGGCGCATCTCCTCGGCGAGCTCGAGCGCCATCCCGAGGTGCTTGCACGCCTCGGCCCACGCCTCGCGGGCCGCGTGGAATTTGCCCTGACGATACGACGCGAGCAGCACGGCCGTGAGGAACTCCCGGTCCTCGAATCGCCGCGGGAAAAAGCGCCGGATCACCTCGCCGTAATCGGAGACGCTCGTATCGCCCGACTCGATCGAGAGATCCCCGAGCGCGAGCAGGGCCCGCGCCGCGTCACGCGATCCCCCCTCGTCGCGGATCTCGCCGCGCGCGATCTCCAGGTACGCCTTCCTCGCCGCCCGAAAATTCCCCTCGGCCCGCAGCGCCGCCGCGCGGACGAACGGATCCCCCTCGATGAGCCGCGCGCTCTGCGGCGTCTGCCCGGAGGGCGGCGACGAGCCCCTGTCCTCCACGACGAGCCGCGACGACGGCGGCGACGAATCCGGCCCGGCTCGCCCGCGCCGCGCCTCGATCGCGGCCCAGAGATCCCGCGAGCTCGGCCGCGCCGCCTCGCCCACGTCGAGCGGGCTCTGGCGCCGGAGGCATTGCACGAATCGCAGATAGGCGTGTGCGAGGCTCTTCGGATCCGCGGCCGACTCGATCTCCGCCGCGATCGCCGCTCCCCGCGCGGCGCGCTCGTTCCAGGGGATCGTCGCGAGCCCGAGGTAGGGCCCGAGATCCCGGCCCATCACGTTCGTCGTCTCGTAGATCAGCCCTTCGAGCTGCTCCTTCGCCTCCTGCACGAACGCGCGCCCGCTCGCGCCCTCCTCCACGCGCACGAGCAGCGGAAACAGCGGGAGCGGCCGGCTCGCGTCCACGAGCGCGCGCCGCGCATGCGCGAACCGACCGAGCTCGATCGCCTCCTCGAGCGAAGCGTCGTCCACGAGCAGCACGAGTTTGTCCACGAGGTGCGCGGCGAGCAGCGCCGTCGCCTCGGTCCTGCCCGAGGGCATGTTCACGAGCACCTCGTCGTACCGAGCCCGGAGCGCCTGCGCGAGCGGCGCGAGCAGCCACGCGCACTCCTCGATCACCCGGGCCCGTGTCACGGCCGATCGCGTCCCTTCGGCGGGCCAGTAAAACATCTCGGCGGGCGCTCCGCCGAGCTTGAGGGGCACCACGCGGATCCCCGCCCCGCCGTCGAGGAACTGCGTGATCCCCGCGCGCACGGCCGCCTCGGGCGGGACTTCCCGCGCGCGTCCGGACACGAGCGGCAGCGACGCGGCGCGCACGCCTTCGAAGAAATGGACGACGCCCGCGCCCCTCCGCCCCTCGCCCCGCCCCTGGAAATAACGCTCCAGGGCGGGCTCGTCGACGGCCAGATCCACGACGAGGACGCGTTTCCCTTTCTGCGCGAGCAGCGCCCCGACATTGGCGACGGCCATCGCGCGCCCGACGCCTCCGCGCGCCGAAGCGAGCCCGACGATGATCCCCTGCCGATCGCTCACGCCGCCCTCGTCCCCGCTTCCATCCCGCGCCCGGGAATTCGACGGGGCCGGACTCTACCGGACGCAGGTGTCGCCTGGCAATAGACGCCCTTCGGTGAGCACTCTTCCAGGCAATGAAGCGCGACTTCGGGCTCGGTATCTCGACGAACGGCGGCCTTGGTGCTTACCTCCGCGCGGCAACACGCGAGAGAGAGAGTAAGGAGACGAGCCGTGGATCCCCGAGAAAGCCGCACGCCATCTGAAGGCGCCATCGTGGTGAACGATCGTGTTCACGTCCCGGCGTCGGCCCTCACCGTCACAACGGCGCGCTCGTCCGGCCCCGGCGGTCAGAACGTGAACAAGGTCGAGTCGAAGGTCGACGTCCGGGTCGATCTCGCCGCGATCGTCGGCCTCGATGACGGCGCGCAAGCGCGTCTCCTCGCGTCGGTGCGCACGCGCCTCGACGCCGAGGGCAAGCTGCGCGTCACGAGCCAGAGGACGCGGGACCAGTTGAAAAACCTGGCCGACGCCCACGACAAGATCCGCGCGCTCGTCGCGGCGGCGCTTCCAGCGCCCAAGCCTCGCAAGCCCACGCGCCCGAGCCGCGGCGCGGTCGAGCGGCGCCTCGACGAAAAAAAGCGCGCGGGGGAACGCAAACGGTCTCGGGCCGGCCGCGGCGACGATTGAAAGACCGAAGGCGGCGCCCCCCGCGCCGGGGATCGATTCAATCGCCCTGGTTCGTCTGGTCGTGCGGGGCCTCCGCTTCTGGCGGCCCGTCGTGAATCGGCACCGAGACGTGCTCGTGCACGATGAGCCATTGCCCCTCGCGCCACTCCCATACCACGGTCCAGCGCGCGTCGAACGACTCCGTCATCCCGTCCTGGAACGTGGCGTCGAAGTGCACGACACCTGCGGCCAATGCGTGGTTACCGTGGGCGTCGATCCGGGCGTCGTCGCGGACCTTGGCTTTCAGGCTCGTGAACTGCGCGAGAAGATCCTTCACACCCTTCTCGTAGGCATTCCAGCCTCGAAACTGGAGCGGCGCGAAATCGAAAAAGACGAGGCCATCGTCCTTCGCGTAGAGCGGGGCGACCTTCTGCGGATCGAGGGTGCTCCAAGCGTCCCACGTGCGCTGCATGAGCTCCGTGGTGGGCTTCTCGGGCGCGCTTTGCTCCTGCTGCGAGGTCGGGGCTTTCTTGCAGCCCATGGGCGCCGCGCATAGCGCTGGAATCGAGAGCGCGGCGGCCAGGGAGAGTCCGGCAAGGAGAGAAGAGCGAACCTTTTTCATGCGCATCGCCTCCTGCGAATCGCCGCGAGATGCACGCAGCGGGCCGCCGGGCGGGGCGCGTGGACGAAAAAAGGGAGTTTCAGCCCGACGAGAACCGACCGACCGCTCAGGGAGCCCCGAGCAACCAATTCAGGAGAAACCCGACCCATTGAAGAAATCTAAGCGATGGAGAGGTAAGACCTATTGTATCGGCTGGTTGACACGTAGCGGATATGTCACGTAATGTCGGCGCATACAGTTGGGTCGCTGGCGCCGTGGCGAGCACGGGAGGACGGGATGGGCACGGGGTTGGGATCGTCTTGCCGACCGCATGACGAGAGCGGGGCGCTCCTCGACCTCGCGCTCCGAGCGTCCGGTGCAGGACATTGGTCCTGGGATCTGGGGGCGCAACACGGCTACTGGTCCGACGAGGTCTACCGCATGTTCGGAGAGCGCCCGGCCCCGGACGGGGGCCCGGTGTCGGGCGAAGTCTGGCGCACCGCCGTCCATCCGGAGGACCTCTCGCAAACGCAGGCGCAGTTCGCGGCCGCATTCGCGGAGAGGAAAGACTTCACTGCCGAATACCGTATTCGGCGCTCCGACGGCGCCATCCGGTGGATTCGCTCCCGCGGCCGCGTGCTCGCGGACGACGCCGGGCGGGCGCGCATGGTCGGCGTATCGCTCGACGTCACGGCGGAAAGAAACCAGGAAGCCCGGCTCCGCGCGAGCGAGGAGCGCTTCCGGGCGGCCGTGGAGGCCTCGCTCGACGCGGTGGGCATTTATTCGGCCGTCCGCGATGCCTCCGGCGCCATCGTCGATTTCCGCACCGATTACGTGAACGCCGCCGCCTGCGAGCTCCACCGGATGCCGCGCGAGGTGCAGATCGGCAGGACGCTCCGCGAGCTCTACCCCGCCCCGCGCGCCGCGCGGGGCATCGAGCGTTATACGCGGGTCGTCGAGACGGGCGAGCCCCTCTTCAACGAGACTCTCCATTACGAGGACGAGAACGAGAACGACGACCCCGACGGGCGCTTGCAGCGTGCCTACGACGTGCGCGCGGTCCGGATGGGCGACGGATTCATGGCGACGTGGCGCGACATCACCGATCGCGTGCGAAGCGAGCACGAGGTCCGCGAGACCAAGGAGATGCTCGAGGCGCTGATCGACAACTCCGCCGCCTCCATCTTCGTCAAGGACGCGAGCGGGCGCTTCCTCCTCGCGAACCCGCGCGTGCAGGCGAACTTCGGCCTGCCCGAGAGCGAGATCCTCGGAAAGACCGATCACGACCTCCTTGGCCCCGCCACCGCCGACGTCTTCCGCCGGAACGACCTCGAGGTGCTCCGCACCGAGCGCGTGCTCGAGAGCGAGGAGGAAATGGTCATCGACGGCAAGGTCCACACCTTCCTCTCGCTCAAGTTTCCCCTGCGGGATCGCTATGGCAAACCCTACGCCGTCTGCGGGGTATCGACGGACATCACGGATCGAAAGCGCGTCGAGGAGGCCCTCCGCGAGAGCGAACTGCGCTTCCGCAACATGGCGGACACGGCCCCGGTCATGATCTGGGTCTCGGGCACGGACGGCGCCTGCACCTTCCTGAGCCAGCGCTGGTACGATATCACCGGCCAAACCCCGGAGCGCGCCCAGGGCCACGGCTGGCTCGACGCGGTCCACCCGGACGACCGCCAGGAGCTCTGGAAGAAATTCCTCGCGGCCTCCTGCATGCGCGAATCCGTACGGCTCGAATATCGCCTGCGACGAAAGGACGGCGAATATCGCTGGGCGCTCGACTCCGCGACCCCGCGCTTCGGCCCGCGGGGCGATTTTCGCGGCTATGTCGGCTCGGTGGTGGACATCAGCGAGCGCAAGCAGCTCGAAGACGGCCTCCGGGAGAGCGAGGAGCGCGCGCGGGCCCGGGCCCACGAGATGGAGGCGATGATGGATGCAACGCCGGCCGCCATCTGGATCGCCCACGACCCGCAATGCCACGTCATCACCGGCAGCCGCACCGCGTACGAGATGATGCGCGTGCCGCTCACGCAGGCGAACATCACGAAGACGGGCGCGGAAGGCGACACCGTGCCGCACATCCGCATCTTCCGCGACGGCAAGGAGCTCGGCCCCGGGGAGCTGCCCATCCAGAGAGCCGCGCGCGGAGAGCCGGCGCGTGACTGGGAGGAGGAGATCGTCTTCGACGACGGCGACCGCATCACCATCTTCGGCAGCGCCGTCCCGCTGCGCGGCCCGAACGGCGAGCTGCGCGGCTCCATCGGGGCCTTCGTCGACATCACGGCGTTCAAGAAGGCCGAAGCGGCGCTGCACAGCGAACGGCAGCGGACGGAGGAGGCGCTGCGGACCGCCGACCGTCGCAAAGACGAGTTTCTGGCCATGCTCTCGCACGAGCTCAGAAACCCCCTCTCGACGATCCGCAATGCGGTGGGCGTGCTCCACTGCATACGCACGGACAACCCGCGCGTCGAGCGCCTCCACGACATGATCGATCGCCAATCCGAGCAGCTCGCGCGCATGGTCGACGACCTGCTCGACGTCGCTCGCATCACGCAGGGCAAGCTCGGCCTGCGCAAGGAGCGCATCGACCTCGCCGCGATCGTGAGCCGCGCGGTGGAGACGAGCCGCCCGCTCATCGACGCGGCCGGGCACACGCTCTCGATCACGATGCCCCCGGGCAACGTCATGCTCGAAGGGGACCTCGGCCGGCTCTCGCAGGTCCTCTCGAACCTGCTCAACAACGCGGCGAAGTACACGGAGAGCCGGGGCCTGCTCCGGCTCTCCGCCGACGTCCAGGGCGACGAGGTCCAGATCCAGGTCGAGGACAATGGAATGGGCATCCCGTCCGACGTCCTGCCCCACGTCTTCGACCTCTTCACGCAATCGAGCCGCGCCATCGACCGCGCGCAGGGCGGCCTCGGCATCGGCCTCACGCTCGTGCGCACGATCGTGGAAATGCACGGCGGCAAGGTCGCGGCGCGCAGCGCCGGTCCGGGCCAGGGCGCCGCGTTCACCGTGCGTTTGCCGCTCTGGCGCGTCGCGCCGGCGGAGGAGCTCCACGCGCCGACGAGCGAGGAGCGCGGGCTCATGCGCCGGGGCGAGCACCGGCGCATCCTCGTCGTGGACGACAACGTCGACGCCGCCGAGAGCCTGGCCTTGATGCTCGGCTACCTCGGGCACGAGACCCGCGTCGCGCACGACGGGCCGAGCACGCTCCAGATCGCCGCGGCGTTCCAGCCCGAGCTCGTCCTGCTCGACATCGGCTTGCCGGGGCTCGACGGATACGAGGTCGCGCGCCGCCTGCGCGCGCAGCGCGAGACGCGGACGGCCGTCCTCGTCGCGATCACGGGCTACGGGCTGGAGGAGGATCGACGGCGCGCGCGCAAGGCCGGCTTCGATCATCACCTCACGAAGCCCGTCGACCATGACCGGCTGATTTTCCTCATCGACACGATGGTGGCGCCGGTCGACGTCTCCGCCTGACGTAACGGGACACTCCACGCGAGCTTTCCCTCTCTGCCCACCCTCGTGCAACATGGCGGGCGGAGCGAGGGTGCATGCAGCGCGTGATCGATGCCTTCTGGGAGCGGCTCGAGGACAACGTCACGACGTCGTGCGCGCGCGTGGAAGCCGCGTACATCCCCTTCTATCGAGACCTGCCCGCGGAGGCGCGGCGCGGGGCCTTCAAGCGCGCGTTCGAGGCGATGGGCCACGACCTCGGGGCGAACGAATCGAAGGCGTTCCCGGCGCTGCTCCGGGCGATCGGCGAGCAACGCTCGGGCCTCGGCGTCACCATCACGGACATCCTGCGGGGCATGCTCATCGGCTTCGAGGTCGTCACCGAGGATTTTGCGATCGTTTTTGGCGACGACCTCGAAGCGCGCGTCCACTGGGAGCGAGTCCGGGCCCGCGTGAGTTACCTGGGCGCGGCGGCGCTCGCGGACGCGTACCTCGCGGCGCGCGAGAAGCTCGTGCGCGCGCAGGCCGAGGAAATCGTGAAGCTCTCGGCGCGGGTCCTCCCGCTCTACCCGGGGATCCTCGTGCTCCCGCTCGTGGGAGCGATCGACGCCGCGCGCGCGGCGCACCTCACGCCCCTCTTGCTCCAGGCAGTCGTGGAGAACCAATCACGCGTCGTGCTGCTCGACGTGACGGGATTGCCCTCGGTCGGCGCGGAGACGGCCGAGCATTTGATGGGCGCGGCGCGAGGCGTCGAATTGCTAGGCGCGACGGCGATCCTCGTGGGCGTGCGCCCGCACATGGCCCGCGCGATGGTCGAGGCCGGCGTCGATCTCGGGGGATTGCGCTCCCGCGCGGACCTCGCGAGTGGGCTCAGGGACGCGCTCGACGAGCTCGGGCTCACGATTGCGCGGAAGCGGTGAGGAAGATTTTGCCGAGGGCAAGCCCTCGGCGTCTCAGGAAGGACGCTTGGGTTTCAGCTGTTCGGACCAGACGTTCGGTCGGCCGTCGAGATGATCGCGCAGCCTGTCTTCGACGTGATTGTCTTCCCAGACCGCGAGCCTTTCGATCCCCTCGACCTCCTCGATGCTGGCAGGCCTCGCTTGCCCGGCAGAATCGATGATCTGGATGTCCGATGGATCGGCGATGTTCTGCATGAACTGCGAAGGAATTCCCGGGACGTCCCGCGGCTCGTTTCCGACGACCACCCAGTTCTCGTTCTTCTTCCAGCTCTTGTGCACGGACAGCGTGAAGATCGGCTTCGAGCTCGCAAGCTCGCGCCAGCCGTCCCCTGATTCGTTTGCGGCGATCTTCGGATCGTAGAATTCCAGGAAGCCGCTGTCGATGACACGACCATATGCGAAGGTGTTGTCGTCGATCTTGATCCTGATGATGTTTCCGATTCGATCTTTTCGTCCCTTCATGTCTCTTCTCGATCCGCAGCGCCTGCTCCGGTAAGGGTTTACCGCGACGAACGATACTAGACGGACACAAGCGTTTGATCCGGCAGATCCGCGGCGAAGCTCTGCCAGTCCGCGTGCGCGCGCAGCTTGGCCACGACGGCCGGCAGCGGATGCGCATACACGGTCGGATCGGTCGCCTCCCCGGGCGCCGTCGCGGCGTAGGCCAGCCGAACGCTTGGCGGCTCGAAGACGGTATCGATGCCGGGCTTGTTGCCGCGCGCGTCGATCCGGTACCAGCCGAGACCCGGCAGATGGACGGCATTGAAGCCGTGCAGGCAAAAGCCCGATTCATGGGCGAGCCGCTGATAACAGAGCCCAGCGGGCAGGCCATTCGCGCGCAGCAGGGCGGCGAGCAGATGGCTCTTGGCGTAGCAGAAGCCGACGCGGTGGCGCAGCACCTCCGAGGCCGTGCACGTGAGCGGCCCGGCCTGGATGTCGAGGGTATGGCGGACCTCGTCGCGCACCCAGGTGAAGCAGCGTTGCGCGACCTCGACGGGCCCGGCGGCACCCTTCGCCAGCACGGCCGAAAGCGCGGCGACCTCGGGATGCTGCCCATCGATGATGTCGGTCATGGCCAGGTAGTCGTTCACCTTCCGTCTCCTCGGCGGTCCTGCGGCATGGCCGCGCCCGAGCTCCCTCTTACCAAGGCTCGCTCAAGGCGATCCATCGGATGATGCCCAGAGCCCGGATGCGACGGGCTTCGCGACCTGACCGGACCTCCCCGAACGGGTTGGAAGCGTCGTGGGAGAGGTCCTTCGACCTCGGCGGGGTGGATGAAAGCACTTCCTCCGGGTCGCCGAAGTGCCTGAATCCTGTTTGCCTTACAATCCGGCGGCTTGCGGAAGGGTTTCGGGGTGGTTCGAAGGCGGTTCGGGAGGTCGATCGACCTCGCGCGGGTGGTTTCGATCAGCCTGGCTGTACGGATTCAGTGTTGCCGGGTGGTTGGACGTTGCTGCCGCGTCGGGCGGCGGCTTCGCGAAAGGCGTCGAGGGGGCGGAGGGCGGAGCGGGCGGCGGCGATGCTGGATTCGTCTTCCTCGTCGACGGAGGCGCAGACCTTGGTGGCGTATTCGACGATGGCGCGGCCCATGGCGCGGACGTGGTCGGCGAGGTTGACGCCTTCGGCCTGCTCGCGGAGGAGGATGCCTTGCACCATGGCGCCATACTGCTCGTGCTGGGCGCGGACGTTGTCGAGGAAGACCTTTCCGGCGATGCGATCGATGTCCTTTTCGAGCTCCTCCTCGTCGATCCGCTTGAGGATGGTATCGGCGGTGGACCATTGCACCGGATAACTCTCCCTGAGGAAGGAGAGGCCGTCGGGCCCGAAGAGAATGGTCACGAGCTCGGCGGCGCGCTTGGCGTCCTGGTACTTGGCGGCCGGGAGGTCGGCATACGCGAGGAGGCGCATACGCAGGGCGCCCCAGGAGGAGTCTCCGCCTTGATCGACGAGGCGCGCGTCGTCGTCGGAGACCTTGCCGAGGGCTTTCTGGCGAATGGCGAGAGCAGATTGGGCTTTGTCGGCCGCGGTGTTGATCTTGGCGGCGGATTTCATGAGCGCCGCGGTGGCGACCTTGGGGCAAGCAGCAAAGAGCGCGCGGCAGAGGGCAATGCCGGCCTCCGCGGTCATGATGGGGGCGCGGACGTAGAGGGTGGGATCGGGGGGATCGAGGGACATGGTGGGGGAGGGTACGGGAGGCGGGGGTGGAAAGGGAAGGGGGATTTGTGGGGTGAGGATCAGGTGGGGGACACGTCCCCCTTGCTCCTCCCTTCCCCCTGTGAAACCCTGCGCCCGATGCCCGACCCGCGGCTGCTCCCTCCCGATCCGCTGGCGTTCGTCCAGCGCTGCGTTCGGTCGGGGAGCATCCTCTGGACGCACCACGTGAACATGCGCTTCGGTCAGCGCAGGGTCACCCGTGACATGGTCCTCGGCGCGGTCGACTCGTTCGAGATCATCGAGTCGTACCCGGACGACAAGTATCTGCCGAGCTATCTCGTCCGCGCCGAGCACGCGTCGACCGTGTTCCACGTGCTCTTCGCGGTCGATGTGGCAGAAGACAACGTGCGGGTCGTGACGGCCTACCTTCCCGACCCCTCGAAGTGGGAACCCGGTTTCCGACGACGGAGGCAACGCCCATGATGTGCACCACCTGCGGCAGCGACCTGGAGGAGCGGGTCACGGATCTCCCGTTCAAGCTCGGGGATCGCTCCATCGTCATCATCAAGGACGTCCCCGTCCTGCAATGCCCCCACTGCCACGCCTACCTCCTCCGGGATCCCGTGATGGCCGAGGTCGAACGGCTCCTCGAATCGGCGAACGAGGGCGCAGAGCTCGCCATCCTCCGCTACGCAGCCTGACCACCCCCGCGCCCACAACCCCGCGAAACCCTTCACCTACTTTTTGCTGCGCTCGCCGTCCGTCCTCTGATACCATCGCGGGCGAGCCATGACCCAGCTTGCCGCACGTGTTGGTGATGCGCACACCTGTCCGGCGCATGTCGGGGGGCCGATTTTGCCGCCGGGGTGCCCGACGGTCGTCATTGGGGGACAGGCGGCCGCGCGGATCGACGACCTCTGCCAATGCGAGGGCCCGAGAGACGTCATCAAGACGGGCGCGCCCACCGTGCTCATCGGCGGCAAACCCGCGGCGCGCAAGGGCGACCTGACGCGGCATGACGGCGTCGTCGCCATGGGGTTTCCCACGGTCCTCATCGGGCCCCTCGCGCCCGGCGACGCGGTCGCGGCGCTCTTCACCGACGAATACCTGTCCACGCTCGTGGGCAAGGAATGGCAAGGGGCGAACTCCGAGCAATTGAAGAAGGCGATGGAGACGCTCTGGGAGCATCGCCACGACCCGAACCACCCCGATGTCCAGGAGGCGCTCCGGCAAATCGCGGAGGCGCGGGGCAAGCCGCTCGATCAGATCCAGCAGGATTGGCAGAGGTATCAGGCCGCGCTCGCCGAGCAGGAGCGGATCGCCGCGGAGAAGGGCATGGATCCGCCCCCCGGGGTCAACTGGCTGCACGGGGACCACATGGGGAGCACCTCGCAGCTCCGGTATGGCCAGGTCGCCGGGGATGCGCTGGGCATGGATCCCGTGTTCGGCGCGCTGCTCAATCCGACCGGGGGGCTCGTCGGTCCGGGCAATGCGGCGGTCGACGGCAACGACTCTGCGATCGGGTATCACGGCGCCGTGCACGACGCCGGAGGGTATCTGTACAATTATCACAACCAGGGTCCGGGATACGATTATCTCGGCCAGGAGGGGCGCGACACGTCGAGCCCGCTCTCCGGCCAGCGGTCCGGCATTTCGTACTGGCGTGACCAACTGCCGGATCGCAGCGGCGGGCAGAAGTTCACCGACGGCGCGGGCGACGTGATCATGGATGGGGTCGTCGGGGGGATCGACGGGGTCTCGAATGCCTGGGAGGCCACCAAAGAGACGGTCTCCGATGCCTGGGAGGGCGCCAAGGATTGGGCCTCCGACACCTGGAACGGCCTGTGGGATTAGGGCGAACGATGAAAGCCTATACGCTCGAAATCGAGGAGCTCGCGGCCCTCGTCGGCTTCTTGAATGCGAAGAAGCTCGTGGGACTCGACGAATCGCTGTTTCGCGTGTTCTCCGAGGAGAACATCCCGCGGCTCGTGGCCAAGCTGAACGAGCACGGCTGGCTCACGCCGGCCGAGCGGCCGAATACGTATCACTTCGAGGAAGACCTGATGCAAACCCTGGCCGTCGCCGTGGCGCCGGAGTTTGCCGTGCTCGCGCGATCGGAAGCGCAATCGAAGTCGATCGTGTTTTACCTGGCCGGTACGGAGATCACCGAGATCGTGATCACGGCGGATCGCGCCGTCGTCGCGCGGATCGAGAGCCTGGACGAGATGAGCGCCCAGGTGACGGCCTTCCTGCAGGGCGCGTGGCCGGGCGAGATCGCGGTCGCCCGCGTGAAGGGCGAGGCCTTCGACGCGGGACGGCGCGCGACGATCGATGCGCAGGGGACGTTGACGACGAAGACGCCGGGGCTCTTGCCGGGAAATACGTGGAGCGCCGAGAACGTCGCGGCGCTGCTGCGCGGCGCGCTGGCCGAGCTACGAGCTCCGCGAGGGTAGCCGCCGCTCCACGGAGAGCTTGAACCCCTTCGAGGGCGTGATCGTGATCCCCCGGATCTCGGCCTGCACCACCGATCCCGGCGCGATCCGGAGCTCCGTGCGTTCGAGGATCCGCGCGAGCACGATCCGCATTTCGACGCCCGCGAACGCCATGCCGAGGCAGGTCCGCCTGCCGCCGCCGAACGGGAAAAAATGATTCGTCGGGGCCGCGCCGGCCTCGAGGAACCGTTCGGGTCGGTAACGCATCGGATCACCCCACGTATCCGTGCGCCGGTGCGCGAGGGCGGTGCACGCCCAGACGATCGTATCCGGCGGGATGTCGTAATCGCGGATCTTCATGGGCTTCTTGAGATGGCGCCCCACCGCCGGCGCGATCGGCGAGATCCGCATCGCCTCTTTGATGCACGCGTCGAGATAGACGAGCTCACCCGCGCGCGTCGGATCGAAGGGTTCGTCGCCGAAGACGCGCTTCATCTCGGCGCGGATCTCGGAGAGCACCTCCGGCCGCGAGAGCACGTGATAAAGCGTCCAGGAGAGCGTGTTCGCCGTGGTCTCGTGGCCGCCGACGAGCAGGGTGACGAGCTCGTCTTGCACCTGCTCCATGGCCATGGGCTCGCCGTCGTCGTAGCGGGCCTCGGCGAGGAGCGCGAGCACGTCGGAGCGCCCCTTCGTGCCCTCCTTGCGGCAACGCTCCACGTCCTCGCGCAGGTATTCGAGGACCTCGGCCTTGGCCGCGCCCCATTTCTCCCACGGGAGCAAAGGCCGCCGCGGCACAGGGCCGCCCGCGAGGCGACGGCGCACGACCGTGTCGAGCATGGCGCGCACGCGGTTCGCATTGAGGAGCGCCGAGGCGAAAAAAAGCGCAGGGGTCATCGAGCCGTTCAGCCACGTGAGCAGCGGGCCGCGAATCCGAGCCGCACGAAAGTCGTCACCGGCGCCGAACACGCAGCGGAGGATGACGTCGAGCGTGATGTCCTGGAGCTCGCCGTGGATCGCGAGCTCGGCGCCGGACGTCCAGCGGTCCACGGCCTTGTCCGCGGCCGCGCACATCGAGGCGGCATAACTGCGCAGCCGCTCGCCGTGCAGGTGCGGCATCATGAGCTGGCGCTCGCGGTGGTGCCGATCGCCGTCGAGGAAGAGCAGCGAGTTCTCGCCGATGTTCATCGGGAACGACGTGAGCCCTTGGGCGTAATCGTCGGGCTTGAGCGCGAAGATCTGCCGCACGACCACGGGATCGCTGCTGACCACGCGCGGCGGGTCGCCGGGCAAACGTAACGTGAAGACGTCGCCGTAGCGGCGGACGCATTCTTCGAGATAGGCGTAAGGGTCACGGCCGAAGCGCATCGCCTGGAGGAAAGGCGGCTCCGCGGGCCCAGGGGGAAGCGGTGAGCGCGTCTGCATAGGGGTGTATGGTAGCCGAAGAGCTCGCTGTCGTCGCGGCGGGGTCTTCGATGTGGAGGCCTCACGCTTCCCCTTCCCCCTGCGCTCGCCTTCGCGTTATCCTCGGCGCCCGCATGGCGTCCGCTGCTCTCGCCGATCCCTTCGCCTGGGTGGGCCAAACCATCGACGGCAAGTTCCGCGTCGAGGCGGTCGTCGGCGAGGGCGGGTTCGGCATCGTGTACCGCGCCCTGCACCTCGGGCTCGGCGAGCCGGTCGCCGTCAAGTGCCTCAAGATTCCCCCAACACTCGCCCCGGACGAACGTGAACGTTTCCAGCAGAGCTTCCTCGAAGAGGGGCGCCTGCTCCGGAAGCTCTCGCGCGCGACGCCCTCGGTCGTGCAGGCCCTCGACGTCGGCGCGGCCGTCGCGCCGAGCGGCGTCTGGGCGCCGTATCTCGTGCTCGAATGGCTCCACGGCGAGACGCTCGAAGCATTCCTCGCGCGCCGGAACGACGAAAAAAAGGGCGGAATGCCCCTCGCCGACGCGGCCGCGCTCCTCGAACCCGCGGCGCTCGCGCTCGCCGCGGCGCACGACGAGGGCATCGCGCATCGAGACATCAAGCCCGCGAACCTCTTCCTGACCGACGCGGGCATCGTGGGGGGCGCAACCCCCCACACCCCCGCCGGCGTGCACACGATGAAGGTGCTCGATTTCGGCATCGCCAAGGTCATCGCGGACAATGCCTCGATCACCCGCGCGATGGAGCAGACCGGGCACGCGCCGTCGATCTTCACGCCTTTTTATGGCGCGCCCGAACAGTTCAATCGGAGGTTCGGCGCGACCGGGCCGTGGACCGACGTGTATGCGCTCGCGCTCGTGCTCGTCGAGCTCTGCTCGGGCAAGAGCGCGCTCGTCGGCGACGACGTGACGCAGCTCTACATCGCCACGACCGACGTCTCGCTGAGGCCGACGCCCCGCACCCATGGCGTACGCACGAGCCACGCCGTCGAGGCCGTCTTTCAGAAGGCGCTCGCAATCGAGCCGCGCGGCCGATACACCTCGGCGCGCCTGTTCTGGGATGCGCTGCGCGAGGCGCTCCCCTCGCCCATCGAGGCCGACGCGCCGGGCACGACCGTGGTCCGCGAAGTCAGCCACGATTCGCTCACGCCCTCGCCCCAGATCACCGAGGCGCGCACGAGCAAACCCGCCTCGTCGCGGCGCTCTCTCTTCGCGGCGATCGGCGCGTTCACGTTCGTCGCGGCCGCCCTCGCGGCATCCGTGGTGATCAAGAATCGAGGCGAGATCGAGCCCATGCCGACGGTCTCCCGCATGGGCCCCGAGTTTGGCCACGTGGAGCTCCCGAGCCCGACGGCGGAGATGATCCTCGTGCCCGCGGGCAGCTTCACGATGGGGCACGCGAAGGAAGGGAAAACCGAAAGACCAGCGCACGCCGTGACGATCTCGAAGCCGTTTTACCTCGACCGCACCGAGGTGACGGCGGAGGAATACGCGCGCTGCGTGGCCGCGGAGAAATGCACGCGGAGCGGCGTGCACGGGCCGGGCGTGGACGAGGCCGAGGCCACGAAGTTCGCGACGTTCTGCACGGAGCCCGATCCGGCGAAGGCGCGCCACCCCATCAATTGCATCGACCAGGGGCAAGCGGCGAAGCTCTGCGCGTTCCTCGGCAAACGATTGCCCACGGAGGCCGAATGGGAGTACGCCGCGCGTGGCAAGGACGAGCGTCTCTATCCCTGGGGCGAGGAGCACGCCACGTGCACGCTCGGCAATTTCTCGCGCGCGGCGGGCCAGTGCCCAGGGCGTGCAAAAGGCACGATGCCCGTGGGCTCGTTCCCGGATCACGCGAGCCCCTTCGGCGCGCTCGACATGGCCGGGAACGTCTGGGAATGGGTCGCGGACGCCTTCGATCCGGGCGCCTACACGAAAGCCGAGCGCAAGGACCCGCTCGTCGCCGCGGGCGCGAAGGGCGTGATCCGCGGCGGCTCCTGGGATTTCGCGTCGAGCGCCGCGAAGAGCACGACACGGTACGCATTCGACCGCGCCACGGGCCACGTCAGCACGGGCGTGCGCTGCGCGAAGACCGCAGACTGAAGCGGTCGATCTTTCGGCACGGCTGCCAACGTGTTGGAGAGCTGCCCACGCATTGGAGGTATCCTTGCGCCGTTTCCCTTTCGCACCTACGAGAAGAAGCGAAAGAGGAGGCGAACATGGCCATCATTCCGGCGAAGTACACGGCGAAGGATTATTCGGCGCTCAAGGGCCTGCAGGGCATCACCGACGATCAGGTCGCCGTCCACCTCACGCTTTACAATGGGTACGTCACGCGCTCGAACAAGCTGAACGAGACGCTCGCGTCGATGGTCGCCGAGAACAAGGCGAGCACGTTCGAATACAACGAGCTGAAGCGCCGCGCAGGCTGGGAGATCAACGGCGTCCTGCTCCACGAGTATTACTTCGACAACCTCACGGCGAAGGCGACGGACGGCAAGGACTCGCGGTTCGCCGAGGCCATCGCGCGCCAGTACGGCAGCCTCGACGACTGGAAGAAGGACTTCCTCGGCGTCGCCAAGATGCCAGGCGTCGGCTGGGCCATCACGTATTTCGATCCCACGCGCGGTCAGTTCGACAATTACTGGATCGACCGCCACGACGTCGGTCACCCCGCAGGCCACCGCCCAATCGTGGTGCTCGACCTCTGGGAGCACGCGTGGAGCGCGTACCTCAAGCCCACCGAGCGCGCGAAGTACCTCGAGGACTTCTTCGGGAACGTGAACTGGAACGTCGTCGACGGGCGGCTCTGATGGCGTAGCGCCGGGGTTTCACCCCGGGCCCCGACCAGGGGCTGTCCGCCCCTGGACCCGGACCAGCGCAAGCGCTGGACTGTGGGTGCATCGGCCGCGATGCGGCCGATGCAAGGATATCTCTCAGAGGGTGTTTCACAGGCGTCGCGAGCGGCTCGAGGCCGACCGACGCATCGAGCCGCGCAGCAGCCTGTGGAACACCCTCTCAGGGCTCGGCCGGGGGCAAACCCACGCGGAGCATGGCCTTGTTCGGCACCGTCTCCACGAGGCCGACCCAGACCCCCGTCGCCTGCTGATAACACACCTTCCCGCCCGGCAATTCGCGCCCGAGGCTGACGTCTTTCGTCTCGCTCCCGTGTCGCACCGTGACCCGCGCCATCGCGAGGTTCCGATCCGCGGCGACGGGCGTGTATTTGACCTCCCGCACCGTGACCTCCACGCCTTGCTCGAAGGCGAAGGCCTTGTTCACATCGACGGCCACGCCAGCGAGCGGCGCCTTGCCCGGATCCTTTGCAGGGCCGAGCCAGCGTACGTTCTGCACGACGGGCGGCTGCGGGCCCTCGCATTGCATCGACGCCTGCGTAGGCGCGTCCGGGCCGTCCAGCGTGGCCTCCGAGGCCCCGCATCCGAGGAGACCGATCCCGAGCATTGCCGCGAAAAACCCCCGCATGATGTTCCTCCGTGCTCCCATGGTGACTAGCCCGCGCGAACCCCGGCGATGTTGCATCCGAGATCGGCCAGCGCAAAGACCGCGGCCCCGAAAGCGCCCGCGCTCTCCGAGCTCGCGTTGCCTTGCAGGCTGCGCTTGTAGACGCCCTGCGCGATCGCCGCCAACCGAAAAATGCCGAACGCCATGAAATAAGGCCAGTCCTCGATCTCGCCCCGGCCCGTGAGCTTGCAATACGCCTCGACGAGCCCCTTCTCGTCGGGAATGCCGAGCGCCCCGAAATCCGCACCGACGAGGCTGCCACGCCCCGGGAGCGCGAGGTGATACCCCATGCAGAGATACGCGAGGTCACTCACCGGATGCCCGAGCGTCGAGAGCTCCCAGTCGATGATCGCGAGCGCGCGAGGCTCGTTCGCCGCAAAGATCACGTTGTCGATGCGGTAATCGCCATGGACGAGCGTGGTCTCGTCGTGCCTCGGCGCGCTCTTTCCGAGGAAGGCCATGAGCGCCTCCATCGCGGGCACGTCGCCCGTGCGCGAAGCCTCGTACTGGCGCGACCAGCGCTGCACCTGGCGCGGGACGAACCCGCCGATCTTGCCATAATCGCCGAGGCCCACAGCCGCGTAATCCACGCGGTGGAGGGCGGCGAGGGCGCGGACGAGGTCGTCGTAGATCGCGCGGCGTTCGTCCGGGCCGCTCGTCCCCGGGAGCTGGGGATCCCAGAAGATCCTGCCCGGGACGTGGCGCATGACGAAAAACGGCGTGCCGATCACGGCCGGATCCTCGCAGAGCGAAAGGGCCTCGGGCACGGGTACGTCCGAGCCGCCGAGCGCGCGCATCACGCGGTATTCGCGCTCGACCGCGTGCGCCGAGGGCAGGAGCTCCCCCGGCGGCTTCTTGCGCAGGACGAGCTCGATGTCGCCGTCGGGTCCCGAAAAGCCGATCCAGTACGTCGGGTTCGACTGACCGCCCTGGAACTGGAGCGCGGTGACCGCGCCTCCGCCGCGGCACGCCTCGACGTTCGCCGCGAGCCAGCGCGCGAGCGAGGGCTCGTCGATGCGGTGGGCTTCACGCGGAGGGCGGGCGCTCTTCGGCGGCACGAGGGGCATGGCGAGGGGCTTATAACACGAACGCCCCCGCCGTCGTCGATTGGAAAGAGGCTCAGCCGCGGCGGTTCGCCATGAGCTGGGCAAACGCCTCGCGGCTGCCTTCGAGGACCCGCGCGACGTGCGGCCGCTGGCCGATGCGCTCGACGTACGCGGCGACCTCGGGCGCGTCGGCGAAGACGTCCGCGCCGAACACGCGCTGGGTGGCCAGCGAGACGAGCGGGTAGTGCACGGCCACCGCGCAGTCGGCGAGGGTGAACGCGGAGCCGGCGACGAACGGATCGAACTTCGCGAGCTGCGAGAAGGCCCGGATGCCCTTGGCGAGATCGGCCTTGATCGCGGCCTTGGCCTCGTCGGAGATCGAAGCGCCCATGAAGGCGGCGGGGTAGGCGCGCCGCGCGACGAGCTCGACGTTGAGCTCGAAGACCTGGATGAGCTCGCGGACCTTGGCGCGGGCGAACGGATCACGTGGATAGAGAGGGTTGTCCGGGTACACCTCTTCCAGGTACTCGCAGATCACCTGCGACTCGCAGACGACGCCGTGCGGCGTCTCCAGGAAGGGCACGCGTCCCATGGGGGATCGCGCGAGATGCGCGGGGTCCTGGGAGGGAAAACAGCTCGGATCTTCCTCGTGCGGAATGCCCTTCTCCAGGAGGGCGAGGCGGACCTTGTTGTGGTAATTGCTGATGCGAAAGCCGCAGAGCTTCATGCGTCGGATGATGGATCGGATGGGCCTTCCGTGGGAAGGGCCTACCGAGAGCCGTCAGGCGGGCGACGCCACGAGGACCTGCGGCAGGGACGGCGTCGTTTGCACACGCACGAGTCGGAGCCCCGCGGCGTCGAGGATTCGCTCGAAATCGCGGCACGTCCGCTCACGGCCGCCGGTCACGGCAAGGAGGTGGAGGTCACAGAGTCCACCGCCGGGTCCGTCCTCGTCGAGCACCATTTCCACGATGGCAATGCGGCCGCCTGGTTTCAATGCATCACGCGCGCGGACGAGGAGGCGGATCGCGTCGGGGTCGTCCCAATCGTGGAGCACGCGCGCGAAGAGCACGACGTCGGTCGAGACGGGCCAGGGTTCGAAAAGGTTCGTCTCAACAAACCGAACGGGGACGCTCGGCTCGGCCGCCGCCGGGACGCCCGGGAGTTCGAGCACGAAGACCCGGCTCGAAGGCCACGTCGCGGCGACGAGAGACGCGAGCGTGCCCGTGCCTCCGCCCGCGTCGACGACGACATCGCCTGCCTGAATGGGCAAACGTGCGACCAGGGGCTCGTAATCGTATCGAGCGTAGCTCTCCAGCATGCGATGGTGCGTGCGGCATCGCTCCGGCGAGCGCGCGACCTCGCGGAAGATGTCGTCGGGCCGATGGACCTCGGCGCGTAATGCCCTTGCGAGAGAGGTCCACCGCTCCCGGAGCGGTCCCGCGTATTCGAGCGCGGCGCCGGCGAGCGTGAGCGGATGATCGGCGCAAAGAAACGCGCCTTTGGGTGTCGCGATGAAGTCGCCGTCGGATCGCCGCGTGACCACGCCGAGCTCCGCGAGGGCCCGGAGCACACGCCGCATCTTGTCGACGGGCGTCCCGCAACGCTCCGCGAGAGCGTTTTCCGCGCCGGGCAAACCGTCGAACACGCCGAGCGACACCGCCGCGGCGAGCGTATCCGTCCTCCAGTGCCCCACGAGGTCCCCGGACAGCGCGGCGAAATCGGTCGCACGAGCGGGCCGGATCTCCACGATCGTGTCGCCTCGCTCGTCGATGACCTCGCGCCCCCCGTCGAATCGCTCGACGCGCGCCTGGCCATTGTAGAACGGCTCGACCGCCGCGAATCGGCGCGCGTACGTGGCCCGCCCTGCCCTGTCCACGTGCGTCCACCCGGATGCGTCCCGCGCGCGGGCAAACCCCTTGTGGAACACGTCGAGGTCCACGAACCAGAGGCCATGCAAGAGCGCGCCGTCCGCGCGAACGTGGGTCGAGCGTCCGTCCTCGGCCTGCACCACGGCCGAGCCCTCGCGGAAATCACCGGCATAACGCCATCGCGTCGCGGAAATCGGACGACCCCCGGGATCGAGGTGGCCGTAGAGCCCGCGATCGTCGCGGAAGGCGCATCGATCGTGCTGGTAGTTCCCGCACCAGGCGTGACGCTCGTGATAGAGGTCGGTCCCGTCCGGCAGGATATGGTGCCATCCTTCACGCCCGCGCACGGCGGCTCGCCCCTCGTAAAAGCCGAACGTGCGCTCGAAGCGCCGCGGATATGCGGCCCGTCCACGCACGTCGACGTGAAAGGCCTCGCCCGCGCGGCGCACGGGCGCGAGGCCCGGCGCATGGAACGCGAGGACCTCGTCGAACCGCTCGTCGTAAAGGGGCTCGCCGGAGACGACGTGGTGCGTCCCGTCCTCGGCCACGCGCGCTCGTTGCCATTCCATGGTCATGGCGCTCCCACGGGTTTGCGCATGTTGCAGCCGAGGCAAAGACCCCGCGTTCGATAGGTCGCGACGAGGCGCCGATACGGTTCACCGTTCCAGATCGCCAAGAGCCCCTGGGCGTGGAGCGACCCGAAATCGCCGAGCGTGCGCCGCTGCTCGTCCGGAGCGCAGCACGGATCGAACCGGCCCTCCGCGCTCACCCACGCCTCTTGCCCCAAAAAGGGACAGGGCCCGCCCGACGCGAGGTCCTCCGACGCGGATTCCGAGAGGAGGAAAATGTTCTCCAGCAGGAGGTACTTTCCATTTGGCAACGTCTTCGCCGACGCCGCGGCGCGCGCGTCGAGCACGGCCGCGTTCCACCGCTGGATCGCCTCGGGGCTCCGCCGCATGGAGAGCCCTTCGATCTCGGGAAAATGCGCCCAGAGGTGGTGGCCTTTGACGCGATCGACGCCGAGCTCGATCGCGAGCCGCACGATATCGGCGAGTTCATGCACGTTCGTCTCGAGGAACGTGAGCTGGAACGTGACGCGGCACCGGTCGGAGTTCGTCCGGGCATGTGTGTCACGCACGTCGAGGAACGTTCGCACGTCGTCGAGCATCTTCTCCCATCGCGCGCCGATCATGACGCGCTCCTGGGTCCCCTTCGTGGCGCCGTTCCAGGAGATTTTGACGTCCGACGTCACGGGCACGATACGCTCGGCCCAGGCGCGGGCGCCGAGGCGCGGGAACGTCCCGTTCGTGGTGAGGTTCATCTTCACGCCGTACTTGCGGCAGAGCTCGATGATCTCCTCGAAATGCTCGTAGAGGAGCGGCTCCCCCATGGTGGAAGGGATGATTTCGCGGAGGCCCTTGCCCGCCGCCTCTTCGACCACCTTGCGGACGAGCTCGATCGGCATGACCCGGCGAGGTTTGCCGAGGAGCCGGCGTTTGTCCTGCTTGTCGCTGTGCGGCGAGTGCTCCTCGCACATCACGCATTGCAGGTTGCAGGTGTCCGGGTTCGTGTCGAACGTGATGCGCCACGGCCCCGGCCGCGGATCGAGCCGGGCCGTGTCCCTGCGCGCGAGGGCCTCTTCGTACATGGCCTCGACCGCGCGCACGTGCGAATCGATGTCGGGGACGCGGCCTTCCGGATCCTGCGCGTACCCTCGGCTCCCGAGGCGCCGCGCGAGGTCTGGCTCGTCCACGAGGCGCTGCATCTGCTTCGCGAGCGCCGTGGGATCGCGGTGCGCGAAGAGGAGGCCATTCTCCTCGTGATGGACGTACTCCGCCATTCCGCCGACATCGGCCGTGATCACGGGGACGCCCGCCGCGAGGGCCTCGTGAATGACGAGCGGCGAGTTCTCCACCCACACGCTCGGCACGATGATCGCGTCGACCCGATCGAAGACGTCGCGCACCATGTCCTGGTTGCGATATTCGGGGAGCCATTCGATGCGGTCGGGCGCGTCGCCGGACAGCCGCCTTCCGAGCTCCCGCAACGCATCCGTATCCTGCCCCCGCGGTCGCCCCCAGATACGCAGGCGCGCGTCTCCGCGAACCGCGCCGAAGGCCTCGATCAAATGGTGGATTCCCTTGGCCGGGATGTGCGTCCCGATGTACCCGAACGTGAACGACTCACCTTGCTCCCGGCGGCGTCCCTGGAGCCTTTCGAGATCGAAGCCATAATCGAGGTAAGTGAGCTTCCGTGGCGGGATCCCGAAATGATCACGGTAGCGATCGTGGAGATACCTCGAAGGCGCGACGAAGAGATCCACGAGCTCGACCATTTCACGCACGTGCTTCATGCGCCGCGACACCCAGCCCGTCCAGTAGGCGACGTCCTCGGCGCGCTCGTCGGGCGCGCCGGAGAAATACCGCGCGTAGCAGCGCTCGGCGCATTTTCGATCCTCCTGCCCATCGCAGGCGGCCCAGAGGTCGTTCGGATCCTCCGGGTGCATCTGCATGAACTGGCCGCGTGGACACATGATCCAGTAATCGTGCAGCGTGTAGAGGATGGGGATCTGTCGCGTGGCCGGGACGACGAGGAGCGAGGTGGAGAGGTGATTGAGGTGGCCCACGTGGACCACGTCGGGGCGAAGCTCGTCGCAGAGCTCGGCGAACCGCTGATCCACCTCGACGTGCCTGTACCTGTCGCGGCTCCGTGGCACGTTGACGACGTGCAGAGTGACACGCGGGTCGGTCACGTCGTGCTCGCGCCGGAGCGCGAAATCGGGTGCGAACGAGTCCTCCTCGCGCGTGAAGACGTGCACCTCGTGGCGCGGCGCGAGCGCGTGACAGAGGGTCTGCGTGTACACTTCCGAGCCGGCGTTGTACCGCATCGGATACCCGTGAATGACCTGCAGGATCTTCATGCTGCGCTCCCCCGCCGAACCTCGCGCATCATACACGCCCAGCCGAGGACCTCCGCCAGCCATCTTGCGGTCGACTCGTGATATGGTGTGCCCATGATGGCTTTCGGAGACCGTCCGGGCTAGAGTCCGTCGGCATGGTTTTCCTCGTCGTCGGCGACGCCAACGCAGACATCTCGAGCACGCTCGCGCGTTTTCCGGACGAGGGCGACGACGTGCCGATGACGTCGCTCGGGTACGGTAGCGGTGGCTCGGGCGCGAACGTGGCGACGGCGCTCGCGAAGCTCGGCGCGCGCGCCCGGCTCGTCACGGCGGTCGGCAACGATCCCGGTGCGGAGATCGCGCTCCGGGCCGCCCGGGAGGCGGGCGTCGATCTTTCGTTCGTCGAGACGCACCAAGCGGTGGCCACCGGGCACTGCGTCGTGGCCATTTCCCCCGGCGGCGAGCGGACGTTCCTGAGCTTCCGCGGCGCGAATGCCGCAGTCTCGTGCCCCGATCTCGCGGCGGTGTTCCAGGACGTCGTGCATTTGCATGTGGCAGGGCACGCGCTCCTCGGAGGCGCGCAGGGGACGACGACGCTCGCGTTGATGGCGGAAGCGAATCGCCGCGAAATCCCCATCTCGCTCGATATCTGTCTGCCGCTCGTCCGTGCCCGGGCCGCGGAGCTCTTCGCGCTCGCCCCGCGGTTTTCGGTGCTCTTCGGCAACCAAAGCGAGCTCGGCGCGCTCGCCGCCTCCTGCGAGGCTGCCATCGCGGAGCTCCTTGCCGCGGGCGTGCCGCTCGTCGTGGGCAAGCTCGGCGCCGAGGGCGCCGTCGTGGCCGAAGGGCCCGCACGAACGTTTCTGCCTCCGTTTCCCGCCGACGTGCGTGACACGACGGGCGCCGGAGATGGGTTCGTCGCAGCATTCCTGTACGCGTGGCGCCGCGGCGCTTCCACGGCAAACGCGGGCAGGCTCGGCAATGCCGCGGGCGCGCTCGTCGTGAGCCGGCTTGGCGCGGCGACGTCGCTGCCGGGGCAGGAGGAGCTTTCCCACCTGCTCTCGGGGCATGGTATCGAGCTGGATTCGTTCTTGTTCGCAAACGAAAACCCAACGATCGGAAGGGAGACATGACGCCTCCGTGGAAAGCGCGCCTCGACGCGCTCAAGCTCCAGGATCTCGGGGACCTCTTCGGCACGAAGAAGCCCGTCCTCGGAATGGTGCATTGCTGGCCGCTGCCCGGCGCGCCGGGATATTCGGGCTACGGGATGGACGTGATCCTCGAACATGCAATCCGCGACGCTCGCGCGCTCGCGGAGGGCGGCGTGGACGGGATCATCGTGGAGAACATGTGGGACATCCCCTTCCGCGCCGGATCCCACATCGCGCCCGAGAGCATCGCGGCGCACGCGGTCGTGGCGCGGGCCGTGGGGCAGGCCGTGCCTTTGCCGCTCGGCATCAACCTCGTGCACAACGGCGGCGTCGCGCTGCTCGGAATCGCGATCGCCGCGGGCGCGAAGTTCGTCCGGGTATGCATGCTCGCGGGCGCGGGCGTGTGGGAGGCGGGCTCGTGGGACGAGGGGTGCGCGGCGGAGCTCTTGCGGCGGCGCAAGGAGCTCGGCGCCGAGCACATCAAGCTGTTTGCCGACGTCGACAAGAAACATTCGGTGCGGTTTCCGGGCATCGATCTCGCGACGCACATCGAATGGACGCGTTTCTCCGGGGCCGACGCGCTCATCGTGTCCGGAAAGATGACGGGGGACGCGCCGGATCTCGTGAAGGTGCGGGAAGCGAAAGCGCTCGCCGGGGATTCGCCGGTGCTCATCGGCAGCGGCGCGACCGAGGAGAACGTGACGGCTTTCCTCGGCGCGGCTGACGGCGTGATCGTGGGATCGAGCATCAAAGAGAACGGGCGCATCGAGGAGCCAGTCGACGTGGAGCGCGTGCGTAAGTTCGTGCGGGCCGCGCGCGCCGCCGGTTGATATCACCGAGTTTCCAGCTACCCTCGCCCGCCGTGCCTTCCTTCCGACGCGCTCTTCCGCCGACGTTATCGCTCGCTACAGGTTTGGTGCTGCTCCCGCTCTCCGGGTGCAGCACCTCGTCCACGCCCGCGCCTCGGGAAACTTCGCCGGCCGTGACCGCGGCGCCCCCGCCTTCAAGCCCTCCTTCGGCGGCGCAGGAGCGCCCGAAGGCGAGCGTACCTGGGCCGGCGCAGATCGATTTCCACGACCTCTTCACGGGCGCACCGCTGCGTGCGCGCGACGAGGAAAACGACGAGCTCGTCGCCGTGCCGACGCGCCGCCTCGGCATCGGGATGCTCGTCGTGCCGACGGGAAAACTCATGGCGGGTGATCCGCTCGCAAACCTCTCGGCGAACCAGGTGCTCTCGCGCGCGGTCCCGCCGGGGCGTTACCCCGTCGAGCTTCTCCTCCTGGACGACGAGCGAGGCCGTGCCGATTCGCTCTTGCTCGCGCGTGTCGTCTTCACCGCCGGCCGCCCGGCGCGATGGGAGACGGCGGCGGTCGCGGGAGAGAATCCCACGCCGTCCCGCCCCGGAGCGCGTACGGGGTATCCGTCCGACGCCGCGACGGGCTGCTTCGTGGACGCCAGCGTGCACGCCGAATATGCGCCGCCGGGCCAGGTGCGCCGATCCATCCGCGGCGGCATCGTGCACGAGGAACACATCAACGATGGTCGCGCCGAGCGAAACAGCGGCGAGCTGATACAGGCGCTCCGGGCGACGCGCGGCGCTCCAGGCGGGAGCCTCGGTCATGCAGAATGGAAAGGGACGCTCGGAAACCTCGTCGCGTTCGGGCTCGGCGGGGATCAGGTCGTGCCGACGTACTGGGGGATCGACGCGAGCGGCGCGCTGGTGGAGATCATATCGGTCGTCGACCTGGATGAAAAGAGGTTTCCGGACGTGCGATGGCCGGACGGTTGAGAAACCTTTTCAAGGTTCGGCGAACGCGCGGTACATCGCCGGATCCGTGATCGAGCGCAGTTTGCCCGAGCCGGCCACGAAGACGTAGCGCGTGAGCACGTGGCCGACCTTGCCGCCGAACCGCGTGATCTTGCGGCAATCGGCGGTGTAGGTCTCATTGTCCGCCGCCGCCGAGAAATCGCAGAGCTCGTGCACGGCCGCGTAATCTTCATATTTGCCAAACTCGTGCTCGAAGACGGCGACCGCCTCGGCGCGCGACTTTTCCTTGAGGAAGACGCGCACGCGCTCGTCGAAGAAGCCCGTGAGCGCGGAGGCGCGGCGCGCATTCAAGGTCCGCTCGAGGTCGAGGACGTTCTTCGCCATGGCCCGGAGCATGGCCGGCTGAATGTCGCGGCCCGCCGCGGCGAGCGCGGGCGTGCAGCAGGCGCCGGCGCGGAACGGGCTCGCCTGCGCCCCGGGGGCGACGGTCTTCCGGCCACACCCCGCCCCGCCGCCGCGCACCAAAAACCCCGCGTCGCGCTCGGGCGTGAGGGTCCAGGTCTCGACGGCGGAGACGGCCGGATCGGCTTCGCAGGCGGCCTGCCATTGCGTGGCCGTGCAGAGGTGTTTGCCCGCGGCGACGCACGCGTCCTCGGCGGCGAGCCAGGCCATGCCCTCGTCGCCTGCCGCGCGCTCGAAGGAAAACTCGCCGAGCAGGCTCCCGTCCGCGAGCGTCTTGCTCGGCACTTTGCGGGCCGGAAGCGCAGGGAGGCTCGGCGCGGCGGGCGAGGGAGCGGCGCTTTCAGCACGCGAGGGCGTGGGGACCGCGCTCGCGGGCGGTGATGCGGAGGGCGCGGTCTCGGGGGCCTTCGTCGGGGACACGCTTTCGTCCCGACAACCGGTCCCGAGGACGAGCGAGAGGGCGACCATCCCGACGCGGACGAACATTCGCAGGCAGCATACAGGCAAGCTCGGGCGAAGGGAACGCGCCTCGGCGGCACGGGCTCTGCAGGCCGCGTTTTTCGGGGCGGAAGCGCCCGGAGGAGGGGGACCAGGATGAGCAAGCCGGCAGGGTGCAAACGGTGGTCGGTCGCGGAGGGGCACTTGGCGAAGCGGGCGGGCGACGCGGAGCCCGACGGCGCGAACGACGTGCTCTGGCTGCTCAATGCCTCCGCGCACGAGGCGCACGTGGAGATCATGGTGTACTTCGAGCACCGCGTGCCGGCCGGGCCCTACCGGCTCACGCTCCTGCCCGAGCGGAGCCGGCGGGTCCGCTGGCAGGACCTCGAAGGCCCGGAGCCGCTGCCGATCGGAACGGATTTCGCGAGCGTGATCGAGTCGGACGTTCCGATCGTCGTGCAATACACGCGCGTGTCGCCCGGGGGCACGGGCGCGATGACGACGATCGCGCACTGGGAGCGCTGCGGTATGTGAGGTTCAGCGGACCGGCGCGCAATTCGGGTAGAGCCGTTGCATCGAGGCCGCGCTGCAAAGCGCGACGATGTCGGGCTGCGTGAGCGTGGTCTCTTGCGCGGCGCGCTCATAACACTCGATCGGGGCGAGCGACTCGGCACAGCGGCAGAGCACTATCGCCTGCGAGGAGAGCATGAGCCCGGCAGCGGCTCGCTCGTAGCAGGCGATCGGCGCATCCGACGTCGCGCCCGTGCACAGGAGATAGGCGTCGTGCTGCGTGAGCATCGTGCGATCCCGCGCGCGCTGGTAACAGCCGAGCGCGGGGAACGGCTCCTCCGCCTGCACCGGGAGGAGCGTCGCGTTTTGCGGACGCGCGCCTTCGGGTTCACGGGAAATGGTGGGCGCGTCGCGCTCGCAAGAGGCGAGCGAGGCGACGAGCGCAGCCCAGATCAAGGTTCCCCTCGTACTCATGTCCGTCCACACATGCAATGGTCGGGCGAGAACAGGACGTTGCTCGAAAGCAACACCGGAGAGACGGACGGATGCGAACACGGCTTCGCGCCCCGCCGCCCCAGCAACAAAAAGCACGTGAACGTAGGCGGGCGCCCCTTGACACGATTGCCCTTCGTGCGCCATGTACCGCGTCTCCGCAAAGTCGGACGATCGGGCCGAACGATCGAAACGGCAATGCGGTACACAAACACTGGGCACTGATTCTTCGATTACTTCGTTGACAGCCGAGACCACGAGGCGCCGGCGGTAAGGGAGCGGCACGGAATGGCGAGGCATGACGTTTCTGGGCTCCGCGACGCGGGGCTGCGGATTGGTTTGTCCGAGGACGGGAGCGGGGCCATGGCCGCCGCCCTGGAGGCGCTCGCCGCGCAGAGGGTCGCCGATCGCGATTTCTGCGTCCGCACGCTGCCGCGCGTCTCCCGGACGTTCGCGCTCTCGATCTTGTCGTTGCCCGAGGGGCTCTCCGATTCCCTCTGCGCCGCGTATCTCCTCTGCAGGGTCGTCGACAGCATCGAGGATGCGAATCCGATCGCGCCCGAGACCCGCGTGTCGCTCTTCGACGCGTTCGACGCGCTCATGCGGGGCGAGGCGGGCACTCTCACCGAATTCGAGGCTCGATTCGCGGACGAGGCCATCGGGATGGCCGAGGCCGATCGCGCGCTCTGCAAGGGCTCGGGCGCGGTGTTTCGGGTCTACCGCGCGCTGCCCGCGGCCGATCAGGAGGCGATCCGGCCGTGGGTGCTCGAGATGAGCCGGGGGATGCGCGAGTACGCGGGACGCGCGGACGCCGAAGGCAAGACGCGCATCCGCGACGTGGCCGACCTCGAGCGATATTGTTATTTCGTGGCCGGCACGGTGGGCGAGCTGCTCACGTCACTCTTCGAGCGCACGGTGCCCACGGCGAGCGAAGAGGTCCGCAAAGCGGCGCGGAGCCGCGCGACGCGGTTCGGGCTCGGCCTGCAGATGGTGAACGTGCTGAAAGACGTCGCCGAGGATCTCGATCGCGGCGCGTGTTTCCTGCCGGAAGACGTGCTCGCCCGGCACGGGGTTCGTCGCGACGTACTGCTCTCGCCCGAGGCGCGCGCGAACGGGCTCGCGGCCGTGTCCGAGGTGTGCACGATCGCGCGAAGGCACCTCGACGCCGCGGTCGAGTACACGCTCTGCTGGCCGGGCCGCGAGGGCGCGGAGGTGCGCGCGTTCTGCGCCGTGCCGCTCGCGCTGGCGATCGCCACGCTGCGTGAAGTGGAGCGCGGCGAGGACACGCTCGTCCGCGGGCGCGAGCCGAAGATCGACAAGCGTCTCGTGGCCGAGGTGCTCGCCGGCGCGCGGCGCGCGGCCGAGAGCGACACCGCGCTCACCGCCCTGTTCGCCCGCGCGGGCGAGGCCAGGCCGAGCGCGCCCGCGGGCGGGACGGGTCGCGCGGCGATGCCGTTGCTCCGCGCGCGGAGGCCGCCGGTTCCGCCCGAGCGGCGCGCGTCGATGACCGTGATCCGCGGCGGCGCGGATGCGAAGAAGTCGTCGGGAAGCGAGGCCTCTCGGAATGACGCGCGGACCCGCGAGGGGCGCGTGCTCGTGACGGGCGGCGCGGGGCACCTCGGGCAGAACCTCGTGCGGCGCCTCGTCGCCGAGGGCAAGGAGGTCCGCGTGCTCGTGCGGGGCGCGCGCGGCGCGGCGGCGCTCGCGGGGCTGCCCGTCGAGGTCGTAACCTGCGACGTGCGGGACGCGGACGCGCTCGGCGCAGCGACGCGCGGCATCGCGGAGGTGTATCACGCGGCGGCCCTGGTGGCCGAGGGCGACGAGCAGGCGTTTTTCGAGACAAACGTGCTCGGGACACGCGCGCTGCTCGGCGCATGTCGCGAGGCCGGCGTGCGGCGGGTCGTCGTGACGAGCTCGCTCGATGCGGTGCGGTACGACGAGACGCGCGGCGCGCCGATCGACGAGGCGACGCCGCTCGACCCGTTCTCCGCGCACTCGCCGCACGCGCGGACGAAGGCGCTCGCGGAGCACGAATGCTTGAAGGCCGTGGCCGACGGGCTCGACGTGGTCGTGGTTGCGCCGACGACGCTCGTCGGGCCCTTCGACGAGCGGCCGAGCGCGATCGGCCGGGCGCTCGTGGATCACGCGAACGGGAGGCTCCGCGCCTTCGCGCGCGGCGCGCTCCTGCTCACGTCGACGCGCGACGCGGTGGAGGCCCACCTCGCGGCGATGCGGAGCGGGCGCAAAGGGCAGAAGTACGTGGTCGCGACCGAGCTCGTGTCGATCGACGATCTGCTCTCGTTCTTCGAGGAAGCGAGCGCGCGGCGCCGCCCGCCGTTCGCCGTGCCGGGCTTGCTCGCGCGGACGTCGCTCGCGCAGAAGTTCGCGGCGGCGCGTATGCTCGGAGGCGAGCGTCCGCCCGGCGCGCCGTCGCCCGCGTCCTCGCCGCGGCGCGCGGATACCTCGAAGGCGGAGCGCGAGCTCGGCTTCGTTCCCACGTGCGTGCGAAGCGCGATTTACGACGCATACGCCGATTTCTTCCGTCGGGCGCTCGTGCCCGAGGGCCCCGCGTCGCGCGGGGCGCACGTCACGCGTCCGTGAACGCGTGAGACCAGGGGGCGGTCACGACGCGCGGTTTGTCCGGGCGTCCGATCGCCTTCGCGATCGCAGGGGGGGACCAGTTCAGGGGTGCCGCCGGTGAATGCCGCGGCTGTGAATGACGAACGAGGTCCTTAACATGAATGGGAAGGCAGAGAGGCTCGACTACGACATCGCCGTGATCGGCGCAGGTCCGGTCGGCTGCGTGTCGGCGCTCGCGTTCGCGGAGCGAGGCGCCCGGGTACTCTTGCTCGAGTCGAATCCGCGCGCGGTCGAGCGGCTCGCCGGCGAGTGGTTGCACCCGCCCGCCGTGGAGATCCTCCGCGGGCTCGGCGTGGATCTCAAGGCCGGCGCGACGTACGAGTCCGGCCGCGGGTTCGTCCTGTACCCCGACGACGGCACGAACCCGATCCCGCTGCCCTACCGCGCGGGAAACGTCGGCCACGCGATCGAGCACGTCCGGCTCGTCGAGCGGCTGCGCGAGCGCGCGATGGGCGAGTCGCTCATCGACTATCAGCCCGGGTCGCGCGCGACGAACATCGTCGATCAAACCCTCTCGTACCAGCAGAAGGGCGGCGGGACGCGTATGGTCCGCGCCGGGCTCGTCGTGGGCGCGAGCGGGCGCAGCGGCGTGGCGCACGCGGCGCTCTCGATCGACCGGAGCGCGGCGACGTACTCGCGCATGGCGGGGCTCTTGCTCGAAGGCGTGCGCATGCCGCTCGAAGGGCACGGGCACGTGTTCCTCGGCGGGCCGGGGCCGGCGCTCGCGTATCGGATCGACGATCGGCACGTGCGGCTCTGCCTCGACGTGCCGCTGTCGATGCGCGTACAGCGCAGCAAGGCGGCGACGCTCTGGGAGGCGTTCTCGCGCATCCTGCCCGAGGCGCTGCGGGGCGCGTTCCGCAAGGCGCTCGAGAGCGGCGAGATCGCGTGGGCGACGAACCAGATCCGCCCGCGCGTCGATTACGGTCGCGAGGGGCTCGCGCTCGTGGGCGACGCGGTGGGTCACCACCATCCGCTCACGGCGCTCGGCATGACGCTCGGCTTCCAGGACGCGGTGGCGCTCGCCGAGGCGAAGAACTTCCGCGCCTACAGCCGCGGGCGCACGATCCAGAGCCGCGCGCCGGAGATGCTCGCCGTCGCGCTCTACGAGGTCTTCGCCGATACGTCGGACGAGACGGCGGCGATCCGCAGCGGGATCTACGATCTCTGGCGCGAGCAACCCGCGGAGCGGATGCGCACGATGGGCTTCCTCTCGTGCGAGGACACGAATCCGCTGCATTTCGGTGGTTCGTTCCTGAAAGCGCTGCTCCGCGCGTCGAGCGCGATCGTGCGCGACGGCGTGGTGCGGCGCGATCCGCGGCACGCGGCGGAGGTCGCGGGCGAGCTCGGCATGCGGCTGCGCTGGCTGATGCGGGCGACGCTGCACCTCACGCCGGCCGAGCCGACGCGGGATTTCCCGCGGTCGGCCGAGGATCGATATGGCGCGGCGCTGAAGGCGGCGGCCGGGCGCGCGGAGGTGCTCGAGCATCCGGCGGCGGAGCGCGCGACGCGGCTCGGAAAAGCGCGGCTCGAGCCGCGGACGGCGCTCGCGCGGGGCGTGCGCGCGCTCGTGGCCGAGCAGGCCGAGGACGGGTCGTGGGAGGGCGAGGTCATCTGGAACCCGATGCTCGCGGCCCAGTACGTCATGGCGTGCCACGTGATGGGCTTGCCGATCGATCCGGTGCGCCGGGAGCGGATCTTGCTCCAGTTCGCGCGGACGCGGCTGCCCGATGGAACGTGGGGCATGCACGAGCTCTCGCAGCCCTACCTGTTCGTCACGACGCTCGTATACGTGGCGGCGCGTCTGCTCGGCGTGCCGGCGGAGGATCCGCTCGTCGCCAAGGGGCTCGGATTCATCCGAAAAGAGGGCGGCGCGGCGGCGATCCCGAGCTGGGGCAAGTTGTGGCTCGCGCTCTCGGGTCTTTATGGCTGGGAGGGCGTGCCGAAGGTGCTGCCCGAGGCGTGGCTCTTGCCGCGATCGTGGGCGCTGCACCCGTCGAAGTATTATTGCCACACGCGGTACATCTACCTCGGCATGTCGCTGCTCGTGGCCGCGCGGCGGAGCGCGCCCGAGACGGCGATCACGCGGGCGCTGCGGAACGAGCTTTACCCGGGTGGGTTTGGCGCGGTCGATTTCTCGGCGGCGCGGCGGCAGAGGCGCGCGGCGGAGCTCCAGACG
Source organism: Polyangium sp. 15x6 (assembly GCF_029960785.1). Lineage (GTDB taxonomy): Bacteria > Myxococcota_A > Polyangia > Polyangiales > Polyangiaceae > Polyangium. The sequence continues at coordinate 158,506 of NZ_JASBQE010000015.1, forward strand.
CCGCCGAGCCTGGCGGTCGAATTCGCTTATCAGGCGTTCGAGGTCGTCGATCGGATCCGGACGCCGAAATCGCGGGCCGGACTGCTCGCGGCGCTCCGCGAGGAGGTGCGTTACGATCTGCGCGCGAGTGGCCATACCGCATTGTCGCCGGTGAGCGGGCTGCTCGGGATCCTGGCGCTCTGGATGAACGATCCAAAGGATCCGGACGCGATGCTCGCGCTCGAGCGGTTCGAGGGCTGGATCTGGGAGGACGACACGGACGGCGTGCGGGTCGCCGGGGCGCGCAGCGCGACGTGGGATACGTCCTTCGCGGCGCAGGCGCTCGTGGCCGCATCGAAGCACGTGGACGTCTCCGAGGCGCTCGCGCGGGCGGATCGATTCTTGGAGGACCAACAGATCCGCGAGGTGGTCGGGGACGCAGCAGCGCACGACCGGCTCGATCCACGCGGCGGGTATTGCTTTGCCGGGGTCTGGCACGGCTGGCCGGTGAGTGATTGCACGGCGGAGGCGATGCTCGCGCGGCTGGAATCACCGCAAGCGCGCGCCTCGGCCGAGGACATGGCGGCAGCGGTGCGGTTCGTGCTCCGGTGCCAGAACCCGGACGGCTCGTTCGGCAGCTACGAGGCGCGCCGGACGATGATGCCCCTCGAATGGCTGAACCCCGCGGAGATGTTCGGGGATTCCATGAGCGAAGCGGCGTACGCCGAATGCACGGCCTCGTGCATCGCGGCGCTCGCGGCCTTCCAGAAGCATTACCCGGAGCTCCTGCGGAACGAGGTCGACTCCGCGATCCGCCGCGCCGCGGCGAGCCTGCGCGCGCTGCAGCACGCGGACGGCTCGTTCCCGGCAGCCTGGGGCGTGTGCTTCATCTACGGGACGATGTTCGGCGTGCGGGGCCTGCTCGCGGCAGGCGCGCCGCCGCACGACCACGCCATTCGGAAGGCGTGCACGTGGATCAAGGCGCGGCAGCGGCCGGACGGCGGCTGGGGCGAGCACCACGAGAGCGCGCTCCGCGGGCAATACCGCGAGAACGATCGGAGCCAGGTGATCCAGACGGCCTGGGCACTCACGGCGCTACTCGAAGCAAAGGATCCAGACTGGGACGCGATCGATCGGGGCGCGCGGTTCCTCGCCGCCGCGCAGCGCGACGACGGCACGTGGCCCGCAGAAGAGCCGGCCGGCCTCTTCTTCCGCACGGCGCTATTGCATTACACACTGTACCGGAGCTATTTCCCGATCGCTTCGCTCGGCCTCTACGAGACGCGCAAGGCCGAACGCGAAGCCTGGGGACGCGAGCGCGCAGCCGCGTTCGAGCCGGCATTCGGTTGAGGAGGCGCGTCGCTGGGGCGTTGCCCCAGGCCCCACCCGGGGCTATCCGCCCCGGGACCCGGACCAGCGCAAGCGCTGGACCCTTGGTCGATGAACTGCGCGATGCGCAGTTCATCGAACAGGTCGAGGCAAGACCAGCTACGACCCTGCCAACCAAGACCGCCGTGACAGGCAACGCTGTCCCAGGTCTTGCCACCGGCCCGTTGGAAGAACTGCGCATCGCGCAGTTCTTCCACCCCGAGTCCAGCGCTTGCGCTGGTTCGGGTCGAGGGGCGAACAGCCCCCGCGGGGTCCGGGGCAGAGCCCCGGCGCGGCGGTCAGCCGTGCGCCTGGCCCATGATCTTGTGCAGCTCGTCGATCGAGAAGCCGAAGGCGCGGGCGAGGGACTGTAGCGCGAGGCCTTCCTTCTGACCGACGCCGCCGTCGAGCCATGCGACGGCGGAGGCGACGAGCAGGGTCGCGCGGCGGAGTTCCGGATCTGGCAGGAGCTCGGCGATGGCGCGGGCGCGGGCGTCGATGCCCTCGGAGGCGCGGCCCTGGGCTTCGCTTGCCATGGCGGCGAGATGGTCTGCGGCGAACTTGTTCTCCGTGAGTGCGCCGACGCGCTCGACGAGCCGATCGGATTCGCTGCTCGTGTAACGTCCGTCTGCGGAGGCGACCAGATACGCGGCCTCGACGAGCGCGCCGATCTGGGCGCCTACGTGCGCCTCCTCGGCGGCGTGCCGGGCTTCGGCCTCGGCCTTCGCGGCGGCTTCGCGCTCGAGCATTTCCTTGTATGCGTCTGCCTGCGCGAGGGCTTCCTGCACCGCCGCGACGTTCCCGAGGCTCCCCAGCCGCTTCACTTCCGCCATGATGACCTCCCTTTCGGGCAGGGACCTTCGCACGTGAGCGGCGGCATTGTCCACGCCCTTCCGGCGCGCGGGGGCGATACGATACCGGCCCCCATGCCCAAGCCGCCCCGCCCTCCGACCTCCGCTTGGCTCGCCGTGCTCTTGCCCCTCGCCGCCTGCGATCTGGGCGCCGTGGCGCCGGAGCACGTCGCTCGCGCCTCTGCGGCGCTCGTCGCGACCGAGGCGATGGAGCTTTTGGCGCCTGACGGCGATCCGAGCGACTTCTTTGGCTTCTCCGTGGCGCTCTCGGGGGACACGGCCATCGTCGGAGCGCCCGACGAGGACACGAAAGGCACGGACGCGGGCGCGGCGTATGTGTTCGTCCGGACGAACGAGGTATGGACGTTCGAGCAGAAGCTCGTGGCGAGTGACGGCGGGCCGGGCAAATGGTTCGGGCACGCGGTGGACATCGACGGGGACGTGGCCGTCGTGGGATCGCCGAGGGGCGACGGCGGGGTGCCGGCGTCGGGCGTCGTGTACGTGTTCGCCCGGACGAACGGGGTTTGGACGCAGCAGCAAAAGCTGTTCGGGAGCGACGGGAAGCCGGGGGATACGATGGGGCAGGCGGTCGCGGTCGCGGACGGGACGCTCGTCGCGGGGGCGCCGGCCGAGGACACGAAAGGCGCGGACGCGGGGGCGGTGTACGTATTCGGCGAGAATGGGGGCGTGTTCACGCAGCAAAAGAAGATCCTCGCGGCGGATGGGCAGGCGGGGGATCGGTTGGGGGCGTCGGTGGGTTTGTCAGGGAAGACGGTGATTGCCGGCGCGCCGGGGGAGGACGACGCGGGGGCGGATGCTGGCGCGGCGTACGTGTTCGTGGGCGCGGGGCCGGTGTGGAGCCAGCAAAAGAAGTTCCTCGCGGCGGATGGGCAGGCGGGGGACGCATTCGGCTCGGCGGTCGCAATCGAGGGGGACGCGGCGATCGTGGGCGCGCCGCTCGCGAATGCGGCCGGGGGCGACGCGGGAGCAGGGTATGCATTCGCGCGCGCCGGGCTCACGTGGGCGGAGGCGGGCAAACTCGTGCCGGCGGGGCTCGGCTCGGACGATCGGCTGGGGACGAGCGTGGCGATCACGAAAGGTCGCGTGATCCTGGGCGCGCTCCTCGACGATACGAAGGGGTCGAATGCGGGCGCGGCCTACGTGTTCACGGAGAGCGGGGCCGGATGGATCGAGGATCTCCTGCTCGTGGCGGGTGACGGGACGGCGGGCGACGCCTTCGGGTTTTCCGTGGCCATGGAAGGGGAGACGGCGTTCGTCGGCGCGTATCTGGAGGACGATACCGGGACAAACGCGGGCTCGGCGTACGTGTTCGTCCTGAAAAGCGAGAATGGGGAGGCCTGCACCACGGGCGCGTCGTGCGCGAGTGGTTTTTGCGTGGATGGCGTCTGCTGTGACAGCGCGTGTGATCTCGGCATGTGCGATGCATGCTCGATGGCCACGGGCGCGAGCGCGGACGGGGCGTGCACGCTGCTCACGGGGACGGCTTGCGACGACGGGGACGCGTGTACGGCCTTCGATACGTGCGTGGAAGGCGTGTGCACGAGCGGAGCGCCCAAAGATTGCGGCGGCGCGGCATGCGTGGACGGCCAATGCATGACGGAAGCGGACGCAGGTCCGGATGCGGACGCGGGCGCGGACGCAGAGGCGGAGGCGGGCACGGATGCGGCGGCGGACGCGGAGGCAGATGCGGAAGCCCCCGCGGACGAAGCCGTTCGCCTTTCCGGCGGCGCTTGCCAGATTCGCCGAGGCACGGGCGAACGTGCCGGCTGGTTTTTCCTGACGCTCCTCGCGGCCGCGCTCCGGCGGCCCTTCAGGTCCGGTCGAGGAGCGCCGCGAGGGACTCGAGTTGCCCCTTGATCTCGTCGCGCGCGCGTCGGAATCGCGCGAGCATCTGCTCGCGGCCGAGGCTCGGATCGTCGCTCGCGGGATCCTCGATCGGCAAGTAATAGTGCTGCTTGTCGCCCAGGGTCGCCGGACAAACCTCCTCGTCGCAGAGGCGGATCACCGTGTCCACGGAGTCGGGCTCGATCGTGCCCACGAATTTCGAGGTGTGTCCGCGGAGGTCGATACCGATCTCACGGCAAACCTCGATCGCCCACGGGTTCACGTGGGAGGGCTCGCTGCCCGCGCTCTGGACGCGGATGTCGTCCCCGAAGATGGCGCGCCCGAGACCTTCGGCCATCTGGCTACGCGCGGAGTTTTTCACGCACAAGAATACGACGGAGCGAACCTTCGGACGTTGGAACGTCATTTCCCCCTCACCCGGCTGTCATCGGCCTCGCGCCGCGTGACTCCCTCCCGATCGAACAATTCGAGGAGCGGAATCGCCTGCCTCCGCCCGAGGCCCGATAGATCCTTGAAATCGGCGATCGACATGCGGCCGTGTTTGTCGAGGTGCTCCTTCACCTGGGTCCGCAGCGCGTCGATGTTCGCCCGGAAAAACCAGAGCTCGCCGGCGTGAATGGCGTGCCCCTCGCGCACGAGCTTCGCCAGGATCGCCTTCACTTCCTTGGGCGAAGCGCCCGAGGCCTCCTTGACGCCGAACTCGGTCAACCCCTTGAGCTGCGCCTTCTCCAGCGCCGTGAGCGCCGCGCCGAGCGCGCCGAGCGCGCCCGAAGCCGACGCAGCCGTGACCGCCGGCGCGCGCACGACGTCGCCCTCGACGACGATGGGCTCGCCCGCGACGCTGCCGCTCTTGGAAGCCGCGAGCTTGATGATCTCGTCGGCCGCCTCGGCCCCGGCCCGCGCAGCGAGGCGCGCGCGCAAGGTCTCGAGGACCATGCCACGATCGAGGGGGTTTTTCTTTTGATGTGCAACGACGAGCCCACGCGCCTCCACGGCGAGCTCGACGAGCGCAGCACGAGGCACCCAGCCAAGGCGCTTGATGCGCGCGAGCTCGCCCTTGTCGCCGAGCTTGTCCGCCGCGCGTTCGAGCTCGGCCGCAGGCAAGGAGAAGCGCGAGGGCAAGGCGTCGCGCGGGAGCGTGCGCGGCGAGGTTTCGAGGGCAAGCGCGCGCATGACGGCCTGCGGATCGCGGGAGGCAAAGAGGGCTTCGAGGACGGCGAGGCGCGCAGCGCGGCCGCGCCTGCGCAGGCTCTGGGGCGGGCGCGCGTCGAGGACTTCGCCGCCGCCGAGCACGGCGCCCGCAGGGCCGTCGACGTCGGAGCCGCGAAGGACGAACCTGTCGCCGCCGACGACGGCGAGCGCGTCGGCGAGGCGCAAACGAGCGAGGCGGCGGCCGTCCTCGAGCGGTTCGCCGAGGAGATCGAGCTTGCCCGAGGAGCGCGCGGTGCCGATGTACACGGAGACGCTCATGCCGCCGCGCACGGGGGCCGTGGCGCGGAGCGAGACGTCGATGCGGCGCGTGGGGACGACGCTGGGATCGTCGGTGACGAGGTCGCCGCGGTGCACGGATTCGAGCGGCAATCCCGCGAGGTTCAAGGCGAGGCGGGTCGGGGCCTCGGCGAGGTCGACGGAGCGATCGTGGACGTGGAGGCCGCGCGCGCTCGTCTTGTGGACTTCGCCCTCGGCGCTGCGCTCGCCCGCGCGGCCAGTGCCGACGACGAAGAGGGGCGCGCCGAGCGGGATCTTGCCTTCGACGAGGGTGCCCGTGACGACGGTGCCAGCGCCGCGCACGGAGAAGACGCGGTCGACGCCGAGGCGCGCGCGCGGCGCGGCGGCAGGCAGCGGGAGCGCGGTCAAGGCGCGCCTGACAGCGTCGCGTACCGCGTCGAGGCCCTCGCCCGTACGCGCCGAGCAGAGGACGACCTCGGCCTGCATGCGGTCGGCGAGGAGCTCGACGGCCTCGTCGCCGGCAAGGCGCGCGAGCTCTTCGCCGACGCGATCCATCTTGGTGACGACCACGACGGCGCGGCGAATGCCGAGTAGCTCGCAGGCGGCGATGTGCTCGCGAGTCTGCGGCATGACGCCCTCGTCCGCGGCGACGACGAGCATCACGACCTCCATGCCGATCGCGCCGGCGATCATGGTGTGCACGAGGCGGCGGTGGCCCGGGACGTCGATAATGCTTACTTCGATGCCGTCGCCGAGGCTCCACGGCGCGAAGCCGAGCTCGATGGTGATGCCGCGCCGCTTCTCCTCGGGCAGGCGATCGGTATCGATGCCCGTCAAGGCGCGGACGAGGGTGGTCTTTCCGTGGTCGACGTGACCCGCGGTGCCGAGGACGAAGCGACGCACGGGGCGAGGGTAGCCCTGCGCGAAGAAACCCGCTAGAAGGGCAGGTGGAAGCGCGCGGTCGGCTGGTGCCACCCCCGGTCTTCAAAATCGGTGCGGGGCAGTTCCGCTGTCCTGGGCAGGTTCGATTCCTGTGCGCTTCCGTCGTTTTTCAGCGCAGCTGCGCGGAGGGGGCTCCACGGCGTTGCGCCGGGGTTTCACCCCGGGCCCGAGCAGGGGCTATCCGCCCCTGCACCCGGACCAGCGCAAGCGCTGGACCGTTGGTGCATCGGCCGCGATGCGGCCGATGCAAAGGGGAGTGATTTGCGGGTGGTGGCCGATCAGGCGTCGCCGCCCTCGGTCTTGCCGTGGATGCCGTGCCGTTTGAGGTAGGTGCGGACGTGGGCGCGCTCCATGCCGGCGCGGCGCGCGATTTCCGAGATGTTGCCCTTCGCTTCGTCGAAGAGCGCCGCGAAGTACTCGCGCTCGAACCGCGCGAGCACGTCGTGCTTGGCCTCCTGGAAAGCCTTGCCCTTGAACGACGCGCCCGCGCCGGTCGAGACCGGCCCGCCTGCGCTCGACGGCGGCGGGCCCGCGACGTGCGGCTCGTGGATCTCCGTCAGCGCTCCCAGGTGCGCCGCGACGTCGAGCTCCTCGCCCTCGCCCCCGAGCGCATACGCCACCGCGACCGCGTTCTTCAGCTCGCGCACGTTGCCCGGCCAGTCGTGGCGCATGAGCCGCTCGAGCGTGGAGTTACTGACCCGATCGAACGAGCCCTCATCGCCGCCGAGATCTCGCAACATGCGGCGCACGAGCACCGGGATGTCCTCGAGCCGCTGGCGCAGCGCGGGCAGCTCCACGCGCACCTGCGCCACGCGGAAGTAGAGGTCGCTGCGGAAGGCGCCGGTATTCACGGCCCGCACGAGATCCCGCCGCGTCGCCGCGAGCACACGGACGTCGACGTCGCGGTACGAGGAGCCGCCCACGCTCTTGATGCGGCGCTCCGCGAGCGCGCGGAGTAGCTTCGGCTGCACCTCGATCGGAAGCTCGCCGAGCTCATCGAGGAAGATCGTACCGCCCTCCGCCTCCACGAACGGCGAGAGGCGCTTGTCGACCGCGCCCGTGAACGCTCCGCGCTCGTGGCCGAAGAGCGTCGCCTCGGCGAGGCTCGACGGGATCGAGCCGCAGTCGACGACGACGAACGGCTTTTTCGCGCGCGCGCTCGCCTGGTGGATCGCCTGCGCCACGACCTCCTTGCCCGTGCCCGTCTCGCCCGTGATCAGCACGGTGAGGTCCGTCGGCGCGACCTTGGAGAGTTTTTCGAAGATGCCGCGCATGCCGGCGCTCTGCGCGACGAGCGGGCCGAAAGCCGGAATCGCGGGCACCGTGATCCGCTCGGGGCGCGCCGGCTCGAACGAGAGCTCGGTTTCGCCGAGCCGGAGCTTGCACGCGGCGAGCAGGAAGACCTCGCCGACGCGCACGCCGCCCGCGAACGTGCCGTTGCGGCTGCCGAGATCCCGCACGCGCACGCCCTGCTCGGTGGCCACGAGCTCGGCGTGCACGGCGCTGATCTTCGCGTCGTCGAGCACGATGCTGCACTGGGCGTTGCGGCCGACGATCACCGGCTCGGTGCCCACTTCCACCCAGCCCGCTTTGCCGGCCTTGATGCGGCCTCCGCGGACTTCGACCTTGTTTCGTGAAAGGACGGTCGCGTCGTTCACGGCGTCACCCGATTCGTCACCTGCCGGTCCTGCGTCCTCGCCCCGGCTCGAAGGAAACGTCGGGCGCCTGCCCGAGCAGCGGCGTGTCCACCGTCTCCGTGGGCGGATGATCGACCCACGTGGGCAGATCGTCCTGGCTCCCCGCCGCCTCCGATTCGTCCGCGACCGTCGGCGGATCGGGCGGCGCGAGGTTGAGCGACGAGGGCTCCGGCGCCCGCGGCGGCGGCGGCGGCTGGATCGCGCGTCCGCCCGGCGCGAGCGTGCGCCATGCGTCGAGCGCCTCGCGCGCCGAGGCGAACCGGTTCTCGCGCTTGCGCTCGAGCGCGCGCTCGAGGAACCGCTCGATCCCCGCGGGCCAGCGGTCGCCGGTCGCCTCGGCCAGGCTCGGCGCTTGTCGTTCGAGCTTCATCGCCACGAGCAGCGCCGCCGTGGTCCCTTCGAAGGGCAGCCGCCCCGAGAGCGCGCGGAACGCGACCGCGCCGACCGCGTAGATGTCCGCCCGTTCATCGGCCCGCGCCGCGCCGCGCACCTGCTCGGGGGCCATGTACGCGAACGAGCCCAGCGTCGCGTCGAAGGCCGTGAGCGTAGGCTCGTTCTGCTCGCCGTCGCCGCGCTTGAGCTTCGAGATGCCGAAGTCGAGGATCTTCGCGCGCTCGGGCCGCTCGGGGTGCGCCGTGCGCTCGAGGAAGATGTTTCCGGGCTTCAGATCTCGATGGATCACGTCGGCCGCGTGGGCCGCGCCGAGCCCGCAGAGCACGTCCTCGATGATCGGGAAGACCTCGGTGAACGGCAGGTATTGCTCGCGCTTCAGCCGGTCGGCCAGGCTCTCACCGTCGAGCCGCTCGAAGACCAGCAGATGCGCCCCGTCGGGCGTCTGGCCCACGTCGAGCAGGCTGCAGACGTAGGGGCTCTGGATGGCCGAGGCGATCTTGGCCTCGCGCTGGAAGCGCTGCACGAGGTCGGGCTTCACGGCGGCGCGGGCGAGGAGCACCTTGATGGCCACCTCACGCCCGGTCGTATCGCTGCGAGCAGCCCACACCTCGCCCATACCGCCGCGGCCGAGGAGGCGGGTCACTCGGTAGCCCGCGAGGATGTCGCCAGGGTGGATCGCCACGGACCGGGGGTTTGGGGGCGAAGCTCGGGTCATCCGAGCGTAGTCCCCAAGCGTTGACCTGCAAGAAAGACCGTACCAGCGAAGGCCCGGATATTGGAAGGGAGAAACGCGGCGCTTGTTTCTCGGGAAACGCTTGCTCGCGCGGGCACCGGAAAAGTGTTCGGATCCCCTCGACCCTGCCTTGCACTGCCTGTACGCTCCGGCCGGCCATGCCGCGAACCGCCGAGGACGTAGAGAGCTTCCTCCTGCAACTGAACCGCCCCTTCGAGATCGACGGCGGGACTTACCTCGTCTCCGCAGGCGCGGAGAAGCCGCCGATCGCGATCCGCGTGGCGCCGCCGATCCTCGCCGTGCGCGTGGCGATCGGCCCGCTGCCGAAGGATCCCGAGCACCAGAACAAGCTGTTTCGTCGGTTGCTCGAGTACAACGCGACGGACCTGATGCACGCCGCCTACGGCATCGCCGATCACACCGTCGTGCTCTCGGCCGCGTTGCCCCTCGACAACCTCGACCTCAACGAGCTCGAGGCCACGCTGAGCGACCTCGATCTCGCGTTGGCGCAGCACGTGCCGACGCTCCACGATCTCGCCACCACCTAGCTCACCTAGCTCGCGAGACCAGTTCTCGGACGAGAGGCCAATCGAGATGGGAATTTTCGCGCGACTCGCCACCCTCATCAAGTCGAACCTGAACGACCTCATCAGCCGCTCGGAGGACCCCGAGAAGATGCTGAACCAGGTCGTCATCGACATGTCCAACCAGCTCATCGAGGCGAAGAAGCAGGTGGCCGTCTCGATCGCGGACGAGAAGCGGCTGGCGAAACAAGCCGAGCAAGAGGCCGCGAACGCCGCCGAGTGGGAGCGGCGCGCGATGCTCGCGATCAAGGCCGGCGACGACAATCTCGCGAAGGAAGCGCTCGCCCGGAAGAAGGAGCACGACCAGCTCCACGCCTCGTTCAAGGATCAGTGGCAGAAGCAGAAGCAAGCGGTCGAGCAGCTCAAGACCGCGCTGAAGCTCCTGAACAACAAGATCGAGGAGGCCAAGCGCAAGAAGAACGTGCTCATCGCGCGCAAGAAGCGCGCGGAGGCGCAGAAGGCCATCCAGGAGACGCTGTCCGGCCTGAACAACGCCTCCGCCTTCGAGACGTTCGATCGCATGTCGGCCAAGATCGACCAGATCGAGGCCGAGGCCGAGGCCGCGGGCGAGATCCAGGAGCAGTACACCGGCGACACGCTCGCGCACCGCTTCGGCCAGCTCGAGGCCACGCAGGGCGCCGAGGACGAGCTGCTCGCGCTGAAGCGCAAGATGGGCGTCGCGCCGCCCGAGCCGCCGAAGGAGGTCGCCCCCGCGCAGGTGCGCGTCGCGGGCCCGGCCCCCGCCCCGCCGACGCAGGCCGAGCAAGACGAGCTCGCCGCCGCGCTCGCCGAGCTCGAAGCAGAAGAGCAACGCGAGCAAGCCCGCATGAAGCGCTAGTCGAGTAGTACCTGCCATGAGTGAAGCTGGGACGACGGGCACGGGATCCGTCCGCCCTCCCCCGGAGCAGCGCGCGCCTGCCAGCAAGGCGCAGCCGCCAGCGACCGCGGGGAAGGACGGGCCCGTTTACACAGAGGACATCGACGCCCTTTTGGGTCGGCTCGGCGCGAGCTCGATCGACGGGCTCGACGAAGCCGAGGCCGCGGCGCGGCTCGAGAAGTACGGCAAGAATCGGCTCCCCGATCCGCCGCGGAAGAGCACGCTGCGAAGGCTGCTCGAGCAGTTCGCGAACCCGCTCGTCCTGACGCTCCTCGCCGCCGCCGCGATCGCGGTCGTCGTGGGCTTCACGGACCACGAGGGCGGGTTCCTGAGCCGCTTCGGCGACGCGATCGCGATCCTGCTCATCGTCATCCTCAACGCGTTCCTCGGCTACTACCAGGAGCGCCGCGCCGAGGCTGCGCTCGACGCCCTGCAGAAGCTCAGCGCGCCGGCTGCGCGCGTGCGTCGCGGCGGCAAGGTCCGGGTCATCCCGGCCGAGGAGGTGGTCCCGGGTGATCTCCTCGAGCTCGAAGCGGGCGACGCGATCGCGGCCGACGCGCGGCTCGTGCAGACGATCGACCTCGCGACCGAAGAGGCGGCGCTGACGGGCGAGAGCACGGCCTCGATGAAGGACGCGCTCTCGCCGGTGGGGGCCGACGCGCCGCTCGGCGATCGCGTGAACATGGTCTTCACGGGGACGACGGTCGTGCGCGGCAAGGCGCGCGCCGTCGTCACCACGACGGGCAGCGGCACGGAGCTCGGCCGGATCGGCGAGATGATCAGCTCCGTCGGCGAGACGAAGACGCCCCTCGAAGAGCGCCTCGAATCGTTCGGCACGACGATCCTGCGTGTCTGCCTCGTGCTCTCGGCCGTTCTCCTCGGCTGGGGCTTTCTGCGCGGCGGGCGGCCGTGGCACGAGCTCTTGCTCGAAGCCGTGAGCCTCGCGGTCGCCGCGATCCCCGAGGGACTCCCCGCGATCACCACGATCACGCTCGCGCTCGGCATGCAGCGTATGGCGCGGCGCGGGGCCATCGTGCGCAAGCTGCCGGCGGTCGAGACGCTCGGCGCGGCGACGGTCATCGCCTCGGACAAGACCGGCACGCTCACGCAGAACGAGATGACCGTGCGTGTCGTCTACGCGGGCGGCAAGCGCTACCAGGTCACGGGCGAGGGCTACGATCCGCACGGCGGCTTCCGGCACGAGGGCGAGATCGATCTCGACCTCGACAGGCTCCCGGCGCCGCTCACGTACACGCTCTCGACGGCCGCGCTCTGCAACAACGCGCACCTCGAGCAGGACAGGGAGACGAAGAAGTGGCGCATCGTCGGGGATCCGACGGAAGGCGCGCTGCTCGCGCTCGCGGCCAAGGGCAACCTCGCCCGCGAGTCCGTCGCTCCCTCGCACCAGTTCGTCCACGAGTTGCCCTTCGACAGCGACCGCAAGCGCATGACCGTGATCACGCGCGACAAGAACGGCCGCGAGATCGCGCACGTGAAGGGCAGCGTCGACGTGCTGCTCCCGCTCTGCGTCAAGTACGCGAGCGACGACGGCGTGCGTGGCCTGACCGAGGAGGATCGGCGCACGATCACCCACGTCGCCGAGGAGATGAGCGGGCAGGCGCTGCGCGTGCTCGCGATCTGCCGCCGCGTGCGCAAGGACTCCGCGGAGGACGGCGACGTCGAGCGAGAGCTCACGTTCCTCGGCCTCGTGGGCATGATGGATCCGCCGCGCGGGGGCGTGAAGGAGGCCGTCGCGACGTGCAAGGCGGCGGGCATCCGCGCGGTGATGATCACGGGCGATCACAAGCTCACGGCGACGGCGATCGCCAAGGAGATCGGCCTCTGGGACGAAGGCGACGAGGCGATCACGGGCTCCGAGCTCGCGAAGATGACGGACGAGGAGCTCACGAAGCGCGTCGAGCACCTGCGCGTCTTCGCGCGGACCACGGCCGAGCAGAAGCTCCGCATCGTGCGGGCGTTCAAGGCCAAGGGGCACGTGGTGGCGATGACGGGCGACGGCGTGAACGACGCGCCGGCGCTGCGCGAGTCGCACATCGGCGTGGCGATGGGCCTCGGGGGCACGGACGTCGCACGGCAGGCCGCGGACCTCGTGCTCGCGGACGACAACTTCGCCACGATCGTCGAGGCCGTGCGCGAGGGCCGCGCGATCTACCGCAACATCCAGAAGTTCATCTTCTTCTTGCTGTCGTCGAACATGGGCCTGCTCGTGGCCGTGTTCGTGGTGTCGTTCTTCGGCAAGTGGCCGCCGCTGACGCCGCTCATGATCCTGTGGATCAACCTGGTCACGAACGGCCTGCCGGCCCTGGCGCTGGGCATCGATCCGCCGGATCCGCACCTCATGCGCGAGCCGCCGCGCGACACGGCCGAGGGCCTGCTGAACCGCCGCGACTACCTCGGAATCCTCTACGTCGGCGGGATCATGGGCGCCGCCGCGGTGGCGCTCTACGTGATGTCGCCGCAGGACGAGACGGGCCTCTTGCAGACGCGGGCCCTGGCCTTCTCGCTGCTCGCGCTCTCGCCGCTCTTCCACGCGTGGAGCTGCCGGAGCCCGATCCTCTCGGCGTTCTCGTCGAAGCCGCTCGTGAGCCTCCCGCTCCTCCTCGCGTGCGCGGCGAGCGCGGCGATCCACCTGGTCGCGATCCTGGTGCCGAGCCTGCGCCCGGTGTTCCGGACCTACGCGATGTCGCCGAACGAGTGGATGCTCCTCTTGGTGCTGTCCGCGCTCGTGGTGCCGGCCGTGGAGGTCGCCAAGGCGATCGATCGGGCGATCCGACCGCGAAAGGCCTGACCGAGGGTCTCCAAGCGTTCGAGCCCCCTCGATCCACAGTGACGCGCGCGTCTCCAACCCTTCGACCACGCGCGCGTCACGCTCTCCCCTCCCCCCTTCAAAGCTTCGAACCCCCCTCGCGTCACGGTGACGCGCGCGTCTCCAACCCTTCGACCCCCCTCGGTCCAAGCTGACGCGCGCGCCTCCAACCGTTCGATCCCTCTCGCGTCACGTTCTCCCGTCCCCCCCTCGAACGTTCGAACACCCACGCGTCACGGTGACCAACCACCGTTCAAACGTTCCATCCCCCTGGACACACGATTGACCGCCTCCCGCTCGCCACTTCGCCCGGGTATCTTCGCGGGAACAACCGCCTCCGCGGGGCCTCAACACCCGGTGAACAAAGGTCCCCTACCCCCGTCCATAACCTGCTCATGACGCCCCACCGCGCTCGCTTCGGCTCCGCCCTCACCGCCCTCGCCGCCCTCGCGGGGGCCTTCTTCGCCACCTCTCCCGCCGCCGCCGAAGGGTCGGCCGTGCGCGCTGCGCTCGTCGAAGCCAAGTCCATCAAGCTCGACGGCGTCCCCAAGGAGTGGCCCTCGTTGATGGCGCTCTCGTACGCCACCAAGGGCAAGCCGTCGAAGACGGACCTCGAAGCCAAAGCCGCCCTCTCCTACGACGGCACGAGCCTCTTCGTCGCCGTCGACGTCACCGACGACGTTCTGCGCGGCGGCGGCGGCGACCACGTCGCCCTCACGCTCGGCTTCCCGGGCGGCGTCGTGCACGAGGTGCTCCTCTACCCGGGCGACCCGGGCAAATCCCCCGGCGCGGCCAAGACGAAGGAAGGCAAGGCCATCACGGGCGCGAAGGTCATCGAGGCCCCGCGCAGCGGCGGCTGGACGCTCGAAGCGACAATCCCCTGGACCGCCTTCCCCCCCGCCGCCACGACCCGCGTCGGCCTGCGCGGCGCCATCCACGTGCACGACGCCGACACGGGCAGCACGCTCGAGTCCTCGATCGGCACGGCGCCCTCGACGAAGTACGAGTCGCTGCCGCCCGTGTCGATCGAGAGCGAGCAGGCGCTCGCCGAGGGGCTGCTCAAGGAGAAGAGCGTCCGCGGCGCGCCGAAGTTCAACCTGATCGCGGACGTCGCGGGCGACGCGCTGAAGGAGCGCGTGCTCGTGTGGGATCGGTACCTCGTGGTCCTCGGCCCAACGTTCCGCAAAGGCACCGAGTATTACTGGAACGACCTCGGCGTAGACGTCTCCGCGGGCATGTTGCCCTCGTTCGAGGCGCGGGATCTGACGGGCGACGGGCAGGCGGAGCTCATCCTGCGCAAGCGTCTCGGGACGTCGAAGAAGTACCGCGAGTACCTGCAGGTGTTGCAGTTCGGAAAGTCCGACGTGCCGGCGACGCTCTTCCAGCACGAGATCGCGGTGGTGTCGGAGAAGGGCGCGGTCGAGAACGAGGTTCGCTTCGACAACGACGGCGCGAAGGTCGCCATCACGATCCTGGCGGGCAAGGCGAAGGAGTTCCACGCGGGGAGCTACAACGAGCCGCGCGAGAACACGATGGATCCCGTGCTCCTGCCCTGGGAGACGATCGCGTCGCGAACGTACAAGTGGAACGGCAAGGCGTTCACGAAGGCCGGCGAGGCGACGCAAGCCGCGACGCCTCCGCCCGCAGCCGTCTCCAAGCCGTCCGGCGAGACGGTGAAGCCCGAGGCGCCCAAGGGCCCGAGCGCCGGAGAGCTGCTGGAGCAGGTGTACGCGCTCTACAAGAAAGAGCGCAGCGTGACGGGCAAGCCGCGGTTCAACGTGTCCGCCGACGTCTCTGGCGACAAGCAGGCCGAGACGGTGCTGCTCCACGATCGGGACCTCGTGATCTTCGGCAAGGGATTCAAGGGCGGTACGGGCTACTCGTTCCTGTCCCTCTCGCAATTCACGAAGGGCACGGACATCACCGAGGTGAGCGCGATGGATCTGACCGGCGACGGCAAGGCCGAGATCATCGTGCAAGGCACGCTGCACTCGAACGCGACACTAGATTCGGGCAGCGGCACGGTCGATCGCGACGTGCTGCTCGTCTACAAGGTCGAAGGCGAGGGCCTGAAGCGCGTGTTCGCCGCAGAGATCGGGCGCTCGATCGGCAAGAAGAAGGTGAGCGGCGCCCACCGATTCGTGAAGGCCGGCAAGCTCGTGGAGATCGAACTCGCCTCGGGCAAGGCAACCGAATGGACCGCCGCGACCTACCCCTTCGCGCAAGAAACGAGCGCAGTCGGCGGCATCGAGCCGCTGCTACTCCCCTGGAGCAACCTCAGCCCGGTCCGGTATCGGTGGACGGGCTCGGCGTTCGGGCGCTGAGCTGAGCTGAGCCGCCGAGCCGGGGCGCTGCCCCGGACCCCGCGGGGGCTGTCCGCCCCTCGACCCGGACCAGCGCAAGCGCTGGACCTTTGGTGGAAGAACTGCGCGATGCGCAGTTCTTCCAACGGGCCCGTGACAAGACCACGGAGGTCGTCGCACGCAGCGACACGTTGCCGGTTGAAGCGTCAGCGCTGCCTTCTTGGTGGGCAGGGTCGTGGCTGGTCTTGACCTGGCCTGTTCGATGAACTGCGCGGAGCGCAGTTCATCGACCCCGGGTCCAGCGCTTGCGCTGGTCCGGGTCCAGGGGCGGATAGCCCCGGTGGGGCCTGGGGCAACGCCCCAGCGCGACGCCTAAAGTGCGATCTTCTTCCAGTCGCCGCTTCGGAACTTGAAGACCATCACGCTTGCGAGGAGCACGGCGTACACGACGCCGGCGGCCCAGATGCCCATCAGGCCGAGGTTGAGCGTGATGCCGAGTAGCCATGCGAGGGGCACGAGGCAGAGGAAGTGGAGTACGAGCTCCACGATCATCACGAAGCGCGAGTTGCCTGCGCCGAAGAGTGCTTGCGTGAGGATCATCCCGATCGCGATGATCGGCGTGCAGATGCCCATGACCCGCATCGGGCCGAGCGCGACGTCTCGCACGACGTCGCTGTGCGTGACGAATGCGAGGATTTGCGGGGCGAAGACGGCCTCGCAGAGGCCCACGACGCCGAAGATCAGGAGGCCCAGACGCACCGAGGTCCAGCCGAAGATCTCGGCCTTGTCGCCGTTGCGCTCGCCGAGTGACTGCGCGACGAGCGTGGCCGTGGACGTGCCGAATGCGAGGCACGCGGTGAACGTCAGCTTGAGGACGCCGACGATCACCGTGGTTGCCGCGCCGTTGACGGGCTCGGCTTTGCCGCCCGGGCACATCGCCGAGACCACGCCCATCGGGTGCACCTCGTCGAGTTTGCCCGCGATCATCGCGAAGAGCGCGAAGCCCGTCATGACTGCGATGGTCGCCACGCCGCTCGGGATCGAGAGCTTCAGGACCGACCAGGTGAGCCCGCGGTCCAGGTTCTTCCAGCGGAACGGGGCGTAGAGCTTCCGGAACTGCGGCAGGAGCGCGTAGCCGACCATGATCGCGAGGCCGACGTACGTGGAGACGAACCCCGCGATGCCCGCGCCTGCGATGCCCATCTTCGGGATGCCGAGCGCGGCGTTGCCGAAGATGAGCAGGAAGCAGAGCACGATGTTCAGCGCGTTCATCACGACGGCCGAGACGAGATGGATGTGCGTCTTGCCGATGCCGTCGAAGAAGGCCTTGAACGCGAAGGTCGTCGCCATCGAGGTGACGCCGAGCAAGCGCCAGCGCAGGTATTCGTCCGCCGCCGTGCGAGCGCCCTCGACCTTGATGATCGCGCCGAGGATGTAGGGCGTGGCGAGGTAGCCGATCGCGGAGAAGATGACGCCCGCGACGAGCGCGAAGAGCGCGGCGTTGAAGAGGACCGCGCCCGCGTCTTCGTGGTTCTTCTCGGCGAAGCGACGGCCGACGAAGGCCTGCGTGCCGACGGAGATCGCGGAGAGCGAGCCGCCGAAGAGCCAGAGGACGATCAGCGACGGGAGGAGCGCGGCTTGCGCGTTCGACGACTCCGGGCAGGGCAGCCGCGCGAAGAAGACGATGTCGATCTCGTTGACGACGCTCTGCGTGAGCATCGCCCCGACCGTCGGTAGCGCGAGCTTGAGAATGGCTCGGTGCGGCGGGCCGGAGGTGACGAGGTTTTCACCCACGGCGGGCGGAGCAATCTGGGCCATCGAGTGTGCGCGGTATACAACGTGACGGCGCGCGATCGAGCAAAATGAGCGCCGCCCTGGGAGCTTGACGCTTACTTGGTCTTGTTCGCCGGCTTCGAGCCCTGCCCGCCTTCGGTGGGTTTGGAGGCCATGCGGGTCTTCTTCTTGCGCCTCAAACGAGCTTGCTCGTCCTTGTCCTTGGATGCCGGCTCGGCGTGCGAAGGTTCGGTCGGCTCGACGTGCGCGACGTCGTCGGCGTGGACGACCTTGTTCGCCCCGGCAGAAGCCTTGTCGCCCGAGGCGGGCGTGACGCTCGGCTTGTCCGCCTGCGCGACGGCCGCGACCATGTTGCTGCTCGCCGCGGCCTCCTTCTTGGCCGCGCGGTTCGACGGGCGAGGACGCGCGGGCGCGGGGCGCGGCGGCTCCGGGTCGGCCGAGATCGGGACCTCGGCGAGCTGGAGCGGCTCGGGCGCGGCCGCAGGCTCGGGCGTGGGCGCAGGCTCGGGTGCGGGCGCAGGCGCGGGCGCGGGATCGGCCGCGGGCGCG
>NZ_JASBQE010000160.1 GCF_029960785.1 Polyangium sp. 15x6
CGGTTATTGTGCGGCTGCGACGAACCCGCCGAGCGCACGCCGGCGCGGCGAGCATGCGCGTGCCGCGCACGTGGCGCCTGCCATGGGCGCGGATGGTCGTCCAGACGGTGGTGGGCGAGGACTTACGCTCATTCAGCGCCACAAACTCCTCCCGCCCGGCCCCCCCCGCCCTCTCGATCCCCGCCAACAACCTCCCCAGCTCCGGCGCCACCGGCACCTCCCGCTGCCCCGTCTTCGGCGTGTGCGTCTCCCCGTGCGACCGCCCCTCCCGCACGCTCACGAACCCACCCACGACCTCCCCCTCCCGCCGCAGCCGCACATCCCGCCACCGTAGCGCCCGCACCTCGTTCGGCCGCAGCCCCGCGTACGCCATCAACGCGAAGCTCACCCGATGCCGCTCACTCGCGGCCGCGAGGATCCGCTCTACCTCCTCGTCCGACGGTATCTCCAGAATGCTCTGCCCCACCGCCTTGAGCCGTGGCATCCCCTCGGGCATCGCGCGCAGATACTTCCGCGCCACCGCATATCGCAGCACCGACCGGATCACACGGTAAGCCAGTGGAGAATGCGCTTGACAAATCGGCCGGGTCCGCCGAAGAGGCGGAGATGGCCATCGACTTCATGGTAATGCCCCTCAGCCGCTACATCGCTGGTGACTTCATCTCGCCCGCGATGCGGACCGCGTGGGATGCGGGCTTGCCTTACTCGCTGCTCGGCCCTCACGGCATGCTGCAGATCCCGAAGGACACACCCTTCGGTGGTCCAGACGCACCTGCCCGGCGCGAGGCCATTTTGGAAATGCTGCTCGGCGACCTGCGCGCCCTCCCCGCGATCGGAGACGCTTCGTGGGACGAGCGCTCCGCCGCGGAGCCCGCTTTTCACCGCGTCGACCCGGGGTCGTACGAGGCTCTGCTGGAGGAGGCGGCGCGACCTCGGAAACGCGGCCCCTTCGGCCTCTTCGGCACCGCGCCCTCGGCAGTGGTGCACCTTGGCATGACGCTCCTGGTTCCGTGCGACCTCGCAGCGCCGATTGAGATGAGCTCGCCCTTCGAGCGGCGCGTGGGTTCGACCCCGCGGGCGCTTCAGGAGCTGTCGAGCAGGCCGTGGTCGGCAAGGGCGGCGAGCGCCGTCGAGACGCTCCGTGCAGCGCTCCAGGACGCGGCGCGCCTGGGCCTACCCATGATCGTGGACCAATGAAGACGACGCCCAGAACGTAACGGTTTGTCAGGTGCTGACAAACTTTGGTGCCGCAGATCTGGTACAGTCGCGGCCCCGAAGATTGCTCCTGCTCGGCTCACCCTTCTGGGCTTGGCGGTGCGCCGAGCGGTGAAGCCATCCAACCTCCGGAACTGCGTGCGACCGCCCCTCCCGCACCCTCACGAACCCGCCCACGAGCTCCCCATCCCGCCGCAGCCGCACATCCCGCCACCGTAACGCCCGCACCTCGTTCGGCCGCAGCCCCGCGTACGCCATCAGCGCGAAGCTCACCCGATGCCGCTCGCTCGCGGCCGCGAGGATCCGCTCGCGCGCAGGTACTTCCGCGCCACCGCGAATCGCAGCACCGACCTCCGACAGGTCACCAGGTCAAGCTGCGCCGCCGCCGCGCCGTCCACCTTCCCGACCGCGAGCTCGCCAAACCTCGGCAACAGCGTCCCCTCGAGCAAGGCCGCGCGAGAGAAGGAGATCCAGACGCGGCTCCGCGTCGCGCTGGGGTGGCTGCAACCGGAGTTCGAGCGGCAGGTCGCGGCGGAGCGGGCTCTCGGCCATGCATGCGCTACATCCCGATCCGACGGTCACGCCGATCTATCAGGCGCTGTACGCAGGCGAGCGGGATGTCGCCGGGGCCGAGCATGTAGAAGACCGTGACCATCTCGAAGGACTTGTGCGCCACGAGATCGACGCCCGGGAACACGGTCCAGACAAAGCGCAAGTGATCATCGTGGCGAGGGTCCACGCCGGTGATGATAGCGCGAATGGTTTGTCCGCGGAAGGCCCGCCGCGGGCCTGGCGAAGAACGAACGGCAGGTTCGGGCCTCGGCGCGTCTCGCTGGCAGGCCCGAACGAGGGGAAGGGCACCGTGCTACGTGGCGCGCGACGCTCTCACCTGAAAGTCCGCCCGACCGACCGCCGCTTTTGGAGCGCCGGAAGCATGAATGGCGGTGCACCCGACCCGGGCATCAACGGCGCGAGATGCACGACGTTGAGGTCGACCAGTTCGGGTCTCGGTGGCGCTGCGTTATCGTTGGCGGGGGTAACAGGAGCGATGAGAGCGGGCTTTGATTTATGGTTCATCACGTGGTCCCGGTTGGAGCCGCCTGACGCACACAAAAGCCCGTTGCTTCCAGCGCACCATGCGCTAGATGCACATCCACATACCGCGACGATGGCTTTCGTCGTGCGTCGCTAAAGCGACGGGGACGGCTGGATGAGGTGAGCACTCTCCAGCCGTCTTGCTTTGGGCGGCTTGGGCAGATTAGCGTCCGGCCAAACGACCGTCAAGTAACGCTGACCCCCAAAAACACACGGTCTGACAAACTTTTTAATTTTGGCTCCGATGGGAACTTCGACGATCTTCTCCGACCGGCCAAATTTTGTAATATGACACACCAAATAGATCTCATTGATCCGGCCAGGGTGTAGATTCGATCACATGGCCAGTGATACGAAAAGCGTCGTACGTCGTCGCGTTCCTGTTGCAAATATCGCTTAGGTGTGCAGATCGCCCTAGATGGCAGCAAGGGCCGATTCCGCCGGGACGCGAAGGTCCAGACGATGGCGGCGACGCGCGCGGAGGAGAAGCTGCACATACCGCTGCGTCGTCGCGAGATGCTTGTGTCCCGCCATCCTCTGCACGACATGCACCGGCACGCCGCTTCCGCTTCCGCTCCCGCTTCCGGTGGCGCAGTCGCTCGACGAGATCGGCGCGGATCTCTCGGTGCTGACGACGGTGCGGAGCGTGAAGAGGCTATCGCGCGGTGGCGGCCCGCATCGCCTGCGTCCCGGTAGCCGCGTCCCTCTCGAGGATACACCCCTCCTCGATCCGCCAGACCGTGCGCGTGGCCCGGCGCGCGAACGAGGCGTCGTGGCTGACCATGACGATCGCCCCCGGATACCCTTCCAGCGCGCGTTCGAGGCGCTCCAGCGAGGGCAGGTCGAGGTGGTTCTCGGGCTCGTCGAGCAGGAGCGCCGAGGCCCTGCGTCCGAGCCCGAGCGCGATCGCGAGCTTGCGCGCCTCGCCCGGTGAGGGCTCCGCCGAGGCCAGGATCCGATCGGGATCCGTGCCCAGCGTAGCCACGAGCGAGAGCGTCCGACCCCGCTCCGAAGGGCCGAGCGCGCGGACCTCCGCGAGCAGCGCCCGCCGGGCCTCGGCCGGCAGATCCTGCGGCAGGTAGAGGAGCTTGCTTCGGTCGTGGATTTGACCTGCGAATTCTCGGAGTGCCTACCGCCAGGAAGATCGCTCCTCTACCTGAACGTTCCGATCCTCGACGGCGGTTGCCTCGATTCCACCACGCTCGACTCGGCGATGGAGCGCATCCGCTCGCTGCCGCGCCCTCTCTACCTGCACTGCGCGCAGGGTCACGGGCGGACTTGCCTGATCGCAGCCTGTCTCCTGATCGCGCTCGGTCGCGTCAGCTCCGTGTCGGGCGCCCTGACTCGAGTGTGGGCAGTCCGGCCGCGCGCGCGGATGAATCCTCGACAGCGAGCGGCCGTCGAGCAGTTCTATCGCAGGATGCAAACGCGTTAAGCTGCGCGCTCCTCGAATGACGCCACCTCTTTCGCCCGCCGTCGAGACGCTGATGTTCCTGCCCGGTGCGTCCGGAAACCGGCAACTCTGGAAGCCCGTAGCGGACGGCCTCTCTCACCCGGGTGAGCGGCGCTTCTTCGGCTGGCCCGGCTTCGGTGGTGTGCCGGAAGACCCCAGCGTGACGGGCATTTCGGATCTCGTGACGCGCGTGGTCGGCGAGATGGCGGGACCAGTCGTCTTGTTCGCGCAGTCCATGGGCGGGCTGATCGCGCTCCGAGCGGCGCTCGAAGCGCCGGAGAAGGTGCGATCGCTCGTGCTCTCGGTCACGTCGGGCGGCATCGACGTCCACGCTCTCGGTGCGCTCGACTGGCGCCGAGAGTTCACGGCTCAGAACCCGCACGCCCCGCGTTGGTTTCTCGATGCGCGAGAGGATCTCACGCCGCGCCTGGGCCAGATCGCGGTCCCGGTTCTCTTACTCTGGGGTGACGCCGATCCGATCAGCCCGGTCGCCGTCGGGAGGCGCCTGACCGAGCTCTTGCCCGACGCCGAGCTCGTGGTGATCCCCGCCGGGACGCACGAGCTCGCCTCCGAGCGCGCGAGCGAGGTGTTGCCTCATGTCGAGCGTCACCTGCTCAAGCCTCGAAAGTAGCGCGCCTATGTGCAGCTGTGGCGCCTCAGCTGCCGAACGACAAGACCGCCCCCAGAATCAAGAGCCCCAAACCGATGACCCAGGCAGGGGCGAAGCCGAGCCTCGGACCGTTATCGGGCAGAAGGTACCGCTCCGTCGAGCGGCCCATCCCCCACCGCGTCCGAATGGCGACATCACCACCCGCTATCACCACACCGCCCGCGACGAGCGCCGAACCTCTGGCATCGAGCGGGAGAACGCCGGTCAAAGACTCCGACACACCGAACCCGACGAAAAGCCCGACGATGAGCAGCAGCGTCCCGAGAGTCGTCCCATGACCAGACATGCGCTGATTCTACAGCGTGTACGCGTCGTCTCAAACGCACCTGGCGTCGCTAGCCCGATCCGGTAGCCTGACTCTTGGCGCATGAAGACGATTCGGACCGTCCGAAACTGTAAGGTTCGCATGAAAGTCGTGTGTCCGCGGACCTGGGACGAGCTCGCGCCCATGGGACGAGAGAGCGTGCGGCACTGTTTCGAATGCGGTGAAGACGTTCACTTCTGCGTCACTGACGAAGAAACATTGGCTCACGCGCGCCAGGGTCACTGCATCGCGCGTGAAGAACCGGCTGACAGCGAATTGCCGCGCATGGTCATCGGGCGACCCGCCGAGCCGATCGTCCCGACCGCGGAGCAGCGCTCCGCCCAACGCTGGCGAGCTCGAGAACGCGGTATCACTACGGTCCTCGACGGGCGCCTCGACGCCTCGCGCAACTGTCCTCGCTGCGGCTATCCCGTGCAGGCTTCTCGGAAGAGCTGCTACGTCTGCTCTCACGAGCTCGGCCGAGCGGAATAGGGTCCGCTCAGCGAGCGTCTTCGAAACCATGCGCAGCCGTTCGTCTCTTCTCGCGCTCGGCGCCCTCATGACCTGCTGCTCTCACGGCGGCCCGCCGCCTCCACGAGAGGCCGCCTCGAGCTCGCCCAGCGCCTGCGACGAGCTCCCGTTGTTTCGCGTCTACGAGAAGCACGGTGCCTCTCATCGACGAAGCGCTCACCGACTCGAGCTCGATCTGCCGGTGGATCTCCACTCCATCGATTGTGGAGCGCCCGACAGCTACGGACACGAGATGACGCTCACGCTCGTGCTCGGCAGCGTCGCGGGTCGTTGCGTGATCGAGGAAGCGTTCGCGGTCGGAGAAGCCTACGGTCCCCCTGGCTTCCCGTCGGGTTCCTGGAAAAACACCTTCACGGTGACCGGCGCTCCAGATCTTGCGTCCGCCGATCTGCAGCAGGTCGAGCTCCGAGATCCGACCCGCCGGGAGGCGCTCCTGCTCCTCGGGACCGGTTACTACTTCTACGAGGGCGTCGTCGACGGAGGTCGATTGAAGCCAGAGCTCATACCCGAGGAGGCGAGCGACTGCTGCTACGGCTTCACGAGCGCCAAAGCACAGCGCTGGTCGTATCCGAGCCCCTGAACGGACCGATCTCTCATCGAGAGCGCTTAGGGCAAATAACCAGCCAATTTCACCCTCGAGCAGGAACCGTCGCCCCGCCGCCCCCCGCCGCGGCCGTATCCCCGACTACGGCATGACGCCACCACGCGTGGGCCTCGCGCGGAAAGTCGAGCTCGTCATCGAATTCTCTGGCACTGCGGGTACACGTACGCATCGGCGCCGGCAGACAGCGAGCGCGAGACGTCCACCGAAGGCGGCGCCTCAGGGCTGCTCTCGCCGGTGCGCTTTCGGGAATGGCAGCGAGAGTTGCCCCAGGGGCACACGCTTACGCATCGGCGGTCCACGCGCCGAGAGCCCCGCGCGGGCCAACCCTTCGCGAATCGCATCCGGTGTAAGCGCAACGTTTCGCCACCGCATCGTGCTCGCACACTTCGGACACGCTGTCACATCGATGGCGAACACATGTCGCAAAAGCCACGCCCACGGCTTGCGTCGCGCTTTTCCTCCGGTGGCGTCGTCCACATCGAAATGCTCACCGAATAGAGGCAACTGCAAAGGCGCTCGGGGTGGCGCGACGTTCGGCGCTGCCGATGACCGTGCCGACGAAACGACTTCTCTTCGCAATGCCGCATTCGGCGCGAGCACGCCGTGAAACCGCACCATATGAAAACGCGGCGCGTAAATCGGATTTGGACGATCCCATGCCCACAAACAATGCGCGGGGAAGCGAAAGGTAACAGAAAATCGACGCGGTCCCGTCGACGCGTTCCGCGTTCACAACCCAGCTTACAAATCTACCCGTCCCCTTGCGGCACTCGCCGGCATCGCCGATCGCGGCCACCGGAATGGTGCTGGAAGCGAATGGATCCACGACGCCCACACTCGCGTCACATTGCACGGGCGTCGACGATTCCGACGCGAACCAGGCCCCCGGCACGTTCTCGCAGAGCTTTCCGTGCGTCGTCATCGCCTCCTCGACGTGGAGGTCGACGCCGTTGCTCTCCTCGGGAAGGAAAAGCTTGTACGACGCACCTTCCTCGATGGGCTCGGACACATTGCCTTTGAGGGCGGCCTTGCGCAGGTAAAACGACGCCTCCACGGACGTCAGCGCGTCGGGGCCCACCACCTCGAACGCGCGCATCCCCTGCACTGGCAACGTCGTGTCGACCGACACCGTGACCGTACCTGGACCTGCGGTCATGTACGTGACGCCGGGCCCCCAGACGCCAGGTCTCCCTTCGATCGAGCGGGCGTGCCGTCGGCGCCCACAGCGGCGCGCCCGACGGCAGCACCATGGTGTCCCAGCAGTCGGCCAGTTGCTGGTGAAACTGCTCGACCACGAAGCCGGCGACGCGCTCGACGTGTAAGCACGAGCCGATGCTGGAGCGGCAGCGCGGTCGCGATCGGGCGCGCACCTCCGCCCGCTCACGCAGGCGAAGCGCCCCCTCCCCGCGGCGCCTACCTGCGGGCGAGGCGCGGAGAGCGGCGTCGATAGCCAGCGGTGGCGAGATGGAGACTCGCGTTTTCCAGACGCTCAGGCAGTCACGCGGATCGACACCACTCCATACCCGCGCTCCTCTCGCTCCGCCCACGCGGTCAGCGCCGCGAACGACGGATCGACGACCGCCGCCGCGAGCTCGGCGTCGCTCACCCCCTTACGCACCGCCCAGGGGACCAGCACCAGCCGGTCGCCCGGCTCGACCGCGATGTCGAACGCCGGCTGGGCTCCCTCGGTGCGGCCGAAGCACGAGGCGGAGGCGTTGCCGAGGAGCTTCCGTATCTCGGCGCCCCCCTCTCCTTCGAGCATTTCCTTCGTGATCTGGCCGCTCGCGAGCATGTCCTCGATCACGCCGTGCTCGTCCACCGCGATCGACGCCTGCCCGCCGCGCACCCGGTAGACGCGCGCAGCCCCGCGGCGCACGAGGCGCACGAGCCCCGGCACCACGGCGGCGATGACGCCTTCGGCGAGCGCGTCGAAGGCTGGGTCGGCGACGTTCATGGCGGCGAGCGCGGCGTCGATGCGCGCCGCCAGCGCCTCGGGGAGCGCCAGCGGATCGGCGGGCAGCGGCGCGCGATCCAGGACGTGCGAGGTCCAGCGGTGGTGGTGGTGGCGGACGCCGAGCGGCGGCGTCGCGGTCACGACCGGGAGCGCGCCGTAGGCGGGCTCGGCGAGCAGCTCGCCGAGCACCCAGCGGCACACGTCGGCGCCGACGTCGCCGCAGTAGGGGGCCATCCCGCGGAACAGCGCGAACGCCGCGGCGCCGCCGGGGCGCGGGCTCCACACTTCGGCGTGCTCCAGGCCCCGCGGGCCCCACCCGAGCGCGGAGCGGAACGTGATGCCGCCGTGGGAGGCCGCGCGCCGGCCGTACGGTGGAGGCGGCCAGGCCTCGCCGCGCGCCAGGGCGACGTCCTCGAGGCCCACCACCACCGCGGTGTCGCCGAGCGAGAGCGCGCCGGTCGGCTTCATGCCCTTGCGCAACGCCGGCAGGCCGGAGCACACGCCCCGCGCCACGTCGATCACCTCCGCGCTGTAGACGCCCACGTAGGCGCTGTCGCCGCCGATCACCAGCACGCGGCCCCCGTCGATCGCCACCGTGGCCGGGTACATGCGCGGCGCGCGCAGATCACCGGTCGGCGTGAAGGAGCGGGTCGCGAGATCGAACACGTCCACCTCACGCGTCACGCCCGGCCCGGAGGACGGGAGCCCCGAGACCACCAGCGCTCGCCCCTCGCCCAGCGAGACCAGGAACGGGGTGCGGCGCGGGCGCGCGGGCGGCGCGATGGGCTCGAAGGTGAAGGCCTCGGTGTCGAGCACGAAGTACGCGGTGGGTGGCAGGGGGGCGAAGAACCCGCAATCGTTCGCGATCAGGAAGCGGCGCGCGTCGAGGCGCGCCATGACCACGCGGGAGAGCGGCGGTCCGGGGATCGGCGTCCAGGTGTCGCGCGCGGCGTCGTAGAGCTCGGCCACGTGCGGGCTCCGCTCGTGCTGGCCGCCGAGCACCAGCACCCGATCGCCGGGCAGCAGGAGCTCCGCGCCGCCGGTGCGCGCGGCGCGCATTGACGCGGCGCGCGCCGTCGTGAGCGTGCACGGATCGAGGATCTCGACGGTGTCCGTCCCCCCGCCGGCGATCACCACGCGCCCGTCGCCGAGCCGCGTGGCCTTGGGGGCGACACGCGCCACCTGGAGCGGGATCTCGCGTGTCTCGCGCGCCGAAAGCGACACCACGTCGGCGTTGGCGAACGGCTCCCCGCGCATCGGCGGCTCCCCGCCCGCGACCAGCAGTCGATCGTCGTCGATCATCGCGATGGCCGGCGCCGCGCGGGCGCGCGACAGCTTGGCGATCGTGTGGAGAGCGGCCTCCGAGGATCGCGAGGGCAGGCCGCGCGCGGCCTCGTGGATTGTCGGCGCGCTGATGTAGAGGCCGCCCAGCTTGTGGAACAGCAGGGTGACCGGCCCGACGTCGAGGAACGCGAACGTCGACAGCGACGCGGCGTGGGCAGGCCCGCCGCCCTTGCGATCGAGCAGCACGGCGACGTGCACGCCGGGCGTGGAGCGCAGGCTCCACCCGGGGTCGCCCGGCTCCAGGATCACGTGGACCGGGGCCACGCCCGGGTCGGGGAGGACGATCTCGCAGGCCGGATCGCTGCCGATCCGAACCGGCGCGTCGGTGCGCAGCAAGAGGCCCGCGGCGGCGCCGTCGAGCACAGTGATCTCCACGGGCGTCATCGCGCCAGGATACGACGTGGGCGCCGCCCGCGTCGCGCGGTTCGACGTCGTGCCGATCCGGTCCTTGCGGCGTCCAGAGTCCCGTGCGACCAGGCGCCATGCTCGGCCATCGCGACGTCCCCTCCAAGCTCGACGCGATGATCGCACGCGAGCTCCACCTCGGGTACTCGGACGACGAACGGATCGTCGAGGATGCCACTGAGCAGTTCCCGGATCACGGCGAGCCCGTGGTTCGGGCGGCGCTCGCGGCCGCGCTGGAGAAGCGCGCGATCGAAGAGCGAGGGTGGCCCGAGACCACCGACTGCGATCGCCTCGACAGCGCGTTCGCCGCGCTGGAAGCCGAGGGCGTCGTGGCGCGCCAGAGCTTCTGGTGCTGCACGAGCTGCGCGATCCCGGCCATCAAGGCGGAGATGATGGACGAGGAGGCCCGCGGCACCGCGGTGCGCGGCTATGTCTACTTTCACTGGGGCATGCTCGACGACGTCGCCTCCGGAGGCCCGCTCGGCTTGCAGTGCGGCGGCGCGATCGCGGACGACGACAGCGCGCACGGCCGGATCGTCGAGCGCGTCGTGGCCGCCCTGAAGCGCGCCGGTCTCGCGGCCGAAGGGCGCAGCGAGCGGACCGTGGAGGTCGCGCTCGACTGGAAGAAACGCCGGCGCGCGCCGCCCCGGCCCGACGACGCGAAGTCGATCGAGGAGCACGTGGCGGCGTGGGAGCGCGCGTTCGCGACGGCGATCCTCTGCTGCGTACCGAACATGTTCCCGATCGAGCTGGGGCCCGCGCTGGTGTCGGTCGGCGCCGGCGCGCTCGCGGCGCGCTTGGCCTCCCGGAGCACCCGTGCCGGGATGGCCGATATCACCGCGCGCGCCTTGGCCGGCGCCGGCGAGGAGGCGCTCGCCCGCGAGGTGCTGCTCGCGGCGTACCGCCGGCATCCGTCGGTCGACCGCCGGTGGGACAATGACCTCACCACGGCGCTGACCCGCGATCCCGCGCTCTCGTACATCGCTCTCCTCCTGCGCGGCGGCCTTTCGGACGACGTCGTCGCGCGCGTCGCCGTCGCCCGCATCAGTCCCCTGCCGCCCACCATCTTCGCCGCGGCGGCGAAGGCATGGCTCGCGTGCCTCATGCGGGAGGCGGGCCGGCCCATCTCGAAGTACCAGGAGGATCGCTGGATCGGCGATTCGCGCGCTGTCTGGTCGTACGACGAGAGGACCCCCTACGAAGGGCGCGATGCCCGCGAGGGCCGCGTGCTGCTCGCGGCCGCGCTGTGGTCTTACCTCACGCCGGAGGAAAGCGAGGGCTACACAGACCCCGCGTTCGGGTGGCTCTGGTCCAGCGAGGAGCTCATCGAAAAGCCCCAGTCGCTCGCGCGCCGGGGCGCGTTCCGCGCGTGTGCGATCGCGAACGATCTCGAAGCGCGCCTCGACGAGGTGGAGGGCGGCGCCGTGCCGGATCTCATGGAGGAGATGATCGCGGCCGGCGAGATCGACATGGCGCGCGCGCTGCTTCCGAAGATCGATGGCGACGACCGGACGCTCGCCCTCATCGCGCTCGGCGAGCTGCCGTCCGTGGACGTGAACGCCACGAAGGAGCGCATCCGCGAGCTCGAGACGTCCTACCAGGATTGCCTCATCACGTACGCCGAGTGGGAGCGGGGGCCGGTCGTCGCGGCCCATGCCCTCGCCGCGAGCGGAGATCCCGAGTCCGCGTTGGCGCTGCTCACCGCGAGCCTCGAGGAGAAGGTGGCGGAGAGCAAAGCGGAGGTGGCCGCGGCGCGCGCGACCCTCGACCAGGCCGCCGCCGCGTCGTTCGAGATCGACTGGACAGCGCGCGCGCAGGACGTCTCCCCGGAGTGGACGCCGACGGACGAGCGGAGGCTCGAGAGCACAGCTCGGGAGCTCACCGCGCCCGAAGCGCAGGGCCTCATGCAGGTGAGGCAGCGCATGCGGTCGCTTTCGCGGTTGCTGGTGAAGCTCGCGGCCGTCGATCGCGAGCGCAGCAGCAAGATCTTCGACGACGTGGTGGACCGCTGGGGCGTGGGCCAGGCGTGGTGGGGGGAATGCGTGACGGTGATGATGGCCGTCGGTCGCCTCGACGAGGCGCTGAAGCACGATCGAGCTCCGGAAGCGCCGTCCATGGGTCGGCGCTCGATGGAAATCGCGCGATTGCTGCTGCTCGCCGGGCGGCGCGACGACGCCCTGGAGCGGCTCATCGCCTTCATGGCGAAGGGGGCGTGGCCCCGCGAGCTGCTCGACGTGGGCCTCATGCTCCTCTCGCTCGCTCCGCCCGAGAAGCGCCCCGCGATCGCGGCGCGCCTCCGCGCCGCGTACGACCGCGCCATCGTAGTGCTCGACGAGCTGGCTCCGCCTCCGCAAGCGGCGCCGTGCAGGGCACGGCTACTTCGCTCAGCCTGGTAGCGTCGTCGCGGTCCCGGCCGACGGGACGAGCACGGTGGCGAGCACGCCGAGGTCGAACTCGCTCCCGATGGCGGCGGCGAGGCGGAGGGCTTCCTGCGTGGTTCGCGGCAGGCGGGCGATGGTGCGCACCATCAGATCGACGACGTTTTCGCTGTAGGCGAGCTCGTCGAGTCGTTTGAGGTCCCAGTAAAAACCCGTCCCGGGCTGTTCTCCGATCCGGCCAACCTGATCAGCAACCCCAACGACATCAACACCGTCACCGCCTTCGATTACCTCGGTTGGCACTATCCGCTCCGGAAGGGCGTCGAGGACGAATGTGCACTCGCCTTCCTCGGAGCCGCGTCCGACGACCCAGTCGTAGCCCAGGCCTCCGAGGACGCGCTCGCCGACCTGAAGGCGAAGGATCTGGCGAGGACGTTGATCTTGGACGACTAAAGCGCGAGCACATCGCCGCAGTGATCAGGCCGCGGGTGCCTCCCGCGAGCGGGACAAACTGCGCCACGAGCGCGACGAGTATCGCAAGCTCTACGAGCTCGCCAGCATCGAGCTCGAGCGGCTTCGTCGCCATATCTTCGGCCGCAAGGCCGAGCAGGTCGATCCTGCGCAGACGCAGCTCGCGTTCAACGCGGTCGACCTCCTCCGACTCCTCGAATTGCCCCTCCCACGCCTCGAGCGCGCCGCCGCACGAGCCGCAGACCTTGTCCGCCTCGTCGAGCTCGTGCACGACCTCCACGATTGGCAACGATGGCTGCGCCTTCGGGCCGTGGCCCTTCTGCGGCGGCTTCGGCGGTGTTGGCGGGACGTCTTGCTCATCGCCGCCACGCCGCTCCGACTTCTCACCGAAGAGCAGGCGGTTCTTCTGGGCAATCTGCTGCTCGAGCTCGGCGATGCGCAGCTTGAGCTGCTCCGGATTGCCACCCTTGAGCGCGAGGAGCTCAGCGGTCAGCTCGATGATCTTCTTGGCGTGCTTCTGGTTCTCCCGCTCGAGCAGCAGCGCCGCTTGCCGGAGGACTTCGGGGTCATTCTCGGTATCGAAACGCATCGGGGCTCGACATGCATATGTCGTCAGACCCCTCGAACGTACCGACGGTTGGCGAAAAAAGCTCAGCCCCAGCGCAAGACCCGATTGGCGGGTGTATACGCCGGCGGCGAGAGCGGCATTCGCCCGAATGAGTTCGCTGCCTTCGAGGAGCAGCGCAAGCTCGCTCGTGGTGAGCACGAGCGGGCCGTCCCCAGGTCGCGCCCACGGCGCCGCGAATCGCCCCTTCGCGAGCCGCTTCGAGAAGAGGCAAAGCCCCGTGCCGTCCCAAAACAACACCTTGGAGCGCTCGCGGGACCGGCTCACGAAGAGGAAGACATCACGTTGCGGCGCATGCCCTGCGCGACGAGCGCGGTGAGCGTATCGAACGATTTGCGCATGTCGACCGGCTCTCGATACGCGTAGACCCTGACCTGCCTCGTCGAGCCAATCACGACAGCCTCCGGAGCAGCTCGGCGAGCGCGTCGAGGTCGAGTCCCTCGACACGTAATCCCGAGCGGTGCTGCACGACGAAAGGTCCGCCTGCCCGCGTCGCCGGGACGTCAATGACTTCAACGGGCGAAAACCCGGCAGCCGGCAGTTCCGGCGGCGCCGCGCCCTTGGCCCAGCCGTACAACGTCCGCCAGTGCAAGCCGATCTCTGGGCCGATCTCTGCGATCGTCGCGCCCTCCTCACGCCGCGACCAGAAGTATTCGATCGCGCGCCGCCGCACCTCCTTGGGGTACGCCCTCCCTCGTCCTCGACCCTCGCTCCGCTCGATCTCCGCACGAATCGCCGCCGCTCGCTGATGGTTTCGCATCGGGTGCTCCCTTCGGGGCACCAGCGTCGGAGGCCCGAGCTGTCGGTGTCACGACGGGGGTGGACGAGGTCGTACGGACAGCCGCGCCCGCCGCGCGCCGTCGAGCCGGCCGGCGCGACCAGCGGGCCTTGCGTGATCGCGCAACCGGCGGCGCGCAAGAACGTGGATCCATCAGCCGAGCGCGCGGCGCCTTCCGCCCTTCGGCAGGGTGCGCGCAGTGACGTAGCGCGATCGACGACCACGGCACGCGTGATGCTGAGCGGCTCATCGCCGGACGATAGATCGTCGCTCCCGACGAGCTCCGGTGGGGAAGGAGGAGAGCCGAATGACGGGCAATCACGAGAGCAAGGCCGGCACGGAGGTGCGTGCGGCCGAGAAACGCCAGCGGCCCGACGGCGCGGAGGCCGCGCGAATCCTCAGGGGCTCCAAGGCGAAGAAGCCGGCCATCGGTCCCGAATACTGCATGGCCTGCGGGCTGGTGGCCCATGCCGGCCGGCCGCGGGGGGGACCGTGAACCCCGCCCTCGGCCTCGACGCCGTGGCCAATCCCGCGATTGGCGTCTAGCGCGCGCGGCCCAACTTTCCCGTCGAGAGGCTGGGGATCCGGCGGCACGCGTGCGCCCGGTTGCGCTTGGGGCTCCGGACCGCCTTGCGGCTTCCTGCGCCCCCACCGCCATGCGCGCACGCCGCCGGGCCCCTCCTCGCGCGGGATTTGCCTCTTTTGGTGGGATGCCATGAACCAGCGACCCCCCCGCATCGGGCTCAACATCATGGTGGACGACGCCTACCGCGCGGCCGCCGCGCCGCTCTTCGCCGAAGGCCTCGTGGACGCCGTCGAGTGGAACGTCGACCAGCGCTGGCTCTACGGCGACAGCGCTCGCAAGCTCCCGCGCTGGATCGATCGGCTCCTCGACCTCTACGCCGCGGCGGACTGCCTCTACGGGCACGGGGTCTGGTTCTCGGTGCTCTCGGCGCGCTGGGAGCCGCGGCAGGATCGCTGGCTATCGAACCTCGCGCGGGAGTGCCGGCGGCGGCGCTACCGGCATATCTCCGAGCACTTCGGCTTCCTCACCGCGGGCGCCTTCGCCGAGGGCACGCTCTTGCCGGTGCCGAAGACCGAGGCGAGCATCCGGATCGGCGCCGATCGCCTCGCGCGCCTCGCCGACGCGGCAGGCGGCGCGGCCGGGTTGGAGAACCTCGCCGCCGCGCTCGGGCCGGATGACGCCGACGCTCAAGGTGGCTTCCTCGACGCGATCCTCGCCGAGGCGGGCGGCTTCCTCCTGCTCGATCTGCACAACCTCTACACGCTCGGCGTGAACATGGGCCGCGACCCGGCGGATCTGCTCTCCACCTATCCGCTCGAGCGGGTGCGCGAGATCCACGTCTCCGGCGGCTCGTTTTACCGGACGCGCGCGGCGCCCGAGAAAGGCCCGTTCCGCCTCGACAGCCATGACGGGCCGCTGCCGCCCGAGGTCCTCGCGCTGCTCCCGCGCGCGCTCGCGCGCTGTCCGAACGTGGAGGTCGTCTTCTTCGAGCGCCGCGGGGACACCTTTGCCTCGAAGGACGATTTCACGTGCTACCGCGACGACTTCCGCGCCGTCCGGCGCGCGGTGGAGGACGCCCATGGATGATCGCGAGCTCGCCGCGTATCAGGCTGCGTTGCTCGAGCTGCTCGAGCAGGGGCTCGACGCCGCCGAGCTCTCCGCCCGCGCCCGCGAAGATCCGGCGCTCGCGCCGTTCCGGGAATACATCGACCGCTTCGATCCGCGCTGCGTGGAGATCGCTACGGTGCTCGTGAAGGCCTGGGGCCGCCGGCGTACGCCCGCTCCCGAGCGGACCACGCCGCCCTCGATGCAAATACCTGACAAACGATAAACGTTCCGCACGAAATCCCTCTCCACGTCAATGCAATGGCGCCCCAGGCGCACCACGGCCTCGCGTACGCCGTGCCGACATGGTCGCGATGCGGACCATGAAATTCGACGCGATGCGGCGATCAGGCCCCTGGCTCTTGCAAAGCTCTCGGCGACATCGCGTCAAAGCGGCGCTGCGCGTGTGCATGACGGGACGCGGCGCAGGCCCGTCTTGACGTGGCGTAGGCATGATGTTCGCATTGCAAGGTTCGAGCGTCGCCGGAAGCGCAATTCGAGCCAATTTTGCTCGAATTGCGCTATTTTTGCGCGCGACGCCCGCCTGAACGGAAATCCGGCGAATGCTCGATCCGCGGAGCAGCCGGGACCTCGCGCCTCGGGCGTGGCACGTGCGCTGCACGAATCCTGCGCGCGCCGTCCCCATGAAGGTCGGTGTACGGCGTCTGCTTGCTTTTTCCGAGAAAATTCAGCCGCGGGCGTCCTCCCGCGGAGCTTTCGGCGAGGGCACGGGGCCGGTGGAGAACGGGTCGTTTACAACCACTGGAGATTCACATGCAGAACGATGACAGAGCGTTCGTGAACAACCTTCTCTCGCTCTCGACGCAGCTCCCGGAGGCGACCACGTCCGCCTCGGCGCTCGCGTCGGCCGAGGCCCCGCCGCTCGTACAGGGCAAGGCCGTGGCCGCGAAGCTCAACAATCTCGCGGGTGCCGAGCGGAGCGAGGCCTGCCACCAGAAATGGTGGAAGTCCGTCGATTGGACCTCCTTGGAAGCGGGTGATTCCGCGGAGCACCTCTCCTCCGCCGAGCTCCTCGCGTCCGTCAAGGCCGAGCAGGCTTGACGTTCTGATGCTGGGCGCTCGCGGCCATGGTCTGTCGATACGCACGCCAACCAGGCCGCGGGCGCCGAGCCCCGAGCACTCTCCCCATCGCGGTGACCCCTGAATCGACCTGAGGAGCCATGCAAGTGAAGCCAGCCACGCCCCGCGCCGTGCAATTCATCATCAAGGTCTCGAAGTTCTGCAACCTGCGCTGCTCGTATTGTTACGAGTACCCCGAGCTCGGGGACAAGACCACGATGACGCACGAGCAGCTCGACCGGATGTACGAGCACATCGCGGACTACTACGCCTCACTGGACGAGCCGACCACGGTCAAATTCATCTGGCACGGGGGCGAGCCGCTCCTCCCCGACCCCGAGGTCTACTGGACGACGTTCGCGCGGCAACGCGAGATCTTCGGCCCGATCCGCGTCGAAAATACCGTTCAGACCAACCTGACCGTGCTCGACGACGAGCGCCTCCGTCTCCTCAAGGAGGGCTTCAATGGAGTCGGCGTGTCCCTGGATCTCTTCGGTGGCTTGCGGGTCAACCTCGCCGGAAAGGACTCGCAGGATCGCGTGCTCGCCAACATCGACCGCCTGCGGAAGGCGGGCGTCAAGTTCGGGGGGATCACCGTACTTTCGCGCAAGAACGCGGGTCACATCAAATCGATCTTCCGTTTCTACGAGCGGCTCGGCGTGTCCTTCCGCCTGCTGCCGCTCTTCGCGGGCGCATACCCCGATCAGCACGCCGGTTACGAGATCACGGCGAAAGAGACCCTCGAGGCGTTCTGCACCATCGTCGACCTCTGGCTCCAGAGCGACAAAAACCTCACCATCGCGCCCGTGACCGACCACGTGCGATCGGTGATCCGGTATCTCACCCCGGGGATGCCGTCCTCCTTCTACAGCCGGCGCGCGTGGGAGACGGCGGTGGTGGTGAACACGCGAGGCGAGGCGTATGCCGACGCGGAGGCCTACGATCCGGACCATAGCTACGGCAATATCTTCACGACGCCGCTCCGGGAGCTGTTCGCCTCCGCGAACCGGGAGAAATCGCTCCGGGCCTCGGAGCTGCGCATGGCGGCCTCCTGCACGAAATGCCCCTACTTCGGCGCTTGCAG
The DNA here is from genome assembly GCF_029960785.1 of Polyangium sp. 15x6. Taxonomy (GTDB): domain Bacteria; phylum Myxococcota_A; class Polyangia; order Polyangiales; family Polyangiaceae; genus Polyangium. The sequence continues at coordinate 17,622 of NZ_JASBQE010000160.1, forward strand.
CGGCTATACCAAGGGGGAATACGTCGAGAGCTTCGCCGACTCGCCGCGGGTGGGAGACATCCTGCTCTGCACGGTGGAGCGGGGGCTGCTCCAGCACATCGAGAAGCGGCTGCGGGAGACGGGGCTTTATGGCGACCCGGCCCGAGCCGACCTCGATCGGCTCCGGGCCGAGCGGCTCACCATCGAAGATCCCACCCTGCAAGCGCTCTCGTTCGCAGGCTAGGATTGGCCGCGCGCGAGCTTCCGGCCTCCGAACACGTGAATCGTCCGCGTGCCCGCGGAATACCTCCCCGCAATGCGAGCGCCCCGGGGGACGACGAACTCCCGCCCAGGGGATCCCCACTCGACGCTTGGCCGCGTCAGCAGCTCCGCTTCGAGGTCGGCTCCCCAGAGGCATCGCTGGTTTCATGCTCGGCGTTGAAGCGCGACTCGGTCAGTCCCTCCGCTCCATCGGCCTTCCCGTCAAATCGGTGCTCGCGGAACAGCCTCGGGACGTTTCGGGTCCTTCCCAGTAGGGCTGAATCCAAATGCGCTTCCGTGCGATGCGTCCGGGTCCGTGCGCCTGAATTCGCCAGTGTCCCCGCACGATGTATTGTATGCGGGGAGGCGTCTTTCTGTCGCCGCGCAGGTATGCTCCAATCGCTTCGGTGCAGTCGAACCTGATCGGGACAACGGGCGCGAGCACGTACTCCGTTGTCATAGAATCCCCAGACAGGCCCAACCTTTCTTCGGAAAAAATCCTTTGCCTGTTGTGCCACATTACGCAAATGATCGGGCACATTGTCGAACGCCGATCCCGAACGGAGAAGGGTTTCAGGTGTTCGCACGAGGGGCGAGCGAAGAATGCGCCGTTGCCGCCTTCGTGACGCAGGGGATCGGCGTGGCGTGAACGCTGGTGTCGATTCGGTGATGTGCTCGCGGATGCGGGCTATGGGGCGTGCGTAGAGCGAGCGATACGGACGCGTCCCCCCCCGCGCGCGAAATCCGGCGCCGCCCCGTCGGAATCGTGCTCGCCCGCTGGGCGCACCGCCGCCATCGTGCTGACCATCCCGGCCATGGTGAATCGCCCGATCCTGTACGCATCCATCCTCACCTCCCTCATCGCGGCCTGCGCAGCCAGCTCGAGCTCCCCGGGCACGACGGGAGGCGGAGGCGACGGCGGCACGGACACGGGCAACGTCTCGTCGAAGGGCGAGCAGGCGAACGGCGCGTGCCCGTCGTCTCCCGCCGATCTCCACGGCACCAAGCCCGGCGGCGAGAGCTGCTCCACCTTCGCCGACTGCGCGCCCGTGTGCTGCAACTGCGCCACGAGCGGTGAGCAGTTCCTCGCCGCCGCGTGCATCGACGGCGCGTGCGCGGCGGCGGGCAACGCCTGCCAGGCCGTGGAGTCTTCCACCTTCTGCGGTGGGGGCACAGGCGGCGGCGGCGCGGGCGGCGGCGGCGCGGGCGGCGGCGGCGCGGGCGGCGGAGGCGC
>NZ_JASBQE010000161.1 GCF_029960785.1 Polyangium sp. 15x6
GGCGCCGCCCATACCGCCGCTGCCGCCTGTGCCGCCGGTGCCCATGCCGCCGGTGCCGCCGGCGCCGCCCATACCGCCGACGCCGCCGCCGCTGCCACCGGCGCCGCCCATACCGCCGCCGCCGGTGCCGCCGCTGCCACCGGTGCCGCTGCCGCTGCCGCCATCGCCACCGCTTCCGCCGCCCATGCCCCCGAGACCGCCCATTCCCCCGGATCCCACCGTCGCGGCGCCGCCCATTCCTCCGCGGCCTCCAGATCCGACCGAGCTCGAGCCCGAGCCGGCGGTCTCTCCGATCTCGCCGGAGTCACCACAACCGAAGACGATCACACCAAAACAGAGCGGAAGGACGAGCGAAGTGCGCATGGCCCGACGGGACACGAATGCACGCGAGACGTCAAGAGGCGCGATGTTTCGCAGGAAAAACCACGTGTGGAAGAGGGCTGGGCGCGGCTTGCGTGTGGCTCAGATCACGTGGATCCGCTCGTGAAGATGAGAACGATTTTCATTTTCATGTTCGTTGGAGGCTGGTAGCTTCATGTGCCATGAGTCGCTACACGATGGGCGTATTTGCCCTTGTCGGGATCCTCGTGGGCTGCGGGAACGACGCGCCCGCGCCGAGCACGAGCGTCGGAGAGGTCGTTCATCCCGAGTTGCCGCCGCTTCCCGAAGTATCAGGGCTAACACCCCTGCCGGACCTGAATCCGGACCCCCACATCCTGGAGGTCGACCTCGTCGCGCGGTCTCACGCCGTGCAGCTCCTCCCGGGTGAGCCGACACAGCTTTTCAATTACAATGATCAATTCCCGGGGCCATTGCTCCACGCGCGCGTCGGCGATCGGGTCATCGTCCATTTCAAGAACGAGCTCGCCGAGGAGACGGTCGTGCACTGGCACGGGCTCCGGATCTCGGATCAAATGGATGGATCCCCCGTGATCCAGAACCCGGTGCAGCCGGGCGCGTCTTTCACGTACGATTTCGTCGTCCCCGACGCGGGCACGTTCTGGTATCACACGCACCTGCACCAGATCCAGCAGCTCGAATACGGGCTCTACGGCGCCATCGTGGTCCACGAGCGGGACTTTCCCGCGTTCTCGGCCGAGCGGATCTTCGTCGGCGACGACATCCGGCTCCGGACCACGAACAACCAGGTCTCGGCGTTCCTCACGAGCGGACCCGACATCGGCGCGGGGCGCGTCGGCAACCGCCTCCTCTCGAATGGCCGGATCATCAATGGCGAGGGCGGTGAGGGGCCCGTGATGTTCACGATGCCGCGCGGGGCCATCGAGCGGTGGCGCTTCGTGCTCGCGACGAACGCGCTCTCGTACGGGCTGCGCATCCGCGGCGCCGACGTGCGCGTGATCTCCACCGACGGCGGGCTGCTTCCCGAAGCATTCCCGCTCGAACGCGTCGAGATCGCGCCGGGGCAACGTTACGATTTCGAGGTGCGCCCGAAGCCCGACGCCACCGAGGTCGTGCTGGAGGCGCTCGTCCTGGTGCTCGACGAGAACGATAACGTGGTCGAGGCGCCCTTCGAGCTCGCGCGTGGCACGATCGAAGGCGAAATCGTGACGCCGGAGCCGGTCTACCCGAAGGTGTCGTTGCCCGCGACGTCCGTGGAGGCGACCTCGCATGAATGGAAGCTCTCGGGCGGAGTCGTGGACGGTCAGGTGCAATTCACCATCAACGGCGTGCCGTCCTACGTGGGCGAGGGGCACGAGCACGTCCTGCTCGACACGTTCGAGCCGAACGTCCCCGTGAAGATCACGTTGTCGAGCAACGTGAGCCCGCGGCACCCGTTCCACATCCACGGCCAGTTCTTCCAGATCCTCGAGCGTGGCGGAAAACCCGTCTTCGAGCCCGGGCTGCGCGACACCGTCGAGGTGCGCGGCAACGAGACCGCCACGATTCTCACGTACTTCGAGAATCACGGCCGCTGGATGGTGCACTGCCACATCTCGGAGCACAGCGAGAACGGGATGATGGCCGATGTCCAGGTCGGCACGCCCGTTCAGGCGCATTCGCATTGAGGCCGAGGCGCCTGTCGTAGGGCCCCGCACGACGTCCCCGGCTGCGCCCCTCTGCCGTCAAGGCCCTACGACATTCCGGGTCTTTCCCCTCCTGCTCATGCCGTCGGGCGAGCTCTCGTCCGAGGTGCCTCGGTTTCTTGGAAGATCCCTCGGGACGCCCGAGGCGTCTGCGCGGGGCGTACTCACGGAGCAATTTGCGCCCCAACGATCGCGCCCGGGGCCAGGGAAACCTGGCCTGTCCGGAGGAGCGCGGACCGCAGCATGCCGTTCGTCCGGGTTCGGCCGCGGCAGAACGATTGCATTGCGGGCGCAGTGCGTGGGGGGCCCCTCGAAGTGCGGGCGCCCTCTCCACGCAAACCGGAGGAAGCCATGTTGAAGCGCATTTTCGCCATCGGTCTGACGACGCTCGCGTTCGGTTCTCTCGCATTCATGGACGCGACCACCTCGGAGGCCCTCGCCGCTCAGCAGGAAGGCTATCGGCCCATCGATTCCGAGGCCACCTGTGCCAGGCAGTTCAGCTTCGAGGAGCTGCAAAACAGCTGCGGAAACCCGCGGTCCATGGGTTGGCAGAGGGAGCCGAAGTGGTTCAGCATCTCGTGCACACGCACGGATATCACCTGGAAGCAGAAGGAGATCCTCGTGCCGATCGAGCTCGGCGTGAGCAGCTCGACCTATGCCGAGCTGAGCTGCGAAAAGTCCTGCGTCAGCGACACGGGCAACAAGGAGCACATGAAGACCATCTTGGCCCAGGCGCCTTGTCGCGAGTTCACCGAAATGGAGTCCACGTTCAAGCGTGATGTGACCGTCCACGACTGCAAGGAGCTGCTGTCGTTCAGCAGCGTCGCCGAGCTGTGCGATGCCAAGCTGAAGGACGCCCAGGGATCGTGGGCCTTCGTGGATGTGCGGGCGACCGGAAATGTCGTCAACACCTGCAGCGAGGCCCTGAGGACGTCGCAGAAGTAGAAGGAGCCGTCTCGCGCCGGGGAGGCGGGCCGCCCAGCGGTCGGCCTCTCCGGCTCTTTCCGTCTTTACTTTTGCAGTCCAAAACGCGGGCAGATTGCTCGTTTGCACGGAGGAGTTCCACCATGGCGTCTCGTGTCCATCATGCCGCCCTCTTGCTGATGTTGTTCGGTACGCTCGCTGGGTGCGGCGATGTCGCACCGGAAGAAGACAGCGATGTGGAGATTTCCGTGGAGGAAGTAACCGAGAGACGGGGGAGCACCCGGAAAAACCTCGTGGTATCGGAGGGGGAGTTCTCCGCGGAAGCGACGATCAAGCCCTGGTCCTCGTGGTGGTTCCCGGCCGTGGACGATTTTCTTTTCACGGCGAGGAACGGAGAGCTCTCGCCCCTCCAGAAGTACGATCTCTACAGCAGCACGTTCCAGCGCAAGACGACGAAGGCGGCGACGTACGAGCGCGAAAAGCTGTACGATGCGCGGGCCGATACATGGTCGGGTCTATGCTTCGCGTGGGCGCTCGCCTCGATCATGGAGCCCGAGCCGAACAAGCCGATGGTCCACGGCTCGCTGCGCTTCAAAGTCGGTGACCTCAAGGCGCTTCTTCTCAAGACGTACGAGGCCGTGACCGACACGCCCACCATCGGCGATCGCAATGACGGCGCGTGGGACGATGTCTACGCGGACATCCTGCCGCACAGGTTCCATCGAGTCCTCGTCGTCGAGCTCTTCAAGAACAAGCGCCCGTTCATCATCGACAGGGACGCCGGGCACGAGGTCTGGAACTTGCCGGTATACAAGGCCATCACGAAGATCACGCGTGACTCGAGGGCGCGCGACGTCGTGCACGTCCGTACCGTCCTGTTCGTGACCACCCCCGACGTGAAGACGTATGATTACGTGGGTACGGACGTGACGACCCGCGAGTACACCTACGACCTCCGCGGCGCGTGGGAGGGGCGACGCTTCATCGTGCACGGAGGCGCGTGGACCGGGAATTCGCGCGCCGATCACCCCGATTTCGTGGTGTTGCGCCCCGACAAAGTGGAACGAGCGAGCTTCAACCCCGAGATTGACGTCGAGACCGTGGATGCGATCCTGGGACGGAACCGTTAGCCGTTCGGCTCGCCAGGTCCGCCGAATCAGGGGAGCGCGATCCGCAGAATGGACGACCCCGAGATCCAGTAAAGGTGCGTCGGGTCCACCGCGATGTCCCCGATCTGCTCTTGCCCGCTCGCGAGCACACGTGCGACGTCCGCGCCGGCCTTCGTCTTGCGCCGGAGCGCCGAGCCGCCGCCGCTCTCCGGATCCATGCTGAAATAGATGGCCTCGTCGTCGGTGACGACCTTCGGAAGCGAAAACGGTATGACATTTTCACCTTGAAAGACGCTCGTCGCGCCGACGCCCGCGCGGTCGGAGACCCAGAGCTTCGTGGCGGTCGCCTCGACGCTCAACCAGTAGACGCCGCTCTTGTCGACGGCGATCGTCCCGAGCTTGCCAGGGCCGGGCGCGAGGACCTCCGGAATGCCGCCTGCCACAGGCACGCGCGCGGCGCGCCCGCCGATGGACTCGCTGCAATACACCATCCCCTCGTGGTGCGCGATGCCTTTCGTTTGCGAGCTCATGCCGTACCAATTCACGTCGGTCACGAGATCCGAGACAGGCCCGCCCGTGACCGGCGCGCGGAGCAAGAACTTGGGGGTGGCGACGAAGAACGTCACACCATCGGTGGCCAATCGCCGCGGCGAGTCGATGACGAGGGCCTTTGGCCCGACGCCGCCGGCCGGATCGCCGAGCTTGGCCGTGCCGATCGAGTCGTCTTCGGTATTGCACCAGTAGAGGACCCCATCACGCTCGACGAGATCGCTCGGAGCCTGTTGCCCCTTCACGAAAGGCACGGGCACGGTGCCGGCCTTGGATTGGCGCATGATCTCCCCGCCCGTGTTGTTGGTCCACAGGACCTCGTCCGCCGTGAGCGCGAGCGAGTCCGGAAAATTCTGCCGATTCTGGAGCGCATCCAGCGGCGAGGAAGAAACACGCGGCGGCGGAGCTGCGAATGGAGTGAGCGAGGTGCATATCTTGTCTTCGCTTCGAATGCGGGCATCCGTCAAGGCGCGCTTTCGCGCGACGGGAGGAGCGGCAGCGCGCGAAGCGCCACGAACGAGTCGAGCCCGCTGCGACAGGCTTGAGCCCCGCGAGGGTCGCAATGGCGAGCAACATATTCGTCGCCGGCACGAGGAACGCCCGGAGCGCGAAGCGCGAAGACGGCGAGGACGGCATGGTCTTGAAAAGGTCGAGCACGACGGTACGATCTCCGTCCCCGAGCGGGCTCCCGGAGCCCGCGCTCATGCTTCCGTCCCGCTTCTGCTCCCGCCTCCACGTGACAGTGAGCATTCCTGTTGTCTGGTTTTCCTGCTTGAATGGGCGTGGCCCGGACGACTGGACATCGAACCGCGCGGCCCGAAAGAGATTGCACCTGGTCGGCCTCCGCGAACCGATCTTCGTGGATCGGCGTCTTGCGGGAGACATCCAGGGAGCAAAGAAAAACGGGAGGTCACCGATATGCATTCCATGTCGAAGGTCGGGACGCTGCTGCTCGCGCTGTCTGCCTCGGTGGCGATGCTATGCACGGGCTGCGCTACGGAGCTTTCCGATGCCGACACCGAGGACGGTATCGAGAGCGAGGGGGCCATCGTTGCGGACGCCACCGCCGATGCCACGGACGACAGCCTGGCCGAGCCGGACGCGAACGCCGCCGTCGCGGACGCAAACGACGAGGCCACGGCGGAAGATGCGGCGGCCCTCAATTCGTGGTGGGGGGCCGGCTATCCATACTATGGCGGCCGATTCCGCGGCTGTGGAGCACCGTGCGGCGGCCCGATCGGGGTCTGGGGCGGCTGCGCCGGCGGCTTCTATGGCGGCTGCGTCGGTATCGGTGTTCGGGGCGGTCCCTGCGACGACCCGTTTGAATTGGGCTGCGGCCCCATCGGCGGAATCGGCGGCATCGGCCCCTGCGGCGGCGCCATCGGCCCCTGCGGCGGACCTGGCCTCTTCTGGTGATGCGCTAGCGGGTTCGGGGCGTCCTGCCAAACGCGCGCGGTTGCTCGACCTCTCCAGGTCGGCACGCCGATCGCGGGCCACGCACACGGACGCCCTTGCCGCCGGGGTCACGCGCGCCGTAGAGTCGTCACACCATGACGGCTTCCCCCCGCGTCGCGCCGCGTGATCGCGCGCTGCCCCCGGTCTTCGTTCTCGGCGGCCACCAGACCGATTTCGCTCGCAACGTCACGCGCGAGGGCAAAGGCCTCCTCGATCTCATCGGTGAGGCGGCGACGCTCGCGCTCGACCACACGGGCGTCGCTGGGCGCGAGGTCGAGGTGGGGCACGTGGGCAGCTTCATCCCCGAGCTTTACACGGGCCAGAGCCATCTCGGCGGGCTCGTCGCCGAGGCGCATCCCGACTTCGCGGGAATCCCCATCACGCGGCACGAGGCCGCCTGCGCCTCGGGCGGAGTCGCCGTGCTCGCGGCGATGGCCGATCTGCAGGCCGGGCGATACGACGTGGCGCTCGTCCTCGGCGTGGAGCTCATGCGCGCGCTGCCGGGCTTCGAATCGCAGCAAAAGCTCGGCGCGGCCGCGTGGGTGCCGCGCGAGACGGACGGCGTCGCGTACCCATGGCCGGAGCTCTTCAGCCACGTGGCCGAGGAGTACGATCGGCGCTACGGGCTCCGGCGCGAGCACCTCGCCGCGCTCGCGCGGAACAACTACGAGAATGCCCGGAAAAACCCGAACGCGCAGGCCCGCAAGTGGACGGTCTCGGACGCCGCGCTCGCCGAGGACGACAAGGAAAACCCGGTCATCGCCGGCCGCACGCGTCGCTACGACGCGAGCCCCGTGACCGACGGCGCCACCTGCGTGGTGCTCGCGTCGGCGGACTACGCGGCGGCATGGGCGCGGCGGCGCGGCGTGCCGATCGAGGGCCTCGCGCGTATCGAGGGATACGGGCATCGGACGGCACGAATGGGCATGAAGGACAAACTCGAAGCGAGCCGGGACGATCCGTACGTGTTCCCGCACGTGCGCGGCGCGGTGCTCGACGCGTTCTCGCGGGCGCGGATCGAAGGGCCGAGCGCGCTCTCGGCCGTCGAGGTCCACGACTGCTTCACGATCTCGCATTACATGGGCATCGACCATTTCGGCATCGCCCCGCCGGGTGAGCCGTTCCGGGTCATCGAGGACGGCACGGTCCTGCGCGGCGGGACGTTGCCGGTGAATCCCGGCGGCGGGCTCATGGGCATCGGTCACCCCGTGGGCGCGACGGGCGTGCGGATGCTGCTCGACGCGCAGAAGCAGGTGACGGGCGAGGCGGGGGAGAGTCAGGTGCCGGGGGCGAAGCGCGTGGCGACGCTGAACATCGGCGGGAGCGCGACGACGGCGGTGGTGCTCGTCGTCGGGCGGGCGTGATGTTTCACTTCGAGTACATCTTGCCGAACTCGCTCGTGATCGTCGGCGCCGCCTGGTAGCCCGACGAGTTCTCCTCGCCGTATTCGTTGTCGTTGTCGCCGTAATCGAACGGCGCCTGCTCGTCCCATTGCGGCAGCGGGATGATGTAGCCGACCGCGTCGTTCGCGTTGTTCACCATCACCTTGATGGAGTCCTTCGGCAGGAAGGCCTGGATCGGCGTCTCGGGGACGGCGTCCGGGTAATCGGCGCCCTCGGGTTTTTCGATGTACGAGCTCCCGTCCGGCTTCTGGAGCCAGAGCTCGGTGTAGAGCTCTCCGGGCACCGTCGCGATCGCCACCGGGCCGATGTGAATGCCGTTCACCTCGGTCGCGATGACCACCTCGCCGTTCTGCAAGAGGGCGATGTTGAGGCCCGTGCGCTCCTCCGCCGTCACGCGTTTCCCATCGGACCAGTAGACCTCGCGCGGCATGAGCCCCGAGAGGACCGCGAGGGCGAGCGTGATGTTCGTCGCCGGCATGAGGAAGGCCCGGCGGTGCACCCAAAGCGAGGGCGCCTCGTCCTTCGTCGTATTCGCGCCTTCGAGCGCTGCGATCGCCGCCTCCGCCGCGCCCTTGCCGACGTACTCCGCGCGCTCCCACGTCCCCTGCTTGCACGTCTCCATCCCGCTGAAATCCGGGCAGCCGACGATCCCGATCGTCGTCGTCAGGCCGCCGAGCGGGCCATTGAAGAAGACCGTCGGCGCCCCCGGCCATTTCGCCTCCATCGTCTCGCGGAGGAAATGCGGGTAATCGGAGGTGACGAGGGTGTTGTCCGATCCGAGCGCTTCGGGGTGGTTGCCCCAGAATACCACGTTCGTGACGACGGCGTCGCTCTCGTCCCGGAACTGCAGCGTCGTGATGTTCTGATCGATCACGAACGGCCTTCGCGTGTCGTTCACGAGCTCCGGCGCCTCGGCCTGCGCGGCCACGAGTTTTGCCTTTTTCTGGCCCGCCTTCGCCTCCTTCAGCGCGAGGACGGCTTGCTCGACGATGTGATCCATGTAGGCCGGATCGATGCCCGTGTGGCTCGCGTCGCGGCCCCACATGCCCATCGTGTCGCGCGCCTCGTGCACGTGCGTGGAGGCGACGAGGATGTGATCGAAATCGAGCCCCTGCGCCGCGGCGGCCCTGCGGATGTCGAGCACGTATTGCTGGAAATACCCCACGAGGTCGAGCGAGACCATGCCCACGGAGACGTCGCCTTGCTCGAGGACGACCGCGCGCGCCCAGACGTCGTCGTGCACGCCCGTCGCGGCGCGGCCCATGCCGAAGCCCGCGAGCCAGACGCCGTCCCACTTCCCATTGCCGTTCGTATCCTCGTACGCCTCGCCCTCGTCCCACCGGCCATTCTGGTTCGTGTCCGTCCAGGTCTCGATCGTGGGCGTGATCTTCTGCGCCGAGGCGCCGACGAAGAGGTCACCCTCGGCCTTTTCGCACCCGGCCGCCCCGGGGCACGAGAGGCTCGTCGCTTTGCCTTGATCGTCGGCGATCGGAGTGCGCGCGGGGGCCCCGGGCGGCGATTCCTCCCCGCCGCAGCCGGCGAGCGTGGGGGCGAGGAGCGACGCGACGAGGAGGGCGAAGGACGGGCGGAGCGGGCGCATGGAAGTTTGGTACAGCGAATCCGCCGCGCTTGGCAAGCGGCGTCCGCCCCGCGGATCCGCGTCAATCGTGCGGCAAATTGCTCGCCCAGCGGTGCAGGTGCTGGGTCGGATCCATGAGGTCCGCGCGGCGCTGGAAGGCCGCGCCGTCCGCCGTTTTCGCTCCGCCCGAGCGTTGCGTGAGGGGCCCGGAGAGGTTGCCCTTGTACATCTCGAGGTGGAGCATGTCGCTCGGCACCTTGATGCCGACGAGGTGCCCGACCTTGGCGATTCGGTCCCCCGCCTTGACCTTGTCGCCAGCCTTCACCGTCGTGAACCTCTGGATCTCGCCGTACCGGATGACGAACGAGCCGTGGTGCACCTCGAGCGCGTACGTCTCGCAGTAGAACGGGTACGGGCCCTGGATCACCTCGCCGTCGGCGATGGCGTGGATCCACGTCCCGAGCGAGGCGTAAAGGTCGCAGCCCGCATGCGCGCGCGTGCCGCCGCTCCGGCGTGATCCGAACGATCGCGGCGAGCTCGTCCAGTTCACCGTGGGGAGCTTGCTGAACGGGAAGCACTCGCTGCCCGTGACGATGGGCGTGTCGCGCACCGACGTGCCGACGGGCGTGGCCTTCTTCTGCAGCAAGGCCTCCCACGTCCTCGGCCCGACGATGCCGTCGTCCGGGACCAACCCCTGGCGGCGTTGAAAGGAGCGCACGGCCCTCTCCGTGCCGGGGCCGAACTGCCCGTCGGGCTTCACGTCGAACCCCCAGCCTGCGAGCGCGCGCTGGAGGATCTTCACCTCGTCCCGCAGGTGCGGGGATTTGTCGGCGTAACCTGCCGAGAGCCGAAGCGTCGGGTGCATGAGCGCATTCTAAACGAAACACCCGCCCACACGGCAAGACGTCGAGATGCTGTCGTTTCGGCCCACGTTGTGCCACACGCGCCACCACGGCCAGACGCGGCGCGGCGTAGGTCTCGCCAGAATCGATTTTTCCGCTGGCATGGCGCGTGCTGGAAGGGGTGGGCATGAAACGGATTCACTCACTTGCAATGGTTCTTTCACTTGTGGCGACGACTGCGTTCCTCCAGGGCTGCGACAAGGGGCAAACGTGCGACGCCGCCTGCGGCGCGGGAGGCGAGGGTGGTGAGGGGGGGCAAGGCGGCGCCGGCGGGCAGGGCGGCGGCGGTGGTCAAGGCGGCCAAGGCGGCGCCGGTGGTCAAGGCGGCGCCGGAGGGCAGGGCGGCGCGGGCGGCGGCAGCAGCGCGCTCTGCGAGGATCGGACGGGCGGCGCGCTCGTGACGTTCGATGTCGTGGGGCAGTCGTTCACGGTCTGGATCACGAACCAGGCCTTCATCGACAAGGCGATCCAGCTGAAAGAACAGGGCATGACGAGCATCCCGAACTTCGCGGAAGTCATCGACGGGCAGGACTGCGATCCGAAGTGGACCTTCCACGTCGACCCCGAGAAGGTGACGTTCGTGGACGCCACGATCGAGCTCTGCGACGGGACGCCCGAGTACGTCGAGGAGCACACGGCCCAGTGGATCGACGAGGTGAAGCAATACTGCCCGTGGAACACGAAGGTCACGAACGTCGAGGTTCGTCCGGCCGCGCCCTGAGCACGCTGCGTCAGCGCACGCGCGCGGCCGCCTCCGCTTCGGCGAGCACGCGCGCGATGCGCTCCCAGTGCGAGCCTCGCCAGAGCAGTTTGCCGCAGCCCTCGCAGCGGTAAAACGTCTCGATCCTGTCCAGCGTCTTCGGCGGCGCCTCGTCGCGCGCCTCGTCCTTCGTGAGCTCGACGAGCGCGCCGCCGCAGGTCATGCACCGCGGCGGGAGGAGCGGGAGCGAGAACGCGCCGAGGACGAACCGGAGCTCCCCGGACAAACCCAGCGCCCGCGGCACGAAGAGCGAGCGGACGTGCCCTTCCCGCACGGTCGTGCGCTCGAAGATGCCTCCGTCGGAGCTCAAAAGGATGCGCCCGGTCTCCGCGGCCCGCGCGACGAGGACTCCGTCGTCGATCCCTTGCTCGAACGCGGCGTCGTAGCCCGCGGCCCGTAGCCACCGCGCGAGCCCTCCCAGCATCGCGTCGCAAAAAAACCGCGGTTCCACGAGGCTGGAGTGTATGCCGCGGGAGGCCGAGCGAAAGGCCACGGGGGCAAGGGAGAGCGAGGAAAACGGGAAGGCGGGCTCGGGCGCATTGACGTGCCCCGGCGCGCGCTCGACGAACATGGCAGCGCGCGAGCGGCATGCCGCCGAGGCGCAGGCCTCCGGGGGAGCTCGGCGAGCCGGGCGGAGCCCGAGAGGCGCGAAAGGGGAGGGCACATGAGAAAATCGAGGATCGGGGCCGCGTGGGCTCTCGGGCTCATCGCCACGTCGTTCGCTGCGAACTCCGCGTCGGCGGCCGAGGAGCTCGCGCTCCGGCGCGTGATGCTGTCGACGGGCGGCGTCGGGTACTTCGAGCACGAAGCGCAGGTGTCGGGCGACGCCGAGCTCACGTTCGACGTGCGGCTCGATCAGGTGAGCGACGTGCTGAAGAGCCTGCTCGCGGTGGATCCGCAAGGGCGGCTCGGACAAGCGAGCCTGCCCGGGCGCGCGCCGCTCTCCGAGTTCTTCCGGGATCTGCCGTTCTCGCAGGAGGACCTGTCCTCCACGGTCTCGCTGCTCCGCGCGCTGCGCGGTCAGCTTCTGCGCGTGTCGGCGCACGGCGCGACCGTGGAGGGGCGGCTCGTCGCGGTGACCGAGGAAAAGGTTTCGCTCGGCGAGGGGCAAGGGACGATCGTGCGGCACCGGCTGTCGCTCCTGACGCCGACGGGCATGCGGCAGATCGTGCTCGAAGAGGCGGATCAGATCGACATCGTGGACGCGCGGCTGCGCAGCCAGGTGGAGCAGGCGCTTTCGGCGATCGCGGCGCACGCGGCCGCGGATCGGCGCACGATCACGATCGACGTGCACGGGCAAGGCGAGCGGACGGTGCGCGTGGGGTACGTGGTCGCCGCGCCGCTGTGGAAGGCGACGTATCGGCTCGTGTTGCCCGAGCAGGAAGGCGAGGCGCGGCTCGAAGGGTGGGCCTTGCTGGAGAACATGAGCGGGCAGGACTGGAACCGCGTGGAGCTGTCGGTGGCGTCGGGCAACCCCGTGACGTTGCGACAGGCGGTGTACGAAGCGTATTTCGTGAATCGCCCGGAAGTGCCGGTGGAGGTGCTCGGGCGCAGGCTGCCGCCGGTCGACGTGGGAGCCGTGCCGGAGGCCGAGGTCTCCGACGGCGCAGGCGGCGCCGGGCGCGTGATGCGTGGCTTCATGGCCGCGCCGTCGGCGGCCGACGCGTTGAACTTCACCATGCAACCGAACGAAGAGGCGGTCCTGCCCGGGGCGCCGCCGATCGCCGAGCCCGTGGAGGGCGCGACGCAGGTCGTGTTCCGCTTCCCGGAGCCGGTGGATCTGCCGCGCGGGCAATCGCTGCTCGTGCCGATCGTGAGCGAGTCGATCCCGGTCGAGCGGGTCTCCTGGTACCGCTACGACGTGGACAAGCGCAACCCGCTCGCGTCGGTGCGGCTCATGAACGAGACCGAGACGGGTTTGCCGCCGGGCATCCTGTCGATTTACGAGAACGCTTCGGCGAACGAGCCGACCGCGTTCGTCGGGGACGCGCGGCTCGGCGCGCTTCCGGCGGGCGAGGATCGGCTCGTGAGTTACGCGGTGGATCTCGACGTGAGCGTGGATCGCGAGGAGAAGATCGCGCAGATCGTGAGGGCCGCGAAGATCGCGCGGGGCGTGCTCGAGGCGCGTCGCGTGGAGCGGCGCACGACGACGTACACGATCAAGGGCGCGGCGGACGAGGATCGCGTGCTCGTCATCGAGCACCCGCGCATCCAGGGGTTCACCTTGGAAGAGCCGAAGGAGGGCGTGATCGGGACGACGGACACGCACACGCGGATCCGGCAGGAGGTTCCAAAAGGACAAACCGTGCGGCTGAATGCCGTGCTCGAGCGGACGATCGAGCAGAGCATCGTGATCGGGTCGATCACGGCGCAGGAGCTCGGGGTGCTGCTCGCGTCGACGGAGATCTCGGCGGAGGTGCGCGCCGCGCTCGAGCATGTGGCGGAGCTCCAGAGGACGCTCGCGTCGCGGGAGCAGGCGCTCGCGCTCCTGCGGACGGAGCGGCAGACGCTGGTGGCGGATCAGGAGCGGGTGCGGAGGAACCTGGCATCGGCGCCGCAAGGGAGTGAGCTGCACACGCGGTACCTGACGGCGCTCGCGTCGACGGAGGATCGGATCGGCGAGATCGATCGGACGATCGACGCGGCGCAAGCGGCGGTGCGGGTCGCGCGGGAGGAGCTCGCGGACTACATCGCGAATCTGTCGATCTGAAGGCGCGCGGGAGGCGGCGGGTGGGCGGCGAGGACGGGCGCCCACCCGCCGGCCTTGAAAGCGGCGCGCATTCTGGCGAACATGCGGTCCATGTTCGATGCGCAGAGGATCCTGGGCGCGCTGGTCTCGGATGGAGTCGATGGCGGGAGCTTCCGCGATTCGCGTCGTCGTCGGTACCGCGACGACGATGCGTACGAGCGTCGCGACGACGACAGCGGGATCGGCGCGGGCACGCTGCTCGCGGGGGCCGCAGGGGTCGCGGCGGCGGGCGGGCTCGCGTACATGGCATATCAGCACTTCAAGCAACCGGCGGCGCCGGGGATGCCGGGCGCGCCGGGGATGCACGGGATGCCGGGCGCGCCGGGGATGCACGGGATGCCGGGCGCGCCGGGGATGCACGGGATGCCGGGTGCGCCCGCGCAGCAGCAAGGGTTTTTCGGGCAATTGATGGGGTCGACGTCCGGGCCGATTCCGCCGGGCGCTCCGCAGGGAGGCGGCGGGGCGAATTTCGGGGTGCCGGTCTACCACAATGATCCGTCGACGTGGGGGACGAGCGCGCCCGCGGCGCAGCCGCAGGGACACGCGCCCTGGGGGAGCCCGCAGGGAGGCCCGCCGCAGCCGCCGCAGCAATGGGGTGCTCCGCCAAACCCGGGTCCGCAAGCGGGGTGGGGTGGGCCTCCGCCGGGGCAGCCTGCGCAGCCGCCGGCGCAATGGAACGCGCAGCAAAACGCGCCGCAGACGGCGCAATGGGGGGCTCCGCCGAACGCGGCTCCGCCCGCGCCGGCGCAATGGAACGCGCAACCGAGCACGACGCCGACGGCGCAATGGGGGGCTCCGCCGAACGCGGCTCCACCGGCTCCGACCCCGCCGCCCGCGCAATGGGGTGCCACGCCAAACCCGGTCGCCGCTGCGCCCGCGCCCGCGCCTGCTGCCGCACCCGTAGCGGCACCCGCGCCCGCCGCGCCCGCGCCCGCTGCCGCACCCGTAGCGGCACCCGCAGCACCCGCGGCCGATGGCCAGGCCGACGCTCTGCTCCTCATTCGCGCCATGATCACCGCCGCCTTCATCGACGGTCAGATCGACCCCGACGAGCGCGCGCGTATCCTCGATCGCCTCGCGCGCGCCGGCCTCGGCCCCGAGGATCGCGCCGCGCTCGCCCAAGAGCTCGAAGCCCCGCAGCCGCCCTTCGCGCTCGTCGGGCAGATCCGCTCTCCCCAGATGGCCGAGCAATTCTACGTGGTCTCGCTCCTCTCCGCAGGCACCGAATCCGAGGCCGAGCGCGCGTACCTCAAAGGCCTGCCCTCCATGCTCGGCCTTCGCCCCGAGGATGTCGCCCGCCTGCACGGGAGCCTCGGCATTCCACCCCTCCCGTGACGTCGGCCCACAGGCGACGATATTCCCCCGCATGACGTCCGGCCCGGAAGGCCCGCGCCACACGTTCGAGGACCACACGGCCGAGCTGCGCCTCGGCCTCTTCGCGCCCACGTTCCCCGAGCTCTTCGCCGAGGCCGGCCGCGCGCTCGCCGAGCTCGCCGTCGGCGAGGGGCCGCTGCCCGAGGCCGCCGGCGAGGGGGTTCCGATATCGCTGCATTCGGTCGACCGCGAGGCGCTCCTCGTCGACTGGCTGAACGAGCTCGTCTTTCGGACCGAGGTGGATGGCCGGGTCTACGTCGATTTCCATTTCGACGAGCTCGCCTCCGATCACCTCGTGGCCCGGATTCACGGCGCGGAGGTCCAAGGCCTCCGGCCCCTCGTCAAGGCGGCCACGCTTCACGACGTCCACATCACGGAGGATTCGCATGGCTACTCGGTCCACGTCGTCCTCGACATCTGAACCCCCGAGAGCACCGCCCCCGCCGCTCGTCGAGGTCGCTCCCTCCGTTTACGAGATCCCGACGTCCTATCGCAGCGACATGCGGGTGCCGGCGCGGATCTTCGCGAGCCCGGAGATGCTGCCCGGCTTGCTCGCCGACCATTCCGTCGAGCAGCTCGTCAACGTGACCACGCTCCCCGGTATCGTGGGCGCCGCTTGCGGAATGCCCGACATGCACGAGGGATACGGTTTTCCGGTCGGCGGCGTGGCCGCGACGGCGCTGCCCGACGGCGTGATTTCGCCCGGCGGGATCGGGTTCGACATCAACTGCGGCGTGCGGCTGCTCGTCGCGAACCTCGAACGCAAGGACATCGCCGATCGCGTGGATAGCCTCGTGCACGAGCTGTCGCGCAGCGTGCCCTCGGGCGCCGGGCGCGGCGGGCGGTGGTCGTTCTCGGGCAAGAAGCTCGACAAGATCCTCGAAGGCGGCGCGGGCGCGCTCGTCCGGGATCACGAGGTGGGGACCGAGACCGACCTCGAGCACATCGAATCCGGCGGCGCGCTCGAGGGCGCCGATGCGTCCGCGGTCTCCGAGCGCGCAAGGCAACGCGGCGCAGATCAGCTCGGTACGCTGGGGAGCGGGAACCATTTTCTCGAAGTGCAGGTCGTCGACGAGGTGTTCGACGAGGGTTTGGCCGGGCGGCTCGGCCTCTCGGTCGGGCGGGTGACGGTGCTCGTGCATTCGGGATCCCGCGGGCTCGGGCACCAGGTGTGCACGGATCACGTGCGCTTGATGGATGCCGTGATGCAGCGCTACGGCATTCAGGTGCCGGACCGGCAGCTCGCGTGCGCGCCGCTCTCGTCGCCCGAGGGACAGGAGTATTTCGCGGCCATGTGCGCCGCCGCCAATTTCGGTTTCGCGAACCGGCACCTCATCGCGCACATCGTGCGGGAGGTGTTCCGGCGGATGTTCGGGGAGCGTGACGGCTTCTTGCGGTTGATCTACGACGTCGGGCACAACACGGCGAAGATCGAGAAATACGAGGGGAAGAAGGTGTGCGTGCATCGCAAGGGCGCGACGCGCGCATTCGGTCCGGGGAGCCGGGACGTGCCGGCGGCTTATCGCGATATCGGACAGCCCGTGTTCATTCCGGGCAGCATGGGGACTTCGTCGTTCGTGTGCATGGGGACCGAGCACGGGAGCGAGGCGTCGTTCGGGAGCACCTGCCACGGCGCCGGGAGGCAAATGAGCCGCGCCGCCGCGAAGAAAAAGGTGACGGGGCACGCGCTCCGCAAGGAGCTCGAAGCGCGCGGGATCGTCATTCGGTGCGCGTCGAATGCGGAGCTCGCCGAGGAGGCGCCCGCGGCATACAAGGACGTCGATCGGGTGGTCGACGTCGTGGCGTCGGCGGGGATCGCGAAAAAGGTCGCCCGATTGCGGCCGATCGGCGTGGTGAAAGGGTAATCAGGCCTGGAGCTTGCCGGCCGAGAGCCGGACCCGCGTCGCGCCGATCGCCTCGGCGAACGCGGGATCGTGCGTCGCGACGAGGATCGTCGTGCCCGCCGCGCGACGTTCTTCGAGGAGCGAGGCGAGCTCCCGGACGCCGGCCGCGTCGAGGCCGTTCGTGGGCTCGTCGAGCAGGAGCAAGCGTACGTCGCCGAGGATCGCCGCGCACAGGCAGCTCCGGCGTCGCTGGCCAAGGGAGAGGCCGCCGAAGGGCCGATCCCAGTACGCGCGAAGGCCGAGGCGTTCGAGGAGCGCCTCGGCCGGGAGGGGGACACGCTTCAGCGCGGCGACGAGCGCGGCGAGCTCACGCGGGGAGAGGTGGGCCGGCGCGTCGGCGGCCTCGGGCACGTAGCCCACGTGCGCGCGCGCGGCGGCGCGGGAGCCGAGGATCGAGGCGCCGTCGAGGGTCGCGCGGCCCCGGTCCGCGTCGAGCACGCCCGCGAGGATGCGCAGGAGCGTGGATTTGCCCGCGCCGTTGTCGCCGAAGATGGCCACGATCTCGCCCCGCGCGGCCGAGAGGCTCACCCCGTCGAGCACGAGCCGGCCGCCGAGCCACTTGTTCAAGTCCACGATCGAGAGCGTCACGCCGCACCTCGGAGCCTGCGTAGCACCTCGGCGCGACGCGCGGCCGAGCCGACCCGCACGATTCCGACGGCGAGGATCACGGCGAGCGAGAGCTCACCCGCGAGCGACGCCGCGGCCGCGCCGAACACAGCCCAGACGAGCGCTTCGAGCATGCCGCGATCGCCGCGCCGCGGAGAGGCCTCGGCTTCGCGCGCGCCGCCGACGAGGATCGCGCCCGTGGTGAGGCCCGCGGCAACCGAGAGCACGACGAGCCGCGCGCCGAGCGCGAGCGGCGCATGCAGGCCGAGGGCCGCGACGGTCGCGAGGACGAGCCCGCTCGTGGCCCCGAGGACGCCGCCGGCGAGGGCCGCGGCGAGCGCGCGCGTGCCGGGCGGCGTGCCGGTCGCATCGCAGAGCCAGGAGGTCGCGCGCTCCGCCCGCACGACGGCCGCCGCAGCCCCCGAGAGGCCCGGCGAGAGCGCGACGGCGGCGAGGCCGAGGGCGAGCGCGCCGATGGACGCGTCCGCCACGAGGTCGTGCCCACGCGCTGCGAGCGGGAGCACGAGCCCGGCGAGCGCCGCGAGGGCGAGCGCGCGACCGACGACCGCAGGTTCGCTCCGAAGGACGCCGAGCAAGAACGTCGAGGCGAGCGCGCCGAGCGGAGATCGACCGAAGTAGCCCCGGTTCACCCCGGCCGACGCTTCGGGCGCGCGGCGGAAGGCGGCCGGGACGGACAGGCAGGCAGCGACGAGCGCCGCCCCGAAGGCGAGCGGCGGGATCCGGGCAAACACCGCGAGCCCCACGCCGGCCGTCGCGAACGCTTCCCGCGCGCCCCACGGTCGCGTGGCGGCGAGCGCGTGCCCCGCGAGGGCCGCGAGCCCGGCCGTGGCGGCCGACAGGAGGCCCTCGCCGCGCCCGAACAGGAGCATCCACGGCGCCTCGACGACGAGCGCGCACACGGCGCCCGCAAGGTGAAAGACGAGGCGTGGGGAAGGTAACCAACGAAGATACGTCCCGGACGGAGGAACGAGCGCGGCGCGCGCGGCGGGCAGGCCGAGCACGAGCCATCCGGCCCAGAGGACGGTCATGAGCGTGGGGGAGGCGCGCATCACGGCGAGCGCCTCGGACGAACGCATCCCATTCGGGCCGAAGAGAACCGTGGCAACGATGAAGACGCCGAGGAGCAGCGGGGCCGCGAGGGGATACGCGGCGCGCACCGAGAGGACGACGAGGATCTTCGCGAGAGCGAGGTGTCGCATCGCACGCCCCCTTCCGTGTGCGCGCGGAGCGAGGATAGCGGGGAGCTCCGGGCCGGAACAGCGCGGAGCGTAGAGCCGGGGTTTCACCCCGGACCCCGACCAGGGGTTGTCCACCCCTGGACCCGGACCAGCGCAAGCGCTGGACCCGGGGTCGATGAACTGCGCGATGCGCAGTTCATCGAACAGGCCGAGGCAAGACCG
>NZ_JASBQE010000162.1 GCF_029960785.1 Polyangium sp. 15x6
TGATCCACAAGATGCCGTTGAGTACCTCGCGCGCATCCTTCCACGGCCTCCCGCGGCGATCGGCGCGCACGCGCGGAGCAGGGATGAGAGGCTCGAGGAGTGCCCACTGAGGGTCTGTCAGGTCCACCACACCTGCATATGTCGCCAGCACGAAAAATGTACCGACCGCTGGACCGCACCTCGTCGATTGATCCTACAAAGTGGGATGTTGGAGCTGATGGACCTACTGGACGGTTTATGGGATGAGTTCTAGTGTTCCGGTTACGAGCGGGTCGTGGGAAGGTGGAACTTACGGCGACTCCCCGACCGGCGTGTTGATGATCGCTTGCATTGTGGACGGCAGGCGAGGTATGAGATCCGTTGCCATCTGTGCATGCGCTGCCTCGTAGCAGCATTTTCTACCCACTTAGTAACGGCACGACAGTTATACGAGAGAGGGTCCCCATGAGCCGACTGCAAATGACGTTTGCGATCTTGACTGCTGCCGTTTGCGGCGGATGCGCCTCCACCCCTGGATACGTGGGCTATACGAAGTTGGAGCCAGGAAGCCCCTACTGGGTTGCCTACGACTCTAATCGCCGAGGTGGTGTCATTATCGTTGACCAGCACAACAATAAAACCACCGTGGTTAGCTGCTCCGAACCACCGCCTGATTCGGCAGGAAATTCGGAACGCTCGACCGAAGCCAAGGGGGGATATATGGAAATTGAGGCTGCCGTAGCTCTCAAGGCATCCAATGGCGTGGTCGTAATGGCAAAGCGCTCTGAGGACGTGGAGTTTCTCAGGGAATCGTACTTCCGACTTTGTGAGCTTAGCCTTCGAGCGGACTGGAAGCCTGAAGAACTAAGTACCAGATATACACAGGTCATTGACACATATAAAAACGTCGTCTCTCAGCGAGCGGCGGCCGAGTGCTACCGCGCCGAGGCGGAGCGCTGGCGTGCCCTCAGCGGTAAGATTGACGACGCAACTGCGAAGGCACTGCTAGCACAACCCTCACCGTGCCTACCGAAGTAAATTTCCTGCGGCTCGAATCTGTCCGCGGACCAACCGATCCTAGAACGACGCTGTCGACCAGGGGACGCCGGGGCGTCTGCGACGGCTTCTCCGCGGGTAGTCGGTCGGCCCGCTGCCGCGAGGAGAGAGCCCGAGAGCGCAGTAACTAGGACCAACCAGCGCGCCATTTGCCGTCCAGCGGTTCAGGGAGCGTCCTCGCGCGTCGGGGAGCGACGGCTCTTCTTGCTGCGCGCCGTGCGCGTACGCGGTTGAGCGTTCCTGCTGCCCGCGCGCGACTCTTCATAGTAGACCCTGATCTCGTGAGTGCCGTCTGCTGGATTGATGGCGTGTTCCACTTCCTTCACGATGGAGGGTCCGGCACTTCCAAGGTAGATGGTTTCGCCCACGCGGGGGACGGTGTGAACCTGGAAGATTGAGTTCAGTGAAGCGGACGCGCCGCCGTTCTTGAACGAGAAGATGAATCTGCACGGGATCATGGGGGCCTCGGTTCCGGGCGGGAGTGTATCTCGGCGGTTTCACGCCCCAAGGTTGCGCATGGCAGCGCCACTCGGTCTACTTGGCGTCGGCAGCCGCAATATCAAAGATCAGCTCATTTACTGAATGAGTGGGATCGGTCAAGCGTTGCCTACCAGGGCGGGTAAACTCCATATCCCAACCCGCGATGAAGTCATCGTCTGCAAGATCCTTATCGATGATTGATATTGAGAGGTGATCGCCCCGGTTTATTGTCACTTGGCCCGATTCTCGCCAAGTCGGTGCTATGCTGTCTTGCTTTTTGGTCGTCCTGACAGCACCGGTCCCTGCTCCCTTGACCGATACAACGACCACCGGATCCGGTGGACCGTCGCCCGCATCCCAGGGGCGCCCATCGGGTTTGGAGGGAACCAAGTCCGCAGAGACAATCGTGATGGTGTACGGCTGCGGGCCCACCGGTTCTTCTGCTCTCGCCGGTGCTTGCACCACCGCTCCAGGGTTTGGCACCGCCGGCTGCTGAGGCTGCGGAACTGCATCTGCCACCTTGGCGCCTGCATTTGCGGGAGCGGTCCCCACTGCCGAGCAGGCGCATGCCTCCCAACGTGCACCGTCAGATGCGCAGGACTGCACACCGCGAGGCCCCTCTGCACAAAGGCACGCCTGCGTTGACCCAGGAGCGCAGACGCGCTCTGAAGAACAGGCGACGAGTGCGCTGAGGCTGAGGCATGAAATCAGAGCTATCAACGTCCGCATGAGCGACTCCCGATTTTTCATCGATGACCACGATCTGGCCGTTCCAAACTCTCTCACAGGCGCGTTTTGAGTGCAAGCGACTCGCTTGTCAGTTCGCCCGGCAGCGCAGCAGGACACGCTCCACATGGAGGACGGCGGCGACAGGGCAAGCCAAGCGTGGCAAACCCGTCGGCGCGCGCGCCTCGCTCGCAGACGCGCGTCAGGCTCGCGTGCTCCGGCGTGGTGGCTCCGCGAACGCGCTCCAGCTCCCCGACATAGGCATCGTTCGTACGCGCGGAGCGGGGCGGGGTCGCCGACGCGGAGCGCGGCCCGGAGCGCGCCTTGCCAGTGCTGGCGCAGCGCGCGCCATGTCCCAGGGTCGAGGTGATGCTGTTCGACTGTCACCACACGTAGATCGCCACTGGGACTCGTGACAAAGCCTTCGAATGCCACAGGATGATAACAAAAATCTTGCGAGTGCACTCGCTTCGTAATGCGACTGAGTCCTCGATCTCTTTGGTCTCCCCCGGCGGCACGGGCTCCTCTACGCCATCGAAAGGATACTGGAGATCGTTTGGGCCGCCGAAGCAGTAGTATTGTGCACGGACGTTCGCTGGGCTAGTGGAGGGATTGGATACCAGTACCTTCCAGGCGACGCGCTCCCGATCTTCGCTCCACGTAGCGGTGATATTTCCTACGGTTCGAACCGGCGCCCCAGCGCGGCTCGCGGCGAGCTGCCCCTCCAGGCTCTTTTTTTGATCCTCCAGCGCGGCTAGCTTCTTTTCGAGGTCGGCGATCTTGGTCTTCGCTTCACTTAGCTGTTTCGACTGCTCATCCCTCGTGTTTTCCAACTCAAGGAGGCGCGACTCCGAGAACCGAGAAGACGATTTGAGTCGCTCGTTTTTCTCCGAAAGCATGACGATGGCCACGGCCGCCAGCATACACGCAGCGATGAGGGCGACGCCCACGACCCACACGAAGCGAGGCGTCCTCATGCCGGCGCTGCTCATGGGGCCCCATTCCGCGGCGTATTCTTACCGCAAGGCTTCCCTGGGCCTTGTCCCCGCTGCTGAACGAACTCTGCGAGCACATCCACCGGGATCGCATAGTTCTGCTCCGACCCACGAATTTTCCAGTCGGATACGCCGATGACCTCACCCGTGGGTCGTATCGTCACGGGGCCACCGCTGTTGCCCGGCTCGATCCTCGCGTCCGTTCCATAAAAGGGTCGCCCATTCAACTCGCGGTAGCCCGTGATCGCGCCCGTCGTGATGGACCAGAGCTCTCCTTGGGGATGACCAATCACCGCGACAGGCGTCGTTTCAGGTACGCGAGGTCCGCGGTACAACGCGAGGACCGCTTGCGGCTTGGCGGAGGGCGCGCGCAAGAGCGCGAGGTCCAAGTGTGGATCATCCGCGACACAAAAGACCTCATCGATATCCGCACCCCAACCATGGAGACGCAACGAGACGCCGGACGGAAGCAGGCCAGCGCCGGCGATGACGTGGTGATTGGTGACAATGAGCCCATCCTCCGAGATGAAGAAGCCGCTCCCCATGCCTCCAAGCCCCAATGCGTCGCTCACACGCACAACCACGGTCGCGTTTTTCAAGCGCGCGCGCGTGGCCTCGTCGAGGAGCGTGCTGACCCCTGGCACGCCAACGCTAGGCGAGGTGGGAGCGACCGTCAGCGAGGGCAACGTCCCCGGCGTCGACCCCGAGGGCACAGGGATGATCTCCGCCTCGGAGCTCTCCCGCTTGAAAACGCTCGAGCCATAAACAACGGCCACGACAGTCAAGCTTACGAGAAGCGCGAGAGCAAGGCTCGAGAGCACGTTCCTTGCTCGCGTCCGCCCGCGGCTTGCTGGTGGCGGGCCTTTAGCGGGCGTCGGGGGAGCATAGGGTGGGTAGGGCGTAGGTGGGACATTCGCTCGCAAGATCCCTTGAATTTCTTGTTGCGAGATCGGCACCGTCGGCGGCACAGCCCCGGGCGTTATTGGCACTGTCGGCATCGGCCCTGTCGGCACCGGCCCCAGCGGTTGCGGTATTGCTGGCGGCGAAGGCGGGGAATTAGCAGACGCGAAATTGTGCCTCTGCAGCTTGACCTTGCCCGTCGCGGCAACGGGGGGTTCCCTAGGTACGATGTGCGAATCGGCAGCGACATTCGCGTTTACGAGCTTCACCCTGGCCGATTGATCCTGTGCCCCAAGCGTGGCCTGCGGCTGGTTCGGGTTGACCAGTTTGACTTTATCAGGACGATCGCCAGACATGAAAACCACCTTTCGGCTTGATGGGCTCGCCGCCTATCTCCCTGATGCCGAGCCCGACGGCGCCGCCGTCGTAGCGGAATCCTTCGGTTTGGGCGCTGCGCCGCGGTTCGCGGGTCGAGGCCGTTGTTTCTCCTCGTTCGCCTTCAGGGCCGCTTCCTTGCCCGCGTCAGCGTTCGCTGCGCCCGCGTCTGCCGCTTCTGCCGGGCTTGCATCGATGAGACCAGCGTCCAGATCGCTGCCGGCGTCTGAGTCGGTCTCTTCGTGCGCTCTGCTGCTCGCCGACCCGGACGCTGGAACTAAAAACGGATTGGGGCTAGAGGGCGGGTCAACGTGGCCATTGCCGGCTTCGGAAGGCGAGCTTGATGGCGCCGGGGTGCGCGTGTGCGCGGAGCCCCTCGGATGCTCAGGCTGTGGCGATACCGGCTGGATCAGCCTGTCCCAAGCGAGGCACACGCCGAAGAGCCCCACCGCCATCACGAGAAATGCCCATAACACGAAGGCCCGCTGAAACCAAATTGGCGTCGTGCGAGACGCACCTCGGCACGCAACGAACGCCATCCCTAGGCTGCCCTCGCTGAGCAGGTGCGCGCCAAGCGCCTCAAGCGTGTGCGGCTGCGAGGTGGGAGCGTCGAAATGTGCATAGACGATGGCGAAGACCACTTCGTCTGCCTTTCGCCTCGGCGCGAATTCGCGCGGCGCGCGGGCTTCCAACTCCGCTGACTCAGTGCGGATCCAATCCATGGCCTCCGCCTCAGTCTTGACTGCTGGGCCATTACGGTGCCCAAGGAACCTCACCCCTGCCTGCTTCCACGAAGCGAGCACGCCTCCTGGCCCATCCCCACGACTAGCGGCGTCATAAGCCCCTCGCGCCGCCGCCTCAGCGGCTGCCGAGGAGGCAGCACCAAACCAGACGCGCACCCGCACTCCGCCCGAGGGATGCGCGCTCATCGCTTGGCCTCGCTGGCGAGCGCGCAAAGGGCAAACGCGATGCTCATGTTGTCGCGATCTGCGAGAGCGGGCGGCAGCAAAGCGAGCGTTTCGACCACGCGCGCGCATTCAGCCGAATCCGTGGGATGGATTCGCTCGAGCGGCGGCCGCGCCTCGAAGCCTGGGATCACGTCGCAGCCGGCAATGGCCCTCGTCAGCCCTTCCTGAGTCGAATTCGAGACACCATCGGTCGTCATCAAGACCCCGAGCCGCCCCGCGCCCCGTGGAGGCAGGCGCGTGAGCGCCGCGGCGACTTCGGCAGCGCCAAGGTCCATAGAAATCGCCCGCGTAGGTGTCAGCCCGGCGCTGGACTCCCACCTCCCATCCTCGAAGACTCTATCGACGCGAACAAACCCGTCTCCGAGGAAAACGGCAAACCCCCCGTGCGGCCCCAGCGCCGCGGCGAGCAGCGTGGTCTGGAACCATTTCGAGCGTATACGCTCCTCGCTGTCGACCCCGGACCAGAACATCCGCTCGAAATTGACCGGCGCCCAGGTGGGATCAACGAACCGGCCTTTGAGCAGCAGGCGCTTATCTTCTTCGATACGACCCAGGATTCGCGCGTGAATGCGCTCGGAGAGCGGCGCGTGCCAGACGTCGCCGAGCAGGTCCTCCAGGGTGGCCGGGAAGCTCGGGTGATCGACGAAATCAGCGAAGGCCTCGATGAAGCCCGCCGCGGCATGACGCGCGGCCCGGGCGGACCAGGTCGCCTGGCCGACCCCATCGGCGACGCCGCAGAGGACCCAGGGAGCGTCGCCCTTCGCGTCGACCTCTAGGTGAAAGGCGAAATCTTGATTGCCCTTGTCCTGCGCGATTTCCTGAGGGCCCGGGTGCGAGGCGCTCCCGAACCGGCGCTGCCTCGGATCCCGGGGCTCCACGCACATTGCCGAGAATCCGCGTGGCAGAGGTGGATCTGGCGGCCCCTGCTGCGCGTGCTGCGCGGGCTGCGTGGCGTTATCGAGCAGCGTGGCGTCGAGGGGGCGGCGCAACTCCGAGCGGTGAGGGTCCGTCGACGGGGCCGAGACAGGCGCCGGCGCTTCGTTCTGGAGGTCAGCGTCAATGACGGTCCTTTCGAGCTTGGACTTCTCCGGCGCGTGCGTCAGGGCAACGAGCGGCTCGTGGCTGCGGATGAAGAGCTGACACGTCAAGCGCGATCGCTCCAAGACAAACCGAGGGCGCGTCTCTTGCGCGAGCGGCCCTTGGTCCGATGCGCTCTGCTCGGCAGCCCTCGGTCCGCCTCCGCGATCAGGCTTGTGCCAACTCATTAGCGCTCCTGGATGCCACCCGCGATTTGCGCGACGAACGTGCCGACCGTGCCGCCGCCTTGGACGGTTGGGGTGCCGATGCTAGGAAGCACCTTGACGAGCGCGGCCATGTTGGGAAGGCGGTGATAAAGATCCGGCCGGGACGCGAGCTTCCGCATGTTGTCGTCATTGATGTCGCCGTAGCCGAGCGCCACAAGAAAGGGCGAGCCACAGGGCAAGGGCAAGACTTTCAGCGCGCCCGCCGCGTCGAGCGCGGCCTGGGTCGCCGCCTCGCTGGTGTGACCATTACTGTCCGTCGGGTGACCGTCGGTGAAGAGAAAAACGAACGGAGGACAATGGGCGCTCGTGGCCCCGTCCCGGAGGAGGACCTCCCGCGCCGCGTTGAGCGCCGCAGCGAGATTCGTCGAGCCGCTCTCACCGGCGAGCTGAAAATCTGTGACGTCGACCTTTCGCACGTCGAGGTTCTCCGCCACGATCGTCGGCTGCGAGCCGAACTGAATGAGCGAGAATCGGAAATAGGGGCGTGTGCCTTGGGTCGCGACATCGAGCTCGCTGACCCAGGCTCGCAGCGCCTTGGTCGCCAGGGCCGCGGGGTCGCCGCGCATCGAGCCGCTGTCATCGACCACGAGCACCATGTGCATGGGGCTCTTGGAGGTAATCTTTTTCGTGAGCACGTCGTTCATCGCCCAGCCTCCTCGCGTCAGCTCAACCAGATCGTGATTTGTCCAAAAATGATGACGCTGCCGGGCGCGACCTGCTCGCGCACGGAGCCCTTGTAAGGTAATCCAAGCTCTGCGTCCGGGCTCCCGTGCCGTATGTAAAGGCGCGGCGACGGGGGAGCCATACCTGCGATGAGGAAGTTATTTCCGGTCATCGAATACGAAAGCCACGAGAGTTCGGGAGCGACCTGCGCAAAGGAGCCCGTCGGGAGCTGAAGCGCGCATTCGCGATATTCTTCTTTTCCTCGGCTGACTTGCACTCGGAAGCGCTGCGGCCCCGGTTGCCGCGCGCTTAAAGGTCCCGGTGCAGGCATGGACGCTGCGTTGAGCATGGTGTCGAGGGTCACACGCCATTGCCTCGGCGATGGCGCGAGGGCAGCATCAGGCGCGAGGATCGCGTGCCTCAGCATATCGAACCCCTCGGGCCATCGAGATACGATATCGGCAGGCAGACCAGGGTCGCCTCTTTCGATGGCCTCCTGCTCTAGGAACGTCTCCCCCAGGTGCGCGTCGTCCTCGGGTTGTCGCGTAACTATCTCCATGACCAGGGCCGCGAGCGCGACGCGATCGGAGTTTACGACCGAATTCTCGTCCCCCTCCACGAAGCTGCGCGCGCGATAGCCGGGTGTGCCCCACGTCCTGCCTCCTGAGCCCTTCGGCACGAGGGGGACGTCCGGATGATAAAAGCCATCATAATCAACGAGGCGCAGTCGAGGCTCGGCCGTGTCCGCGCCCATGACCACGACGTTGCGGGGCGCGAGATCGGCATGCACAAATCGAATCCCCTCGAGCACTTCGACGGCGATGCAAAGCTGTCGCGCCAGCGCAATCCTGGTTGGTAGCGTGCAATCGTCCACGAGGAGAGCCTCGAGCGTCTCCCCCTCGACAAGAGGCGAAAGGCAGCCTTTGAAGCTCAACGTCCCTTCGTTCGGAACACTCAACTCGCCGCTCAACCACCCGGTAGGGGCGGCAGCGAAGCAATCATAACGAAGTGGTAGCGTCGAAAGCTCGAGCCGGCTCAGGAACAGGCACCTCTTGTAGCGCTCGACCGTAGGGCTGAAGAAGACCTTGAGCATTGCCGGCGGGCTATAACTCGCCGCGCCATCCCGCATGACCCGCACGGGCGCGACATACCCCTCCCCGCCGCGCCGGGCGGCCGGTCGCTTGGATTTACTAGGCTCGAAAAACAGCCTAATGCCATCAAGCTTATGCGTGGTCCCCTCGAGCTGGCGGAAGGTTTCGGCGATCAGCTCGGCCATCGTTCAAAACTCCCCTTCGGGCGATCCTGCTCCACCATCGGGGGCCGGCGGACCGCGCACGATCGAAAACAAGACCAGGATGGAGAGCGCCACGAGGACCATGGCAACGATCCCGCCGACCGCGGCGAAAACGATGAGCACAGGCCGAGCATTTTGGGAGGAGGCACGCACGACAGGTATCGGCGGCGGCTGGACCACAGGCGTTGCGCGGGGCGACCCGACGGCAGGAATGGCGGATATTTGTGGCGGCGCCTGAATCCACTGATTGGCAAGTTTCTGTGCCCGCGGGGGTTGCTGGATAGGCGCGGGCGGATCCATGGCTGCCAAAGCGGCGGGAAGGCGCTGCGCGAGCGCGTCGATGGCTGCCTGAATCTCTGTATCCTCAGGGTTGATTGGAGCGACCGCCGACGGCGGCGGTGTCACTGGATTGATCAACTTGACTTTCATGGGGAACACGCTGCGGAGCGCCGCGAGGGCGGCGGCCATGTTTCCAAAGCGAGCTACGCGCTCGCGGTTCACACACGCAGCGAACCAGTCATCAAAGCCCTGCGGCAGCGTCGCGGGCGCGCCGAGCTCCGCTGCTCGCGCCGAAGCGCGCGGCAGACGATCGACGCAGATCTCTCTGATGATCTCCGCGTCCTGTCCAACGGCTGCGCGCCAGAAGGTCCGGCCCACGAGCACGTAGAAGGCGAGCAGGCCATAAGCCCAGATGTCCGTTCGCGGGTCGATCCAATCCCCGGCGCTGAATTGCTCGGGGGCCATCCAGGCCGGCGTGCCGATGGCCCGCGAGTTGCCCGCCTGTGAGGCGTAGCCCGTAACCTTTGCGACGCCAAAATCAAGGACCTTGACGGTACGCGAAGACCCGACGAGCAAGACGTTGGCCGGCTTGAGATCACGATGGACGACGCTCGCCGCGTGGGCACGCGCGAGCGCTTCGCCAACCTGCTCCAGGATGGTTCTCGCCTCGTTCGCCCCCAATCGGCCTACGCGGTCGACATATGCATGCAGGCTCTCCCCTGGGCAGAGCTCCATGACGAAGTACGGGCCGAGCATCTGGTCGACCCCGTGATCAAGGACCTCCACGACATGCTCGCTCTTGATGGCACGACCGATTCGTATCTCTTGCTCGAAGCGGCTGAGGAACTCAGGGTCTCGCGCGAGCAGGCCATGCATCAGCTTCAGCGCGAGCGCCTGCCCGCCGCGCGTGTCCAGCACCTCGTAGACAGCGCCCATCCCGCCCTGATCGAGCGGCTTCACAATCTGGTACCTGTTGTTAACCGATGTACCAGGCTGGATCATAGTAACTCACAAGGGTGAGTCGTCTGTGGCTTGACCAGTATAAGCGGAGCAAACAGTAGCCTGTCAACAGAGATCTGTTTCTCCCGTCCACCCAAGGCGGCGGTTCATAGCTCCTGCAACCCCGCCGGACGGCTCTACCCCTGGGCTTCCGACGTGCGCTCCGAACGCGCCGCCAGTTCTGTGACGATCAGGGCCTCGTCCGTTTGCCCATGGCCAGGGCCTCGTGCGCCCGCTTTGTCGCCTCACCCGCGATGTCCGCCAGCTCCTCCGCGTCGCACGCCTTCGCGAGGGACGCCAGTCCCTTCCAAGCCTGCTCGGCCTGCGAAGCAAGCCCCATCCGCTCCGCACGCAGCGCCGCATCCGTGAGGAGGTCACGCGCGCGCTCCGTGTCACCTCGCGCCAGCGCCGCGCCCACAAGCCCGAAGAGCGCCGCCGCGAATTCCCGCGCTTGTCCCCTGGCACGACAGAGCTCGACGGCTCTAGCCAGCGCGCGCTCCGCGCCGAGCGTGTCGCCTGCCCCGAGCGCCTTCCACGCCGCCAGCATCGAGGCCCTCAACGGCCGCGCCGCAGGCTCCGGCGCGAGCGCCTGGAGGAACGCGAAGAGCCGATCGCGTGGAACCTCGAAACGCGCCCGGGCATCGAGATCGCCTACGTCGCCAAGCACGAGGAACCGCACGCTGGGCGGCAGTGGTAGCTGCGACAAGGCCCGGAAGGCGGCCCGGAACGCCTGGACATCGAGCACGCGCCCCGGCACCAGGGCGACGAGCACGCCGTCGACGAGCTGCGCAAGGCTCGCAGCTACGCGTGCCACGGCGACCCCGGCGCGCTCGATCGGATCGCCTTCTGCACCGTGGTCATGCTCCGGCAGCTCGACGCCCGCGGCGCCCGCCTGCGCCCGGATCTGCTCGTACTGCGCGACGACGGCGCGGGCGAGCGCTAGGAAGTAGAGCCGCGCGTCCTCGAAGGGTTCGTCGAAAACGAACACCGGCCAGCGGTTGTCGGGAGCATGCTCGATCAGCCGCAGTGCCTTGATCACATCACGGCGCCGCTCGACGTCCGCCACGATGCGAAGGCTCCGCGCATGCGGTGTGCGCAGGAATTCGCCGACCTCCTGCCCGAATCGATGCGCCGCCGCGGACACTGGATCCATGACGCCTCCGTCAATTGAGCTTTACCAGCCCTGCTTTCACGTCCACGGTCCCGCCCCCGATCGCGATCGAGGGCCCTTGCAGCGTGATCCCCGAAGGCCCGATCACGATCGCGCTTCCGCCCCCAGCGAGCGTGATTTCGCCGTCAGCACTTACGCTTATCGCCGGGGCTTGCATACCGATGCTAGCGTCCGCGCAGATGTTCGCGCTGCCGCCTGCCGTGAGGTTCACGCTTCCCCCTGTCGCGAGGGATGCGTCGGCGCCCACGGCGCTCGCCGCGCTCGCGCCGACGCGCCGGACAATGGCCGCGCCGATCGCCTCTAGCAGGCTTCCGCCGATGGTTACATTGCGACTGCCACCCACGTTCTGCGAATCGCTGCCTGCCACAACCATCGAAGAGCTTCCGCCGACCGCGTGAGACGCATTGCCGCCGACGGATTCGCTCACCCTGCCTGCGATGTTGTGCGCTTCGTCCGCGCCCACGTTGACGCTGCGTGAAGCTGCCACCGTGAGGGATTGCGCGCCACCGATCGTCGTCGAATCGTTCGCGGCGATGGACGCATCACGATTGGCTCCCACCGCCAACGACAGGCTCGCGCCGATGGCCGTGCGCTGATTCGCGTCGACAGCAACGCTTTCATTTCCGCCGACGTGTTCGGTATTGTTGCCACCCACGTCCGTGCTGCGATTTGCGCCGGTGTTCTCGCTCCGGTCGACCCCGACGCGCGAACTTGCATTATTCGTGACCGTCTCGGCTCGATCGTTCCCGGCGTACGTGGACATATCACGGCCTGCGTGCAGCGCAAACTGCTCCCGGCCCCGCGTATCATTGAATGCGATCTCATTCATAACGCCCCCGCCTGGCGTCGCGAGCGAACGGAGCGCGCTCACGGTCGCCGCGCCCTTGGCATCGGCGGGGGGCAGGTTCGCGCCGTTGTAGACGCGGCCCGTCACGATCGGCCGGTCCGGGTCGCCGTCCAGGAAGTCGACGATCACCTCGTCGCCCACGCGAGGATGGAACAGCGCTCCACGCCCAGCGCCCGCGAAAAGGTGGCTCACGCGAACCCAGCATGACGTGGGCTCTTTCACGTGCCGCTCGGGGTCGTCATCCCACGCGAACCGGAGGCGCACGCATCCGATCTCGGCTCCCTGCGGGCCGCCTACGTGGACCTCGGCTCCACGCGCTCCCGGTTCGTCAGTCACGAATGCCGTTTGCGCGCCGCGTACCTTTGGCTTCGGCGTCACTCGCTCCGGCCGGAAGCGCGAGGGAGCGACGCGCGAGCCCTTCCCACGGCGCACGAGTTCGAAAGACACGCTAAACGGCTCGTGCATGGAG
This sequence comes from Polyangium sp. 15x6, assembly GCF_029960785.1. Taxonomy (GTDB): domain Bacteria; phylum Myxococcota_A; class Polyangia; order Polyangiales; family Polyangiaceae; genus Polyangium. The sequence goes on from NZ_JASBQE010000162.1 coordinate 12,506, forward strand.
TCCGAGGACTGCGACACCACCCCGGCCTGCTCCGCGCGCAGCTCCAATGCCGTCGCGAGGTACTCGCCGTCATGGTGGGAGCCGTCGAGGTCGAGCTTGAACACAGCGCCGGCGGAGAGCACGCGCACGCCGCCCGAACCCGTGGCGTAGGCGGCCTCCGTGGCGAACCGGTCGAGACGCGCACGCGCGAGCGGTGCGCCGAGCGCGGGCCGGTCCACGAATTCTCCGGGGTAGCGATGCTCGTAGAGCTTTTCGTGCTGCCCAGCCTCCGCGCGCATCGCGAGAGATGGCTTCCGCCAGTCGAAATCAGCGAGGCGTACGGCCTTGGGTCGCAGGCGCCCGCCGAGGTGAATCGCAGTCACATCTCGACCCGCCACGCCGGGCCCAAGAGCCGCGAATGGGTCGAGGCGCGTCTTACCCTCGTCGCCGTCGGAGAGCACCACCAGACACGTCCCCGGCCCGTGCTCGAAATGGTAAGCGATGCCCTCATCTTCAAGGATACGCGAGAGGAACGCGAAGTCGCTCTCGTCGTACTGGACGCAGTACGGGCGCGCGGTCGGATCGTCGAGCCGCGTGGGCTCCGTGACGCGGTAGCAAAAGCGGCCCTCGGCAGGTGTGTAGGCATCGGGGTGATCGTCGTCGCCGTGCCCGCGTGCGCCGTCGCTGCGGGTGAAGTAGGGCGCGAGCGTTGCGTCGATGATCTGGCGGAGCGTCTTGTCGAGAAACACGCGTGAGCGCGTACGCCGCTCGGCGAGCGCGAGCGGTGGCTCCAGAATGACGCGATAGAGCATCCCATCGGGCACTGTCGTGAGTTCGACGGCCTCGGTGACGACACCGTGAACGATGCGATATCCGGGGGCCGTGAGAGTCGCGATGCGGAGGCATGCGCGAGCGCCGAGCAGCTCGTCGAGGTCGATGGATCCTGGGGCTGCGCGATGGAGGAGCGTGATGTCGTATCGGAACGGCCTCGAAATCGCCTCCCTTGCGGTGAAGCGGACGACGAGCAACTCGGACCAGGAGCCCCCCTCACGGGCAAACGTGAAGTCGGGGTGCGCGCCCCCGAAGAGGGCGCGTAGCTTTTCGAGTAAGTCGCCAACGGTCTGGAGAGCACCGATGCCGGATTGGAGGGACTCAAGGCCGAATTGCATGGTGGATCCTGTGGCCATTCATTCCGGTGGCCAATGCCACCAATTTTCGGCTTCTAGCTCGTCAAGCCGCCCCTCCGCGAGCGCGGTGAGAAGGCGGATCTGGTCTCGTCGCGTGATTCCTACGAGGCAACGTGGGATCGACTCGTCATCCTCCACGTTCTCATAAATGACTTGGCCGTCGACATAAGCGGAGAGCGCAAGCCCAGATTCATCTGCAACCGCCACGCATGGGTGCTCGACGTCCTCCGAGTCGTCCAGCTCGCCCACTAGCTGCGGAATTAAGCGTGAATCCGTCCAACGTTCTTCGTTGCCGTATCGATGGGTGACAATGAACTTGGTCATCGCTTTGGGGCTCCGAAGATTCTCGCCCAATCGGCGTAGCCGCCGTATCCGTTGGGGTGTAACGCGTTCCAGAATTGGGATCCCGGCGTGTGCTGTGAAAGGGGGACGAGGTGCATCACTCCCGCCTCGGCCTGCACATGATGCCAAACCATGCCCTGGGGGGTGGACCGCCCCCCAGCTTGCGAAACCGATTTGGACAGGTCCGGAATCAGATTGTTGAGCAATTGACCAAGAGAAGGATTTACAGTGACAGCATCGTCGAGCATGCGGTTTGCGGCCTGTATATGCTTCTTGTGCCCTCGTCCCCAGAGACTCGGAGGCAGCCGTACCTCGAACGCGACCGAGTATGCTGATTTCGGCTTCTTGCAGGAGAGTCCCAGAGGATCAACGAAGGCCCACGGCTCCTTCACGTAAGCATACTGCCCGAGCCCACCCTCCAGCCCGATCGGATCTGGAGAGATATATTGACCGAGCGTCGGATCGTAGTATCGAAACCGATTGTAAGAAAGCCCCGTCTCCTCGTCCGCGTATTGCCCTGCAAACCGCCACGGGCACGTCGTCCTCGCCGCTTCGACATGCGCCGCGCCGAAAGGATCGATCCCGCCGTGCCATGCGGGATCCCCCTTTTCGTCGAGCAGGACCAACGGCGCCCCGCGATGGTCCGCGACCACCGCGAACCGCTCCGCCCCGACGGCCTTCGCCGATGGACACAAGCCGCCCGGATCCCACAGCCACGTCTCGACGGGCGCGCCGTCCCGCAGCTCGTGCACCAGGTCGTCCCCGTCCCACACGTACCGCGTCCGCGTCCCGCCGTTCTCCTTCCACACGCGCCGTCCGAATGGATCGTAGGCGAACGTCACGCGCTTCCCGTCGGGCCGGACCACGGCGACGAGCTGGTCGAGCGCGTTCCACTCGTAGCGCCAGCGGCGCCCATCGGGCAGCACGCGCTCGGCAAGGTTGCCGGCCTTGTCGTGGACGAGCTGCACGCCGTCGGCCACCTCGATCCGCCCACCAGCGCCGTAACGACGATCCGAGCGGTCCTCGGAGCGGTACACGTTGCCTACCTCATCGACGGGACGGTGGAACGTGCGACCGTCGGGGAGAGTCGAGGCGATGAGGTATCCACGCCCATCGTGACCGAAGCTGATCTCCTGACCCTCGCTCACCTCCACCGCGGCAAGCTCCGTGTCGGTCTTCCAGCGATAGAGCTGCTCGATCTCCACGTCACTCCCGACAACGGCCCGCGCCGCGGGGCGCCCGACGCGATCCCATCCCCACGCGCTCGTCACTCCTCCGGGCATCCGCCTCGCGATCTCGTCACCGTGCGCGTCCCGCTCGATCGTTGCCTTCCAGGGCGCGCGCAGGGACGCCGCCCCCGCACGCAGCGCGGTCTCGGCGAAGTCGCCGAAGCGCCCGTCATGCCCGAAGGAGACGAGCTCGAGCTCGCCCGCGCGGTCGAAGCCGAAATGAGCCTCGTGTCCGAGGCTCGTTTGCACACGCACCCGTGCGCCCACCGCGTCGAACGCGCTGGTTATTACGACGTCGCCCGCGCGCTCCTCGACGACGCGCCCGCATGCATCACGAACGAAGTGCAGCTCGATCGCGGCGTTCTTGGCCCGCACGATGTCGCCCCGGGCATCGTAGGCGTATTCGGTCGCTTCGACGGACGGGAGTACGTCGCCCGGGGGGATCGGCCCCGGCATGGTGATCCGCACGATGCGATCCAGCGCGTCGCGCTCGATCCCAAGCTTCTTCCCCGCGGCCGTGGTGATTCGCTTCGTCTTCCCCACCCGGTCCCGGAGACACTCGGTCACGCGCCCATCAAATCCGACCTCGCGCACAACGCGTCCGGCCTTGTCGCGCTCGATGCGATGGGTCTCTCCGGCCTCGTTCGTCACGGCGACGAGGTCCTCTTCCCCGTCGTAGCGCAGGCGCACCTCGCCACCCTCTGGATCCACTTGCCGGGCCAGTTGCCCCGTGCCGACGTAGGTGTAACGCCAGAACCGCCGCGCCTCGTCTTCGCTCTCGATCACGTTTCCGTCGGCGTCGCGTTTCATGCGCATCCACGCGCCATCGGAGCGCTCGGCGCGCACCACGTGCCCGCAAGCGTCAAGATCGAAACGATGCTCCACGCCGCGGGCGTCGACGAGCTTCACCAGGCGCCCGAGATCGTCGAACTCGCGCCGCGTGAAACCACCCCCAGGCGTTCGAGCCGAGACGGCGTTGCCGTGCGCGTCGAACTCGAACCGCGTCACACGGCCCAGCTCGTCGTGTGCCTCGATGCACAAGCCTCGGCGGTCATAGCAGAAGCGACGCTCGCAGCCGAGCGGGTCGACGTCGCGGAGCCGGTTGCCTCGGTCATCGTAAAAGGAGCGCCAAAGCGCGCCCGTGGCATCGACGCGGCCGACGGGGAGCGCCAGCTTGTTATAGGTGAACCGCGTCTCCTGACCAAGCGCGTCGCGCTCGCAGAGCACATTGCCTCGCTCGTCGTAGCTCCATTCCGTCCGACGCCCGAGCCCGTCGATTTCGGCGACCTTCCAAAATCGCTCGTTCCATTCGTACCGGCGCTCCACGCCCATCGGATCGATCTCGCGCTCGACGAGGCCGTCTCCGTTGCCGAAGTATTGCGTGCGTCCGCACCGCCCGTCCTCGACGACCGTGGCGAATTGTTCCTTGTGGTAGGTGAGTTTCCGCTCGTAAATGCGCCCCTCGATGCCCGGACCCTCGCCCCATGTGTGGATGCAGTATCCCCCGGGCGCGTACCAGTCATAGACGAAATGGAACGATACCCCGGTGCGCAGGGTCTCCTGTACGAGCACGCCGCCCTTGTACTTGTACTGTACGGCGCGCGCAGCGGCATCCTCTGCGGTCGCGAGGTAGCCGTCGCGGTGGTACGTGAACCGGACAAGGGTGTGCAGCTCGTCGCCACCGGACCCGGAGCGGCGTACGCGGATCATGCCGAGCCGCTTTCCTACCATCGAGAAGCGCAGCTCCCGCCCCGCGCTATCGGTCACCTCCGCGAGGTCGCCGGAACGGTAACGAAGCGCGATCGCGTTACCGTTCCGATCCTCGATGCGCACGAGGGGGTGCGTTGCCGACGCACCGCGGACGCGCTCGAAGCGGTACTTGATGCCCGCGATAAACTCCAGGGTATAGCCGTCATCGTCGCGGGATAACCAATATCGGTCCTGGTCGCGCCATTCTTTTGCACCCACGTCGAGCGCGAGGTGCCGCGCCACACGTCCGTCCGGGAGCCGCAGGTCGAAGCTGAGATCACCCTCCCGGAGGCGTTTCTCGTCGACGCACGCCTCCAGCGAATGGCTCCATCCCCGTCCGAGCGCTCCTTCGGTCTCGTCGTTACTATAGTAATTCCGCTCAAATACGAGGGGTAGCGGACCCGGTAGGACGAAATCGACGGCATCCGTCAGGACTTCGCCCGTCATGACATCCACGGGATGCCCGGTCAGGGTGCAAATAAACTTGCTCATGCGCGTTCGCGGCCCGATGCGGAAGGCGCTGTGCAAGGCGTTCGAGGTCCACTTCGTACGCGCTCCGCGCATGATGGCTGCCGCTGCGCTGAATGCGTCCGGTCCGCCGACATCGACCGGGGGTCCCGCGGGGACCGCGATGGCCGATGACGTCGGCGCGTTCACGGGGTAGTTGCAGCTCGACACGAGCGAGCCTGTGCGGCCCGCGGAGAGGCCTGCGAAGTAGACGCTCTGGCTTCCCGTGACGAGGGTGCCGGCGTTGTCGGGCACGTCGTTGGGGGCGAAGACGGCGCCGGGCGGCATCGGCGAGTGCGCGAGGCCGAGGACGTCGGTGGCGACCGTGGCGGCGGGGAGGCCGTTGACGGTAAGTCCTCGCCCACCACCGTCTGGACGACCATCCGCGCCCATGGCAGGCGCCACGTGCGCGGCACGCGCATGCTCGCCGCGCCGGCGTGCGCTCGGCGGGTTCGTCGCAGCCGCACAATAACCGT
>NZ_JASBQE010000163.1 GCF_029960785.1 Polyangium sp. 15x6
CCGCCTCTGCAGCGCTCGCGGCGCCTCCGCCCTTGCCGAGCCCCCCGCCGGCGCCCCCGGCCGCGCCGGCTGCTGCCCCCGATGCCGCGCCCGCGCCCGCTGCCGCGCCCCCCGCCGCGCCTGCGCCTGCGCCCGATTCCGTTTTCGCGCCTCCACCTCTCGCTGCGCCGCCGCCTGCGCCTCCGGGCGCGGCGCCTCCTCCGTGGATGTGGCGCTCGCCTCCGCCGGCATATGGGCTTTATCCCGGCTGGAGGCTCGAAGAGGATCGGCCGACGAAGGAGACGCCCGATCGGACGTGGTACGGCTGGCAATCGCTGATCGGGGTCATTCCCTCGCACGCGCTCTTCGCGTTCGGCACCTTCGACAACGACCTCGAGTTTCTCATGGTCGCCGGCGCCCTCGGGCATTGCTTGACCTCGCCGATCGTGCACTGGGCGCACGGGAACGTGGGGCGTGGTTTCCTGAGCCTCGGGCTCAACGCGACCCTGCCGCTCGCGGGCATGGCGCTCGCCTTCGAGAGCGGATCGACCGAGATGCTCATTGCGGCGGGGCTCATCACGATCGTGGGCTGGCCGATCGTCGATACGGTCGTGCTGAGCTACGATGAGGCTCCGAAATCGAAGGACAAGAGCGCGGGCCTGATCCATTCGTTCGGGGTCGTGCCGATGATCGACGGCGAGAAAAAGGGTTTGTCGCTCGTCGGCCAGTTCTGAGAATGCTGCCGGTATGGCTCCCCGAAGCGATCCTTCCGCCCGCCCCCCGTCTCCGCGCGACGCCGCCGTGACGATCCTCCGGCCGCGGGACGCCGAGGGCGTCCTGCATACGCTCGTCGCGGTGGTTCTCACGGCCTCGGGGATCTGGCTCTCCTCGCGTTCGTCGTGGGCCGCGTGGTTCGGCGGACAGATCGTGTTCGCCGTCTCCTTCGTGAAATGGTTTTCCCTGCTGCACGAGGCCGGGCACCACACGCTCTTCGCGACGCGGGGCCTGAATACCCTCGCGGGCCACCTCGCCTCGGTGATCTCGGTCCTCCCGTATGCGAGCTGGAAAGCCATCCATCGCATGCACCACAAATGGACCGGCTTCCAGGACAAGGATCCCACGACCTCCTCGCTCGTCCCGCGCCCGCTCGGCGCCTTCGAGCGCGCCGCCATCAATATCGCCTGGCGCGCCTGGATCCCGCTGTTTTCGTTCCTCTACCGGGCGCAGAGCTTCTGGCACCTGCCGCGCCTCTTCCGCCTCTTCCCCGATGCACGCGCCCGCCGCGCCTTCGTCGTCAATGCGATCGCCTTGCTCGCGCTGTATGCCGCGGCCTTCGTGTTCGTTGGACCTGCGACGATGCTACGGCTCTTCGGGCTCGGCCTCTTTCTCGGGTTCGCGTGGATGGATGTCATCATGTTGAGCCAGCACACGCACATCCCGCTCGAGCTCTCCCACGGCGCCGACGTCGCGCCGATTCCCGCGCCCGAGCAGGCGCCGTATACACGTTCGCTGCGGTTTTCGTGGTTCCTCTCGACGTTCGTGCTGACGGGATTCGACGCGCACGAACTGCACCACGTCTTTCCTTTCGTGCCGGGACCGCGCCTTCGGAACATCCCGTGGACGCCGCCGAACGAGGCGCCCGCGTGGGCCTGGATTCGCGCGGCCAAGGCCGTTCCGGCCGAGGTCTTTCTCTTCAAGAACCGGAGCACCTCCGGCCTCTCGATCTAGACCCGTGGAACCCGTGGCGCTCTCTCCGCTCGCTTGTGCCGGGCTCCTCGTCGGCAGCTTCGTCCTCGGCGGCGCTGCCCAGTCCGCGTGGTTCGCGCACCCGCTCTCGAAGCGTTTCACGCGTCCGCTCGACGGCGGCCGCACCTTCCGGGGGCGACGCATCTTCGGCGACAACAAGACCACGCGTGGCTTCGTGGTCATCGTGCCCGCGACCGCGCTCGCCATGGCGGGCCTCGGGACCGCGGCTTTGCGCCTCGGCCTCGCCGTGTGGCCTCTCTCGTTGCCCGGGCTCTTCCTGCTCGGCGCGGTCTCGGCGCTCGGGTTGATGCTCGGGGAGCTGCCGAACTCGTTCGTCAAACGCCAGCTCGACGTCGAGCCGGGCGCGCCGCCAAAGCATCGCGTGGGCCGCGTGATCTCGGCCGTGGCGGATCGGCTCGACTCGGTCGTGGGCGCGCTCGTCGGCGCATCGTTGGTGGTCGAACCATCGTGGAGGATGGCGCTCTACTGCCTCCTGATCGGGCCGCCGATCCACGGACTTTTCAGCGTTCTTTTGTGGGTGCTGGGCGTGAAGAAGAGGGCAGGATGAGGGGGCGCGGGGGGATCGAGGGGATGCGGTGGAGGCCGCCGTTCGTGCGGGGGCTCGACGCCGTCGACGACGTCGCGCTCGTCGGTGGGAAGGGGCGATCGCTGCAGGAGCTCCGCGCCGTGGGGGCGCCCGTGCCCGAAGGCGTGATCCTGACGACGGCGTTTTCCGCGGCGCTGACGGACGAGGGCAGACCCGTGCCGGCGCGCTGCGTGGAGGCGCTCGACGAGGCGCGCCGGAGGCTCGGCGGCGGGCCGCTCATCGTGCGGAGCTCGGCCGTCGGAGAGGACGGGACGACCGCGGCGTTCGCGGGGCTGCTCGAATCGATCTTTCCGGTCGACGGCGCGGATCCCGCGGCGCTCGTCGCGGCCGTACGGCGCTCGGTGGCCTCGCGCGCGGCGCCTCGCGTACGTGCCTACGAGGAGGCCCGGAAGGTGCGTTTGCAGGGCGTCGCCGTCGTCGTGCAGCGGCTCGTTCCCAGCGTGGCGGCCGGCGTTCTTTTCACCGACGGCGTCATGTTGCGCGGCGAATGGTGCCGCGGGCACGGGCAAGCGCTCGTCGACGGCGCGATCACGCCGGGCGCTTTCCGCCTCGATCGCCGCGCTTCGGAGAGCGCGCGACGCGTCGCGCACGTCGAGCGTTCGCCGGAGGACGGGAGCCCGTTTCCTCTGACGAACGAGGCCGCGCGTGAGCTCGTGAAACACGCGACCACGCTCGAACGGCGAAGGGGCCTCTCGCTCGACGTCGAATGGACCATCGATCCCGAGGGCGCGCTCTGGATCGTGCAGGCGCGGCCCGTCACGGGTCGGCGCACGTTCCTCTGGTCGAACGCGAACATCAGCGAGAACTTTCCGGCGCCGGTGACGCCGCTGCTCGTCTCGTTCGCCCGCGCGGGATACGACGCGTATTTCCGCAACCTGGCGCGCGAGTTCGGGATCGAGGACGCGCGCATCGCGGCCCACGACGAGGCGTTCCGGGACATCGTCGACGCGCACGGCGCGCGGCTCTACTACAACCTCTCGCACATCCACGCGGTCCTCCGGCTCATGCCGTTCGGCGACTGGCTCGTGGACAGCTTCGACGTCTTCGTCGGCGCGGGCGCCTCGTCGCCCGAAGGCCGGCGCGTGACCGACGAGATCACGGCCCTCGGCCGCGTGATCCTGCACGTGGCGCGCGCGTATCGTGATCTGCCCGCGCGCGTGGCCCGCTTCGAGCGCGCGGTCGACGACGTCGCGTCGCGTTTCCATTCGCGCGAGGTCGGGGCGATGCCCGAGCGCGCGCTCGCCGAAGGGCTCGAAGCGATCCTCGACGTGCGTCTCGGGCGCTGGGTCGACGCATCGCTCGCCGATTGCGCGGCCGCCGTCACGTACCGGGCGCTGCAAGCGCTGCTTCGCGTGATCGATCGCGACGACGCGAGCGCGAGCGGGCATGGCGTGGACGATCCTGCGGCGCGGCATCATGCGCTTCTGAAGGGGCTCGACGTCGCCGGCGCGTGGTCGCTTCGCGCGCTCTGGGAGCTCGCGGTCGTGGTTCGCGCGGATGCACCTGCGCGGGAGGCGCTCGCAACGTGTGGCGGAAGGTTCGCCGTGTTCCGCGACGCGCTCGGTCCGGAGCTCGGCGCGCGTGTCGATGAATGGCTCGATCGGTTCGGTTTTCGTGGATCGGGCGAGCTCTTGCTCACCGAGCCTTCCCTCGCGGAGGAGCCCGATCGCCTCTTGCCGCTGCTGTCGCGGTACGTGGAAGCCGTTGGAGATCCAAGCATCGAGAGCCCCGCGCGTGCCTTCGAGCGCCAGCGGGCCGAGCGGGAGCGCGAGACGGCGCGGCTCCGGGCGCGGCTCGCGGGACCTCGTCGCGCCTTGCGACCGCTCTTCGACGCGCTCGTGCTCGCGACGCAGACCTCCGTCCAGCTTCGTGAGCGCGCGCGATTCCGGCAGGCCTTGCTGTACACGCGCCTGCGCGGCGTCGCGCTCGCCCTCGGCAGGCGGCTCGTCGCGGCAGGCACCACGGACGCCATCGACGATGTGTTTTTCTTTCGGTTCGACGAGCTCACGGATCTCGCGGCGGGCCGGGGTTCCCCGAGCGATGTGCGTGCACTCGTCGCGACGCGCCGCGATGAACATGCCGCGCTCTCCGCGCTCGATCTGCCCGACGTCTTCACCCTCGCCGCGGGCACGTTCGTCGCGCCTTCCGCGCTCGAAACGTTTGCCGCACCCGCGCTCGATCCCTCGACCGACGACGGCGTTCTGTGCGGGATTCCGGCGAGCGGAGGCCGCGTCTCGGGGCGCGCCGCGGTGCTCGGAGGCCTCGCGGATGCGGCGAGGCTCGCGCCCGGCGACGTGCTCGTGGCGCGGCAAACGGATCCCGGCTGGGCACCGCTGTTTTTCCTGGTGAAAGGCCTCGTCCTCGAGCGCGGCGGCATGCTCTCGCATGGCTCGATCCTCGCGCGGGAGCTCGGCATTCCTTCGGTCGTCGGCGTCCCCGAGGCCACCACGCGGATCTCCCATGGGCGCGACATCGTCGTCGATGGAGACACAGGTCATGTCCGATTCCCCTGATGACGCGCGGATCGACGAGACGATGTGGCACTGGGCATGGCTCCGCGAGCGTGTCTTCGCGTCGTGGTACCTGCTGGTGCCGCTGGCGCTGTTGATCACGGTCGCTGGGGGGCTCGATCGATGGTTCCTCCGAGCGCCGATGGCACTCCTCGGCGTCGTCGCATTTCGCTTGTGGGATGACGTCGAGGACCTCGACCACGATCGCCGCCACCACCCCACGCGCGTTCTTTGCCGTGTTCTTTCCACGAGGGAGGCTTATGGGGCCGCGGTCATCGGGCTCCTGCTCACGGCGATTCCGATGGCCCACGCGAGCGACACGCTCGCGCCGTTCGCGGGCGCCGTCGTCGCCGCGTACGGCGCCTACGAGGTGCGCTTGGCGTGGCCCGATCTGCGGGGGCTCTGCGCCCACGTGATCCTGCTCAAGGTGCCTGCCCTCGTGCTCGGCCTCGCCCTCCCCGAGACGCCCCGTTTCGTGGCGCTCGGCCGCGCGATCACGCTGTACGGCGTGGTCGGCGCATACGAGCTCCTGCACGACGCCGACGCGCGCCGGGGACCTCTCGCGCCCGCGCTGGTCCTCGTCGACCTGGTTTGTCTTGGCGCAGGAGCTGCGCTCTGGCTGCTTCACGACCCCGTTTTTCGCTGAAGGACACGACGATGACGATCGAGGCCACGATCCCGGAGACGAAGCCCCGCATGGAAGACAATGCCTGCCCAGGTTGTGGCGGGCGCGACGCTGATTTCCTGATCGAAGCGGAGGACGATCTCACCGGCAAACCCGGCCGGTTCCGCTTCGTACGCTGCCGCTCGTGTGACCTCTCCTATCAGCGGCCGCGCATCCTCCAGGACGACATCGGCGCGTATTACGACTCCGAGTACATCGCCCACCGCAAAAAGAAAGATTGGGGCGTGTTCACGCCTCTTTATGAATGGGGCATGAACGGGCACGATCGCCGCAAGGTCGAGCTTTGCGGTCGGTACGCCTCCCTCCGGCGCGGCATGCGTGTGCTCGACATCGGCTGCGCGGTGGGGAGCTTCCTGCAGATGCTCCGCAAGAAGCACGGCGCCGTCGTGACCGGGGTCGATTTCAAGGATCTCCGTGGAAACCCCCTGCTCGAAGGTGTCGATTTTCGTCTCGGCGTCTTCTCCGACATCGACTTCGGCGACGCGCGCTTCGATCTGATCACGATGTGGCATTTCCTGGAGCACGATTACGAGCCGCTCGAGACGCTCAGGCGCGCGCGGAGCCTGCTCGCGCCCGGGGGACGTGTCGTGATCGAGGTGCCGCGCCTCGATTCGGTGAGCTTCCGGCTCTTCAAGGATCGCTGGCCGGGGCTCCAGGCGCCGCAACACACGGTGCTCTTCGACTGGCAAACGCTCCGGGCGATGTGCGAGAAGAGCGGCCTCTCGATCGTCGACCACGTGCCCTGGGGCGCCTTCCCGGCCTATTTTTATCTCTTCGCGGGCACGGCGTTCCACGTGCTGCGCGGCAAGGGGCTCGACGTGGGCAAGGCGATCGGCCCATATTTCGCGGGACAACTCGCGCTCTCGCCGGTCTTGCTCTTCGAAAAACAGCTCAACCTGGCCATGCAGACGATCGTCCTCGAACGGCCGGCGTCGGGGGCTTCGCCGTGAGCCTGAAGCGCATTCGGGGCCTCGTCGCCCTCCTTTTGACCATTCTCTTCGTCACGGCGCTCTCGCCGATCTTCGTCCTCGTGCGCCTCCTCCTCGGCCGGCGCGCCGCGGCGGAAGGGCTCGGGGCCTGGGCCGCTTCCGTCGTGCTTCGCCTCTCCGGCGTCTCCGTCGAGCTGCGCGCTCCCGTGGTTCCGCTCCCGGAGCGCCGCGTCGTGTACGTCTCGAACCATACCTCGTCGATCGACCTTTTCGTGCTCCTCTCGCTGCGCTTGCCGCGCGCGCGATTCTTCATGAAGCGCGGCGCGTGGGTGTTTCCGCCGGGCGCGCTCGTGGCCGTGTGCGTCGGCACGTTTTTCACGGTGCCGCAGACGTACACGGAAAAACGCCGCAAGCTCTTCGCGGCCGCGTGCGAGGTGCTCCGAAAGACGGGCGATGCCGTGTATTTGAGCCCGGAAGGGACACGCGTGGTCTCGGGCGGCGTCGGGCCTTTCAACAAGGGCGCGTTTCACCTGGCGGCGGCGCTCGGGGCGCCGATGGTGCCGCTGTATCTCGAGATTCCACGGGCCGAGAATCCCGGAAAGAGCTGGGTCATGACGCGGACGAAGGTGATCGTGCACGTCTTGCCAGAGATCGACACGAGCGGCTGGCGGCCCGAGACCGCCCGCGAGCACGCCGACCACGTGCGCGGCGTCTTCCAGGCCTTCGAGGCCGAGCTTGCCGCGCCAAACCAGCGAGCAGCGGCGTGACCGGCGAGCTCACGTTCCTGCCCCTGAAATTGCGAAGGCGCGCCGAGACGCGGGGGGACGAACTCGCGCTCGGATTCCTCGACGACGGCGAGGCGGTCTCGGCCTCGCTCTCCGTGGGCGAGCTCGATGCGCGCGTCGACGACGTGGCCGCCGCGCTGGTCGAGGGTTTTCCCGAGGGCGCGCGGGTGCTCCTGCTCTTCCCGCCGGGGCTCGATTTCGTGGTCGCTTTCCTCGCTTGCCTTCGCGCGGGGAGGGTCGCGGTGCCGGCGATTCCGCCCGATCCGCACAAGCCGGCGCGCAGCCTCGCGCGGCTCGGCCATCTCGTCGCGAATGCAGGGCCCGCGGGCGTGCTCACGACGTCCGTGCTTTTGCCTTATCGACCGATCCTCGACGAGGCCGTGCCCGCGCTCGCGTGTCTGCCCTGGATCGACGTGACCGAGGTCCCACGCGTGGGCCGCCGCGTCGAGGATCCGCGCGAGGATGGCCTCGCGTTTTTGCAATACACGTCGGGATCGACGGCCGCGCCGAAGGGCGTGCGTGTTCTCCGGAGCAACCTCTCGCACAACCTGCACGTCATTCACGGCGTCGCGCCCATGATTCCGCGCGCCTCGGTGAGCTGGTTGCCTCAATTTCACGACATGGGGCTCATCGAGGGGATCTTGCTCCCGCTCGATGGCGGCTGGCCGGCTTGGTTGATGCCGCCCTGGGTTTTTCTGGAACGACCGCTGCGATGGCTTCGTGCCATCGAGCGCTTCGGGGCGATGCGGAGCGGCGGGCCAAACTTTGCCTACGATCTTTGCGTGCGGAAAATCGACCCGGCCGCGCGCGAGAAGCTCGATCTCTCCTGCTGGGCTCAGGCCTATTGCGGCGCCGAGCCCATTCGCGCGAGCACGCTCGCGGCGTTCGCCGACGCGTTCGCGCCGTCGCGCTTCTCTGCGGCAGCGTGGTTTCCCTGCTATGGACTCGCCGAGCATACCGTGCTCGCTTCGTGCCGCACGCACGCGCCGTTCACCGTGGAGCGACTCTCGGCCGCCGCCCTCGCGCGCGGCGAGGCCGAGGAGGCGAGCGGCGAGCGCGCGATCGACGTCGTCTGCGTGGGAGAAATCCCGCCGCTCGTCACGGTGCGGGTGGTGGATCCGGAGACGCGGCGGCCGCTCCCGGACGGGCGTATCGGGGAGATCTGGCTCCGGAGCGGGAGTGTCGCCGATGGGTACTGGGGCGACGAAGAGGCGACGCGTGTGGTGTTTGGCGCGACGATCGCAGGGTCGGAGGAGACCTTTTTGCGGACGGGGGATCTCGGATATCGACGCGCGGACAAACTATTCCTCGTAGGTCGACAAAAGGACGTGCTCATCGTCCGCGGCGAAAACCATCACGCGCACGACGTCGAGCGTACGGCCGAGGGCGCACATCCGGCGATCCGACGGGGATGCGTCTGCGCCGTGTTGCTCGAGGACGTCGCGGGGGCAGGGGAGCCGCGGCCCGTCGTGGTTTGCGAGGTCGACGATCGGGTCGACGATGCCGGCCGCGCCGTGGTGATGGCCGCCGTGCATCGCGCCGTGGCGTTCGAGCATGGGATCTTCGTGGATGTCGCGCTCGTCCCGAAACACACGTTGCCGAAGACATCGTCGGGCAAGCTCCAGCGACGGGCGACCGAGGCGATGGTGCGCGCCGGTGAGATTGAAATGCCCGTTCGTCCGTCCCCTGCGCCGAAGGTTTCGCCAGGGGAGGGGAGCCCGCTCTGCGCGGCGCATCTCACGCTCGCGAGGGTCACGGGCCTCTCGCTCGCCGAAATCGACGTCGACGAGCCGCCCGCGCGTTTGCCGCTCGATTCGCTGAAGGCCGCCGACGCCGCGGCCGCGCTCGGGGATCTGCTCGGTCGTACGATTTCGCTCGATGTCTGGGGCCGCGCGCCGTCCCTGCGCGCGCTCGTCGAGGGAACGGCTGCGCTCGATGCGCCCTGGATCCAGGACCTCGGGCGTCCGCTGCCGCGGCCGAAGCCGCGTCGAACGGGCGGCGGTACGATTCTCGTCACCGGCGGCACGGGGTTCGTCGGGCGCGCCGTCGTCGCCGAGCTCGTGCGGCGTGACAAACGGGTGATCGTGCTGGCGAGGGGCGCGGATGGCGCTCTGGGTTTGGCCGGGGACGTTTCCCTGCCACGCCTCGGGCTCGGGGAGGAGCGTTATCGTGCGCTCGCCCGAGAGCTCGACGTGGTCGTGCACGTGGCGGGGGCCGTGAACTGGGTCTTGCCGTATTCGTCGCTCGCGCCCACGAATGCCTGCGGGACGGCCGAGGTGATCGCCCTTTGTGCCGCCGCGGGGGCGCGCCTCGTGCACGTCTCGTCGCAGATCGTGTGCCACGACGGCGCGGCTGCGCCGGGGGTCGTGCTCGACGACGACGAACCGCCCTCGGCCCTTCGCGCGCGGCTCCCGCGTTTGCCGCTCGGATATGCGTCCTCGAAGGCCGTGGCCGAGCTCCTCGTGGCCCGCGCGCGGGAAGACGAGGAGGGGCTCTCGGCCACGATCGTGCGGCCTTCGCTCGTGCTCGGCGGGAGGGACGACGAGGCGAGCGTGGACGACGTGGTGGCCATTTTGCTCCGCGCGTGCGTCGAGGCGGGCGCGGCCCCGGACCTCGATTTGCCGTTTTCGGTTTGTCCACGGGATCACCTCGCCCGGATCCTCGCGGATCTCGTCGATGCGGGGCCTGCGCTCGTTCACGTGGGGGACGAGTCACGCACGCTCCGGGAGGTGGTCGCGTGGCTGGCGCTCGCGGGGTACGACGTCGCGTTGATTCCGTGGGACGCATGGCTCGCCCGCGTCGAGGGAATGGGCCTGCATCGCCGGGGGCGATTGCGAGGGCTCTGGCCATTTTTTCGTGCGGGCACGTTGCGAACGTACGAGCGAACACGGCGCGCCGTGATTTCGATCGCCCCTGCCTATCGCGGGACCGAGCCCGTCGATCCCGCCTTCCTCGATGATCGCGTCGCCGCGTGGCAAGCGGCCTCCGCGCTTCCGCCTCCGCCCCGGCGCGGCGCGCGCGCCACCGCGGCGTCCCGCGCGCTCCCCGAGGCCCCTCGGCGGGTCGTCGTCGACGGCGTATCGCACGAGGTCACCTCGGCCCGCGTGATGCCGGCCATCACGGGCAGCGGCCTTCTGAGCCGCCTCGCTTGTGGTTTCTGTGATCGCCCCGTCGGCGTTTACCCCGCGACGTTGATGCTCGACGACGGCCGCGTGCTCGACGTCGTGCTCAAAGCGTCCGCACGCGGTGACGAGCTTCGTGCCCTTTGCACGGGCGTGGCGCGCGCTTCGAGCCCCACGCTCGCCGCCGCGCTGGAGACGCATGGCCATTGGCTCGACGTCGCATCTGCGCATACTCGCGAACGTGCACTGTATGGCCTCGACCATGCGGAGCTCGCGCGCGTGCAGCCTCGCTGTTTTTCCGCGCCCGACGAAGCGATCGACGCTCCGCTCGTCCTCGAACGATTGCGCGAAGGCGACCAGGTGGAAGCGCTCGACGCCGTCGCCGAGCCCTGGTCGCTCGATGCGGTGCGGCGCGCGGTGCGGGGACTCGCTCGATTGCATGCAGACTTGCGAGGGCCTGCCGCGGCGCTGTCCGTGGTGCCCTGGGCGCGGGCCGCCGGGACGGTCGCGGCGGAGCTCGTGCCGCTCTGGGAGGCGCTCTTCGGGCACGCGCGGACACGCATCGACGCGGAGATCGCGGCCGCGGCGGCGCCCCTGCTCGACGACGTCGGCTGGGCCGAGGCGCTCTCGGCGGTGCCAGCGACGCTCTTGCACAACGACGTCAATCCGCGGAACCTCGCATTACGACGAGGACGATCGGACGCGGGGATCGTCCTCTACGACTGGGAGCTCTCGGCGCTCGGGCCGGGGACGCGTGATCTCGCGGAGCTTCTATGCTGGACGCTCTCCCCGGACGCGACCGCCGAAGAGGCGTTTGCCCTCGTGCGCGCGCACGCGCAGATGGCCGCGCCGGGCCTCGACGACGAGGCCTTACGAGCCGCATTCGGCGCCTCGCTCGCGTGGTTCTTCCTGGATCGATTGACCACGTACACCGTGGTCTCGCCGGTGTTCGATCTGCCGTGGCTCGGGCGCGTGCTTTCGACGTGGCGTACGCTCATCCGAGGGTTTGCGCCCACGAAATGAGCTCCGAGGACCGCGCGGACGCAATCAACGAGCACGCACGCGGCGCGGCGTCGGTCGACGACGCCCGGCCTCGGGTGTGACAGGACGAACCGAGGACGAGACGCACGAGGTGTCGCCGTCGCAGGCGGGGGCCACGTCGCTGGCCGCGTCGGGCCCACGAACGCGCGGCTCCCGGAGGGCCGCGCGCACGTTTTCGATGAGCACTTCGAAGCCAGCGCTCTTCGCGACGGAAGGCACCTGCAGGGCCTTGGCGAGCGCCGTGAGCACGTCTTGCCGCATGTCGGAGCAGAGCATCACGCGGGTGCGACCGAGTCCGAAGGCGTCCCGGATCATCCGCACGAGAAGCCCCCCATCGACCTTCGGCATGTTGACGTCGATCACGACGAGCTCGCAACGCGTGGCCTTCACCGCCTGGAGCGTGCCGAGAGGCCCCCGATGAAACGTGGCGTCGAGATCCGCGGCGCGGAGCCGTCGCACGGCTTCCGCGCCGAACGTCGGATCATCGTCGACCAAAAGAATCCGCGATTCTCCCCCCATATAGAATCGAGTAGTTCACGACGCGAAGACCCCCGTCAAGTAGGTACACGTACTACTTTCGTTCCACGTTCGACGAACGTTCCATTACATGTTCGTACGCTTGGATGGTGCGCAAGGAGGTGTACCGCTTGGACGCAACGCATTCATGGCATCGAATTCGTTGTCGAATCCGGTATCAGCCGATCCGGAGCGACATCGAAATGTCCGTCACCTGCATCCCCGAATCGATCCGGAAGGCGTCCTTGCGCTTGCCGTTCTCCACGAAGCCCATCCGCTGGTAGAGGCTCCGGGCCGGGAGGTTGTGCTCGAAGACGCCGAGGTCGATCCAGGCGATCTTGCCCGTGCGCTTCGCCCATCCGACCGCGGCCTCCATCAATTGCTGGCCGTGGCCCTTGCGCGTGTAGCCCCGCTCGATGCCCATGCCGAGGATCGCCCGGTGCATCTCCGCCGAGAAGCGCCCGCCGCGCAGCTCGAGGTGCCCGACGACCCAGCCCCGCACGGGCTCGACGAGCAAGAAACACCGGCCCCAGAGCGACTCCTCCAGCGCGCGCTCCCAGCGCTGCCGCGCATGCTCGCGGACGCTCGCGCGCTCGGGTGAACGCGAGATCGCGAAATGCAAGGAGCCCTCGCGTCCGCTCTCGGCCGAGTGGCGGACGATGTGATCGGCGAACCCGTCGAGGTCCGTGAGGTCCGCGAGGCGGATGAAAGGGCGGCCCGACATGCGAGATCCGCTTCAACGTGTACAGCGCTCCGGTTCCCGTCACCAGGGGGTTTGGGGGCAAAGCTCGGCTTTGCCGAGCGGAGCCCCGAGCCATGGCAAGGAGAAGAGGGGTCGAGATCGTCCGTCGCGAGGTCGAGGCCCCGGGTCGCCTGTTTTGTACTAGGCTCCGCCCGTGCCCCGGTTCGTGACCTTCGCGTGCCTCGCCTTCGCCCTCGCCGCGTGCGGCGGCTCCGACATGCCCGACCCGAAGGACGCCGTGAAGGCCTACGCCGACGCCGCCGCCCGCGGCGACGCCGACGCGATCCACGCCATGATGAGCGCCAAGGCCCAGCGGAGCCTGTCCCGCGAGGACGTGCGCCGCATCGTGGCCGAGGAGCGCAGCGAGCTCGCCGATCAGGCCAAGTCCCTCGCCGCGCCCGGCGTGACGATCAAGGCTCACGCCCGCATGCGCTACGCCGACGGCGAGGACGCGACGCTGGAGCTCGAAGGCGGCGTCTTCCGGATCTCGGCGGCCGACGCGCTCCCCGCAGGCGCGAAGACGCCCGCGCAGGCGCTCGAACAGCTTCGGCGTGTCCTCGCGCGGCGCAGCTACGCGGGCCTTCTGCGTGTGCTCTCGCCGTCCACGCGGAGCGCGATCGAGAACGATCTGCGCTCGCTCGTCGAGGGGCTCGAGCACCCGGAGGGCCTCGAGGTCCAGGTCTCGGGCGATCGCGCGACGGTGCAGGTGCCGGGCGGCCACGAGGTGAAGCTGCGCCGCGAGGCGGGCGTGTGGCACGTGGAGGATTTCGATTGATGCGCGCGCGTGTGAGCTCGGCGCTCCTCGTGCTCGTGGCGCTCCTGCTCGTCGCGCTCGTGCCGCGGCCGTCGCGGGCGTTCGGAGAGGAAGGGGCGTTCAACCCGCGGATCCTGCTCACGGGGACGGCACGATGGGAGGGCGCGCGGACGACCGGGCCCGCGCGCTGGTCCGAGGAGCTGACGCGACGCACGAGCGCGCCCGCGCGCCTTTCGCCCACGACGGTGCGCGCCGACGCGCCCGCGCTGCTCGCCGAGCCCTTCGCGATCTGGGGCGGCGAGGACGCCGTGCCGGCCCTGACCGAGCGCGAGGTGGTCGGCATCCGGCGCTTCCTCGCGCTCGGCGGCGTGCTGTTCGTCGACGACTTCGCGCCCGAGTCGGGCGCGTTCGGTAAGGCCGCGCGGCGCGAGCTCGCCCGCGTCTTGCCCGACGGCGCGCCCATCCCGATCGGCACGGAGAACGTGCTCTTCCGCTCGTTCTACCTGCTCCATCGCGCCGTCGGCCGCGTCGAGGGCGAACCCAAGCTCGAAGCGATCTTGCGCGGCGGCGTGCCGCAGGTGATCTTCGCCAAGCACGACGTGCTCGGCGCGCTCGCCCGCGCGGCGAACGGGACGCACCCGTTCGTCGTGGTGCCGAACGGCGAGCCGCAACGCGAGCAGGCGGCGCGCCTCGCGGTGAACATCGCGATGTTCGTGCTCTGCTCGAACTACAAGGACGACCAGGTGCACGCGCCCTTCCTGATGCGGCGCCGCGCGGCGGAGCCCTCGCCATGACGACGAGCCTCGCGCCGTCGGGGGATCTCGCGCCGTCCTACCAGCTCCTCGCCGCCCTGCTCACGCTCGTCGGCATCGTGCTGCTCGCGCTCGAGCTCAAGCGCTCGCGGGGCTCGCGGCTCCTCGCGTTCGCCACGGGATCCCTCGCCTCGATCGGGCTGCTCTGCGCGGTGCTGCGGCCGGTGGCGATCCAGAGCAAGGGCAGCCTCGTGGGGCCACGCGTGGTCGTGCTGGCCGACGCGTCGCGCTCGATCGATCTGCCGGGGCCCGCGGGAAAGACGCGAAGGGAGGAGGCCGCGCGCGCGCTCGGTGAGCTGTCGAAGCACGGCGCCGAGGTGCGGCTCTACGGGCTCGCGTTCGGCAAAGGCGCGCCGACGCCGCTCACCGCCGCGCTCGCGAATGGGGCGGCCGAGGGAGCTCCGAGCGGGCCGGAAGGTCGGCTCGGGCAGGCGCTGCTCGCGGCGCGGCCGATGCCACGATCGGATCTCGCCGGCGCGATCGAGTCGGTCGCGCGCGCGGCGGACGAGCGGCCCGCGGCGATCGTGGTGCTCTCGGATGGAAGGTTCGATCGGCCCGGTGAGTCGCAGGCGGGCGAGGCGATCCGCGCCGCGCTCGGGACGCTGACGGTGCCGGTGCACGCGGTCTCGCTCGCCACGGAGGCGCCACGCGACGCGAGCGTGCGCGCGGTGCGAGCGGCGGGCGCGGCGGTCGCGCATCAGCCGCTCACGTTGCGGGTCGAGATCGGCTGCGCGGGCGGGCTCGACTGCGACGAGATCCCGGTGTCGCTGCGCGAGCTGCGCGAGAGCGGCGAGCCGACGCTACTCGCGTCGGGCAAGGCGAACGCTTCGAACGGAGCGGCGACGCTCGAGCTCGAAGTGACGCTCGATCGCGCCGGCGCGCGTATCCTCGAGGTGTCGATCGACGCTCCGGACGGCGACGCGGTGCCGGACAACGACACGCGGTACCTGACGATCGACGTCGCGCGGGATCGCGTGCGTGTGCTGCACGTGGCTGGGCGGCCGACGTACGACGTGCGCGCGCTCCGCATGTGGCTCAAGGCGGATGCGTCGGTCGACGTCGTGGCCTTCTTCATCTTGCGCACGCCGACCGACGACGTGGTCGCGCCGTCCGAGGAACTCGCGCTCATCCCGTTCCCGGTCAACGAGCTCTTCAGCGAGCACCTGCCGAGCTTCGACGCCGTGGTGCTCCAGGACTTCAACGCCGCGCCGTACGGCCTCGCGAAGCACCTGCGATCGCTCGCGCGGTACGTCGACAAGGGCGGCGGCTTGATCATGGTCGGCGGCCCGGACGCGTTCGTCCCGGGGAATTACGCGGGCACGCCGCTCGCCGAGGTCCTGCCCGTCGAGCTCGATCGTGGGCCGGACGCGCAGGGCGTGGACGTGGCCTCGTTCGTCCCTCGCACGACCGAGGCGGGCCGCGCTGCGCCGGTGCTCGGACCGCTCCGGGATCTCATCGGCGAGGAGTGGCCCGAGATGCCGGGCGCGAACGTGGTCGGCGACGCGCGGCCGGGCGCGACGGTGCTGCTCGAGCACCCGACGCGCAGGACGCCGAAGGGCGGGCCGATGCCGATCCTCGCGCTCGGCGAGCACGGCAGCGGGCGCACGATCGCGCTCGCCATCGACGGCTCGCACCGGCTTCTCTTCAGCGCCTTCGCGGCGAACGCGGCGGGCCGCGCGCACGGCGCCTTCTGGGATGCGCTGCTCGGCTGGCTCATGCGGGATCCGCGCTTCGAGCCCGCGGTCGTGGAGCTCGCGGACGGCTGCATCGCCGGGGAGGACACGACCCTCACGCTCAGGCCGCTGCCCGGGCAGAAGGGCGACGCGAAGATCACGATCCGCAAGCTCGGCACGGGCGAGGAGGCGCGCACGCTGTCGGCGAAGCTCGACGGCAAGGGCGAGCCGCTCTCGCTCGACGCGGGCAAGCTGCAGCCGGGCGGCTATTCGGCGACGGTGGAGATCGTGCCGATCGAGGCGGGCGCGCCTTCGGACGGCGCGACCTCGGCGCAGCGTGGTCCGACGACCCGTCGGGACTTTGCCTGCGAGCGCGGCGGCGACGAATGGGCGGACACGCGGCCCGATCCGGAGCGGCTCGCGGCCATCGCGGCGGCGACCGGGGGCAAGAGCGTGACGGTGGATCAGATCGGGAGCCTGCCGCTGCCGGCGGCGACGCAGATCGCGGCGGAGAGGCGCGTCTCGCCGCTCCTGCCGCCCTGGGCGTGGACGCTCGGGGCGGCGATGCTCGTCGGGGTGCACTGGATCGTGCGGAGGCGGGGCGGGTTGTCGTAGCTCGTCGCATTCGATGGCGAGGAGCGGGCGAGCGGCCCCCGCCATGCCTCTTCCCGAGGTGACCGACGTCCGCTATGGTGGATGAGTGTCCGCCATGTCACCCGCTCCTCTTGACCTCGTCCCTGGACCGGACACCGGCCCCTCGCTCGTCCCCCACGAGGGGTGGCTTCGTGTCCATTTCGGCGGGGGGAGCCCCTCGCATGCCGATTTCCACTGGTTCTGGCTGCGCCACCAGTGCGACGTCGACCGGCACCCGCGGACCGGCGAGCGCACGCTGGATGCGTCGGAGGTCCCGCTCGGCATTCGCCCGCGAAACGTGCGGCTCGATGCGCAGCGTCGCCGCGTACTCGTCACCTGGGACGAGCCCTCCGGTCGGCAAAGCAGCTACGACCTCGAATGGCTCCGCGCCCATGCCTATGCGCCCGGCCGCGTCGAGGTCCCGCCGCCGCCTGCAGACCTCACGCGGGTGACCCTCGAAGCTGGTCGATTCCCGGACGTCGCCGCGCTCGTGGATGCCTGCCTCGCCCGGTTGCGTCACGAAGGGCTCTGCGTGGTGCGGGGTTCGTCCGCGGCGTGGGGGCGCTCGCCCGAGGAAGATACCGAGCCGCTCATCGAGGCGTTTTCCGCCGCTGGCCTCGCCATCGTCGGCACGCATTTCGGTCGCGTGGAGGACCTGCGCACCGACAACACGACGAACCAGAATACCGATCAGCTCGGTTATACGGACGCGGGGATCGAGCTCCACACCGATCAGCCCTTCCTCGACGTGCCGCCGCGTTATCAGCTCCTGCAATGCATCCGGACGGCGGACGCGGGCGGAGAAAGCTTCCTTTGCGACGCGCTCGCCGCCGCGCGGTACATCGCGTCGATCGACGCGCCGGCCTTCGAGCGGCTGACGACGCTCCCGGTGCGCTTTCACCGGAAGCAGAAATCGTTCGAGCGGATCGTGGATTCGCCGCTGCTCACGATGGAGGGCCCGAGCGGCTTTCTCGTGCGGTATTCGTATTTCACGCTCGCCCCCTTCCAGGCATCGTTCGCGGAGATGGAGGCCTGGTACAGGGCGTACACGCGATTCGCACAGATCGTGCGGGATCCGCGGCACCAGGTTCGCCTGCGGCTCGAACCCGGGGATTTCGTGATCTACGACAACCACCGGATGCTCCACGGAAGGACGGCCTTCTCGGGCGCGCGGTGGCTCCGGGGGATCTATTTCGATCCGAGATGAAGCACGCGAAATCGAGCGGCGAGGGGCGCTTTCTCGCGCCCCCCGCGCTCACGGGCATTCCTCGATTACTTGCCGCCTTGCCCGCCGGCGCCGCCCTGGCCACCGGCACCACCCGCGCCGCCGGCGCCGCCCTGGCCGCCCTGGCCACCGGCACCACCTGCGCCGCCGGCGCCGCCCTGGCCACCTGCGCCGCCCGTGCCGCCGCCG
>NZ_JASBQE010000164.1 GCF_029960785.1 Polyangium sp. 15x6
CTTCGCGGCGGCGGCCGGCTTCGCCTGGGCCTCCCCCGAAGCAGCGGGCGCGACGGCGCTCGGCGCGCCGGCTTGCGGACGATCGCGACGCGGGCCTGCGCCCTCGGGACGCGGACCACGCTCCGGCCTCGGACCCCGATCCGGACGCGGACCACGCTCCGGCCTCTGACCCCGATCCGGACGCGGACCACGCTCCGGGCGCGGGCCTCGATCGAAGCGCGGCGGCCTCTCGCCGCCTTCGGCGCGGGCTTCTCCGGGCGGAGCGCCGGGACGGGCGGGCCGGGCCGGGCCCATGGCCGAGCGCGCGGCGTTCGGGCCGGGCCGCGGGCGCATCCCTTCTTCCTGACGCGGAACGAAGTCGCCGCCGGTGTCCCTGCGGGGACCGCGGGGCGGCGGCCTGCCGCCGCTCGGCCTTGCGGTGCCGGCGGGCGGGCGGGGCCCACG
The DNA here is from genome assembly GCF_029960785.1 of Polyangium sp. 15x6. Taxonomy (GTDB): domain Bacteria; phylum Myxococcota_A; class Polyangia; order Polyangiales; family Polyangiaceae; genus Polyangium. The sequence continues at coordinate 445 of NZ_JASBQE010000164.1, forward strand.
CATGTCGATCCGGCGCACGCCTTCGGGCCTGCCGCCGGGGCCGGCGGGCTTCGGCGCGGGTGCGGCGGCGGCTTCGCCGGCGGCCGGCTCCTTCTTCGCCTCCCCGGCTTCTTGCGTGGGTGTTGCCTCCGCAGTCGGGCTGTCGGTGCCGGGCTCGCCCTCGCGCCGCGTGCTCGCTGAGCGGACGATCCTGCGCGTCTTCTTCTCGGGGTTGTCGCTATCGTCCTTGGTGGTCATTTCGAGGCTCCCCTGGGGATTGGCTTTGCCCAGGCGTCAAACATGGGCAATCGCATCGATTTCGACGGCGGCGCCCTTCGGCAGCGCCGACACTTGAATGGTCACGCGTGCGGGCGGCTCGGCGCCCACGACTTCTCCGTAAATCCGGTTGACGACCGCGAAATCGCCGAGATCGACGAGCCAGATCGTCGTCCGCACGACGTCGGGCCACGACGCGCCGGCGGCGCGGAGCACCGCGCCGAGGTTCGCGAGCGCTTGCTTCGTCTGCGCCTCGATCCCGCCCGCGACGAGCTCACCCGTCTTCGGGTCGATGGGGATCTGGCCGCTGCAAAAGACGAGATTTCCGGCGCGGGTGCCCTGCGAGTAGGGGCCGATCGCGGCGGGGGCGTCGTTCGTGGAAATGATGGTTTTCGGCATCTGTCGTACCCTCCGTTCAGCCGAAGCTCTTCCGGCCCTCGATGGCGCGGCCGAGCGTGACTTGATCGGCGAACTCGAGGTCGCCGCCGTGGGGCACGCCGCTCGCGATGCGGGTCACGCGCGCGCCGAGCGAGGCCATCTCGCGCGCCACGAGCAGCGCCGTCGCCTCGCCGTCCACCGACGGCGGCGTCGCCACGAGCACTTCGCTCACGGGCGCCTCGGGATCCTTCACGATCCGCCTGAGCCGCTCGAGCGGCAGGTCCTCGGCCGAGATCCCGTCGAGCGGCGAGAGCAGCCGTCCGAGCACGAAGTACTTTCCGCGCATCACGCCGCTCCGCTCGATCGCGAGCAGGTCTTGCACCCGCGCGACCACGCAGAGCAGCGCCTTGTCGCGCCGCTCGTCGCGGCAGATCGCGCACCGCACGGGCTCGCCCGGCGGAGCTCCTTCGGCGAGCTCGGCGATGTTCCCGCAGCGATCGCAGGGCCTCACGTGGTCGCGCAGCGCGGCGAGCTCGGTGCCGAGATCACGCGCGACCTCCTCGTCCGCTGTCGCCAGGAACAGGGCGAAGCGCTGCGCGGTCTTCTCACCGACGCCTGGCAGCCGCGCGAACAGGTGCGCGACACGGGTGAGGCGTTCCGGCAGAGAAGAGGTGCGCGTGACGTAGGAGGTGGGGCTCCGCGTGGCCACTACGTGTGCATTCCCGGGATCTTCACGCCGCCCGTGACCTTCGCGATCTCGGCTTCGACGTGCTTGTCGGCCTGCTCGAGCGCCGAGTTCGCTGCGACCGCCACCGCGTCGAGGGCCATCTCCAGGCCCTCGGCGGCGAGGAAGTCCGGATCGATCGCGATCTTCCGGACCTTGCCTTCGCAGGTCACGGTGACCGAGACCTTGTCCGACGCGGCGGTCGCCGAGATCTCGTGGTCCTTGATCTTGGCTTTCGCCTCGTCGATTTTGCGCTGCATCCGGGCCGCTTGGCGGACCAGCTCGTTCATTCCACCGCGAAATTGCATGGGAGGAGCGTGTATGCCGTGAAGTCGGCTGGGCTGCAAGGCCGGACGAACGCCCCGGCGCGCCTGATCGCCCTCCCTTGCCCGCCGCGCCGGTCCGGCTGCGCGCGCCGGCGGACGCCACGAGATCGCGAAGCGAGCTCCCTCGAGGGGGTGAATCGGCCGGGCTTTGCCCGGACGAGAGGGGGACGCGAGGCGTCCCCCTCGGGACGCGACGCGGCCGCGCCTTTCTGCTACGTCGAGGCGGCGATGAGCTACGTCGTCCTCGCGCGCAAGTACCGACCGCAGTCGTTCGAGGATCTCGTCGGTCAGGGGCACGTCTCGACCACGCTCGAGAACGCGATCGCCAAGAACCGCGTCGCGCACGCCTTCTTGTTCACGGGCGTCCGCGGCGTCGGCAAGACGACGAGCGCGCGCATCCTCGCGAAATCGCTCAACTGCGTGAAGGGTCCGACGTCGAAGCCCTGCCAGGAGTGCCCTCCTTGCAAGGAGATCACCGTCGGCAGCGACGTCGACGTCCAGGAGATCGACGGCGCGAGCTACACCGGCGTCGACGACGTCCGCAAGCTCCAGGAGAGCCTGCCGTACCGGCCCTCGCGCGACCGGTTCAAGATCTTCATCGTGGACGAGGTCCACATGCTCTCGAACAACGCGTGGAACGCGTTCCTCAAGACCCTCGAGGAGCCGCCGCCCCACGTGAAGTTCATCTTCGCGACGACCGAGGTCCACAAGATCCCGGTCACGATCCTGAGCCGCTGCCAGCGCTACGACTTCAAGCTCATCAGCGCGCTCTCGATCACCTCGCGCCTGCGCTTCGTCCTCGACCGCGAGGGCGTCGCCTACGAGGACGCGGCGCTCTCGATCATCGCCCGCGAGGCCGCGGGCAGCATGCGCGACGCGATGAGCTTGCTCGATCAGGTCCTCGCGTGGGTCGGCGTCGACGGCGACAAGCTCACGGCCGAGGGCGTCGCGCGGGTCCTCGGCGTCGCGGATCGCTCGGTCCTCCACGGACTCGCGGCCGCGCTCGTCGACGGCGACGCCGAGGCCTGCCTGCGCACGGTCTCCGACCTCGCGCATCAAGGCTACGATCTGCCGCACGTCGCCCGGGATTTCCTCGCGCATTTGCGGGACCTCGTGGTCGCCAAGGTCTCCGCGGATCCGACGGGCCTGCTCGACCTCGCCGACAGCGAGCTCGCCGATGTGAAGACCCTCGCCACGCGCGCGGAAGCGGACGACCTCACGCGCTTGCATCAAGGGTTCTCGCGTTCGTTCGATGACATCACCCGGAGCGGCCAGCCGCGCGCGGCGCTGGAGATGACGCTCGTCCGCCTCGCGCGCCGGCCGCCGCTCATGCCGGTGGACGATCTCTTGCGGCGGCTCGGGGAGATGGAGCGTCGTCTGCTCGGCGGCGGCGGAGGCGGCGGCGCGCCCGGAGCCTCGGGCGGCGCCGGGCAGGGACGGCCCATGCAAGGCGGCGCGCCTCCCGGCCAGCGTCGGGCGTCCGCCTCGGAGGCTTCGTCGCCTTCCCCAACACCTTCGGCGTCTTCACCGGTGCCTCCACCAGCTTCCCCAGCCGCTCCGGCGTTTTCACAAGCCCCTCCGGCGCCTTCACGGGTCGCTCCGGCGTCTTCACAAGCCGCTCCGGCGTTTTCACCACCCGCTCCGGCGTTTTCACCACCCGCTCCGGCGCCTTCACGGGTCGCTCCGGCGTCTTCACAAGCCGCTCCGGCGTTTTCACCACCCGCTCCGGCGTCTTCACAACCTGCTCCGGCGACTTCACGACCGCCTCCGGCCAACGGCGCCGCCTACACGAACGGCGCGGCACACACCAACGGCGCGGCACACACCAACGGCGCCACGAACGGCCGTCTCGCGGCCCCGAACCCCGCCGATCTCGCCCCCTTTCGCGCCGTGATCGAGCTCGTCCGCGCCAAGCGCGCGCCCCTCGCCTCCGTGCTCGAACACGCCGCCCTGATCCGCATCGGGTCCGACGGCATCGTGCTCGGCTTCGAGGCCGACTCCTTCCTCGGCAAGCAAGCGCAGGAGCCCATCGCCAAGGAGGCCATCCGCGCCGCCCTCGCCGCGCATTACGGCGGCAACCCCGACGTCACCTTCGAGGTGCTCCGCCCCCAGAGCGGCGCGGTCACGCTCGCGCAGATCGAGGGCGCCGGCCTCCGCGCCCGCCTCGACAACGCGCGCCGCGCCATCGCGGATCACCCCCTCGTCACGGCCGCGATCGAGCTTCTCGGCGCCGAGCTCCGTGACGTCCGCCTCGGACAGGAAGACGCTGCCGCCGCCGAGCGCATGTCGACGCGCTAGGATCGGCCATGCGCTTGCTCCCCTTCGCCGCGGCGATCGCGGCCCTCTCGCTCCTCGTGCCCGCCGAGTCCCACGCAAACGGGCGCTTCCCCATCGCCGACCAGCTCGTCGTCGATCCCACGGATCCTTCGCACATCGTCCTCCGCACCACGTACGGCATCCTCGAGAGCTCGAACGCGGGCGGCACGTGGTCGTGGATCTGCGAGGGCGCGGTCGGCTACGGCGGCACCCAGGATCCGGCCATCGGCGTGCTCGGCGACGGGACGATCCTCGCCGGCATCTTCGAAGGCCTCAGCGTCAGCCACGATCGGGGCTGTTCCTGGGGCTTCGTCCAGGATCCCTTGAAAGACGAGTACGTCATCGACGTCTCCGTCCACCGCGACGACCCCTCGCGCGGCGTCGCCATCACCTCCACCGGCAAGGGCACGGACGGCTTCCACGTGATCCTCGCGGAGACCGCCGACAACGGCGCCACCTGGACGCAGGCCGGCACGCCGATCCTCAGCGATTTCATCGCCCTCACGGTCGACGTCGCGCCTTCGAGTCCAGAGCGCATCTACGCGAGCGGCATCGTGGGGAAGTCCTTCGCGCCCGCGATCGAGCGCTCCGACGATCGTGGCGCCACGTGGACGCGCACCTACCTCGACGCGGCGTACGCGAGCTACGTCCCGTTCCTCGCCGCGATCGCGCCGGATAACCCCGACCGCGTCTACCTGCGCTTGAGCGGCGATCCCATCGACAAGCTGCTCGTCAGCGACGACGCGGGCGCGACGTTCACCGAGGTCTTCACGGGCACGGACGATCTGCTCGGCTTCGCCCTCTCGCCCGACGGCACGCGCGTCGCGGTCGGCGGCCCCAAGGACGGCATCCAGATCGCGAACACGGCCGACCTCGCGTTCCAGAAGGTCAGCAGCATCTACACGCGCTGCCTCACGTGGACGACCACGGGCCTCTACGCGTGCGGCAACCAGTTCGTCGACGGCTTCACGGTCGGCCTCTCGAAGGACGAGGGCAAGACGTTCGAGAACATCTACAACCTGGCCGAGATCTGCCCGCTCGAATGCGGCGAGGGCGCCACGACCCCGGAGGCGTGCGTCATGAGCTGGCCCGGCATCGCGGCGACGCTCGGGATCGATCCGAGCGCGTGTGGCGGCATCAACCCGAGCAGCGGATCGGGCAGCGGCACCGGAGGCGGCGCGCCGCGCGAGCTCGAAGCGGCGGGCGGATGTGATTGCGACTTCGGAGGCGCGTCGGGTGCGTCCGGCGCAGCCGTCCTGGCCGGGCTCGGTGCGCTCGTGTTTCGGTTGCGAAGGCGCAGGGAGCGCCTGGGGAAGACGCGCTAACGCAGCACCGCCCGCACGCTCTCCTCGACGATCCCGAGAAGCGTCTCGAGTTCGTCGTCCGTGATCGTGAGCGGCGGCGCCACGTACACCACGTCTCCGAGCGGCCGCAGATACGCCCCGCGCCGCCGCGCCTCCGCGAACACCCGCCATCCGAGCCCGCCGAGGTAACTCGCGCCCTTCGACAGATCGAGCGCCCCGATCATCCCGAGCGATCGCGCCCGCGAAACACCCGGGATCGCGCTCATCGCCGCGAACGCCTTCGCGATCCGCGCGGCCTTCGGCTGGGCCTTCGCGAGGATCGCTTCCTCGCGGAAGATCGCGAGCACCTCGCGCGCGATGGCCGCGCCGAGCGGGTTTCCGCAGAACGAGTGCCCGTAATAAAAGGCTCGCTCCGGCGCGCCGAGGAACGCGTCGAAGACCCGCGGTGTCGCGAGCGTCGCCGCCATCGGGAACATCCCGCCGGAAAACCCCTTCGCGAGGCACATCAGATCGGGCGCGATCCCCGCGTGCTCGCACGCCCACATCGGCCCCGTGCGCCCGTAGCCCGTGAACACCTCGTCGATCACGAGCAGCACGTCGTACCGATCGCAGAGCTCGCGCGCATGCCGCAGGTACGCCGCGTCGTACATCCGCATCCCCGTCGCGCCTTGCACGAGCGGCTCCAGCACGACCGCCGCGATCGTGTCGCTGCCCTCGGCGAGCAGCTTCGAAAGCGCCTCGAACGCCCGCGCGTAGCCCGCGTCCGCCGGCGTATCGCCCTCGGGCGGCGGCACGTGGATGCACTCCATGAGCACGCCCGCGAACGGCTTGCGAAACACCTCCACGCCCCCGAGGCTCGTCGCGCCGATCGTCTCGCCGTGGAACGCGCCGTCGAGCGCCACGAACCTCCGCCGCTCGGGCCGCCCTTCGTTGTGCCACATCTGCAGCGCGAGCTTCAGCGCGACCTCCACTGCCGTCGAGCCGTCGTCGCTGTAGAACACTTTTCCGAGCCCAGGCGGTGCGATCGCCACGATCTCCTCGCCGAGCACCGCCGCGCCCTCGTGCGTCACGCCTGCGAGCGACACGTGGCAGAGCTTCTCGGCCTGACGCGCGAGCGCCGCCACGAGCCGCGGGTGGTTGTGCCCCAGCGTCGCGACCCACCAGCTCGAGTTCGCGTCGAGGTAGCTCCGCCCATCCACGTCGAAGAACCGCGCGCCCGAAGCCCGCTCGACGACCAGCGGATCCACCTCGTCGATGTACCGCTGCATCGGCGTGTACGGGTGCCACACGTACCGCTTGTCCGCGCGCACGATCTCCGCGCGCCGCTGTGCCCTTTGATCTACGCCTCTCGTCACGCCTTCCTCCCCGCGAACGCGCGCCGCACCTCCACCGGCATCGGTGGAAGCGAGCTCGTACGGTTGATCTCCGGCGGCACCGATCTCCGCCCCGGCGGAGGCTCGCCCTGCTGCGGCAAGAAGATCCGCACCTCCGTCCCCGCGCCCACGTCGCTCTGGATCGACAGCCGCCCGCCGTGCGCGTCCACGATCCGCGCCACGATCGCGAGGCCGAGCCCCGTCCCCGCCGCGCGCGTCGTGAAGAACGGATCGAGCGCGCGATCTCGCACCGACGTGTCCATCCCCTCGCCCGTGTCCGCGATGCGCACCTCGACCCCGCTCGCGCCGCTCTCCGCGTGCGGCACGAGCGTCACCGTCAAGGATCCGCCAGTCGGCATCGCTTGCAGCGCGTTCGTCACGATGTTCTCGAACACCTGCCGGAGCAGCATCGGATCGGCGTGGATCCGCTCGAGCGGCTCCGGCTCGACGAGCGTCACCTTCACGCTCGTCTGGTTCTGCGACAGCGCGAGCGCGCGCTCCACGATCTCGCGCGGCGACACGAGCTGACGCTCGCAGCGCACCGGCCGCGCGTACCGCAGGAGATCCCCGACGAGACGGTTCAACCGCGACGCCTCCTCGTCGAGGATCCCGAGCAGCGTCTGCCGATCGTCCTCGCCGAGCCCTTCACGCCGGAGCGTCGCCACCGCGGTCGTGATGATCGCCAAGGGATTGCGCACCTCGTGCGCGATCACCGCCGACAGCTCTCCCACGGCTGCGAGCTGCTCCTTGCGCACGATCTCCGCCTGCGCCGCGCGCAGATCCTCGTAGGCCCGCGCGATCTCCGCCGACCTCTGCTTCAGCTCCGACGCGCGCTCCTCCAGCCTTTGCCGCAGCGCCACGTACCGCGACAGGAGCGACATCACGACGCCCATCACGAACGCCGCGTATCCGTACGGGCTCGTGAGCGGCTTGCCTTGCCCGAGCACCGCGTAAAACCCGTCGTAGCCCGTGCTCACGACGAGCGCGAGCGCGCCCCACAAGGACGGCAGCAGATCTGCCCGCCCGCGCAGCGCGCTCCGCACGAACACCGTCGCCCCGAAGATCGCCGCCGCGAACGAGCCGACCGACACCACCGCCGCGAGCGGATGCGCCGGCGTCGTCACCTCCACGACCGAGAGCCCGAGCAGCGTCACCGGCGCTTCGGCCACGGTGTCGAACTGCCGCACGTGCTCCACCACGCTCGCGACGCCGAGCAGCGCCGCCGCGCCGTAGATCGCGAAGAGCACCCGCGGGGTGAGCCGCACCTGCGAGAGCTGCGCGACCACGTGCGCGAGCACCGCCGCCGCGAGCAGGCGCCCCACGTCCGACGCGAGCAGCGCGCCGCGCACGAAGGCCGCGTCCCGCATCACGTGCAGCGCCGCCACGCCCGCCGTGTGCACCGACAGCGCGAGGCAGAGGAACCCGAACAGGACGAAGTCGACCTCGCGGCCCCGGAGCCGCTCCTTCCGCCGCGCGATGAAGCAGAACGTGGCGATCGCGACGTACGCGACCACCCAAGCGCTCAAGAATCCGGCGATGGAGTGGGCGTGCACGGTCCTTGGAGCTTTCCCCGATCCTGCGAGCCAGGGCCATCGGGAACCGGCCGCAACCTCGGGCCGGGAAGGGCCTGCGCCCGCGCCGAGCATGCGCGTGGACCCGTGCCTCGACAAGCTCGTTTTTCGAGGCGACTCCCCTTCCCCACCCGCGCCCAGGGACCGCGTACGCCGATTGTGAAACGGTTGCGGCCCGCGCAACTTTTTCCCCGGTAGACGCCGTTACCAGGCCCCTCGACTGCGAAGCCACCCACGCGCATTTCGCCTCCGCGCCTGGCCCTTCGCGTGGGCACCGGCCGACCGTTCGGGGCACGTTGCTTGCTTCTTTCGCCTCGGATCCTGCAGTCTTTCCTTGTTGCGAAGGATCCACCGGAGGTTTCGACCCATGGCGCGTGCGTCGGGCAGATCGACAGGGACGCTCGAGAAGAATGGCTCGTCCGGCGCGGGATCCCGCGCGGCTCTCCGATCGACCTTCGCCCTCGTGATGCTGGTCCTCGCGCCTCTGGGCGTGGTCTTCGCCGCGTGCTCGGCCGAGGGCCCGCTCGAGACGCGTCCTCCCGAGGGGGGCAGCGGCGGCAACGGCGGCGGCGGCGGGACCGGCGCCGGGACGAGCGCGGGGCCCTGCGTGGATGGTCAGGTACGCGAGTGCCACGTCACGATCGGCGAGCAAAACGGGATCCTCACCTGCCTCGACGGCACGCAGCCGTGCGTCGAGGGAACGTGGGCCCCCTGCGCCGAGGGCACCATCTCCTCTCGCGCCGCGCCGCCGAAGGCGAAGATCCGCGAGACCTCCGCGCGCCCCGACGACGGCCAGGGCGGCATCATCATCCTGAGCCACGTCTCCGGCCCGTGCGCCAACAACCCCTGCGATCCTTCGTGCCAGGTCTTCGACGAGCAGCCCGACGCCGGCCTCACGCCCGACGCGGGGGGCAGCGTCTACAACTGGCAGAACGGCGACCTCAGCGATTTCCCGAACGGCCTCGTGAACAAGGGCCTGAAGGAGCCGTGCGCGCAGGCGAGCGACTGCCAGTTCAACATGCAGTGCGAGAGCCCGTCCTCGAACACGTGCTCGCACCACAAGTGCGCTGTCGGCGACGGGCTCTACCCCGACTGTGATCCGTGCGTGAAGACGATCTGCACCGCGGATCCGACCTGCTGCCTCACCCCGTACAGCGGCACCTGCGCGCACGACCCGTGCGTCACGGGCGTCGGCTTGAAGAAGACCTGCAGCACCTGCGTGAACACCGTCTGCACGGCCAACCCGAGCTGCTGCACCGGCACGTGGACGCAGGCTTGCGTGGACGCCTTCGGCACCGCCTGCTCGAAGAACTGCGCCGCGGTGCAGGGGAGCTGGACGCCGAGCTGCGTCGACAAGGTCTACAGCCTCTGCGGCGCCGAGTGCGAAGCCGACCCGCCCTGCGCGCACGACAAGTGCTACTCGGGCTCCGCGCTCAGCGCCGCTTGTGACTCGTGCGTCGCCACGATCTGCCAGGCGAGCCCCTCCTGCTGCACGACGAAGTGGGACAACCTCTGCGTCGACAAGGTCAAGACGCTCTGCAACGAGAGCTGCCCCGCGAAGGGCGCGTGCACGCCGTGGCTGCCCGGCGAGACCGACCCGAAATGCCCCGGGATCGACCTCTCCGTCGGCGTCCCGTGCAGCGGCGTCGTCCCCGTCTGCAACCACGGAAAAACCCCGGCCCCCGCGGGCATCCGCCTCGTCCACTTCCCTGCGAACTCGCAGCAGTACCCGAAGTGCGCGCCCGACCAGACGCACCCCGGCATGATGGAGTGCCTCACGCAGCAGATCATCCCGCCCGGCCAGTGCATCAACGTCGACGCGAACGCCTGCGGCATCGGCAACGGCAACCGCGAGATCATGATCAATCCGCCGAAGAAGACGGCGGCGAACCCCTACATCACGGAGTGCTTCTGCGAGAACAACTGGTCGCTCGCGAGCGGCGGCAACGCCTGCGAGGCGCCCGATTGCTCCTCCGTCACGAGCCGGACCATCCGCCCCGTGAACATGTTCGTCCAGTTCGACCGCTCGGGCTCGATGACCACGAACGACCGGTGGGGAAAGACCACCGGCGCGCTCAAGGCGTTCTTCTCGGATCCCGCGTCCGCCGGCATCGGCGTCGCGCTGCGCTTCTGGGAGCACTTCAAGCCCGTCACGGGCTGCGACGACACGAACTGCAGCATCGACGCGTGCGCGGTCCCGCTCGTCCCGCTCGCCAAGCTCACGACCGCGTCTGCGCCCACCGACACGCAAGAGCAGAAGCTCCTCAACGAGATCAACAACACCCTGCCCGCCGCCGACACGCCGCTCTTGCCCGCGCTCGCCGGCGCCGAGAAGTGGGCCAAGGCCTATCAGCAGGCGAACCCGAACCAGCAGACCGTCGTCGTGTTCGTCACCGACGGCTACCCGAACTCCTGCGGCAGCGACTCGAACACGATCGCAGGCTACGCCGAGGACGCGTTCACCAACGCCGGCGTGCTCACGTACGCGATTGGCATCCAGGACGCGAACGTCGCCTTGATGAACCTCATCGCGCAGAAGGGCGGCACGGCCAACGCGTTCTTCGTCACCGATCAGGGCGACGCGCAGCAGCAGATGCTCTCGGCGCTGCTCGAGATCAAAGGCGACGTCGTCGCGTGCGAGTTCGATCTGCCGAACGCGGGCCTCTTCGATCCGTCGAACGCGACGGTCACGTTCACGCCCACCTCCGGCAACGCCGTGACCTTCGCCAAGGTCGCGAGCCAGGCCGCGTGCGGCAACGGCTGGTACTACGACAACCTCCAGAACCCGAACAAGATCTTCCTCTGCCCGACCACGTGCCAGACCGTGCTGAACTCGGCCGGCGCCACGATCGACGTCGAGCTCGGTTGCCCCGGCGCGTACACCGCCGAGACGTTCAAGCACGTCTACGAGGCCACCTGCCCCACGGGCACCAAGGTGCAGTGGGGCTACTTCGCCTACGACAGCGTCACGCCCGGCGACTCGAACCTCGTCTTCGCCGCGCGCACCGCGGACACTGCAGCCGCGCTCTCCGGCGCGTTCACCACGCTCGCGACGGCCAAGGCTTCGCCCGCCGACACGCAGCTCTGCACCATGGCCGGCCCCGCGCCTTGCCCGGTCGACGTGTACACGAAGCTCGGCTTGCCCGGCGCGCGGCAGTCGTTCCTCGAGTTCTCCGTCACCTTCAACCCGACCACCAACAAGGGCGCCGCGCCGACCCTCAACGGCTGGGAGATCACCTACTCGTGCGTCGACAGCGAATGACCTCGCCGCTCTGGCCCCTCGCCGTGCTCTTTGGCCTCGCGCTCGTCGCGTGCGGCGAGGACGAGCTGCCGCCGCGCCCGACCACCACCTCGTCGAGCTCCGGCAGCGGAGGACAAGGCGGCGCGGGCGGGCAAGGCGGCGCGGGCGGCGCGGGTGGACAAGGCGGCGTAGGCGGCATCGGCGGGCAAGGCGGCACGGGCGGCAGCCCTCCCGATCCCGTCTGCGGCGACGGCAACCTGAACCCCGAGATCGGCGAGGAGTGCGACGACGGCAACCCCGGCGGCGCCGACCTCTGCGACGCGAACTGCAAGCTCGTCACGAGCGAGACCGAGCCGAACGCCACGCCCGCGCAGGCGAACGCGTGGAGCTCGCCGTGGGGCGCCGAGATCGCGCCGGCCGGCGACGTCGACGTCTTCTCGTTCGATCTGCCCACGGCCGCGAGCCTCGTCGTCGAGACCCGCGACCCGGGCGACGGCGCGTGTGCGGCGTCGAAGCTCGACACCTTCGTCGAGATCCTCGGCTCGAACGGCGCCACCGTGCTCGCGAGCGACGACGACGCGGGCGAGGGCTACTGCTCGCGCGCCACGCTCTCGCTCGTCGATCCGGGCCTCTACTACGCGCGCGTCACGGCCGCGCCCGACGCCCCGACCCCCACGTTCCACTACCGCCTCGTGATCGACGCCATCACCAACACCTGCGGCGACGGCGTGCGCACGCCCGGCGAGCAGTGTGACGACGGCGGCACCACCGCGGGTGACGGATGCAGCCCGACCTGCAAACTCGAGATCCACGAGACCGAGCCGAACGACACGATCGCCCAGGCGAACACCTATACGAGCGGCTGGCAGGCGATCCTCTCGCCCGTCATGGACGCCGACTACGTCTCCGTCCAGGTCGCGGCGGACGGCTCCGCGATCACCGCGCAGACGGGCGACGCCGGCCTCGGCGGCTGCGCGATGAGCACGCTCGACACGATCGTCACGATCTTCGACGCCACGGGCAAAGAGCTCGTCACGAACGACGACGCCCTCGGCTACTGCTCGCTCGCCAAGGCGGAGAACGTCGCGGCCGGCACGTACTACGTGCGCGTCACGGCGGGCGGCCGCGCCTCGGATCCGAGCTACTACGGCCTCTCCGTCTCCGTCGCGCCCCCCTGACTTGACCGCCGCGAGCCCCGGCGTAAGGCTCGCGGCGTGCCTCAGCGCAAGCGTTACCTCTTCGTCTGCGTGAACCGCCGCCCCGACGGCACCCCCAAAGGCTCGTGCGCGCAGCGCGGCGCCGTCGAGATCCACGCCGCACTCAAGGACGCGCTCAAGGACCGTGGCCTCGCGAAGACCGAGGTGCGCGCCTGCACGGCGAGTTGCCTCGACGTCTGCTGGGCCGGCCCGGCGATCGCCGTCGAGCCCGACGGCTACTTCTACGGCCGCGTCACCATGGAGGACGTCCCCGAGATCGTCGAATCGCTCGCGAACGGAACCCGCGTCGAGCGACTCCTTTTGCCCTCCAACGATTTCGACGAGAAGACCGCCGCCCCTCCCCTGCCCGTCGACGCTCGGGGGCTCCGCTCGGACAAGCCGAGCTCTGCCCCCGAACCCCCGGCTCCCAAGCCCAAGCCCGCGGAGGGCGGCGAGCCGTGAGTGGCTTCGAGTTCCGCGAGACGATGGCGGGCAGCTACCACCGCGTGGACGAGCCTCACCAAGAGCGACCTCTCGCGTTCACGATCCGCGCTCGCAGCGCTCCGCTCCTCCGCTTCCTCCGCCGCCCCGAGGTCGAGATCGAGGGCGCCATCGACGCCCCGGGCCTCGCGGATCACCGCTACCTCCGCGGCACCCTCGGCATGGACCTCCTCCGCACGGGCACGCTCCCCTACGCCTTCCGCTTCCGGGGCGACGACGACAAACCGTACGTCTTCGAGGGCCAGAAAGACGTCTCCGCGCGGGAGCTCCTCGAATCGATGACCGTGCTCCCCGGCGCCATCAAGGACGAGCAAGGCGCCGTCGTCGCTCGCGCGCTCCTGCGCTTCGACGCTCGCAGCGACCTCGTCAAATTCTTGAGGAGCTTCCGGCTCTCTCGCTGACTGCTCTCGGTACTCGTTGGAGGACAAACGATGCGACGGCTCGATCCCAAGGTGAGCGTGGTGCTCGTCGTCGACGTGCAGGACAAACTCGCCGCGGCGATGCCCGAGGACCGCATGAAGGACCTCGTCCGCGCCGCCACCGTGCTCCTCGAAGCCGCGGGCTTGCTCGGCGCGCGCGTGCTCGCCACCGAGCAGTACCCCGCGGGCCTCGGCCACACGATCGCGCCGATCGGCGACAAGCTCCGCGCCCTCGGCGCGCCCGTCGTCGAGAAGCTCGACTTCTCCGCGTGTGACGAACGTGGCTTCGAGCGCGCGTGGGCCTCGATCGGCGCGCCGCGCAGCGCGATCGTCCTCGGCATGGAGACGCATGTCTGCGTGATGCAGACCGTGCGCGAGCTCGCCACGCGTGGCACCAACGTGCACGTCGTCGCCGACGGCGTCGTTTCGCGCCGTGACGATCACCGCGCCATCGGCCTCGAACTCTGCCGCGCCGCCGGCGCCACGATCACCACGATGGAGACCGTCGTCTTCGACTGGCTCGGGCGCGCTGGGACGGACTCGTTCAAAAAACTCTCGAAGTTGATCCGCTGACACCCTGGCAACGGGACATCCTGGCAGCGGCGCATCTCGTCCTTTTTCGTGATCCCAACCACCTCACCTTTGCCAAGTTGACGAACCGTCAGACAACGTGGACACCGTGCCTCACGGTGTGACATGTTGTCGACATGGTTGACGAGCTGTCAGGATCTTCGACGCCCGCGCCTCCCGAGGCGAAGGCGGGGGCCGACGCGCCCACCGTGCTCGTGGTGGACGACGAGCCCAGTAACCTTGCTTCCATCGAGAAGATTTTCCAGCGCGACGGCATGCGCGTCCTCACCGCGTCCTCGGCCCGCGCTGCGCTCGACGTGCTCCGCGGCCACCGCGTCGAGGTCGTCCTCACCGACCTCATGATGCCCGGCACCAGCGGCATCGAGCTCCTCCGCGCGATCAAGCAGCTCGCCCCCGACACCGAGGTCGTCCTCATGACGGCGTACGGCACTGTCGAAACGGCCGTCCAGGCCATGCGCGAGGGCGCCTACGACTTCGTCGAAAAGCCCCTCAAGCGGATGACGATCATCAAAAGCGTCCGCAAAGCCGCGGAGCGCCGCTCCCTCGTCGCCGAAAACCGCTCCCTCCGCCAGGAACTGAAGCTCCTCACGAAGCGCGAGATCATCGGCTCGAGCCCTGCGCTTCGCCGCGTCCTCGACGTCGCCACGCAGGCCGCGCCCTCCTCCGCCACCGTGCTCGTCCTCGGCGAAAGTGGCACCGGCAAGGAGCTCGTCGCTCGTTACATCCACGATCACAGCGCACGCCGCCACGGGCCTTTCGTCGCGGTCAACTGCTCGGCGATCCCCGAAACCATCCTCGAAGCCGAGCTTTTTGGCCACGAGCGCGGCGCCTTCACCGGCGCTTTCGCGCGCCGCGAGGGCCGATTTGCCAAAGCGGCGGGCGGCACCCTCTTCCTCGACGAGATCGGCGAGCTCACTCCATCCGTTCAGGTCAAGCTCCTGCGCGTCCTGCAGGAAAACGAATACGAGCCCATCGGCGGCGATACCGTCCGCGCCGACGTTCGAATCGTCGCCGCCACCAACAAGGACCTTCGCGCCGAGATCGCAGCCGGCCGCTTCCGCGAGGACCTCTTTTATCGTCTGAACGTCATCGCGATCACCGTCCCTCCGCTCCGGGCGCGCCGCGAGGACATCCCCCTGCTCGTCGACCATTTTCTCGGCGTCTACTGCGCGAAGAACAATCGCGGCCGCCTCGAAGCCCCGCGCGAGGTCATCGCGCGCCTGCTCGACTACTCGTTCCCCGGCAACGTCCGCGAGCTGGAAAACGTGATCGAGCGCGCCGCCGTCCTCTGCCGCGGCGAGAAATTGTCCGTCGAGGACCTACCCGAGTCGATCCGCGAGAGCCTCGCCGCGGCCCCCGAGACGATCACGTTCTCGGTCGGGACCCCGCTCGACGAGGTCGAACGCCGGCTCATCCGGGAGACCCTCCGGTACGCCCATGGCGACAAATCCGTCGCCGCCCAGCTCCTCGGGATCTCCACCCGCACGATCTATCGCAAGCTCGGAGAGATCGAGGGTTGATCACCGGGAAGACCGGGGCTACCCCGGCGCTTGAAAATCCGATTGTCACTTTGGCAATCCTCGCCGCCCCCACCCTCCCCCCTTCGCCACCTTGTCGATCGTGGCCTTCCCGCGCGAAAAAAGGCGCGGGAAGCGCTAAGGTCGGGGCTGGCACGTCTCTCGCTAGTACGGAGCTGGGCTCATGGGACTCGACGCGATCCTGAAGCGCTACTTTCCCGCGGTCATCTGCCTCTTGATCGCCTCCGCCGCCTATTTCCAGGCGTCCGGAATGGGCGAGCTCGTCGCCGGCAGCGTGCTGCTCGATCCGTCGTCGATGCCGCCGCCGCCGCCGCCGCCCAAGGGTGGCGCGTCGCACACGAGCTCCGGACAGGAGCGCACCGTCAACGCCGGGCCGATCCTGAGCCGCAACCCGTTCGACTCCATCACGGGCCCTCTCGACGGCAAGCCCCTCGATCTCCCGAGCGCCCCCGAGGCGCCGGCGCCCGATAGCAGCGATCCCTATAACGATCCCGTCTGCGACGTCGGCAAGGTCCTTTTGATCACGCAATCGGAGGATCCCGATTGGTCGTTCGCGGCCATCGCGGGCTCGGACGGCAAAGCGCAGCTCCGCCGGCGCGGCGACGACGTCTCGGGCCATCAGGTCTTCTGGATCGGCTGGGATCGCGTGTGGCTCACGAGCGGCAGCTCGCGGTGCCAGATGCAGGTGCACGGCGAGCCGCCGAAGAAGCTCGCGTCCGCCTCGCCTGCGCCGAGCACGGATGCGCCGAAGCCGAAGGGCAAAGGAAAGGCCGTCCCGAAGGAGATCGCGGACAAGATTCACAAGGTCAGCGAGAATCAATTCGACGTCGAGCGCTCGGTCGTCGACCAGATCCTGGAGAACCAGGCGGAGCTCATGCGGTCGGCGCGCATCGTACCCGAAAAGGAGGGCGACAAGGTCGTCGGGATCCGGCTCTTCGGCGTGCGCCCGGAATCGCTGCTCGGTACACTCGGCCTCGAGAATGGCGACCGCCTCCAGTCCATCAATGGCTTCGAGATGAGCGACCCGCAGAAGGCGCTCGAGGCCTACGCGAGGCTCCGCAGCGCGGACAAGCTCCAGGTGAGCGTCAATCGGCGCGGCAAGCCGATGACGATCGATTTCAACATCAAGTGACCGGGACGAACGGTTCCGCGACGAACGGCATCGAGACGGGAGACCGAGGGATGGCCAAGCTCAAGCTGCCTGCATTCAACGAGGGGAGCCTGCTCCAGCGAACGCTGCTCTACGTGGGCACGTTCGTCGTGGGCTCGATCGGCTTCGTCGCCCTCGCGAGCCTGCTCGTCGTCACGATCGCGAAATCGGTTTTGCCCGCCCGGGGCGAATCCAGCGAGGCGAGCGAGGATAGCTCGGACAAACCGGCCGAGATCGCCGCGGCGACGCCGGGCAAACCGAGCAGCAAGCTCCCGCGCCCGAAGCGGAACAAACCGGCCGCCCCGGCCGAACCGCCCGCCGAAGCCACGCCCTGAAGTCTTCCGTAGCGAATGACCGAATCGAATTCGAGGATCATGAACACGCCTTACAGAAACTCCCGCCTGGGAAGGTTTGGCTTCGGTTTCGCAGCGCTGCTCTGCGCCTCCGCACCGGCGATCGCGTCCGCGCAGAATGGTCCGCCGCGCGGCGCACCCGTCCTCAAGACGCCCGGCGCGCGCCCGCAGCTCGCCCCGCCGCCCGGCGCGGGCGCGCCCGCCGCTGCGGCTCCGGCCGCGCCCGGCGGCGCGG